>DASXLD010000070.1:0-261843 GCA_036496385.1 Caldimonas sp. | reverse complement strand
ACAAACGGCGTGCGGTGCTGAAGCTCCTGAAGGAACGCTCGATCACGCAAGCACTCGTCTTCGTCAACTCGAAGATCGGCTGCGCCCGGCTGGCACGCTCGTTCGAGCGCGACGGCCTGCGCACCAACGCACTGCACGGCGACAAGTCGCAGGACGAGCGGCTGAAGGCGCTCGAGGCGTTCAAGAAGGGCGAGGTCGATGTCCTCGTCGCAACCGACGTCGCCGCGCGCGGGCTCGACATCGTCGATCTGCCCGCGGTCTTCAACTTCGACGTTCCATTCAACGCCGAGGACTACGTGCACCGGATCGGCCGCACCGCGCGTGCCGGTGCCTCGGGCCTGGCGATCACGCTCGTCGCGCGCGAGGACGGACGCCTCGTCGCCGACATCGAAAAGCTGCTCGGCCGCAAGATCGAGATCGAGCCGTTCGAGTTCGACGACGACCGCCGGCCGCCGCCGCGCGAACGCGTTCGTCGCCGCGACGACGACGAGTCGCCGCGCGAATCGGGCGACATCCGCGCCGCGCGCGCATCGCGCGAGTCGCGCTCGGGCGGCGCGCCGTACGGCCAGTCGCGCGAGCCGGCGCGCAGCAACGATCCGTTCTTCGACCGGCCCTACGAGCCGACGGCAGTCATGGCCGAGCCGTCGTGGGAGAAGCCCCCGGTGCCGGCCGGCCGCGTCTCGGCCAACATCAAGGCGAAGAAGAAGGTCGCCGCGTTGTTCGGCGGCAAGGTTCCCGCCGCCGCCGAGACCTGAGCGTCGCCCCTCAGCGGGCGAGCCAGGCGAACACCGCCGGGACGTCGGCAGGCACGCTGCCCGGCTCGGCGCGCCAGCGCGCGACGGTCGTGCTGCGCGTCGATTCGTTCGCCAGCGTCAGGCCGACGCTCACGGCAAGCACTGTCGTCGGCTGCAGTTGCGCGACCAACGCGGCCAGCAGGGCGGGATTGCGATAAGGGGTCTCGATCGCGACCTGCGTCTGCGCGAGGCGGCGCGAGATCGATTCGAGCTCGCGGACGCGGGCGTTGCGCGCCTCGGTCTCGATCGGCAGGTAGCCGACGAACGCGAAGCTCTGGCCGTTCAGCCCGCTCGCGGCCAGGGCGAGGGTGATCGAGCTCGCGCCGGGCAGGGCGACGACACGAAGGTTTGCGGCGTGCGCCGCCGCCACCAGCTGCGCACCGGGGTCGGCGACTGCGGGAAGCCCTGCTTCGCAGACGAGCCCGAGGTCGCTGCCGGCGAGCGCCGGCGCGAGTAATCGCGAACCGTCGAACGGCGAAGGATCGGGACGCCCTTTCGGCGGTCGCGGCAACTCGACGATCTCGATCTCCTGGAGCGGGCGCGCGAGCTTGCACGCGAGATCGACACGCTTCAGAAACGCCCGTGTCGTCTTCGCGTTTTCGCACAGCCAATGGTCGAGCCGCGCCGCGATGCGCAACGTCCCGAGCGGCAACCGCTCACGCAGGTCGGCCGCCGCGTCGGCGGTGCCGGTGTCGAGCCCGTTGGGGACGAGAAAGAGCGTGCCGCTCATCGATCGTCGTCGGCGTGCATCGGATCGGCGAGCGGATCCATGCCGGCGCGGCGCAACAGCTCGCAGGTCCGGATCAGCGGCAGTCCGACCAGCGCGGTCGGGTCGTCGGCACCGACGCTCTCGACGAGAGCGATGCCGAGCGTCTCGATCTTGGCGCTGCCGGCGCAGTCGTACGGCGTTTCGGCGCGCAGGTAACGCTCGATCTCGGCGTCGGTGAGGTTGCGAAAACGGACGGCGACGGGCACCAGCGCGGCTTCGGTGAACCCGGTCGCGCCGCAGGCGACGGCGACCGCGGTCTGGAAGACGACGGTGCGGCCGCGCATCGCGCGCAGCTGGGCAGTCGCCCGGGCGTGATCGCCGGGCTTGCCGACGCCGTGACCGTCGAGGTCGGCGACCTGATCGGAGCCGACGACGACGGCCTCGGGGTCGCGCGCCATGACGGCGGCCGCTTTCGCAAGCGCGAGCCGGACTGCGGTCTGCGCCGGGGTCTCGCCGGCGCGGGCAGTTTCGTCGATCGCGGGCGCCTCGACGTCGAAGGGCAGGCGCAGTCGCGCCAGCAGCTCGCGCCGGTAGCGCGACGTCGAAGCGAGGACCAGTCGGCGCGCGGGCATCCCCTCATTCTCCATGGCGGCGCTCGCGCCCTCGGTCGGCCTACACTGGGCCGATGGCCAGCCGCGAATTCGACCCGCGCCGCCTCGATGTCGCTGCATTTGCCGCCGCCGCCGGCGAGCTCGCGGGCGAGTTCGCCGCCGAGGCGCTGCCGCGCCTTCGGTCAGCGACGCTGGCGCCCGCCGCCGACTCGCCGCGCCCCGGCGTGCGCTGGCAGATCGACGGCGAACGGCGTCTGCTGGCCGGCGCCGGCGTGCAGCCGTCGCTGTGGGTCACGGCGTCGACCGAAGTCAGCCTCGAATGCCAGCGCTGCCTGCAGCCGATGCGATTGCCGCTTCGCGCCGAGCGCCGGATCTTCTTCGTCGACGGCGAGGACACCGCGGCGGCGCTCGACGCCGAGAACGACGACGACGTGCTGGCGCTGACGCCGGTGCTCGACTTGCCGGCGCTGATCGAGGACGAGTTGCTGCTCGCCTTGCCGCTGGTGCCGCGCCACGAGGTCTGTCCGCAACCGCTGCCGCTCGGGTTGGTCGGCGAGGATCCGCCAGCCGCTTCGGCCGACCATCCGTTCGCCGCCTTGGCCGCGCTGAAGCAGGGCTCCCGACCCAACTGACGCGAGGGGCCGCGTGATTGCCGCTGCTATAATCATGGGCTTTTCCGCGACCCCGCCCTCTCACGGGCGGCCTTTCGTCGCGCCGCCCGCCGCGCGGGCTTCAGGAGATTTTCATGGCCGTCCAGCAGAACAAGAAGTCGCCTTCCAAGCGCGGCATGCATCGCGCGCACTACGCGCTCGACAAGCCGAGCACCGCGATCGAGCCGACGACGGGCGAGACCCACCTGCGCCACCACGTCAGCCCGACCGGCTTCTACCGCGGTCGCAAGGTGCTGAAGACCAAGGCCGAGGCCTGAGGAGCGCGGGTCGAGGCTTCGGCGTGAGTCACGCTGGCGATCCCGGCGCGGGCGCCGGGTCGTCGGGCGCGAAGGATCTCCGATGAGCCCGCCAACAGACGGCGCGACGGCGGCCGTCGTGCGTAGCGTCGCAGCTGATCCGGCCGCTCCGATCCGGCTCGCCGTCGACCTCATGGGCGGCGATCATGGGCCCGACGTCACTCTGCCGGCATGTCGAGCATTCCTGGCTGCGCATCCTGCTGCCGAGCTCGTCCTGGTCGGCCGCGCCGAGGCGATTGCCCGGGCCGAGGGCTGGCCGCGCTGCACCCGCATCGCGGCGAGCGAGGTCATCGAGATGACCGACTCGGTCGAAACCGCGCTCAGACGAAAGAAGGACTCGTCGTTGCGCGTTGCCGTCAGCCAGGTCAAGCCGCTCGCTGACCGCCCGTCGCTCGCCCAGGCGTGCGTCTCGGCCGGCAATACCGGGGCGCTGATGGCGGTCTCCCGCTACGTGCTGAAGACGACCTTCGGCATCGACCGGCCGGCGATCGCGACGCTGATGCCGAACGAGCACGACGGCTTCACGACCGTCCTCGATCTCGGCGCCAACGTCGACTGCACGGCAGAGCATCTGCTCCAGTTCGCGGTGATGGGCAGCGCGCTCGTGACGGCGGTCTCGGGCAAGGCCGAGCCGACGGTCGGCCTGCTCAATATCGGCGAGGAGGCCATCAAGGGGGGCGAGGCGATCAAGGCCGCGGCCGAGCTGTTGCGCGAAGCCGCCGCCGCCGGCATCGTCAACTTCCACGGCAACGTCGAGGCGAACGACATCTTCAAGGGCACGACCGACATCGTCGTCTGCGACGGCTTCGTCGGCAACGTCATGCTGAAGACGGCCGAAGGCCTGGCGTCGATGCTGACCACGTTCATTAAGCAGGAGTTCACGCGCAATGCGTTGACCAAGGTGGCGGCGCTCGCGGCGCTGCCGGTCCTCAGGCGCTTCAAGACGCGGGTCGATCCCCGCCGCTACAACGGCGCCGCGCTGCTCGGCCTGCGCGGCCTCGTCTTCAAGAGCCATGGTTCGGCCGACGCGTTCGCGTTCGAGCACGCGCTCGCGCGTGCCCACGACGCGGCAAAGAACGGCCTGCTCGACCGCGTCCAGCATCGGATCCAGGCGACTCTGGCAGCGTTGCCGGCGACTGCCCAGGCGAGCGAGACGGGATTCGACGACTCCACGGCCTTCGGCGGAGTGCAGTCGGCATGACGGCGGCGGCGCGCTTCTCCCGCATCGGCGGCACCGGCAGCTACCTGCCGGCAGAGCCGGTGAGCAACGCCGACCTCGCGGCGCGGCTCGCCAGGGACGGCGTCGAGACCTCCGACGAATGGATCGTCGATCGCACCGGCATCCGCTATCGCCATTTCGCTGCGCCCGACGTCGGCTGCAGCGATCTCGCGCTGATCGCTTCGCGCCGCGCGCTCGAGGCCGCCGACTGCGACCCCGGCGCGATCGACCTCATCATCGTCGCGACCTCGACGCCCGACATGGTGTTCCCGTCGGCGGCGTGCCTGCTGCAGCAAAAGCTCGGCGTCGCCGGCTGCCCGGCGTTCGACGTCCAGGCGGTGTGCTCGGGCTTCGTCTACGCGCTCGCGATTGCCGACTCGATGATCAAGACCGGCGCGGCGTCGAAGGCGCTCGTCGTCGGTGCTGAGGTCTTCTCGCGCATCCTCGACTTCAAGGACCGGACGACCTGCGTGCTGTTCGGCGACGGCGCCGGCGCGGTCGTCCTCGAGGCGAGCGAGACGCCGGGCATCCTCGCCACCGAGCTCCACGCCGATGGCCGCCACGTCGACATCCTCTGCGTTCCCGGCAACGTGTCCGGCGGCGCGATCCTCGGCGATCCGCTGTTGAAGATGGACGGCCCGGCGGTGTTCAAGCTCGCCGTCGGCGTGCTCGAGAGCGTCGCGCGCTCGGTGCTGGCCAAGGCCGGCCGCGGTGAGCGCGACATAGACTGGCTGATCCCGCACCAGGCGAACATCCGCATCATGCAGAGCACGGCCAGGAAGCTCAAGCTCGACCCCGAGAAGCTCATTGCGACCGTCGACCGGCACGGCAACACGTCGGCGGCGTCGATCCCGCTCGCGCTCGACGAGGCCGTCCGCGCAGGCAAGATCCGGCGCGGCGACACGCTGATGCTCGAAGGCGTCGGCGGCGGCTTCACCTGGGGCGCTGCGCTGCTCGACTACTAGCTTTGACGATGACGCCGTTCGCATTCGTCTTTCCCGGCCAGGGCTCGCAATCCGTCGGCATGCTCGACGCCTGGGGCGACCACCCGGCAGTCAAGCAGACGCTCGACGAGGCGTCGGCGGCGCTCGACCTCGACATCGCGGCCCTGATCCACACCGGCCCGAAGGACAAGCTCGATCTGACCGCCAACACGCAGCCGGCCATGCTCACTGCGGGAATCGCCTGCTACCGCGCCTGGCTCACCGAGACACGCCGCGCGCCGACGATCGTCGCCGGTCACTCGCTCGGCGAATACAGCGCGCTCGTTGCCGCCGGCGCATTGCGCCTCGCCGACGCGCTGCCGCTGGTTCGCTTCCGCGCTCAGGCGATGCAGGACGCGGTGCCGGTCGGCGCCGGCGCGATGGCGGCGATCCTCGGCCTCGACGCGGCCGCCGTCAGCGCCGGTTGCGCGCAGGCCGCGCGCGAAACCGGCGAGGCCGTCGAAGCCGCGAACTTCAATGATCCGAAGCAGACGGTGATCGCCGGTACGACGGCCGGTGTCGACAAGGCAAGCCAGCTGCTCAAAGCGGCGGGCGCGAAGCGCGCGCTGCCGCTCGCGGTCTCGGCGCCTTTTCATTCGAGCCTGATGCGGCCGGCTGCAGAACGCCTGCGCGAACGGCTGGCGACGACGCCGATCGAGGCACCCATCATCCCGGTGATCGACAACATCGACGTCAGAAGCGAGAGCGAGCCGGCGGCGATCCGCGATGCGCTCTATCGCCAGGCATTCGGGCCGGTTCGCTGGGCCGAGACGATCCATGCGATCCGTGCCCGCGGCGTCAGCCACATCTTCGAATGCGGACCGGGGCACGTGCTCGCCGGGATGGTCAAGCGGATCGAGCCCAACGCCGTTGCGGCGACCGTGCGCGATCCAGCGTCGCTCGCCGACGCCGCAGCGCTCCTCGGATGAGTGATTCCGTCGCCATGTCAGGGCAGGTGGCGCTCATCACCGGCGCGTCGCGCGGCATCGGCCGGGCGATCGCGCAAGTGCTGGCTGCGAAAGGCTTTCGTGTCGTCGGTACCGCGACGAGCGAGGCGGGCGCGGCGGGAATCGACGAGGCGCTCGGCGGGCACGCGGGCTGCCGCGGCATCGTTCTCGACGTCACCGACGGCGATGCGGTCGGCGCGGCGATCGACGCGGCGGTACGCGATCTCGGCGCTCTCCACGTCCTCGTCAACAACGCCGGCATCACCCGCGATACGCTGTCGATGCGGATGAAGGACGAGGACTGGGATGTCGTCCTCGCGACCAACCTGAGCGCGGTGTTTCGCGCCAGCCGCGCGGTGCTGAGGCCGATGATGAAGCAGCGCTACGGCCGAATCGTCAACATCACATCGGTCGTCGGCGCGAGCGGCAATCCGGGGCAGGCGAACTATGCGGCCGCCAAGGCGGGCGTCGCCGGCATGACGCGAGCGCTGGCGCGCGAGGTCGGCAGCCGCGGCATCACCGTCAATTGCGTCGCCCCTGGGTTCATCGAGACCGACATGACGCGATCGCTCGGCGAAGCCCAGTCGGCCGCGCTCCTGTCACAAATCCCGCTCGGCCGGCTCGGCCAGCCGATCGAGATCGCGAACGCCGTGGCGTTCCTCGCGTCGCCGGACGCGTCCTACATCACGGGCACTGAATTGCACGTCAATGGCGGCATGTTGATGTCCTGACGCGCACCCCTGGCACCGCGGGCAACCGAGGCGCCGCCCTTTAGAATCCGCGTACTTTTTCACACTCCCGGAGGAGTCATGAGCGACATAGATGCACGAGTCAAGAAGATCATCGCCGAGCAGCTCGGAGTTCCCGAAGCCGATGTGACGAACGAAAAGGCGTTCGTCGCCGACCTGGGTGCCGACTCGCTCGACACGGTCGAGCTCGTGATGGCGCTCGAGGACGAGTTCGGGATCGAGATTCCGGACGAAGAAGCCGAGAAGATCACCACCGTCCAGCTCGCGATCGACTACGCGTCGAAGCACCAGAAGGCCGCCTGAGCGGCGCGCCGCTTGCGATGAATTCGCGCCGCATCGTCGTCACCGGGCTCGGACTGATCAGCCCGGTCGGCAACAGCGTCGCCGAAGGTTGGAAGAATCTGCTCGCCGGCCGCACGGGCATCGCCGACATCACCAAGTTCGACGCTTCCGCGTTCGCATGCCGCTTCGCGGGCGAGGTCAAGGGCTTCCAGGTCGAGGACTACTTTCCCGCCAAGGACGCGCGCCACATGGACGCGTTCATCCACTACGGCCTGGCAGCATCGATCCAGGCGATTCGCGACGCCGGCATTCCCACCAACGACCAGCTCGGCGCCGAGGAGGTCGAGCGAGTCGGTTGCCTGATCGGCTCGGGGATCGGCGGCCTGCCGCTCATCGAAGACACCAAGGCCGAGCTCGAGAAGCGCGGCCCGCGGCGGATCACGCCGTTCTTCGTTCCAGCGTCGATCATCAACATGATCTCGGGCCATGTCTCGATCATGTTCGGCTTCCAGGGCCCGAACCTGGCGATCGTCACCGCCTGCACGACCGGGCTGCACTCGATCGGCCTGGCCGGTCGACTGATCGCGCACGGCGACGCCGACGTCATGGTCGCGGGCGGCTCGGAGGCGACGGTCTCGCCACTCGGTGTCGGCGGCTTCGCCGCGGCGCGCGCTCTCTCGACGCGCAATGACGATCCGGCGACGGCGTCGCGCCCCTGGGACAAGGACCGCGACGGCTTCGTCCTCGGTGAGGGCGCCGGCGTCGTCGTGCTCGAGGAGTACGAGCATGCGAAGCGGCGCGGCGCCAAGGTCTACGCCGAGCTGATCGGCTTCGGCATGGGCGCCGACGCCTTCCACATGACCGCGCCCAATGTCGATGGCCCGAAGCGGTCGATGCAGGCCGCGCTGCGCTCGGCCGGGCTCAACGGCGACGAAGTTCAATATCTCAACGCCCACGGCACGTCGACTCCGCTCGGCGACGTCAACGAGACCAACGCGATCAAGCTCGCGTTCGGCGATCACGCGAAGAAGCTCGTCGTCAGTTCGACGAAGTCGATGACCGGTCACCTGCTCGGCGGCGCCGGCGGCATCGAGTCGGTGTTCACGGTGCTCTCGCTGCACGAGCAGGTCGCACCGCCGACGATCAACATCTTCAACCAGGATCCGGAGTGCGATCTCGACTATTGCGCCAATACAGCGCGGCAGATGCGGATCGAGCACGCCGTGAAAAACAACTTCGGATTCGGCGGTACCAACGGCACCCTCGTCTTCAAGCGCGTCTGAGCTCGCGTCGGCGCCTGCCATGCGCGAGAGCCTGGTTTTCGAGGTGCACCTGCGCCGGTTCTGGGTCTGGCGATCGGCGGTCGGCGCTGTCGCCTTCGCAGCCGTCGCCACCGTCCTCGCGTGGGGCTTCGCCACCAGCGCGGCGCATGACGACGACAGCATTGCGGTCGTCCTCGCGGTCGCCACCGTCCTGACGCTGGCGACGGTCGCCGTCGCGGTGTCGCTGGCGCGGGTGCCGGCTGGCGTGCTCGCCTGCCGTGACGGCGAATGGACCTTCGCCTCCGAAGCAGGACCGAGCCGTTCGGGGCCGATGGTCGTGGCGATCGACTGGGGCTCCTTTCTTCTCCTTCGCATCGACGCCGGCCTGCATGCCCGCGTCTGGCTCCCCGTCCAGCGGCGCGGCCTCGAGCGCGACTGGCACGCCTTGCGCTGCGCCGTCTACTCGGCACCTCGCCGCGCCGGCACGCCGGCGCAGGCCACGGCCGAGCCTCCGCAATGAACGGGCCCGACGCCGACGCGCCGCTCGTCGAGCGGGCAAAGAAGGGGGACAAGACCGCCTTCGAGATGTTGGTCGTGAAGTACCAACGGCGCATCGAACGCCTGATCGGCCGCATGGTGCGCGATGTCGATCTCGTCCCCGACATCGCCCAGGAGACCTTCATCCGCGCCTACCGCGCGCTACCCCAGTTTCGCGGTGAGAGCGCGTTCTACACGTGGCTGTACCGGATCGCCGTCAACACCGCCAAGAAGTCGCTGATGGACCTCAAGCGCGACCCGCTGGTGACCGAAGCAGCCCGGGCGGGCCGCGACGAAGACGACGACGGCCGTCGCGCCGAAAGCGAGCCGAGCGACGCCGCGACTCCCGATGCCGTGCTGGCGAGCAAGCAAATCGCGGCGGCAGTGAACTTTGCCGTGGAAGCGTTGTCCGAAGATCTGCGGCAAGCGATCACGCTGCGCGAGATCGAGGGCCTCAGCTACGAGGAAATCGCCGTGCTGATGAATTGCCCGATCGGCACCGTCCGGTCGCGCATCTTCCGCGCCCGCGAAGCGATTGCGGCACGGCTTCGGCCCTTGCTCGACACGCGCGAGGGCGACCGGTGGTAAGCGCGGCTCGTGGCTGGAAGTGACAATAGCGGAGTGGATCGCGGCCGACGGAAGCGAGTTGCGGAGAGTTGCGATGGCGATGGGACCTTTTGACGATTCGGCAAGGGAACGGCTGTCCGCCTTGGCGGACGGCGAGCTCGACGGCATCGAGCCGGTGGCCGGGTGCGCCGTCTGGGCCGGCAACGTCGATGCACGGCAAGACTGGCACGCCTGGCACCTGATCGGCGACGTCCTGCGATCGGAGGACCTGGCGTCGGACCCCCGACGCGACCGGCAGTTTTGCGCTGCCATTCGGGCCCGCCTGCAGCAGGAGCCGGTCGTTCTCGCACCGGCCAAGGTCGCCGCACCGCCACGCCCACGCTGGGCCATCGGCGGCGCTGTCGCTGCCGGCTTTCTCCTCGTTGCCGGCACTTACGCGCTGCTGCGTCCGGGCGACGCTTCGGCGCCAGCCGCGCTGGCCAACGCCGACCGCGCACCGGCCGCGACCGTGGTCGCGGCGGCCACGCCGGCGCCGGTGGCGACGGCTGCCGAGGCTGACGAAGCGGTCGTCACCGACGTGCGCCTGATCCGCGACGCGCAGCTCGATCGCTACCTCGCCGCGCACAAGCAGTTCTCGGGCACCTCGGCGCTCGGCGTACCGTCGGCATTCCTGCGCGGCGCCACCGTCGACACGGCGTCTCGCTGATCGCGACGGCGCCCGTGGTCCTGCGCGCCGTTGCTTCTCTGGCTCTCGCCTGGGCTGCGTTCGCTCACGCCGGTCCGGCGTGCGGCCAGCAGGACACGCCGTCGGCGGCTCCGCAGAGCGAGGTCCGCTCCTGGCTGTTGCGCATTCACGGCGCGGCGAGCCGACGCAATTTCCAGGGAACCTTCGTCGTCAGTGGCGGAGGCTCGGTGGCGAGCGCACGCATTTCGCACTTCTGCGAGGGGCCGAACCAATACGAGCGCATCGAGTCGCTCGATGGCAAGCAACGCAAGGTCTATCGACACAACGACGTCGTGCAGACGGTCTGGCCCGCCAGCCATGTCGCCATGATCGAGCAGCGCGGCATGCTGAACTCGTTTCCGGCGCTGCTGCAGGCGGGCGATGACGGCATCGGTGACTGGTACGAAGTCCGCGCCGACGGCAGCGAGCGCGTTGCCGGCCACGACGCCGACGTACTCACCGTGCGGGCACGCGATGGCCTGCGCTATGGCTATCGGCTGTGGGCGGACCACGTGTCGGGGCTGCTGCTGCGCGCCGAGGTGATCGGAGCCAAGGGCGACGTGCTCGAGACGTCGGCGTTCTCCGACGTCGTGATCGGCGTGCGGCCGCAGCCCGAGACGGTCCTGCAGGCGATGCGCAGGCTGGACGGCTATCACGTCGTGCGTCCGGTGCTGACGCCGACCCAGCTCGAGTCCGAGGGATGGGCGATGCGCCAGTTGGCACCGGGATTCCGCGCGGTGAGCTGCGTGAGCCGGCAGATCGAGGCGCCTGGCGAGGTCAGCAGTGCGGCCGCGTCGCCGCCTGTCCTGCAAAGCATCTATTCCGACGGCCTGACCTATGTCTCGGTGTTCATCGAGCCGTTCAGGCCGGAGCGGCATACCAGACCGGTGCTGATCGCAGTCGGCGCCACGTCGACCCTCGCGCGCCGCCAAGGTGACTGGTGGGTGACGGTGGTCGGCGACACCCCGCCGGGAACGCTCAGAATGTTCGCCGCAGCGCTCGAACGCAAAAAGCCCTAGGCTGGCGTTTGGCCGCTCCTTCGTTGTCGCATCTCGTCGCCCTGCGACGCCCAGCCATGTCGCTCGTCCAAACTGCTTTGCAATCGTCATCTTCGCGCCTCGTGCATGCGGTGCTGGCGTTCGCGTTTTCCGTCGTCGCCTCGGCGGCGCCGGCGGCGGGGAACGCCCAAGGTCTTCCCGACTTCACCGAACTGGTGGAGAAGGTCGGCCCCGCGGTCGTCAACATCCGCACGCTCGAGCGCGGTCGGCAGGCGCGCGGCGGATCGGGCGATTCCGAAGACGACATGGCCGAGCTGCTGCGCAGGTTTTTCGGCCAGCCGCCTGGCCAGCAACGCCCGGTGCCGCGGTCGCCTCAGCCCGACGGCGAGCCGCAACAGCGCGGCTTCGCGTCCGGCTTCATCCTGAGCGCCGACGGCTACATCCTCACCAACGCGCACGTCATCGATGGTGCCGAGGAGGTGGTCGTCACGCTTGCCGACAAGCGCGAATTCAAGGCCAAGACGATCGGAATCGACAAACGCTCGGACGTCGCACTCGTCAAGATCGAGACGACCGCGCTGCCGACGGTCCGCATCGGCGATGTCTCGAAGCTGAAGGTTGGCGAGTGGGTGATCGCGATCGGCTCGCCGTTCGGCCTCGAGAGCACCGTCACCGCGGGCATCGTCAGCGCGAAGTCGCGCGACACCGGCGACCTGCTGCCGCTGATCCAGACCGACGTCGCGATCAATCCCGGCAACTCGGGCGGCCCGCTGATCAACATGCGCGGCGAGGTCGTCGGCATCAATTCGCAGATCTACAGCCGCTCCGGCGGCTACATGGGCATCTCGTTCGCGATTCCGATCGACGAGGCGACGCGCGTCTCGGACCAGCTGCGTGCCAGCGGGCGCGTCATCCGCGGCCGAATCGGTGTCGTCATCGACCCGGTGACGCGCGAGGTCGCTGAAGCGATCGGCCTCGGCAAGGCGATGGGCGCGCTCGTCCGGTCGGTAGAGTCCGGTGGCCCGGCTGACAAGGCGGGCCTAGAGCCGGGCGACATCATCACGCGCGTCGACAACCGATCGGTCGACAGCTCGGTCGAGCTGCCGCGCATCGTCGGCAACATCAAGCCGGGAACAAAGGCAAGCCTGCAAGTGTTCCGGCGCGGCAGCACGCGCGACCTGGGGGTCGTCGTCGCCGAGTTCGAGCCCGAGCGGGTCGTGGCTCGCCGGACGCCCGAGAGTCAGGCCAAGCCGGAGCCGGTCACGAGCATCGGCCTGGCCGTTTCCGACCTGACTGACGCCCAGAAGCGTGACACCAAGACCAAGAATGGCGTCCGTGTCGAAACGGTCGAGGGGCCGGCGGCGCGGGCGGGGATCCGGGAAAACGACCTCATCTTGAGCGTCGACAACGCCGAGGTGACGGGTGCGAAGCAGTTTGAGGGGCTGCTGGCCAAGCTGGACAAGTCCAAGCCGGTCACCCTGCTGGTTCGACAGGGCGACACGGCCAGGTACGTCATCGTCCGCCCGAGCCGGTAGGAATGAGTGTGTGCCCACGCAAACATCCTTGTCTTCGCATGACCTCGAGCCCCTCTCCCTAATAGAGACGCGCGCCGCACGGTCAGCCCGGAACCCGAGCCGGTTTCGGGCCCGGAATTGCCCCCAGGACGTCCACAAGCCTTTGTGAATAATCTGTGGATAGAATTGCTGTTGGCGGCCTGCAACGTAGAGAAATCAAGGCCCCGCAGGGCTTTGCGGAGGGGGCTTTTGCATACAATGAAGTCCCAACAAGCAGTTGCCATACGTTTTGTTGGAAGGCGCGTCATCTCTTCGACGTGCCTTTTTTTTGTCCCCTCTGAGCGCCGCCTCGGACGCCTGAAATCGACGCTACCGGGGTTGCAGCGGGCGGCGAGCGAGACCTTCGTGTCTTCGAACGGCGAGCGCGATGCCTCGCCGCCGTGAGCATGGATCAGATCCGCAATTTTTCAATCATCGCCCACATCGACCACGGCAAGTCGACGCTCGCCGATCGACTGATCCAGCGCTGCGGCGGCCTGTCCGATCGGGAGATGGAGGCGCAGGTGCTCGACTCGATGGACATCGAGCGCGAGCGCGGTATCACGATCAAAGCGCAGACCGCGGCCCTCGAGTACACGGCACGCGACGGCCGCATCTACCAACTCAACCTGATCGACACTCCCGGGCACGTCGACTTCTCCTACGAGGTGAGCCGATCGCTCTCGGCCTGTGAGGGGGCGTTGCTGGTCGTCGACGCGAGCCAGGGCGTCGAGGCGCAGACGGTCGCGAACTGCTACACCGCGCTCGACCTCGGCGTCGAGGTCGTGCCGGTGCTCAACAAGATGGATCTGCCGCAGGCGGACCCGGAGCGAGCGCGTGCCGAGATCGAGGACGTCATCGGCATCGACGCCGACGACGCGATCCCGTGCAGCGCCAAGACGGGCGAGGGCATCGACGAGATCCTCGAGGCGGTCGTCCACCGCATGCCCGCTCCGCGAGGCGATCCCGAGGCGCCGCTCAGGGCGATGATCGTCGACTCCTGGTTCGACAACTACGTCGGCGTCGTCATGCTCGTGCGCGTCGTCGACGGCCGCGTCGCCCGCGGCGACCGGATCCGCATGATGGCGAGCGACGCCGTCTACAGCGCCGACCAGCTCGGCGTCTTCACCCCCAAGGCGGTCGCGCGCAACGAGCTGTCGGCAGGCGAGGTGGGCTTTCTCATCGCCGGCGTCAAGGAGCTGCAGGCGGCGCGCGTCGGCGACACGATCACGCTGGAGAAGAAGCTGCCGAACAACGCCGGCGTCGCGACCGAGCCGCTGCCCGGCTTCAAGGAGATCCAGCCGCAGGTCTTCGCCGGCCTCTACCCGACCGAGGCGAGCGAGTACGACCAGCTGCGCGACGCGCTCGAGAAGCTCAAGCTCAACGACTCGTCGCTGCGTTACGAGCCGGAGGTGAGCCAGGCGCTCGGCTTCGGTTTTCGCTGCGGCTTCCTCGGCCTGCTCCACATGGAGATCGTCCAGGAACGGCTCGAGCGCGAGTTCGACCAGGACCTGATCACGACCGCGCCCTCGGTCGTCTACGAGATCCAGCTCAACAACGGCGAGGTGCTCAAGGTCGAGAACCCGTCCCGGATGCCCGATCTCGGCCGCATCGCCGAGATCCGCGAGCCGATCGTCACCGTGCGGCTCTACATGCCGCAGGAGCACGTCGGCCCGGTGATGACGCTCGCCAACCTGAAGCGCGGCAACCAGATCAACATGGCCTACCACGGCCGCCAGGTGCTGCTCACGTACGAGATGCCGCTGGCCGAGATCGTGCTCGACTTCTTCGACAAGTTGAAGAGCGTCTCGCGCGGCTACGCGTCGATGGACTACGAGTTCAAGGAGTACCGCGCGGCCGACGTTGTCAAGGTCGACATCCTGCTGAATGGCGAAACGGTCGATGCGCTGGCGATCATCCTCCATCGCAGCCAGTCGCAGTTTCGCGCCCGCGCGATCGTCGCCAAGATGCGCAAGCTCATCGCGCGCCAGATGTACGACGTCGCCGTGCAGGCGGCGATCGGCGCGAACATCATCGCGCGTGAGACAATCAAGGCACTGCGCAAGAACGTGATCGCCAAGTGCTACGGCGGCGACATCACTCGCAAGAAAAAGCTGCTTGAAAAACAAAAGGCCGGCAAGAAGCGCATGAAGCAGATCGGCTCCGTCGAGGTGCCGCAGGAGGCGTTCCTGGCCATACTCCAAGTGGACGATTGATGGGCTTGCTCACTGCCGTGCTCTACGCCTGCCTGGCCGCATTCGGGCTCGGCTGGTACTTCAACCGCTGGTCGGGCAACTTCTCGCTGCTCCTCTTCGTCCTCACGGTCGTCACGTTCCTCTATTGGCTGGCCGAGCGCTTCTACTTCGCGCCGCGACGCCTTGCCGCGGTCGCCACCTTCGAGCAACAGGACGCGGCTAGGCGCGAGCAGCTCGCGCGCCAAGGGATCACGCGCGTCGACGACAACGTCGCGGCGACGCGCCAGGCGCTTTTGCTGCAACCGTGGTGGCTCGACTGGACGGCCGGCCTGTTCCCGGTGATCCTCGTCGTCTTCCTGCTTCGCTCGTTCCTGTTCGAGCCGTTCAAGATCCCGTCCGGATCGATGATGCCGACGCTGCTGGTCGGGGACCTGATCCTGGTGAACAAGTATCACTACGGCATCCGGTTGCCGGTGATCAACAAGAAGATCATCGCCAATCACGACCCCGAGCGCGGCGATGTCATGGTCTTTCGTTTTCCCAAGGACCCCAGCACCGACTACATCAAGCGTGTCGTCGGCGTGCCGGGAGACGAGGTTTCGTTCGTCAACCAGCAGCTGTTCATCAACGGCCAGAGGGTGGCGGCCGAGCCGCTGCCGCCGCCGGGGTTCTATGACGAGGAAGCACGTCGTTACGCCCCCGAGTTCAAGGAGACGCTCGGCAGCGTCGAGCACGGTATCCTCATTAATCCTCAGTCCACGCAGTTTTGGAAAAGCCAGGAGGACAATCAGTTTCCTTTCCGCGAAAACTGCCGCTACAGTGCCGAGGGCGTCACCTGCAAGGTGCCGGCCGGCAACTATTTCATGATGGGCGACAACCGCGACAACTCGCTCGACTCGCGCTACTGGGGCTTCGTCCCCGACCAGAACATCGTCGGCAAGGCATTCTTCATCTGGATGAACTTCGGCGATCTGAAGCGGATCGGGTCGTTCCGGTAGGCGGCACTCTCGCAGAGGGAAGGACAGGAAGGCGGATGATCGGCGAGGTCGACAAAGCGAGGCGCCAGCGCGGCGTCACCCTGTTCGGGCTGCTGTTCTGGGCCGTCGTCATCGGCTTCGTGGCGCTCATCGGCATGCGGGTGCTGCCCGCCCTGAACGAGTACTTCACGATCAAGCGGACGGTGAACAAGGTCGCCTCCGAGGGGTCGACGGTGGCCGATATCCGGTCGGCGTTCGAGAAGCAGAAGGACATCGAGTACTCGATCGTCTCGATCACCGGCAGGGACCTCATCATCACCAAGGAGAACGACAAGGTGGTCGTATCCTTCGCGTACGACAAGGAAGTGGAACTCGTGAAGCCCGTTTTCCTTCTCATCAAGTTCGAGGGCCGGTCGAACTAACCTCACGGCCCGCTGTCTTCCGATCGGAGCCGTCTCTCACGCATGGATTCCCGCCTCGTCGCTCTGCAGCAGCGCATCGGCCATCGGTTCGGCGACCCGACGCTCCTGGAACGGGCGCTCACCCACCGCAGCTTCGGCGCCGACCACAACGAGCGCCTCGAATTCCTCGGCGACGCTGTTCTCAGCCTGGTCGTCTCGAGCCTGCTGTTCGACCGCCTCGGCGACTCCGACGAGGGGGACCTGACGCGCGTGCGCGCCCATCTCGTCCGTGAGGACAGCCTGTTCCGCGCGGCGCTCCAGCTCGGCCTGCCCGAGTCGCTCCGGCTGGGCGAGGGCGAGGCGCGCGGCGGTGGCGCGATGCGCTCGTCGATCCTCGCCGACGCGCTCGAGGCGCTGATCGGCGCGACCTTCCTCGACGGCGGCCTGCAGGCCGCGCGCGTACTGGTGCACAGTTTGTTCGGCGAGGTCGTCGAGACGACCGAGGTCGGCAACTGGGCGAAGGATGCCAAGACCGAGCTGCAGGAGTGGCTGCAGGCGCGCCGGATTCCGGTGCCGAGCTATCGCATCCTGGCGACGCGCGGCCAGGCGCACGCGCAGACGTTCGAGGTCGAGTGCGCGGTTCCCGCGCTCAGCCTGCAGGAAACCGGCGAGGGCAAGTCGCGCCGCGCCGCCGAGCAGGCCGCCGCTCGGCGCATGCTCGACGCCCTGCGCGCGAGCGACGAGCCCGGTAGTCCGCTGCGATCCTGAGCCATGACCCGGTGCGGGCTGGTCGCGATCGTCGGCCGTCCGAACGTCGGCAAGTCGACCCTGATCAACGCCCTCGTCGCGCAGAAGATCAGCATCACCTCCAACAAGGCGCAGACGACGCGGCATCGGATCACCGGAGTCCGCACCGTCGGCTCGAGCCAATTCGTCTTCGTCGACACGCCGGGGTTTCAGACCCGCCATGCCGCCGCGCTCAACCGCTCGCTCAACCGCGCCGTCACCGGCACGCTTGCCGACGTCGACGTCGTGCTCCTGGTGGTCGAGGCGGGAAAGTTCGGCGCGGCTGACGCGGCAGTGCTCGCGCTCGTCGATCGCGCGAAGCCGGTGCTGCTGGTCGCCAACAAGCTCGACCTGGTCGCCCGCCGCGCCGACCTCGCGCCGTGGCTGCAGCAGATGCAGCGGCGCGAAGCGTTCGCCGAGTACGTTCCGTTGAGCGCGACCCGTCCAGCCGACGTCGAGCGGCTGCTCGCGATCATCGAGCCCTACCTGCCGGAGCAGCCCTGGCTCTATCCGGAGGACGCGCTCACCGACCGCAGCGACCGTTTTCTCGCCGCCGAGGTCGTCCGCGAGAAGCTGTTCCGGCTCACCGGCGACGAGCTGCCGTATACGTCGACCGTCGTCATCGACCGCTACGAGGAGGAGGGCGGCCTGCGGCGGATCGCCGCCACGATCGTCGTCGAGCGCGACGCCCACAAAGGCATGATCATCGGCGCCGGCGGCGAGCGGCTGAAGCGGATCGGTGCCGAGGCGCGCCAGGAGCTCGAGCGCCTGCTCGATGCGCGCGTCTTCCTCGAGCTCTGGATCAAGGTGAAGAGCGGCTGGGCCGACGACGATGCGCACCTGCGCTCGTACGGCTATGAATAGCCGGCGGCGCTGCGGCAGCGCCCACGGATGCTGACGATGGCCGGCCGCGCCGCCCGTCAAGCCTCGCTGGAGTCGTACGTCCTGCACCACTACGACTGGAGCGAGTCGAGCCTCATCCTCGATCTCTTCACGCGCGAGCAGGGGCGGATCGCCGTCGCGGCAAAGGGGGCGAAGCGGCCGTTCTCGCAGCTGCGCAGCGTCCTGCTGCCGTTCCAGCGCCTGCACGTCATGCTCGGCCGCGAGTCCCCGGGCGACGAGTCGCGCGAGGTGCACGCGCTCCGCGCGGCCGACTGGGCCGGGGGCCATGCGATGCTCACCGGGCCGGCGCTCTTCAGTGGCTTCTACGTCAACGAGCTGCTCATGAAGCTGCTCGCCCGCCACGACCCGCACCCGAAGCTCTTCGATATCTACGGCGAGACGATCGCCGCGCTCGGCCGCGCCGACGAGGCGGCGACGCAGGCGGCGCTGCGCGCGTTCGAGATCATCCTCCTGCGCGAGATCGGGTTGCTGCCCGAGCTGGCGACGGAGACTGCGTCACGACGACCGGTCGTCGCGACGCGGCGCTACCTCGTCCTCGCCGACGCCGGCGTCGTCGAGGACGAGGGCGGCGCCGAGGCGACGGCGAGCGGCGCGACGCTGCTCGCGCTGCAGGCAGCGCTCGCCGGCGGCGATCTCGGGGCGCTGCAGCGGGCCTCCGCCGACGCGCTCGCCGAGCTGCGGCCGCTGCTGCGCACGCAGCTTCACTATCATCTCGGCTCCACGCAGCTGCGCACGCGCCAGGTCATGATCGAGGCGCAGGCGTTGGATCGATGAATCCTCTCGTCACCTCGGGCCAGGACGCGCGGCGCACGACGACCGCGCTGTCGGTCAATGTCAACAAGATCGCGCTGTTGCGCAACCAGCGTGCGCTCGCGATCCCGAGCGTCGTCGATCTGTCGCGGATTGCGCTCGAGGCGGGCGCACATGGCATCACCGTGCATCCACGTCCGGACCAGCGGCACATCCGCACCGGCGACGTCGAAGCGCTCGCCGCGCTGCTGCGCGAGTGGCCCGGCGCCGAATTCAACATCGAAGGCAATCCGTTCCACAACCTGATGCCGCTGCTGCGGTCGCTGCGCCCGCAGCAATGCACCTTCGTTCCCGACGAGGCGGGGCAGGCGACGTCGGACCACGGCTGGAACCTGGCGCGCGAAGGCGATCGCCTGGCGCCGCTCGTCGCCGAAGCGCGCGCGCTCGGCGCTCGCGTCAGCGTCTTCATGGACGCCGTTCCCGAGGCGATGGCGGGGGCGCGCGCCGTCGGCGCCGATCGCGTCGAGCTCTACACCGAGCCGTACGCCGCTGCGTTCGGCACCGCCGAGCAGGCGCGAGTCGTCGCCTCGTTTCGCGCCGCTGCCGAAGCGGCGCAGCGTCTCGGCCTCGGCGTCAATGCCGGGCACGACCTGAACCGCGACAATCTCGGCCCGTTCCTGGCGACGGTTCCGGCCGTCCTCGAAGTTTCGATCGGCCACGCCTTGATCGCAGACGCTCTCGAGCTCGGCATGGCCGAGACCGTCCGCGCCTATCGCAGCGTCATCGAACGGGCGGCGCCGCGATGAGGCGCGCCCAGGTGGTCGTCGTTCGCCGCCCGGCGCGAGGGCGCCCCGCGTGCTTCGGCCGGCCGGGCGGGTGGCGATGATCTTCGGTGTCGGCACCGACATCTGCGACGTCCGTCGCATTCGCGGCGTGCTCGCGCGGCGCGGCGACGCCTTCGCCGAACGTGTCCTCGGCGCGCACGAGATCGAGGTGTTCCGGGCACGGCGCGCGCAATTCGAGGATCGCGGCGTGCGCTACCTGGCGACGCGGTTCTCCGCCAAGGAGGCATTCTCCAAGGCGATCGGCCTCGGCATGCGCATGCCGATGACGTGGCGCCGCTGCGAGATCGCCAAGCGGCCGAGCGGCAAGCCCGAAATCCGCCTCCACGGCGCGCTCGCCGACTGGTTCGAAGCGCGCGGGTTGCGTGCCCACGTCAGCGTCACCGACGAAGTCGACTACGCGGCGAGCTTCGTCGTCGTCGAACAGGAGATCGCGCGATGAGCTATCGCCACGCCCCCGTCGTCCTCGACGTCGCCGGCCTCGCTCTCGACAACGACGATCGCCGTCGGCTCGCGCACCCGCTGACGGGTGGCATGGTTCTGTTCGCGCGCAACTGGCGCGACCGGCGTCAGCTCGTCGAGCTCGTCGCCGAAGCGAAGGCTCTACGCCCGGACCTGCTCGTCTGCGTCGACCACGAAGGCGGTCGCGTCCAGCGCTTCCGCAGCGATGGCTTCACGGCGCTCGCGCCGATGCGGGCGCTCGGCGAGATCTGGATGGACGACGCCGGCGGTGGCCGCGGCGCCGGCGCGATGCGCGCGCTCGAGGCGGCGCGGGCGCTCGGTCACGTGCTCGGCGCCGAACTCCGCGCGTGCGGCGTCGACCTCAGCTTCGCGCCGGTGCTCGACCTCGACCACGGCGCGAGCAGCGTCATCGGCGACCGTGCCTTCCACCGCGATCCGCGCGTCGTCTCGGTGCTCGCGCAGAGCCTGATGCACGGCATGCTCCAGGCCGGGATGCGCAATTGCGGCAAGCATTTCCCCGGCCACGGGTTCGTTCGTGCCGACAGCCACGTCGACGTCCCGGTCGACGACCGTCCGCTCGAGCGCATCCTCGGCGACGACGCGCGGCCGTACGAATGGCTCGCCGGCTCGCTGGCGAGCGTGATGCCCGCGCACGTGATCTACGCCAAGGTCGACGACCAGCCCGCAGGGTTCTCGGAGCGCTGGCTGCGCGAGATCCTGCGCGTCCAGATCGGCTTCGACGGCGCTGTCTTCAGCGACGACCTGAGCATGGCCGGAGCGCGTCGCGTCGGCGGCGTCGAGGTCACTTATGCCGAAGCGGCCGCGCTCGCGCTCTCCGCCGGCTGCGATCTCGTGCTGTTGTGCAATCAATCCGTCGACGGCGGCGCTGCAGTGGACGCGCTGCTCGACGACCTGCTCGCCGCGCAGGCCTCCGACCACTGGCGAGCAGATCCCGACAGCGAGTCGCGTCGTCTCGCTCTGTTGCCGCAGACCGCCCCGCTCGCGTGGGACGAGCTGATGCACGATCCGGCGTATCAGCGCGCTCTCGAGCGGCTGCCGTAGTCCTGAAAGGGAGCGAGCGCCGAAGGGTCGAGCTCCGCGGCGCTCCCAGGCAGGCCGCCGTCACAGGCCCTGCGTTTCTTCGGCGGTCGTCTCGAACGGCAGCTTGACCTGCGCGAGGTCTTTCTTGGTCTCGACCATCACCAGCGGGCCCTCGTCGACCGCCGCGACGGCGACGATCTCGCGCGGCACCCGCGCCGGTTTCGGCGTCGCGGCCATCGCCGCTTGCGCCGCTTCGATCTTGCCGGCGTCGGAGTTCACCCACTGCAAGCCCGCAGACTCGGCGACGGCGGCGAGCGAATCGATCGGCAGCGCGTACGGCTCGGCACGCGCCAGCGGCATCGGCTCGGCACGCGGGACCGTCAACGCGCTCGACGCTGCTGTTTCGCTCGGCACAGGACGGCTGACCGCAGCGGGCCGCCATGCATCCGCTCGATCGGCAGCGCTCGAGCCCATGCCGGGCTCTGGCAGCGGCTGCGGTGCCGCGACCGAGACGATCGGGTCGCGCGTTCCGCCGTCGGTCCGCGTCGGGCCGTCGGCCACTTCGGCTGTCGCGGCATCGCGGTCGACAGCGGCTGCGTCGCTGTCGGCGAACGGCGCAGATTCGCGCGGACCGCGATCGCGGCCGCCACGGCCGCGGCCGCGGCGCCGGGCTCCTTCGCCGCGCTGCTCGCTGCTCTCACCCGCGCCGGCAGTCTGTTCGCCTTCGCGGCCGGCGGTGGCAGGCCGGTCGTCCTCGTTCGCCGCGCGCAGTCGATCTTCGCCCGATGCCGACTCGTCTGCCGCCGGCGCAATCGGCATCGTGTCGCTGTAGCCTTCCGTCGCTGCCGAAGCGGCGCCGCGTTCGCCGCCGACGGTGTCGTCGCGCTCGCGATCACGACCACGCCCGCCGCGGCGTCGACGGCGCCCGCCCTGGCGCTCAGACGTCGTCTCGGACGACTCTTCGGCCTCGGCGTTCGGCAAGGTGTCGATGAACGCGGGCTGGATGGCCTCCGCCTCGGCCGGTGCCTCGGCGGTGGGCAGATCGGTGCCACGCGGGGGTCGCTGCTCGCGCCGCCCTTCACCGCGCCCGGCCTCGCCACGTGCCTCGGTGCGATTGCGATCGCCACGCTCGCCGCGGTCGCGCTCGCCGCGCTCGCCGCGTCCACCGCGACCCTCACGTCCTTCGCGGCCTTCACCCGCGTTGCGCGCTTCGCGCGGCTCGGTGCCTTCGCGGCTCGCTTCCGTGCCCGCGCGTTCGCGGCGTCCTCCGCGGCCCTGTCCTTCGCCAGTGGTCGTCGCGCGATCGCCGGACCGCTCGCCGCGCCGCCCGTCGCGCCCATCGCGTCCACCGCGACCTCCGCGTCCGCCACGCTCGCCGCGGTCGCCGCGACCTCCGCGTGGCTCGCCTGGCGCGGCCGTCGGCGCGGGCAGAGCGGCGAGCGCCGGCGCCCGCGCTTCCTCTGCCGGCGTTCCGAACAGCGACTTGACCCAGGCGAAAAAGCCCTTGCCGGCGCTTTGCGGTGCGGCGGCCGATGGGGCACGCTGCGCAACCTGTGCCCGCGGTGTCTGCGCCGCTGCCGGCTGCGCGGCCTGCGGCCGCTCGACGCGCTGCGGCGCCGGCGTCTCGGGCAGGATGCCCTTGATGACCGGCTCCTGCTTGGCCTTGGCCTTCTCGCGCCGCGTGATGCCGACTTCCTCTTCGGCCTCGTCGACCATCGTGTAGCTGGCCTGCAGGTTCTCGAGGCGAGGGTCGTCGTGGCGCAGCCGCTCGAGGCGGTAGTTCGGCGTCTCGAGGTTCTTGTTCGGCACCAGCAGCACGGTGACGCGCTGCTTGAGCTCGATCTTGGTGATCTCGGTGCGCTTCTCGTTGAGCAGGAACGACGTCACCTCGACCGGTACCTGGACGTGCACGGCGGCGGTGTTGTCCTTCATCGACTCTTCCTGGACCATGCGCAGGATCTGCAATGCCGAACTCTCGGTGTCGCGGATGTGGCCGGTGCCGTTGCAGCGTGGGCAGGTGATGTGGCTGCCTTCGGAAAGCGCGGGGCGCAGGCGTTGGCGGCTCATTTCGAGCAGGCCGAACTTCGAGATCGAGGAGAACTGGACGCGAGCACGGTCGGAGCGCAACGCATCGCGCAGCCGCGTCTCGACCTCGCGCCGGTTCTTCGATTCCTCCATGTCGATGAAGTCGACGACGATCAGGCCGCCGAGGTCGCGCAGGCGCATCTGGCGCGCAATCTCGTCGGCCGCCTCGAGGTTGGTGCGGGTTGCGGTTTCCTCGATGTCGCTGCCGCGCGTCGCCCGCGCCGAGTTGACGTCGACCGAGACCAGCGCCTCGGTGTGGTCGATGACGATCGCGCCGCCCGACGGCAGGTTGACGGTGCGCGAGAACGCCGTCTCGATCTGGTGCTCGATCTGGAAGCGGCTGAAGAGGGCGGCGTCGTCGCGATAGCGCTTGACCTTGTGTGCCGTCTCGGGCATCACGTGGCTCATGAACTGCTGCGCCTGCTCATAGATGTCGTCGGTGTCGATCAGGATCTCGCCGACGTCGGCGGTGAAATAGTCGCGGATCGCGCGGATGACGAGCGAGCTCTCCTGGTAGATCAGGAACGCGCCCTTGCCAGCCTTGGCGGCGCCGTCGATCGCGGTCCACAGCTTCAGCAGGTAGTTGAGGTCCCATTGCAGCTCGGGGGCGCTGCGGCCGATGCCGGCGGTGCGGGCGATCAGGCTCATGCCTTTCGGGTACTCGAGCTGGTCGAGGTTTTCCTTCAGCTCCTCGCGGTCTTCGCCTTCGATCCGGCGCGAAACCCCGCCGCCGCGCGGGTTGTTCGGCATCAGCACGAGGTAGCGGCCGGCGAGCGAGACGAAGGTCGTCAGCGCCGCGCCCTTGTTGCCGCGCTCCTCCTTCTCGACCTGGACCAGCAGCTGGTCGCCGTCCTTGATCGCGTCCTGGATGCGCGCGGTGCGCGCGTCGGTGCCGTCGCGGAAGTAATTCTTCGAGATCTCCTTGAACGGCAGGAAGCCGTGCCGGTCCTCGCCGTAGTCGACGAAGCAGGCTTCGAGCGAGGGCTCGACGCGGGTGACGACCGCCTTGTAAATGTTCCCTTTTCGTTGCTCGCGG
The DNA here is from genome assembly GCA_036496385.1 of Caldimonas sp. GTDB lineage: Bacteria > Pseudomonadota > Gammaproteobacteria > Burkholderiales > Burkholderiaceae_C > Schlegelella_A. The sequence goes on along the minus strand of DASXLD010000070.1, from coordinate 237,463 downwards.
CCTTCGATCTCGGTCTCGAAGTCCATCAGCTTCTGGCCATCGACGATCGCGAGGCGGCGCTCTTCGGCCTGGGTCGCGTTGATCAGCATTCGTTTCATCTGCACTCCTTCGGCGCGGCCCGCACGCGGGTCGCGCTCACACAGCGCCGCCGCGGGCCAGGCCCGCTGCGGCCAAAGATGCACGAGAAACGAGAGGAACCGAAGGAATCGCCCTGGACTGGCGTCGGCCCTTCGCGGTCAGGCGACCGCGGGCTCCGCCAGCGTTGGCGCGCGCGAGACAGTGGAAAAGCGTCTGGAAGGCGAGCTTTGGGTCACTGGACGCAGGCCGCAGCGCGAGCGCGATCGAGGCGCGATGCCTCGTCTTGCACGTCTGCGGCCGGAAACCTTGTCGTGGATTCGTTCTTGTTTGCTCTGCCGCCGCGCCTGCGAGCCGCCACGTTGCTTGGGAACGCTGCCTGCCCGGGCGACGCGACGTTGCATCACCGGATGGCCGGAACGGGATCCGACCGCTCCCTCCGGACCGCGCGTCGCCCGGATGAGCGACGCTAAACTCTGAAGAATCAACAACTTGCGGTCGGCGAGTGGAGCAGCGCATTATAGGGGGCAAGCGCGCGCAGGCCGCAGCCGGCCGGGCCGCGACGCCCGAGTCTGCCGTCGTGCCAAGCGTGCGAAACGTCCGGATCGATGCCGGATCGGCCGGCCAGCGGCTCGACAACTTCCTCGCCAAGATCCTGAAGGGAGTTCCGCGCGCCCACTTGCATCGCGTCATCCGCTCGGGTGAGGTGCGGGTGAACATGGCGCGCGTGGCTTCAGACACCCGCCTCGCGCTCGGCGACGAGGTGCGGATCCCGCCGGTCCGCGTCGCTGACCGCAGCGAGCGCGCACCAGCGCCGGCGCGCGAATTCCGCGTCGTCCACGAGGATGACGCGCTCGTCTGCATCGACAAGCCGGCCGGCGTCGCCGTCCACGGCGGCAGCGGCGAGAGCCACGGCGTCATCGAGCAGATGCGTCGGGCGCGGCCCGGAGCCTTCCTCGAGCTCGTCCACCGGCTCGACAAGGAGACCTCAGGCCTGCTTCTCGTCGCCAAGACGCGGCCGGCGCTGGTCGCGCTACAGAACGACCTGCGAACGCGCTTGCCAGGGCGGGCGATCGCCAAGGGCTACGCAGCGCTCGTCGTCGGCGACTGGCCGGCAGCGCTCAAGGTCATCGACGTCGCCTTGCGCAAGGACCTTGCCGCCGACGGCAGCCGCCACGTCCGCGTCGTCGATGCCGACGACGAGCGTGGCCGGCGCTCGATCAGCCTGGTTCGGGTCGGGCGGCGGTTCGGCGACTTCAGCCTGCTCGAGGTGACGCTGAAGACCGGGCGGACGCACCAGATCCGGGTCCACCTCGCCGACGCCGGCCATCCCATCGTCGGCGATCCGAAATACGGCGATTTCGCGCTCAACCGGGCGCTGGCGCGGGCGACGCTGCTGCCGTCGCTGCGTTTCGAGCGGATGTTCCTGCACGCCGGCAGGCTGCGTTTCGTCCATCCGGCGACCGGGGCGACGGTCGAGCTCGAGGCGCCGCTGCCGCAGGCCTGCCACGAGCTGCTCCACGCGCTCGCAGCGCGGCCGCGCTGAGCGCGGCCGATTCCTACGCTGGCAGCCGGCATCGTCCGCTCGGGTTCTCATGGAGCCCGGGGTTCAATGCAGACACCGTCGCGGTGCGTCCGGATTGCCCGGGCGCGGCGTCGCTACACCTCGACAAGGATCTCGCCATGAAGACCCGACTTCTCGCCATCGCATCGGCCGCCGCCCTCGCGGTCGGCTCCATCACGGGCTGCTCGACGAACACGACATCGGAGCACGCGACCGACAGCGCGGTCGGCAAGCGGCACAGCATCGACGCCAACGTCGATTCGGCGCTGTCTCGCCTGTACGCGCAGGACCCATCGGCACGCGAGCTGATCGCCAAGGCGCGCGGCACGCTCGTGTTCCCGTCCGTCGTCTCGGCCGGGTTCGTCGTCGGCGGCTCGTACGGCCAGGGCGCCCTGCGTGTCCACGGCCAAAGCGTCCGGTACTACAGCACTGCTGCGGGCTCGGTCGGCCTGCTCGCCGGCGCCGAGTCGAAGGCCGTCTACCTGCTCTTCATGACAGACGAGTCGCTCGCCAAGTTCCGAGCCAGCAACGGCTGGACGGTCGGCGCCGACGCCTCGGTGACGCTGGTCGACGTCGGCGCCAACGCGCAGGTCGATACCAAGACGGCACAGCAGGCGGTCGTCGGCTACGTGCTGACCAACGGCGGCCTGATGGCGAACCTCAGCCTCGACGGCACGAAGATCACGCCGCTCGCGATCTGACGCTCCGGTTGCGCCACGCCGCCCGGCCGGACGGCGGCGGCGGCGTGGCGCAAGAATGCGGGCCATGGCTGCCCGCCGCCGCTTCGACCTGATCGCCTTCGATTGGGACGGCACGCTCTTCGATTCGACGCGCCTGATCGCACGTTGCATCCAGTCGGCATGCGCCGACCTTGGCGCTCGGATCCCGAGCGACCGGGATGCGAGCTATGTCATCGGGCTCGGTCTTGCGGACGCGCTGCGGCACGCCGCGCCCGACGTGCCGCGCGAGCGCTATGGCGAGCTTGCCGAGCGCTACCGCGAGCACTACCTGGCGCGCCAGCACGAGATCGTCCTCTTCGACGGCACGCTCGAGATGCTGCTGGCGTTGAGGGCGAGCGGCCACCGGCTCGGCGTCGCGACCGGAAAGACGCGCCGCGGCCTCGAGGCGGCGCTCGACACGTCGCCCCTGCGCGGCCTCTTCGACGCCACCCGCACCGCCGACGAAACGCGCGGCAAGCCCGATCCGCTGATGCTCGTCGAGCTGATGAACGAAGTCGGCGTGCTGCCCGCGCGGACGCTCATGGTCGGCGATACGACCCACGACCTGCAGCTGGCAGCGAACGCGGGGTGCGCCAGCGTCGCGGTGAGCTTCGGTGCCCACGACCACGACGCTTTCGCTGGCCACGCGCCGCTGCATGTCGCCCATTCGACTGCCGAACTCGCCGCCTGGCTCGTCGCGCATGGCTGAAATCGTTCCCACCCGTACCGCGTTGCCCGTGCCGGCGCCGCTGCCGCCGCAACGTGTCTGCGACGCCGCCGATCTCGTCGAGCGCGGCCGCGCCGTCGTCTTCGACGTGCTTCATTTCGGCGCACCGGCGCGGGCGTTCGCGTTGCGCTTCGACGGCCGCGTCTTCGCCTACCTGAACCGCTGCGCGCACGTGCCGACCGAGCTCGACTGGCAGCCGGGCGAGTTCCTCGACGGCGATCGCGAATTCATCGTCTGCGCGATCCACGGCGCTGCCTACGAAGCGCACAGCGGCCGCTGCATCGGCGGCCCGTGCGGTCGCGGGCGCCTGCTGGCGATCGACGTCGTCGAGCAGGACCATGCCGTCTGGTGGCTGCCGACGCGCGACACGCGCCCCGTCTTCGAGGACTGATCCGTCGCGCCGGCCACGGTTGCGGTCGCGCCGCGACGGCGCCGTGCATGCCGCGATCCCACCTTGGTGCGATGCCGCATGGCCTTGGTGCGCCGCGCCGACCGAGACGCGCGCTGCGCGTGGCACAGGCCTTGCGAATGTCGTCGCGACGGACAGCACTGCGCTCTGTCAACCCGCACGTACCCACGACCACCCGGAGGATCCTCGATGAAACGTCGCTTCGCGCTCAAAGCAGCCTGTGCGGCCCTTGCCGCCTCGGGCCTGATCTCCCTGCCCGCCTTCGCCGCCGACACGATCAAGGTCGGCGTCCTGCACTCGCTGTCGGGAACGATGGCGATCTCCGAGACGGCGCTGAAGGACATGGTCCTGATGACGATCGACGAGATCAACAAGAGTGGCGGCGTCATGGGCAAGCAGCTCGAGGCGGTCGTCGTCGATCCGGCGTCGAACTGGCCGCTGTTCGCCGAGAAGGCCAAGCAGCTGCTGACGCAGGACAAGGTCGCCGTCGTCTTCGGCTGCTGGACGAGCGTCAGCCGCAAGTCGGTGCTGCCGGTGTTCGAGGAGAACAACGGCCTGCTCTTCTACCCTGTGCAATACGAGGGCGAGGAGCTCTCGAAGAACGTCTTCTACACCGGCGCGGCGCCGAACCAGCAGGCGATTCCCGCGGTCGAGTACCTGATGAGCAAGGACGGTGGCTCGGCCAAGCGCTTCGTGCTGCTCGGCACCGACTACGTCTACCCGCGTACGACCAACAAGATCCTGCGCGCGTTCCTGCACAGCAAGGGCATCGCCGACGCCGACATCATGGAGGAGTACACGCCGTTCGGCCACTCCGACTATCAGACGATCATCGGCAAGATCAAGAAGTTCGCCGCCGAAGGCAAGAAGACGGCGGTCGTCTCGACGATCAACGGCGACTCGAACGTTCCCTTCTACAAGGAGCTCGGCAACCAGGGCCTGAAGGCGACCGACGTTCCGGTGGTCGCGTTCTCGGTCGGCGAGGAGGAGCTGCGCGGCGTCGACACCAAGCCGCTCGTCGGCCACCTTGCGGCGTGGAACTACTTCATGTCGATCAAGAACCCGACCAACGCCGCCTGGATCAAGGAGTGGAGCGAGTACGCCAAGGCCAAGGGCATCCCGGGCCAGAAGGACAGGCCGCTCACCAACGATCCGATGGAAGCGACCTACATCGGCATGCACATGTGGAAGCAGGCGGTCGAGAAGGCCAAGTCGACCGACACCGACAAAGTGGTCGCGGCGATGTCGGGCCAGATCTTCAAGGCGCCGGGCGGCTTCGTCTCGACGATGGATCCGAAGAACCATCACCTGCACAAGCCCGTGTTCATCGGCGAGATCACGGCCGACGGCCAGTTCAACGTCGTCTGGAAGACGACGGGCCCGGTCAAGGCGCAACCGTGGAGCCCGTTCATTCCCGAGAACAAGGGCAAGAAGGACGAGCCCGTCGACGTCGCGAAGAAGTAGCCGAGCAGCGACGCGTTCCGGACCCGCCGGTGGCCACGCTGCCGGCCGACGACGGGCCGGGCCACCGGCCCGTCGTCACGTCCGGCGCCCAGCCTTCGCTCGCCCGCCGCCGCACCATGCGCCCTTTCTTTCGCGTCTTCCTGCTCGGCCTCGCGTGCATCGCCGGCGCGGCGCGCGCGATGACCCCCGAGCAGGCGCTCGCCATGGCTGCCGGCGACAACGATGCGCGGATCGCCGCCGTCGCAGCGGTGGCGGCGGCAGGCGATCCGAAGCTGCAGGGGTTCGTGCAGGCAATGCTGGGTGGCGAGCTCAAGGTCGCCGGCGATCGCGTCCTCGTCGTCCAGGGCGAGAAGGTCACCGATGCTGCCAGCGGCGCCGTCGCGACGCTTCCCGAGACCGCCGAGGACGTCACCAACAACAACCGCATGCGCGGCGCGCTCGAGGCCACGCTCGCGACCCTGCGGCTGCTCTCGCCCGAGGTCGCGGTGCGTCGTGCCGCCGTCGACGAGCTGATCCGCGCCTCGCTCGACGAATCGCAGCTGCCGCTGGTCGAGAAGGCGCTCGCTGCCGAGACCGACGCCGATCTGAAGGCGCGCCTCGAGCGCATGCACGCGACGCTTCTCGTCGCCTCGAGCGATCGCATGAAGCGCCTCGCTGCGGTCGACGAGCTCGCGTCGAGCAGCCAGAGCTCGGTCGCCAACCTGCTGCAGGAGCGCCTCGCCGCCGGCGGCGAGGGCGACCCGGAGGTACGAGCCGCGCTCGGCCGTGCCCTCGATGCCGTGCGCGCGCGCCTCGCCTGGGGCGAGCGTCTCGCGGTCGTCTTCACCGGCATCAGCCTCGGCTCGGTACTCCTGCTCGTCGCGCTCGGCCTCGCGATCACGTACGGCCTGATGGGCGTCATCAACATGGCGCACGGCGAGCTGATGATGATCGGCGCCTACACGACCTACCTCGTCCAGAACGCGTTCCGGGCGTTCTGGCCGGCGGCGTTCGACGCCTACGTCGTCGTCGCCATCCCTGCCGCGTTCCTCGTCTCGGCGCTGGTCGGTGCCGTGCTCGAGCGCGGCGTCATCCGCTTCCTCTACGGCCGCCCGCTCGAGACGCTGCTCGCGACCTGGGGCATCAGCCTCGTCCTGCAGCAGGCGGTGCGCTCGATCTTCGGCGCGCAGAACGTGCGGATCGAGAACCCGGCCTGGATGTCGGGCGGCGTCGAGGTGATGAGCAACCTCGTCCTGCCGTACAACCGGATCGCGATCATCGCCTTCGCGTTCGTCGTCCTCGGCGCCGTCGCGCTGCTCATCGCGAGGACGCGATTCGGCCTCTTCATCCGCGGCGTGACGCAGAACCGGCGCATGGCGTCTTGCGTCGGCGTCGATACGGCGAAGATCGACATGCTCGCGTTCTCGTTCGGCGCCGGCATCGCCGGGCTCGGTGGCGTCGCGCTCTCGCAGATCGGCAACGTCGGCCCCGACCTCGGCCAGAGCTACATCGTCGATTCATTCCTCGTCGTCGTCGTCGGCGGTGTCGGCCAGCTCGCCGGCACCGTCGTCGCCGGGCTTGGCCTCGGCGTCCTCAACAAGCTTTTCGAGGGCGTCGCCGGCGCAGTGCTGGCGAAGATCGCGGTGCTGGTGCTGATCGTGATCTTCATCCAGCGCAAGCCCTCGGGGCTGTTCGCGATCAAGGGCCGGAGTGCTGAGGCGTGAGCGCTTGGTTCTTTCCTGTTCACTGCGTGGCAGCCCGCCCGGTCCCGCCCGGGCAAGGCGGCTTACTTTCATTTGCTGGCCCAAATGAAAGTAAGCAAAGCAAAGGGCCTAACACGATTCGAGTGGATTGCTCCGGCAAGAAGGTTCGGTCGGCGGCGTGCAAGTCGGCTTGTGGCGCGGCGCATCCGAGACGAAGAGCAAACCCGTTGGCGCTTCGACCCGGCGGGCTCTCACGCAGTGAGAAATCCGAGCGATGAGCGCAGTCCTGCCACTTCCTGCGCCCGCATCGCGCAATTCGATGCTGCTCGGCATCCGCGGCTGGGCCGGGGTGACGATCGCCCTCGTCGTCGTCGCCGTCCTGGTGCCGATCGCCAACCTGCTGGTGCCGCAGGGCAGCGTCTTTCACCTGAGCGAGTACGCGGTCCAGCTGGCCGGCAAGATCATGTGCTACGCGATCTGCGCGCTGGCGATGGACCTGATTTGGGGCTACACCGGCATCCTCTCGCTCGGCCACGGCGTCTTCTTCGCCCTCGGCGGTTACGCCATGGGCATGTACCTGATGCGCCAGATCGGCAGCGACGGCCAGTACCGCATGCCGATGCCCGACTTCATGGTCTTCCTCAACTGGAAGCAGTTCCCGTGGCACTGGGCGCTCTCGGACTCGTTCGTCGCCCAGATGGCGCTCGTCGTCATCGCGCCCGGCGTGCTCGCGTTCGTGTTCGGTTTCTTCGCCTTCCGCTCGCGCATCAAGGGCGTCTACTTCTCGATCATCACGCAGGCGATGACCTTCGCGATGATGTTGCTCTTCTTCCGCAACGAAACGGGCTTTGGCGGCAACAACGGCTTCACCGACTTCAAGCGCATCCTCGGCCACCCGATCGCGACGCCGACGATGCGCATGTTCCTGTTCGTCGCCACCGGCTGCACGTTGATCGCGTTCTTCCTGCTCGCGCGCGCGATCGTCGAGAGCAAGTTCGGCCGCGTCCTGCAGGCGATCCGCGACGCCGAGAGCCGCGTCATGTTCACCGGCTACGACCCGTTGCGCTACAAGCTTGCGATCTGGACGCTCTCGGCGGTGATGTGCGGCATCGCCGGCGCGCTCTACGTGCCGCAGGTCGGCATCATCAACCCGAGCGAGATGACGCCGGCGGCGTCGATCGAGATCGCGATCTGGACCGCGGTCGGCGGCCGGGCGACGCTGATCGGGCCGATCGTCGGCGCCTTCTTCGTCAACGGCGCGAAGAGCTGGTTCACGCAGGCGTTCCCGGAGTTCTGGCTGTACGCGCTCGGTGCGATGTTCATCGCCGTCACGCTGTTCCTGCCGCACGGCATCGTCGGCCTCGTGCGCGGGCCCGACGGCGTCGTCGCGCGGCTGCGCCGCAGCGTCCGCAAGGAAGGCGGGAGCGCGTCGTGACGCCCGACCTGATGCTCGCCGGTGCCCGCATCCGCCGCGAAGCCGAAGAGCGGGCGGCCGTCGCTGCAGCGGGCAGATCGGGCGGCCGCCAGGCGAGCTACTCGCGCATCGCTAGCGGCGAGCTCGACGTCGCCCACGGCGCGATCCTGTACCTCGACGACATCACCGTCAGCTTCGACGGCTTCAAGGCGCTCAACGCGCTGTCGCTCTCGATCAGCGCCGGCGAGATGCGTTGCATCATCGGCCCGAACGGCGCCGGCAAAACGACGATGATGGACGTCATCACCGGCAAGACGCGGCCAGATGCGGGGCGGGCCTTCTTCGGCTCGACGATCGACCTGCTGCGCCTGCGCGAGAACGAGATCGCGTCGATCGGCGTCGGCCGAAAATTCCAGAAGCCGACGGTGTTCGAGCACCTGTCGGTATTCGAGAACCTCGAGCTCGCGCTGAAGGCCGACCGCGGCGTGCGCGCATCGCTGTTCTTTCGCCTCTCGGGCGAACAGCTCGATCGGATCGGCGAGACGCTGGTCCTGATCCATCTGAAGGGGCACGCCCAACGCAAGGCCGGGGCGCTCTCGCACGGCCAGAAGCAGTGGCTCGAGATCGGCATGCTGCTGATCCAGGACCCGCGCCTGCTGCTCCTCGACGAGCCGGTCGCCGGCATGACCGACGAGGAGACCGAGCGCACCGCCGAGCTCTTCCTCTCGCTCGAGGGCAGCCATTCGCTCGTCGTCGTCGAGCACGACATGAAGTTCATTCACGCCCTGACGCACGGCAACGCGAAGAAGCTGGTGACCGTGCTGCACGAGGGCAGCGTCCTCGCCGAAGGGTCGCTCGCCGACGTCCAGGCCAACGACAAGGTGGTCGAGGTCTACCTTGGCCGATAGCGCTCGCTCCCTGACCGCGTTCGCCGCGGCGCTGCCGCACGACCCGGTGCGTGCGAAGGCGGCGGCGACATCCCCGGCAGCGGCGACGGCGCCGCTGCTCCGGGTCGAGGCGCTGCAGCAGTACTACGGCGGCTCGCACATCCTGCGCAACGTCGCCTTCGACGCCGCGGCGGGCGAAGTGACGGTGATTCTGGGCCGCAATGGCGTCGGCAAGACGACGCTGCTGAAGAGCCTGATGGGGGTCGTTCCGGTGCGCTCGGGGACGGTGCAGTTCGGCGGCGCCGACATCACCCGCGAGACGCCGTACCAGCGGGCGCGCCGCGGCATCGGCTACGTGCCGCAGGGGCGCGAGATCTTCCTTCGCCTGAGCGTCGCCGAGAACCTGCAGATGGGACTCGCCACCCGGCGCGGCGGGACGCCGCTGCCGGGCGAGCTGTTCGAGCTGTTCCCGGTCCTCAAGCAGATGCTGAACCGGCGCGGCGGCGATCTTTCGGGCGGCCAGCAGCAGCAGCTCGCGATCGCGCGCGCGCTTGCGGCGGCGCCGAGCCTGCTCGTCCTCGACGAGCCGACCGAAGGCATCCAGCCATCGATCATCAAGGAGATCGGCCGCGTCATCCGAACCCTCGCCGACACCGGCCTTGCGGTCGACGGCAAGCGGCAGCGGGTGGCGATCGTTCTCGTCGAGCAGTTCTACGACTTCGCCGCCGAGCTCGCCGACCGCTATCTCGTCATGGAGCGCGGCGAGGTCGTCCAGAGCGGCCGCGGCGCCGACATGCAGGCCGACGGCGTTCGCGCCCGGATGTCGATCTGACGCGCAGCGGCGCGGCTGACGCGTGCGCCGGGCCTCGCGGCTGCGCGGCCACAATGCGGTCCCGGCCGCCGCCGCACCAGAGCTCGCGATGATCACCGTCCATCACCTCAACAACTCGCGCTCGCAGCGCGTCCTCTGGCTGCTCGAGGAGCTCGGCGTGCCGTACGAGATCAAGAAGTACGAGCGCGACGCCAAGACGATGCTCGCGCCGCCCGAACTTGCGCGCGTGCACCCGCTCGGCAAGTCGCCCGTCGTCAGCGACGACGGCGCCACGGTCGCCGAATCGGGCGCGATCATCGAGCACTTGCTCGACAAGTACAGCGCCGGGCTGCTGCGGCCGCCCGCCGGGACCGACGACCGCCGGCGCTTCACCTACTGGCTCCACTTCGCCGAAGGCTCGGCAATGCCGCCGCTGCTGCTGAAGCTGATCTTCGATCGCATCGAGTCGGGGCCGATGCCGTTCTTCGTCAAGCCGATTGCGCGCGGCATCTCACGCAAGGTCAAGGGGCTGATGATCGAGCCGAACCTGAAGCGGCAGCTCGACTTCATGGAGAGCGAGCTCGCGCGAAGCGAATGGTTCGCCGGCAGCGCCTTCAGCGCCGCGGACATCCAGATGAGCTTTCCGGTCGAGGCGGCACAGCAGCGCGCCGGCCTCGACGCGAGCCGGCCGAAGCTGATCGAGTTCCTGAAGAAGATCCACGCCCGTCCCGCCTACCGGCGGGCGCTCGAGCGCGGCGGGCCCTACAGCTTCGCGCGCGACTGAGCGTCGCTCAGCGCGCCGCCGGGTCGGCTGCCGTCGGTGGCGGATCGAAGCGCGCCGCCGGGCGCAGCGCCCGCGTGCCGTCGCGCGGCGGCCGGGTGCCGCCGCCGGCACCGTCACCGGTGATCGTGCTCGCCAGCGTCGTCGTCGGCGCCGCGGGCGACGTCCGCACCTCGAGCAGCGCGAGCGACGGGCTCTTGATCGACTTGGCGAACGTGACGACGGTGCGCGACGGATCGAACGGCAGCTTCTGGCTCGGGTTGGCACCACGGGCGAGCAGGAAACTCACCATCTCGGGCTGCGCCGCCGGGTCGGCGAGGTAGCCGGGCAGGAGCACACGCTGCAAAGGCACCCACGACATCTGCGCATTGCGGCTCGGCGGCGCCAGGTTCGCGAGCTGCGGCAGCTCGTACAGCCACCACTCGAGCGCGGCCCAGTTGGCCGTGCGCAGCGCCTCCTCGAAGCCGCTCGGCAGGGCGCCGTCGTAGGGATCGAGCGCCGCCTTCGGCGAATGGCCGGCGGTCTGCAGCTCATGGCCAAAGCGCGAGACCAGCATCTCCGGATCGAGCGCCTCGAGCGGACTGAACGACAGCGTTCCCGGTTGCAGCTTGCCGCGGTCGAGCCAGCCGACGAGAACGCGGTCGAGGCCGACGGCGCGGGCGCGATTGCAGCTGAACATGCGAAAGACGTCATGCCGGACCGCGCGTCGATCGCTCTCGGCGAGCGTGACGAACGCCTCGATGACGGCGGGCGACGCGGCCTGGAAGTCGGGACAAGCATCGACCTCGGCGAGATCCTGCAGCGGCGTGCGCGCGCAGCGCTCGCTGAGCGCGCCTTTCTCGAGCAGCTCGGGCAACGCACGCCAGAGGCGGGAATCCTGTGTCGCCGCGGTGAGCGGGCAGCCTTGCAGGCCGCTGTGCTCGATGTCGGCCGCGTGGATGCTGCCGGGAACGTACGCGCAGCGCGCGTTGAGGGCGCGCTGGACGCTGTTGAGCATCACGCAGGGCGTCGCGTCATCCTCGGTGAGCTGGCCGTGGACATGCTTGACGATGTCCCACGTCATGCTGGTATCGGTCGCGACGCCGGTGGCGGTGAGGAGAAGCGCGGGCGCCGTGCAGCCGGCGAGCGCGGCCGCGCCGATCACCAAGGCGACGAGCTGGCCGAGCAGTCGGGACGTGCGGGGCATGGCAGGTGGCGTGCGGCCGTCGCGCGACGCGTGCGGCGAGCACGCCTGGCGACAGGGAGATCATCCTAGGCGCGCGCGTCGCGCGTTGTCTGTGAACAAACCCCCCGATCCGAGGCCATCTCGTAACACGATGTGCACGGCTCCACGCGCCGGGCCGATCGCGGCGCGCGATAGAGTCGTCGCCTGGCCGCATCGGCGCGGTTCACGTTTTCTTACAGCGATATCGACATGGGCTGGAATCGATCGCTCGCGCGGCGCTTCGTCCTGGCATGCAGCGCGGGGGCGGTGTTCCTGGGCTCGGCGATCGTCACCGTCGTTCACGCCGCGTCGGCGGCGCCGGTGGCAGCCGAGAACGGCATGGTCGTCAGCGCCCAGCATCTCGCGACCGAAGTCGGCGTCGACGTCCTGCGCCGAGGCGGCAACGCCGTCGACGCCGCGGTCGCGGTCGGCTACGCGCTCGCCGTCGTCTATCCGGCCGCCGGCAACCTCGGCGGCGGCGGCTTCATGACACTGCAGCTCGCCGACGGCAGGAAGACCTTCCTCGACTTTCGCGAGAAGGCGCCGCTCGCCGCGACCGCCGACATGTACCTCGACGGCGCCGGCAACGTGATCAAGGGAGCGACGACGACCGGCCATCTCGCCGTCGCCGTGCCGGGCACCGTCTCGGGGCTCGAGACGGCGCTCGCGAAGTACGGCACGATGAAGCGCGCCGACCTGATCGCGCCGGCGATCCGCTTCGCCGAGCAGGGCTTCGTCCTCGATCGGGGCGACGCTGCCCTGCTCGCGATGGCGAGCGAGGCGTTCAAGGTCGATCCGGCGACGAGCGCGATCTTCCTGAAGCCGGGCGGCCAGCCCTACGCCGCCGGCGACCGCCTGGTCCAGAAGGATCTCGCGGCGACGCTGCGCCAGATCAGCGAAGCCGGCGCCGCCGGCTTCTACCAGGGGCCGGTCGCGCGCGCGATCGTGGCCTCGAGCCGCGCCGGCAGGGGGCTCCTCACGCAGGCGGACCTCGACCAGTACACGACGCGCGAGCTGGCGCCGATCGAATGCGACTACCGTGGCTACCACGTCGTCTCGGCGCCGCCGCCGAGCTCGGGAGGCGTCGTCATCTGCGAGATCCTGAACGTCCTCGAGGGCTATCCGCTGAAGGACTGGGGCTTTCGCTCGGCCCGGGCGGTGCACGTGCAGATCGAGGCGATGCGCCACGCCTACGTCGACCGCAACAGCTATCTCGGCGATCCGGACTTCGTCACCAATCCCGTCGACCACCTGCTCGACAAGCGCTATGCGGCAAAGCTTCGCGCCGCCATCGATCCGCAGAGGGCGGCGATCTCGAAGGATCTGAAGGCGGGCGTCGCTCCGCACGAAGGCAGCAACACGACCCACTACTCGATCGTCGATTCGAAAGGCAATGCGGTCGCGGTCACGTATACGCTGAACGACCTGTTCGGCGCCAAGGTCACCGCGGGCGGCAGCGGCGTGCTGTTGAACGACGAGATGGACGACTTCACCGCCAAGCTAGGCGTTGCCAATCTCTACGGCCTGGTGCAGGGCGAAGCGAACGCGATCGCGCCCGGCAAGCGCCCGCTCAGCTCGATGAGCCCGACGATCGTCACCCAGGGCGGCAAGCCCGTGATGGTGGTCGGCACGCCGGGCGGCAGCCGCATCATCACGGTCGTGCTGCACATGATCCTCAACGTGATCGACTACGACATGAACGTGCAGGAGGCGGTCGACGCGCCGCGCTTTCACCAGCAGTGGCTGCCCAATCCGACCAATCTCGAGGCGTTCGCGATCAGCCCCGACACGCGCCGGATCCTCGAAGGCATGGGCCACGTGTTCGCGGGACCGCAACCGGCCAACCACGTCGCCGCGATCCTGGTCGGCGCGCCGACGCTCGGCGGCAAGCCGGTCGGCAGCAACCGCTTCTATGGCGCCAACGACCCGCGCCGCAACACCGGGCTCGCCCTCGGCTACTGACGGGCATGCGGCGCGGCCGCGCCGCTTACGAGGACTTCTTCTGTGCCGACTTGCGCGCCGTCTTGCCGGCGCCGGTCTTGCGCGATGCGGTCTTCTTCGCCGGCACCTTGCCGCCTGCGCGGCGCGCCTCGGAAAGGCCGATCGCGATCGCCTGCTTCTTGCTCGTCACCTTCTTGCCGGAGCCGCCGCTCTTCAGCGTGCCGTGCTTGCGCTCGTGCATCGCCTTCTCGACCTTGTCCGACGCCTTCTTGCCATACGTTGCCATGCGCTGTCCTCGTCTCTTGGTGGAACGTGGTCCTGCCGCCTAGCAGCCGACGTGCCCGCGAGCCTGGAGCTGCTCCCGACGATGCTTCAGAACACGCGCATCGCCGGCCACGTCAAGCCGGTGAACGCGGACCGGACCGGCGCGCCGGCACGAACGTGGCGTCGAGACGCTCGGCCGGTACGGAGTCGCGGCTGGCGCCTCGAGGCGGCCGACCTCAGCGCATCTCGAGCGTGCTCTTCATCGCCGCCAGGCCCTGTTCGATCATGGCGGCGATCGCCGGCGCGTGCTCGTCGGGGAGGAAGTCGGCGATCCAGACGATGCGGGTCGTGCCGTCGCGTTCGGCGAACGCCTGCGCGCTCGCGTTGTGATGGCTGAGGCGGCCGCCGACGACCGACCAGGCAACCCGCCGCCGCTCGGCATCGACCGCGACGATCAGCTCGCGCGCGACCATGCCGTTGGCGAAGGTGACGACGCGCGCCCCCGGCTCGAGGCGGCAGTCGGTGACGAAGCCGCGGACGAGGCGCGTCTGCAGCGCGCCGACGTCGGCGAGCGCGTCCCAGACGTCGCCGACGTCGCGCGCGACGACGATCTCCCGGTGCACCGAAGACATCGCGTCTCCTTCGCCGAATCAAGATGTGGGCGCAGGGTAGCGGCTCCGACGCCCGGCTGCCGGCCGCTTCCGGACACGTTCACCGGGCGCGCGCAGCCCGTAGACTTCCGCGGTGCCCGCCGATCCCGCTCTTGCCGAAGCCTTCGACCTGAAGCGGCTACCCGACTCGTTCTACGCCGACCCTTACCCGACCTACCGCGCCTTGCGCGAGCACGCGCCGGTCAAGCGGATGGCCGACGGCAGCGTCTTCCTCAGCCGCTACGCCGACGTCGTCGCCGTCTACAAGGACGCGGCGACGTTCAGCTCCGACAAGCACGAGGAGTTCGCGCCCAAGTACGGCGACTCGCCGCTGTTCGAGCACCACACGACGAGTCTCGTCTTCAACGATCCGCCGCTGCACACGCGCGTGCGCCGCCTGATCGCGGGTGCTCTCACGCCGCGCCACATCGCGGCGATGGAAGAGCGCCTCGTCGACCGCGTCGACCACTTGCTCGATGCGATGCAGGCGCGCGGCGGCGGCGCCGAGGTCGATCTCATCGCCGCGTTCGCGAGCGCGATCCCGGTCGAGGTCATCGGCAACCTGCTCGACGTGCCGGGCGACGAACGGGCGCCGTTGCGCGACTGGTCGCTCGCGATCCTCGGCGCGCTCGAGCCCACCCTGAGCGAGGCGCAGCGCGAGCGCGGCAACCACGCGGTGCGCGAGTTCCTGCGCTATCTCGAAGGCCTGGTCGAGCGCCGCCGCGCCGCCCCGGGCGACCCCGAGATCGATGTCCTCAGCCGGCTGATCGCAGGCGAGGGCGGCGAGGCCCTCGGCGCCGCCGAGCTGCTGCACAACTGCATCTTCCTGCTCAACGCCGGCCACGAGACGACGACCAACCTGATCGGCAACGGCCTCGCGTGCCTGCTCGACTGGCCCGACGAGAAGGTGCGCCTGCTCGCCGAGCCTCTGCTCGTGCGCGGCGCGGTCGAGGAATTCCTTCGCTTCGAGAGCTCGAACCAGCTCGGCAACCGCATCACGACGCGCGCGACCGTGATCGGCGGCGTCGCGCTCGCGCCGCGCACGCAGGTCACGCTCGGCATCGGCGCCGCGAACCGCGACGACGATGCCTTCGCCGACGCCGATCGGCTCGACGTCGCGCGTGCGCCGAACCGCCACGTCGCCTTCGGCTCGGGCATCCACCAGTGCGTCGGCATGGGGCTTGCGCGGCTGGAAGGCCGGATTGCGATCGGCCGCTTTCTCGCCCGCTTCCCGGGCTACCGTCTCGCCGCGCCCGCGCTCCGGGCGCGACGCGCGCGCTTTCGCGGCCATGCGCGGTTGCTCGCCGTCGTCGACCCTCTTGCGGCGGTCGCCTCGCGATGAAGAACGAACTGGCCTTGGCCGCGATCAAGACCCTCGTCGAGCGGCGCCACCTCGCGACCTCGATCGCCAAACCGGCCGAGCCGCATCGCACGCGAGATGGCGGCCGCGGCCGGGCCGTGAGAGGATCCGTCGCGGGTTCGATCCTGATCCTGTTCTGCCTGCACGCGATGGCCACTGTCGACGTTTACGCGCTCTGGGACTATGGCAAGCCTGCTCTGAGCGAGCAGCGCTTCGTCGCCGCGCTCGCTGGCGCCGACGAGGACGATCGGCTCATCCTCCAGACCCAGATCGCGAGGACGTACGGTCTGCGCCGCGATTTCGACAAGGCGCGCGAGATCCTCGCCGCGGTCGGGCAGGCGCAGGCGACGGCTCGAACCGAGGTTCGCGTCCACTACTTCCTCGAGCTCGGCCGGACCTACGCGTCGCCAGCCCATCCTCCTGAGACGCAGACGCCCGCGAACCTCGAGACGGCGCGCGGACACTACCTGCGCGCGTACGAGCTCGCCGAGTCGGCGCAACTCGACTATCTCACGATCGATGCGCTGCACATGATGGTGAGCGTCGACATCGAGCCCGCTCGGCAGCTGGAGTGGAACGAACGCGCGCTTGCCTACCTGGAGCGGTCGCGGCAACCGGAGGCGAAGAAGTGGGAAGGGTCGCTGCGCAACAACGTCGGCTACGCGAAGCGCCTGCAGGGCGACTACGACGCTGCGCTGGAGCAGTTCCGCCTGTCGCGCCTCGCCTATGAGCGCAGCGGCGGCAAGCGCAGCGTCCGCATCGCCGACTGGATGATCGCCCGGACGTACCGCGCAATGAACAGGCTCGACGAGGCGGTCGCGCTGCAGCTCGCGCTCGAACGCGACTGGGATGCGGACGGCGAGCCCGACCCCTACGTCTACGAAGAACTCGCGCTTCTCTTTCGTGCGCAGGGCGACGAGCCACGCGCCGTCCGCTACGACGAGTTGCTGCGGGCGACGGCCAAGTAGCGGGAGCGCTGTCGCGCCCTAGCGGTGACGGCTCGCTCGGGCGCCGTCGGCGGCCGCGGCCGCGACGATGCGCGCGCAGTGCGTGAACGCCGCCTCGATCAGCTTCGTGTTCGCCTCCGGCGTGCGGAAGCCGGAGTGCGCCGAGAGCGTGACGTTGGGCAATGTCTCGAGAACATGCCCCGGCGGCAGTGGCTCGACCGCGAACACGTCGAGCCCGGCGTGGCCGATCTGCCCCGAGCGCAGTGCGGCGACGAGCGCGTCTTCGTCGACGAGCGCGCCACGCGCGGTGTTGACGAGGAGGACGCCGCGCTTCATCGCCGCGATCCGCGGGGCCGAAAGGAAGCCGCGCGTCTCGTCGTCGAGCAGCAGGTGCAGCGACACCGCGTCGCTCTCGGCGAGCAGCCGATCGATCGGCACGAATTCGACGCCGGCAGCGCTCTTGGCCGTCCGGTTCCAGGCGACGACGCGCATGCCGATGCCGGTCGCGATCCGCGCCACCTCGGCGGCGATGCCGCCGAAGCCGATCAGGCCGAGCGTCTTGCCGCCGAGCTGGCTGCCTTCGGTGCGCAGCCACTGACCTTCGCGCATCGCGCGGTCCATGGCAGCGAAGCCGCGCGCCGCCGCGAACAACAGCCCGATCGCGCACTCGGCGACAGCGGTGTCGCCGTAGCCCTTGATGACGTGGACGGCGATGCCGATCGCGGCGAGCGCCTCCGGCTCCATGTAGCTGCGCGCGCCGGTGCCGAGGAAGACGACGTCGCGAAGGCCGGTGCAGCGGCGCGCGATCGCGATCGGCAGCGCGGTGTGGTCGATGACGGCGATCGGCGCGCCGGCGAGCATCGCGGGCAGCTCCTCGGGAAGGACGCCGGCGTGGCCGTACGCGACCTCGAGCGTCGGCGTCGCGACCGGGCCGACGCGCTCCGCGACCGCGCGCAGTGCGGGATTAGCATCGACGAAGACGGCGCGCACGGATCGCCCGCTCAACCGAGCTCTGCCATCGGCTGGCCCAGGCGCACGGCGCCACCCGGATGCCAGTCCGGCGCGAAGCGCAGCGCGCGGTCGGGAAAAAGCAGGACGACGGTCGAGCCGAGCATGAAGCGGCCCATCTCGGCGCCCTTCTTCAGCGTCACCGCGCGCTCGGGGTAGTGCCATTCGCGCACCCGGCGCACACGCGGCGGGTTGACCGCGCCGTGCCAGACCGTCGCCATGCTGCCGACGATCGTCGCGCCGACGAGCGTCAGCACGAAGACGCCGACAGTGTCGGATTCGAAGACGCAGACGACGCGCTCGTTGCGCGCGAAGAGGCCGGGGACGCCGCGCGCCGTCGTCGGATTGACCGAGAACAGCGACCCCGGGACGTGGATCATCCGCGTCAGCGTGCCGTCGCACGGCATGTGGATGCGGTGGTAGTCCTTCGGGCTCAGGTAGAGCGTCGCGAAGCTGCCGTCGTGGAAGCGCTCGGCGAGCGCATGGTCGCCGCCGACGAGCGCCGCGGTCGAGTAGCGATGCCCCTTGGCCTGCAGGATCTGGTCGTGCTCGATGCGGCCGAACTGGCTGATCGTGCCGTCGACCGGGCAGACGAGGTCGGCGTCGGCGATCGGCCTGGCGCCGGGCTTGAGCGCGCGGGTGAAGAAATCGTTGAAGCTCGGGTACGCGGCGGCGTCGCTCTCGGCCGCCTCGCCGAGATCGACGCCGTACTTGCGGACGAACCAGCGCACCAGCCGTGTCGTCGTCGCGCCGCGCTGGCGCGATGCGACGCGCCCGGCGAACGCCGTCAGGCCCCGCTTCGGCAGCACGTACTGGGGCAGGACCTTGCGACGATCGGACACGTGCTTGCGAACACGACGAGGATGCGCGGATTCTATCGATGCCCTCGCGCCGCGGCGCCGCGTGCACCCGGCGCGCGCCTGCGTATTCTTCGCCGATGCCGATCGATTTCGCTGCTCCTTCGCTCGTCGTCGCGCGCGAGCTGATCGGCGCCAGCCTATTCGTCGACGGCGTCGGCGGCACGATCGTCGAGACCGAGGCCTACGACGAGGACGATCCGGCGTCGCACAGCTACGCCGGCCACACGGCGCGCGCCGCGGTGATGTTCGGGCCGCCCGGGCGCGCCTACGTGTACCGCTCGTACGGAATTCACTGGTGCCTGAACTTCGTCTGCATGCCGCGCGGCCATGGCGCGGGGGTCCTGTTGCGCGCGCTCGAGCCAACCGCCGGCATCGAGCGCATGGGTGCGCGCCGCGGCGTCGACAGCGAGCGGCTGCTCTGCTCGGGGCCCGGGCGCCTCTGCCAGGCACTCGGCGTCACTCACGAGCACAACGGGTTGCGCCTCGATCGCAAGCCCTTTCGCGTCGTCGCGGGCGGCGACGCCACCGTCGTCGTCCACGCCGGCGTGCGGATCGGCATCAGCAAGGCGCGCGAGCAGCCCTGGCGCTTCGTTCTCGCCGGGTCGCCCTATCTCAGCAAGCCGATTGCGACGAGTTCCGCGAGGGCGAGGCGGGGAGGGCGTTGACGGTGTCCTCGCCGCTGCGCCGGATGCGGCGGAGACGCTACAGCGAAGGCCGGGTTGGCGCGAGCGAGGCCGCGGTCACGCCGAACGCGGCAATCCGCTCCGGCAGCGGCTCGCCGCGGACTAGCGCCGCGCACGCCTCGCCCATCGCCGCCGCGGTCTGGATGCCGTAGCCGCCTTGCGCGGCGAGCCAGAAAAACCCCGCCGCGCCGGCAGCGAAGCCGGCGACGAGGTCGCCGTCAGCGACGAACGAGCGCAGCCCCGCCCAGCTGCGCCGTGGCCGCACCTGGAGCGTCGTCGCCGCTGCGATGCGAGCGATCGCGAGCGCGATGTCGAGCTCTTCGGGTTGAACGTCCTGCGGCGCTATCGGATCGGCGTTGGCTGGCGAGCCGAGCAGGAGGCCGGCGTCGGGCTTGACGTACCAGCTCTCGCCGACGTCGCCGAACAACGGCCAGCGCGTGGTGTCGAGCTTGGAGGGCGGCGCGAACGTGAAGATGCTGCGCCGCTTCGCGACGAGGCCGAGCGGCGCGACGCCGGCGAGCGCGGCGATACGGTCGCACCAGGCTCCGGCGGCGTCGACGATCACCGGCGCCTGGCAGCGAACAGCGCCGGCGTCGACCTGCCAGACACCGCCGCGGTCGGCGCGCGCGATCGCCTGCACATCGGCGTCGCAGACGATGCTGCCGCCGGCGCGACGGACGCCGCGCAGGAATCCCTGGTGCAGCCGGTGGACGTCGATGTCGGCGGCGTCGGGCTCGAAGACCGCACCGAGGACCGTGCCCTCGCGCAGCACCGGGACGATCTCGCGCGCCGCGCGTGCGTCGAGCAGCGCGCCGCGCGCGCTCGTCGTGCGCAGCACGTCCCAGGCGTCGGCGAGCTCGACCTCGTGCTCGGGCGCAGCGACGAGCAGCGCGCCGCGCGGCGCCAGGATCGGGCCGTCGACGAAGCCGGCCGGCGGGTCGTCGAGGAAGGCGCGGCTCGCCAGCGTCAAGGCACGCACCTGCGCGGTTCCGTAGCTCTCGAAGAAGAGCGCCGCCGAGCGGCCGGTCGAGTGGTAGCCGGGCTGGCTTTCGCGCTCGAGAAGCAGCACGCGGCAGCGCGGAGCGAGGAAGTAGCCGATCGAAGCTCCGGCGATGCCGGCGCCGACGATCAGCACGTCGGCGGTGTGGACGTTCGAGCGCATCGGGCACGGATTGTCGGCCGCAGCGGACCCGATCGCAGCCGCGGCCGCGATCTGGTTGAATCACGCATGGCTCGCTCGCGACCGACATGACCGCGCAAGACCGCGACCCGCCGCCTTCGACGCAATGCTGCATCGCCGGTGGCGGCCCGGCCGGGATGATGCTCGGCTACCTGCTGGCGCGCGCCGGCGTGCGCACCGTCGTGCTCGAGAAGCACGGCGACTTCCTGCGCGACTTCCGCGGCGACACCGTGCACCCGTCGACGCTGCGCATCCTCGACGAGCTCGGCCTGCTCGACGCCTTCCTCGAGCGCCCGCACCAGCGCCTCGAGGTGATCGGAGGCTGGTTCGGCAAGGAGCATGTCCAGCTCGGCGATTTCCGTGGCCTGCCGCCGCGCTACGCGTTCATCGCGCTGATGCCGCAATGGGACTTCCTCGATTTCCTCGCCGAGCAGGCGCGCACGCTGCCGACGTTCACGCTGCGCATGCACGCCGAAGTGACCGGCGTCGTGAAGGAGGGCGGGCGCGTCGTCGGTGTGCGCGGGACGGCGAGCAGCGGCGAGTTCGAGATCCGCGCCGATTGCACGGTCGGCTGCGACGGCCGCGACTCGACCGTGCGCGCGGCGGCCGGGCTCCCGGTCGAAGATCTCGGCGCGCCGATCGACGTGCTCTGGTTTCGCGTCCGGCGCGATCCGGCCGAGGCCGACACCAGCCTCGCGCGCATCGCTCCCGGACACTTCGTCGTCACCATCGACCGCCGCGACTACTGGCAGTGCGCGTTCGTCATCGCCAAGGGCGGTGCCGAGGCGCTGCGCGCACGGCCGATCGAGCAGTTCCATGCCGAGGTGGTCGACGCCGCGCCGATCCTCGGCCCGCACATCGCCGCCGATGTCCGCTCGTGGGACGACGTCAAGCTGCTCACCGTGGCGGTCGACCGGCTTACCAAGTGGTCGAAGCCCGGCCTGCTCTGCATCGGCGACGCTGCACATGCGATGTCGCCGATCGGCGGCGTCGGCATCAACCTCGCGATCCAGGACGCCGTTGCCGCTGCGAACCTGCTGGCCATCAAGCTGCGCGCTGGCACGGTCAGCGACGACGACCTCGACGCGGTGCGCCGTCGCCGCCTCTGGCCGACCAAGGCGACGCAGGCGGCGCAGCTCGCGATCCAGGACAACGTCCTCGTGCCCGTGATGTCCGGCGCGAACACCGATCTCGCCGTGCCGCTGCCGATCCGCATCGTCACCGCGGTGCCGATGCTGCAGCGGATGATGGCGCGCCTGCTCGGCATGGGGATCCGGCCCGAGCACGTTCATTTGCCGGAGGTTGCATGAACGGTTCCGACGCCAAGGCAACAGGACGGTGCCTCTGCGAGGCGGTCTCCTTCGAGGCGCGGTTGCCGTCGCGCTGGGTCGCCCACTGCCACTGCTCGCGCTGTCGTCGCGCGCACGGCGCCGCGTTCGTGACCTGGGTCGGGCTCGACGCCGACGGCGTCGAGCTGCGCGATCGCGAGGCGCGGCTGTCGTGGTACCACGCCGCGGGCGGCGGCGAGCGCGGCTTCTGCTCGGCGTGCGGGAGCACGCTCTTCTTCTGCTCGCCGAACTGGCCCGGCGAGTTGCATGCCGTGCTCGCCAACTTCGACGGTCCGGTCGACAAGGCGCCGCAGGCGCACGCCTACTGGGACACGCACGTCGACTGGATCGCGATCGCCGACGACCTGCCGAAGAAGCCGGCGCCGGACGCCGCTTCGGCGTAGCGCCGGCCACGACGCCACCGATTGGGCAAGAATCGGCCGATGCTCGACGACGTCCACTACCTCTCGATCGAGGAGCTGTCGCGGCTCCTTGCCGCGCGCAAGCTCTCGCCGGTCGAGCTGACCGAGGAGATGCTGCACCGGATCGAGCGCGTCGATCCGGCGCTGAAGTCGTACGCGCTCGTCACCCGCGACCTTGCGCTCGCGCAGGCGCGCGCGGCCGAGCAGATGATCGGCCGGCGTCAGGTCCTCTCGCAGCTGCACGGCGTTCCGGTTGCCGTCAAGGACCTGTGCTGGACCGAAGGCATCGCGACCGCGGCCGGAATGCCGCTGCACCGCGACTTCCATCCCGCGGTCGATGCGACCGTCGTTCGCAAGCTGCGCGAAGCGGGCGCCGTCCTGCTTGGCAAGCTCCAGCTCACCGAGGGCGCGTTCGCCGATCACCACCCGGACGTGCCGCCGCCGGTCAATCCCTGGCACCGCGACCACTGGTCGGGCGCTTCATCGAGCGGCTCGGGCGTCGCGACTGCCGCGGGTCTCTGCTTCGGCTCGCTCGGCTCCGACACCGGCGGTTCGATCCGCTTCCCGTCGGCGGCGAACGGCGTCACCGGCATCAAGCCGACGTGGGGCCGCGTCTCGCGCTTCGGCTGCTTCGAGCTCGCCGCCTCGCTCGACCACATCGGCCCGATGTGCCGCAGCGCCGCCGACGCCGCGATCGTCCTGCAGGCGATCGCCGGCAGCGATCCGCGCGACCCGACCGCGCTGCTCGCGGCGGTGCCCGACTACCTCGCCGGCGACGACGGCTCGCTGCGTGGCACGCGGATCGGCTTCGACGAAAGCTACGCGCTCGGCGACGTCGACGCCGAAGTGCATGCCGCCGTCGAGGCGGCGCTCGCGACGGTGCGCTCGCTCGGTGCCGAGATCGTCTCGCTGCGTTTTCCGGCCGTCGATGCAATGACCGCAGACTGGGGACTGCATTGCGCCGTCGAGACCGCGGTCGCGCACGAGAAGACATTTCCCGCCGAGCGCGATCGCTACGGCCCAGGCCTGGCAGGGCTGATCGATGCCGGCCGCGCTCTGAGCGGCGCCGACTACCAGAAGATCCTGCTTCGCCGTCGCGACTTCGCCGGCCGCGTCCTCGCTGTGCTCGCGCCGGTCGATGCGATGCTGATTCCGGCGCAGCCGATCGCGGCGCCGACCGTCGCGCGGATGGGTACGCTCGGCCGGGTGCCGGCGGAGCTCGCCGCGCTGATCCGCTACACGGCGCCGTTCGACATGTCCGGCAACCCGACGCTGACG
The DNA here is from genome assembly GCA_036496385.1 of Caldimonas sp. Lineage (GTDB taxonomy): Bacteria > Pseudomonadota > Gammaproteobacteria > Burkholderiales > Burkholderiaceae_C > Schlegelella_A. The sequence goes on along the minus strand of DASXLD010000070.1, from coordinate 213,805 downwards.
TTCCCGGTCGCATTCACCACGGCCGGGCTGCCGATCGCCGCGCAGTTCGTCGGCAAGCCGCTCGGCGAAGCGGCAGTGGTGCGCGCAGGCCGGGCGTTCCAGCGTGTCACCGACTTTCACCGCCGCCATCCCCGCGTCTAGCGCGCGCCGGCGGCGGCCTCAGGCAGTCGGTTGCTCGGTGGCTTCGATCAGCGTCGTCAGCAAGCGCTCGAGCTGACGCGCATTGCGCTCGCCGAGCAGCGCCTGCAACGCGGCATGGTGCTGGTCGATCTTGCCCTGCAGCTCTTCGAGCATGCCGAGGCCGGCATCGGTCGCGTAGACGAGGACCCGCCGGCTGTCCTCCGGGTCGGCGGCGCGCTGGACGAGTGACTTGCCGACCATGCGGTCGGTCAGCTTGGTGAGCGTCGGCGGATTCATCTTCAGCCGCTCCGCGATCTCGCCCATCGTGTGGCCTTGCTCGTCGGCGAGGACGCGCAGGACGCGCCAGTGTTCGGAGGTGACGCCGTCGCGGCCGATCTCGCGGTCGAGGCGCTCGCCGACGACGCGGCCGGCGCGCTCGAGGAGCAGGCCGAGATGATGGTCGGTGCGCTTCATCGCTATGCTATTGTAGAAGTTGCTTTCTCCGGAAAGCATCGGGGGATGTGAAAAGCCCCGCGCGTGGCGCGCGCTCACAGGGGAGAGACGATGCCTGAGGTGGCGGTCGCAAGCGGCGCCGGCGCGAGAAGCGCGCCGTCGATGCCGCGCGCGAGCCGGCTTGCCGCGCGCCGCGAGGCGCTCGACGACGGCGCCGACTTCGTCGTCGGCCTGCTCGTCCCGATCAACGGCTCGGCCGGAATCTGGGGCCCATCGTCGATCGCGTGCGCGCAGCTCGCGCAGGCCGAGATCAACGCCGAGGGCGGCCTCCTCGATCGCCAGGTGCGCCTGCGCATCATCGACTCCTCCGACGAGGCGACCGAGGTCGGCAGCGTCACGGCGGCGCTCATGCACGCCGGCGCGATCGACGCGATCGTCGGCATGCACACGAGCCAGGTGCGCCAGCGCGTGCTGAAGGACGTGGCGCGCCAGATTCCGTACGTCTACACGCCGCTTTACGAAGGCGGAGAGCGCACGCCCGGAGTGTTCGCGATCGGTGAGACGCCCGGGAGGCAGCTGCGCCCGGCGATCGAGTATCTCGCCGGCCGCTACCGCGCCCGACGCTGGATGTTCGTCGGTAACGACTACGTCTGGCCACGTGTCTCGCACCGGCTCGCGGCGCGCTATGTCGCCGAGCAGGGGGGCGAGGTCGTCGCCGATCGCTACCTGCCGTTCAATACCGAGGACTACTCCGAGCTGCTCGACGAAATCGGCGAGCTGAAGCCGCACGCGATCCTGCTCTCGCTCGTCGGCCAGGACGCGGTGCAGTTCAATCGCGCGTTCGGCCGCTGCGGGCTGTCGCGCGACATGTTCCGCCTCTCGTGCGCGATCGAGGAGAACGGCCTGCTCGCAATCGGCGCCGACAACACCGACGGCCTGTTCGTCTCTTCGGGCTACTTCGCGTCGCTCGACAACGACGCCAACATGGCGTTCAAGGAGCGCTATCACAATCACTTCGGCCAGCGCGCACCGACGCTGAACGCGCTCGGCCAGTCGACCTACGAAGGCGTCCACTTCATGGCTGCACTGGCGCGCCGCGCCGCCGACGAAGACGCGCCGCTGCTCGGCCATCTCGCTGCGCCGCTCGCGTTCCGTTCGGTGCGCGGCATCGGCTACTTCGGCAACGAGCGTTGCGCCCACCCGACCTATCTCGCCGAGGCAGGCGGCCACCTCTTCCAGCGCCCGGTCGCGCTGTGAGTTGCCGGGCCGGCGCCGCGGCGCGCGCATCGCGGGCAGCGCGCGGGCTGCTATAGTTTCCTCGGAAAGTAATCCGGCGCGCGGCGCAGCGGCCCGCCTGCAGACGGAGGGAGGAGACCCCCATGACGCTCCTGGCCTGGCTGTTCGGCCTGATCGTTCTGATCGTCGCGATCGCGGTCGGTGTCGCGTTCCTGAACCGCTTCTATCGCAAAACCTCGCGCGATGTCGCGCTGATCCGGACCGGCTTCGGCGGCCAGAAGATCGTCCTCACCGGCGGCACGCTGGCGCTGCCGTTTCTGCACAAGGTCGACGAGATCAACATGCGGACGATGCGGATCGAGGTCGTCCGCGCTGCCGCCAAGTCGCTCATCACCGAGGACCGGATGCGGGTCGACGTCGAGCTCGAGTTCTACCTGCGCGTGCAGCCGACCGTCGACGGCGTCGCCACCGCGGCGCAGGCGATCGGCTCGAAGTCGCTCAGCCCCGACGGCGTCAGGAACCTCCTCGAAGGCCGTTTCATCGATGCGATCCAGGCGACCGCGGCGACTTTCACGATGGATTCCCTGCATGACAAGCGCGCCGATTTCGTCCGCGTGATCCGCGAGATGGTGCGCGACAACCTCGGCCACAGCGGCCTTCAGCTCGAGTCGGTGTCGCTGACGCGGATGGACCAGGCGGCGTTCGCCTCGCTCGACGACAACAACGCGTTCAACGCGGTCGGCTTGAGGAAGCTCGCCGAGATCATCGCGACGAGCAAGAAGAAGCGCGCCGAGATCTAGGCCGACGCCGACGTCTCGGTGCGGCAGACGCAGCTCGAGGCGATCAAGCAGCGGCTGAGCTTGTCGCGGCAGGAGGAGGAGGCGCAGATCGGCCAGCGGCTCGAGATCGAGAAGCTCAAGGCGGCGAGCGAAGCCGACACCGCTCGCGCGCGCGAGCAGTCGACCGTCGCCTCCGATAGCGCGCGCATCGAGCGCGAGCAGCAGACGCGCGTCGCCGAGATCCAGAAGAGCCGCGAGCTGAGGAAGCTCGAGATCGAGGCTCAGCTCAATTTCGAGACGAGGAAGATCGACAGCTCGATCGCGCTGGCGCAGAAGCACGCCGAGGAGGCGAGGGCGCAGGCCGGGGCCGAGCTGGCGCGCACCGAGATCGTCCTGGCGCAGGAGCAGTTGCAGACCGCGCGCGAGCATGCCGTCGCCGATCGCTCGCGCGAAATCGCGCTCAAGCGCGAGCAGGAGCGCGGCGAGGTCGAGACGTCGAAGGCCGAGAGCGAGACGCAGGTGCTGCTGATGACCGCCCGCGCCGAGGCGTCGGCGACGACGACGCGCGCCGAGGCCGAGCGCATCCGCCTGACCGCGCAATCGGAAGGCACGCGCGCGCTGATCGCGGCCGAGAACTCGCGCACGAGCGACCTCATGCGGATGCAGCTCGAGCAGCATCGCCTCGACCGGCTGCCGGAGATCATCGCGCAGATGATGAAGCCGGCCGAGAAGATCGACAGCATCCGCATCCACCAGGTCACCGGCTTCGGCGGCTCGAGCACGCCGGGCGGCGCGGTCGCCGGCGGCGGCGACGCCGGCGGCAGGGCGCCGGTGACGCAGGTGATGGATAGCATCCTCGGCATGGCGCTGCAGCTGCCGGCCCTGAAGAGCATCGGCGAGTCGATCGGCGTGGACCTGTCCGCGGCGGTGGGCCCCTCGAGTGGCGGCAACCCGGCGTTGGGCGGGCCCGCTCCTTCCGCAGGCGACAAGGCCAAGCCCAAGGGCTGACCGCTGCCCGCCCTCGCAGACAGCCATCCGGCGCCACAACCAGGAGAAGACCATGACCGTTTCGCGTCGTCACTTCCTCACCACGGCCACCGGCGTCGCTGCCGGCAGCGCGATTCCGTTCGGCCACGTGCTCGCGCAGGGCGCGCCGATCAAGCTCGGCTCGGTGCTCGACAACTCGGGCAACCTCGACGCCTACGGCAAGCCGATGGTGCTGGCGACGCAGCTCGCTGCCGAGGAGATCAACGCCGCCGGGGGACTCCTCGGCCGCAAGATCCAGGTCGTCCAGTACGACACCCAGTCCGACATCGCGCTCTACACCAAGTACGCGCAGCAGCTCGCGCGCGACGACAAGGTCGACGTCGTCCATGGCGGCATCACGTCGGCGTCGCGCGAGGCGATCCGGCAGACGTTCCGGCGCGCCAACATCCTCTACTTCTACAACGTGCTCTACGAGGGCGGCGTCTGCGACCGCAACTGCTTCGTCACCGGCACGACGCCGGCGCAGGCGGTCGAGCCGATCGTCGAGATCTCGCAGAAGCAATGGGGCAAGAAGGTCTACGTGCTCGCGGCCGACTACAACTACGGCCAGATCACGGCCAAGTGGGTCGCCCACTACGTCAAGCAGCGCGGCGGCTCGGTGCTCGCGACCGACTTCTTCCCGCTCGACGTTGCCGACTTCGGCTCGACGATCGCCAAGATCCAGGCCGCCAAGCCCGACTCGGTCTGCGCTGCGCTGGTCGGCGGCGCCCACCTCTCGTTCTTCCGCCAGTGGGCGGCGTCGGGAATGAACAAGAAGATCCCGCTCTACTCGACGACGTTCGGCGTCGGCAACGAGCACCTTGCGCTCTCGCCGGCCGAAGGCGACGGCATCCTGATCGCCGGCAACTACAGCCAGGAGGATCCGTCGCCGGCCAACAAGGACTTCCTGGCGCGCTGGGCCAAGCGCTTCGGCGACACCAAGATCGTCCACGAGATCGCGGTCTCGCAGTACCAGGGCATCAAGCTGTGGGCAGAGGCGGTCACGAAGGCCGGCTCGCTCGATCGCGACAAGATGCTGAAGGTGCTCGAGTCGGGCATCGGCATCGAAGGGCCGGCCGGCCTCGTCAAGATGGACGCGGCAACGCACCATGCCTCGCTCGATATCAAGGTGATGGAGGTCAAGGGGCAGAAGCTGACGATCAAGCAGTCGTTCAAGCAGCGGCCACCGAGCGACACCGCCGCCTCGTGCAACCTGACGAAGAACCCGAACGAGAACAAGCAGTTCGAGGTGACCATCTAAACCTCCCGCAGCCGACGACCCGACGGACCCGCCCTTGGACTACGCCGCTGTCGTCTTTCTCGAGATCCTCTACATGATCGCCTTCCTCGCGCTGATCAGCGCGGGATTGGCGGTCGTGTTCGGGATGATGCGGGTCATCAACCTCGCGCACGGCGAGTTCGTGATGATCGGCGGCTACACGACGATCTTCTGCGAGCGCGCGGGCATCGACATCTGGTTCGCGATGCTGGTGCTGGCGCCGCTCGTCGTCGGCATCCTGGGCCTCGTCGTCGAGCGCATCGTCATCCGCCGTCTCTACGGCCGGATGATCGACACGATGCTCGCGACCTGGGGCCTGAGCCTGCTGATGGTCGGCCTCGTCACCCTGATCTTCGGCAATACGGCGGTAAGCGTGCCGGCGCCGATCCAGTCGTACCAGGTCGGCGCCTACCAGATGGGCGGCTACAACCTGTTCATCATTGCCGTCGCGATCCTGCTCATGCTCGTCCTCTGGCTGGTGCTGCGCCACACGCGCGTCGGCCTGATCGCGCGCGGCGCGATGCAGAACGCCGACGTCGCCTCGTCGCTCGGCTACAACCCGCAGCGGATCTACATGTGGACCTTCACCGCCGGCGCCGCGCTCTCGGGGCTGGCGGGCGGCGTGATGGCGCCGCTCACGGGACTCTTGCCGTCGTCCGGGTCGCTCTACATCGCCAAGGCGTTCATCACCGTCATCACCGGCGGCGCGGCGATCATCTCCGGGACGCTGGCGAGCTCGATCATCTTCGGCACGGTCAACCAGATCGTCTCGTTCGGCTCGACGCCGGTGATCGGCGAGATCGCGATGCTCGCGCTCGCGATCATCCTGCTTCGGCTGATGCCGCAGGGGATCACCGGCCGCTTCTTCAGGAACTCGACGTGACCGGCGGCCCGACGTTCGGTATCGGCCGCATCCGCTGGCCGTGGTTCACCGCCGCCGTCGTCGTCGCGCTGCTGCTGCCGGCGCTCACCGGAACCAACACGCCGGCGCTGCTTCTGATCTGGGCGCTGTTCGCGCTCTCCCTCGGCCTGATGTGGGGCTTCGCCGGCATCCTCAGCTTCGGCCACGCCGCGTATTTCGGCCTCGGAGCGTACACGTATGCGGTCGCCGCGATGACCGTCGGCGAGAGCACCGGGCCGTTGCTGCTCGCGATCGTGCTGCCGGCCGCGGCCGCGGCGGTGGTCGGCGCGATGATGTTCTATGGCCGCGTCAGCGACGTCTACCTCGGCGTCATCACACTGGTCGTGACGCTGATCCTGTTCAAGTTCATGAACGCGACCGCGGGCGACGCGTACCACATCGGCGCGGTGCGCCTCGGCGGCTTCAACGGCATCCCGGCGTTTCCGATCCTGAACCTGCCCGGCGATCCGAACGTCACCGCGTTCGGCACCCCTTTTTACTACGTCGTCTGCGTTGCGCTGCTGCTCTGCTACCTGCTCTGCCGATGGATCCTCGGCTCGTTCTTCGGCAAGGTGCTGATCGGCATTCGCGAGAACGAGGCGCGGGTCGAGCTGCTCGGCTACAGCGCGCCGCTCTACAAGACGGCGATCTTCACGATCAGCGCAGCGATGGCGGGCCTCGCCGGCTGCCTGTTCGCGAACTGGGCCGAGATCGTCACCCCCGGCGTCTTCAGCCTCGGCCAGTCGGCCGAGGTGATCATCTGGACGATCGTCGGCGGTCTCGGCACGCTCGTCGGTCCGATCGTCGGCGCGATCGTCCTCGGCTTCCTCAAGCTGCTGCTCGGCCAGCAGACGCTGATCGACAACTCGCTCGTTCTCGGCGCGATCCTCGTCCTCGTCGTCCTGCTGTTGCCGAGCGGCCTGCTGCCGGCGCTCGGTCGCTGGCGCGCACGCCGCGACCGGGCGAGCGTCAGCCGGCGGCAGGCGACGAGCACGCGGCGCCGCCGCGGCGTCCGCGGGGAGACGACGACGTGAGCGAGACGGTGGTCGACACGCGCGACCTTTCGATGCGCTTCGGCGGCGTGCAGGCGGTCAACAACGTCAACTTCTCGCTCGCCGACCGCGAGCTGCGCTGCCTGATCGGCCCGAACGGCGCCGGCAAGAGCACCTTCTTCAAGTGCCTGACCGGCCAGATTCGTCTCGACCATTCGCACGGCCGGGTTTTCATCCGCGGCCAGGACGTGACCGGCTGGCGCCCCTACGAGATCGTCCGCCTCGGCGTCGGCATCAAGACGCAGGTGCCTTCGGTGATGAACGGGCTGACGGTCGAGGAGAACCTGTGGCTGTCGGCGCGCCGCGTCGGCAGCCGCGAGCAGACGCAGGCGACCGTTGCCGGGGTGATGCAGCAGATGGCGCTCGAGCCGATCGCGCGCCGCCTCGTTGGCGAGCTCGCGCACGGCCAGCGCCAGCTGGTCGAGATCGGCCTCGTCCTCGCGCAGGACCCGTGGCTGCTGCTGCTCGACGAGCCCGCCGCCGGAATCACCGGCGCCGAGGCCGACCAGCTCGTTCGCATCATCCACGAAGTCAACAAGAAGGCGACGATCGTCGTCGTCGACCACGACATGCAGTTCGTCCGCATGCTCGGCGGCAAGGTCACGGTGATGCACCAGGGGGCGGTGCTGCGCGAAGGGCCGGTCGACGACGTGCTCGCCGACGCCAAGGTGCGAGAGGTCTACATCGGGAGCCGCGCGAAATGAGCGAGCAGGTCGTGCCGGCCGTCGGCGCGGCGACCGCGGCCGCGGACGAGGACGCCGCCGCCGACGCGCGCTCGGCGAGCGACATCGTCCTCGACGTCGCCGGTCTGCGCGCCGGCTACGGCCATGTCCCGGTGCTGCACGGCGTCAGCCTGCAGCTGCACTCTGGCGAGGCGATCGGCATCGTCGGCCACAACGGCGTCGGCAAGACGACGCTGATGAAGGCGCTGATCGGCCTCGTGCGCGCCAACGCCGGCCGCATCTCGATCGACGGCATCGACGTCACGCGCATGAGGGCGCACCAGCGCAGCCGCCTCGGCGTCGGCTACGTTCCGCAGGGGCGCGGCATCCTGCCGGGCCTGACCGCGCTCGAGAACCTGCGCCTCGCGTGGACGGCCGACTCGGGTGACACCGAGACGGCGGCGGTCGAGCGCATCGTCGAGACGCTGCCGCGCCTGGGCGCGATCCTCGATCGCAAGGGCGGCGCACTCTCGGGCGGCGAGCAACAGATCCTCGCCCTCGGCCGCGCGTTGATCGCAGCGCCGTGGCTGCTGCTCCTCGACGAGCCCTCGGAAGGCATCCAGCCTTCGATCGTGCAGGAGATCGGCGAGATCCTCGCCGGCCTGCGCCGGCGCGACAAGCTCTCGCTCGTCGTCGTCGAGCAGAACCTGGATCTCGTGCTCGACGTCGCCGACCGCATCGTCGTGATGGAGCGCGGCCGCATCGAGCGCGAGGTCGACGCACACATCGCCAGAGCGGGCGGCCTCGCCGAGCTGCTCGGCATGGGGACGATGCGGATGACGCGGCCCGGCGTCGGCGGCCCCGGCAATCCGCCGCGCGCGGCCTCGGCATGGCCGCCGCGATCGATGGCGGCTGCCACATCGCCCGCGTCATCAGCGCGGTTCGCGTCGTCGCAGTCGGTCGTCGCGGCTTCGGCCGCGCCGGCCGTTCCCCCACGTTCCCAGCTGACGGCATCGCCGTCGGCGCTTTCCCGAGGTGATGTCATGACGATGGTCAAGCGCCCCACGCTGGAGCAGATGCGAAAGATCGTCGCTTCGCTGCACATGAGCATGTCGGACCACGAGATCGGCGAGTACCTCGACGTTCTCGAGGGGACGATGCAGGCCTACGACCGCGTCGACGCGCTGCCCGACTATCTGCCCGAGGTGCGCTACCCACGCACGCCGGGGATGCGGCCGTCCGCGGCGGAGAATCCGCTCGGCGCCTGGTACGTGAAATCGGAGATCAAGGGCGCCCCCTACGGGCCGCTCGCCGGCAAGCGCGTCGTGCTGAAGGACAACATCTGTCTCGCCGGCGTGCCGATGATGAACGGTGCCTCGACGCTCGAAGGCTACGTCCCCGACATCGACGCGACCGTCGCCGCGCGCATCCTCGACGCCGGCGGCATGATCGCCGGCAAGGCGCACTGCGAATACTTCTGCCTCTCGGGCGGCAGTCACACGTCGGCGAGCGGCCCGGTGCACAACCCGTACAAGCTCGGCTATGCGGCGGGCGGCTCGTCGAGCGGCTGCGCGGCGCTCGTCGGCGCCGGCGAGATCGAGATGGCGATCGGCGGTGACCAGGGCGGCTCGATCCGGATGCCCGGATCGTTCTGCGGCGTCTACGGCATGAAGCCAACCCACGGCCTGGTGCCGTACACCGGCACGATGCCGATCGAGGCGACGATCGATCACGTCGGCCCGATGACCGGCACCGTCGCCGACAACGCCTTGCTGCTCGAGGTGATCGCCGGCCCCGACGGGCTCGACCCGCGCCAGTACAACGTCCGCGTCGACAAGTACACGGCGGCACTCGGCCGCGGCGTCGCCGGGATGCGGATCGGCGTCCTGACCGAAGGGTTCCAGTTCGACTCGTGCGAGCCCGATGTCGTGCAGAAGGTGCGCCAGGCGGCCGACCGCCTGCGTGGCCTCGGCGCGATCGTCGAGGAGATCTCGATCCCGATGCACGCCGACGGCCTCGCGATCTGGACGCCGATCGCCCTCGAAGGCCTGCAGGCGCAGATGATGCACGGCAACGGCATGGGCTTCAATTGGGAGGGCCTCTACACGACGAGCCTGCTCGACGCGCACGCCAACTGGCGCGCACGCGCGAACCAGCTCTCGCGCACGTTGAAGATCTCGATGATGGCGGGCGAGTACTTCATCCGTCAGTATCGTGGCCACTACTACGCGAAGGCACAGAACCTCTCGCGGCTGCTGAGGAAGACCTACAACGAGGCGCTGACGCGATGCGACCTGCTGCTGACGCCGACGACGCCGATGAAAGCGACGCCGATTCCGCCGCAGGATGCGCCGCTCGCGCTCTACTGCCAGCGCGCGTTCGAGATGCTGCCCAACACCGCGCCGTTCGACGTCAGCGGCCACCCCGCGATGAACGTGCCGTGCGGGATGTCGGCCGGGCTTCCGGTCGGCATGCAGCTGATCGGCGCGCACTACAACGAGTCGACGATCTACCGCGCCGCGCACGCGTTCGAGCAGCTCGGCGACTGGCGCAACTTCTGATCGCGCGGGCGGCGGCGCAGGGACTCGCATCGTGGCGGCGAATCCGTTTCGCTCCGACTGGCTCGACGGCGGCCGTGCCGACCTGCTGAAGCCGCAAGGGACGCTCTCGTACGTGACCGGGGCGGCCGACGAGCCGCTTCGCTTCATCACGATCGCCCAGCAGCTCGCCAAGACCGTCGGCCGCCACGGCGCGCGCGATGCCGCCATCTTCGAAGCCGAGAACCTGCGCCTTTCGTGGTACGACGTGCAGCAGCGGGCCGACGAGATGGCCGCGGGCCTGCTAGCGCTCGGCCTCAGGCGCGGCAACCGGGTCGGCATCTGGGCGCCGAACCGGCACGAGTGGCTGATCACGCAGTTCGCGACGGCGCGGATCGGCCTGATCCTCGTCAACATCAACCCGGCCTACCGCACGACCGAGCTCGAGTACGCGCTGCGCACGGTCGGCTGCCGCGCGATCGTGCTGGCGCGTCGCTTCAAGACCAGCGACTACCTCGGCATGCTCGGCGAGATCGCGCCCGAGCTCCACCTCAAGGGCGCGAGCGAGGTGCTCGACAGCGTGCGCCTCCCCGAGCTGAAGCATGTCGTTCTGCTCGGCGACGAGCCGGTGCCGCCGCGGAGCCTCTCGTACCGGCAGCTGGTTGCGCTCGCCGGGCCGGCGCAGCGGGCACGGCTCGACGCGCTCTCGGCCGCACTCGATCCCGACGATGCCATCAACATCCAGTTCACGAGCGGAACGACCGGGTCGCCGAAGGGCGCGACGCTCTCGCATTTCAACATCGTCAACAACGCGCGCTACTGCGCCAAGGCGATGGCGCTCGGCCCGGAGGACAAGCTCTGCATCCCGGTCCCGCTCTACCACTGCTTCGGCATGGTGCTCGGCGTGCTCTGCGCCGCGGCGTCGGGCGCGACGATGGTGTTTCCCGGCGAAGGGTTCAATGCCGGCGACACCCTGCTCGCGGTGGCGCGGAACCGCTGCACCGCGCTGCACGGCGTGCCGACGATGTTCGGTGCGATGCTCGAGCATCCCGATTTCGACCGCCACGACCTGTCGAGCCTGCGCACCGGCATCATGGCCGGCGCGCCGTGCCCGGTCGAGACGATGCGCAAGGTGATCGCGAAGATGCACATGCACCAGGTGACGATCGCCTACGGCATGACCGAGACCTCACCGATCTCGTTCCAGTCGAGCCTCGACGACCCGCTCGAGCGGCGTGTCTCGACCGTCGGCCGTGTCCAGCCGCACCTCGAGGTGAAGATCGTCGACGGCGCCGGCCGGATCGTTCCCGTCGGCAGCGCCGGCGAGCTCTGCACGCGCGGCTACGCGGTGATGCGCGGCTACTGGAAGGACGACGAGCGCACGCGCGAGGCGATCGATGCAGCCGGCTGGATGCACAGCGGCGACCTGGCGACGATCGATGCCGAGGGCTACGCGAACATCGTCGGCCGGGTCAAGGACATGCTCATCCGTGGCGGCGAGAACGTCTACCCGCGCGAGATCGAGGAGTACCTGCTGCGCCACCCCGGCATCCAGGACGCGCAGGTGTTCGGCGTTCCCGACCCGAAGTACGGCGAGGAGGTCTGCGCCTGGGTCGTCGCGCGGCGCGGCCACGCGCTGAGCGAGGAGATCGTGCGCGACTTCTGCAAGGGCCAGATCGCACACTACAAGGTGCCGCGCTACGTCAGGATCGTCGAGCAGTTCCCGCTCACGGCGACGGGGAAGGCGCAGAAGTTCGAGATGCGCAAGGCGATGGTTGCGGAGCTGGGAGCGAGGGACGAACGGACGGTTTGATGCGGGGCGGCTCGGCCGCCTGGACCCGCAAGCCGATCAGCGCAGCGTCTTCGTCGAGGTGATCAGCCCACGCAGGTCGACGAGCCGGGCCTTCACGCGGCGCTCGTTCTCGACGCCCATCCGCACCAGGATCTTCTGGCCGGCAGTGAGCGATTGCAGCGCCGGGTCATCGAACTCGTAGAGCACCCACGGGCGCTCCGGCTGTGCGGGACCGTTGATCGACGGCAGGTGGACGTTCGGCGGCGACGAAGGCTCGGGCGTGACCAGCAGCCGATCGACAACCTCGACCAGGCGGTCGTTGAAGTAGCGCTTCGGGTAGCCGAGGTCCTCGTACGCATGCTGGAAGAGCGGATACAGGCGGGCATAGGCGGCGACCGCCCGGTGCAGGTCGACACCTTCGATCAGTGTCACGAACGGCGTGTAGCGCGCCGCGTTCGCGGCGCCGATCACGTCGCCACCGCCGTCCGCCGGGTCGACCGCGAAACGCCCCGGCGCCGGGTTGACCGGCCACAGCCGCGGCGACGCGGTCGAGCGGCCGAGGTTGTCGACGGTCGCGACGAAGCGACGCGCGAAGTCGTCGACCTGGAACGTCGACTTCACCGTACGCGAACCGAACAGGTCGTCGAGAGCCGACCCGACATCGAGCGGCGCGCCCGAGCGCTCGGCCGTCGCCGGCTCGACCGGATAGCGGACGGCCGGCTCCGACGCCGCAGCCGGTGCGGACGACGCAGAGGGGACTCGGGCGGCGCTCGGCGCTGCTTCCGGTGCGCCCGGCGCGGGCGACCGCGACTGCATCCAGAGCACGGCCGCAATCACGATCCCCAGCACCGCCGCGCCCGTCGCGGCAACGAACCACTCGCGCTTCATGTCGACATTCCCGATGCCATCGCCGGATTTTCCCTCGCGCCCGGGCAAACCCCGCTGGGCGCAGGGTCGTCCGGCGTCGGCGGCGCCCGAGTGCGACGGCGCCATCGAGCCGGCTATTCGTCGAGCAACGACCCCTTGAAGAAGCTCCAGGCCGTTCCGTCGTGGAGATAGAAGGATCCGTTCGCGCAGTCGTCCTTGCCCGGAAAATATTCACGGTAGGCACGCGGCACCAGCCGCAGGAGTTGTTCGTCGGAGAGTTCCTCGAACTGCTCGGGCGTGATGGCACGGCCGACTCGGGGCCCGGATGAACGTGCGATGTCCGCTCCTAGACGCGGCATGTCGATTGCCGCGAGCTGCAACGCATCACCCGAGCAGCCCGATGAAAACGATGACTTGCCGAGAACTCGGTGGCCCGTGCGACCAGAAGCTGTCGGCTTCTACCTGGGAAGAGATGGTGAAGGTCATGACCAGGCACGTGATGGACAAGCATCCCGATACCGCCAAGGCGATGGAGAAGATGCACAACGAAGATCCGAAGCAGTGGGGCCGCGAGATGAAGCCGAAGTGGGACGCGAAGGCGGAGAGCTCACCGGCAAGCGCCTCACGATAGCGCGCGGCGGGCCGCGGGTCGCTGATGGGAACCGCGCTTCCTCCGATTCGCTACAGAACCTGGTTGCGCAGTTCAGGGAACACCTTGCCGACCTTGTCGAGCAGGTAGTCGCCGTAGCGGCCATTGAAGGCATGAACGTTGGCGCGATCCCAGCGCTGGGCGGCATCGTCGACCGGGGGCTGATTCACCAATCCCGTGATCCGTTCGACGCGGCTGAAGAAGTTCGGGTCGAAGAACAGCGGGCACGACAAGCGATCGCGGCCACTCCGGTTGATCGCGACGCGGTGAGGTGTCGAGCGGTAGAGGCCGACCGTCATGCGGTCGAGCATGTCGCCGATGTTGCAGACGAAGCTGCCCGGCACCGGCGGCGCATTGACCCAGCCGCCCGGGGTCTTCACCTGCAGGCCGCCGACGTCGTCCTGGAGCAGTATGGTCAGAAGGCCGTAGTCGCTGTGCTCGCCGACGCCCCAGCGTGCGTCCGTCCCCATTGGTACCGGACGTGACGGGTAGTTGAACAATCGGAACAGGATCAGCGGCTCCGAGGTGTAGAGGCGGGCGAAGTAGTCGCTCGGCAAGCCGAGGCTGAGCGCAATCCCTTCCATCAGCCGGTGCCCCAGCGCCGTCACCGCCGCCATGTAGGCGAGCACCGTGCTGCGAAATCCGGGCAGGTCCGGAAACAGGTTGCGGCCGTGCACCGGCGTGCCCGCGCGCACCAGCGGATGCTCCTCGGGCAGCTCGGTGCCCAAGTACAGGCCCTCCTTCCAGTCCGGCCGGCCGGAAGTGAGCTCGCCGCCGAGGGGAAAGTAGCCCCGCCAGGCGCGCCCACCCAGCGCCATCCGCCACTGCATCTTGGTGCTCTCGTCGAGCGCGAAGAAGCGCCGGCTCACTGCCTCCAGCTCGGTCACCAGCGCGGCATCGACGCCGTGTCCGGTGACATAGAAAAAGCCGTGGGCGCGGCACGCCTCGCCGATGCGTCGGGCCACGTCGGCTCGGCCCGGCGTGGCGTGCACCAATGCGCTGACGTCGATGATCGGAAGGGCTTCGCTCGAGGACATGAACCGCATCCTAGTCGCAGGTTGAACGACTAGGATGGCGGCTCTTCGCAGGTCGTCGTCACGCCGGCCTGCTGCCGCCAAAGCCGCCTGGAGAACACATGCCCATGAAGAGACTCATCGTCGCAGTTGCCGTGATGGCCAGCATGTCCGCCGCAAGCATCGCCTCCGCCCAGGAGCGGTCACGGCTGGACGATGTCATCCGCACCGGAAAGCTGCGGGTCTGCACCCCGGGCGACTACAAGCCGTTCTCGCTCGCCAAGCCGGACGGCACCTATGAGGGCCTCGACGTCGACCTGATGCACTCGGCGGCGAAGGCGCTCGGCGTCCAGCTCGAGTTCGTGAAGACCGCGTGGCCGAAGCTGATGGACGACTTCGTCGAGAAGTGCGACATCGCCGTCGGCGGCATCTCCGTCTCGACCGACCGCGCCAAGCGCGCCGGCTTCTCGACCGCCTACATGGTCAACGGCAAGGCGCCCATCACTCGCTGCGAGAACGTCGCGAAGTTCCAGACCGTGGCCGACATCAACAAGCCCTCGGTGACCGTCATCACCAACCCGGGCGGCAGCAACGAACGTTTCGTCCGTGCCAATCTGCCGCTCGCCAAGGTCATCGTCTTCAACGACAACGTGACCATCTTCGACGAGATCCTGAAGGGCCACGCCGACGTGATGATCTCGGAATCGGTCGAGACGCTGACCCAGCAGAAAGCGCGTCCGGGTCTGTGTGCCGTCAATCCCGATCGGCCTTTGCAATACGGCGAGATGGCCTACCTGCTGCCGCGCGGCGATATCGCGATGAAGCAATGGATCGACACCTGGCTGCATCTCAGCAAGGCGAGTGGCGAGTACGACCGCCTGCTGGCCAACTGGACGAAGTGAGCCATTCAGGTGCTGCCCGACAGCCCTACGGCGATCTTCAGCCCATAGATGAGGATCGGCGCGACGAGCGAGGCGACGACCTCCTTGACGATCTTCGGGTTGAACGGCCAGGTCGACGCCGCGAGAAGCTGACTCTCGTACGCGCCCAGCACGACGATCGGCTCGTAGAGCCCGGCGGCCTCGCCCGCTGCGCCTTCGGCGAGCTTTCGCTTCAACTCGCTGCGGGCTCTGCTCCAGTGTTGGCGAACGACGGCCAGTTCGCGCTGCTGCGCTGCCACCAAGGCGTCGTGGATGCTCCAGATCGACGTGAAGAACAGCGTCAGCGAAACGACGACCATGGTCGAATAGATCACGAGCGACTGGACCGTGTACAGGGTCTCGTACGACTGGAAGAGCAGGCTCAGGCAGGTGCCGCCGACGAAGGTCAGCGAAACGCTTTGGCCCCAGCGCGCCAGCGGCGCAAACGACCGGCGCTCGAACAGGTCCAGTTGCAGACCGGAGCGAACGATGCGCGTAAGTCGCCGCGTGCGCACCAGACAGTCGTGGATCGCCAGCGCCATCAGGCTGAACATGACGATGTTGGAAGCGAAGACGTAGAGCAACAACCATCGACCGCCGAAATGCCAGGGATCGGTGACCCAGATGGAGAAGGCCGCGCCGAGCAGCAGCGCGGTCCACTCGCCGCGCCGGTTGACGGCATGGGCCTGTTCGACGAGTTCGGGCCGGTCGGTGAGAGGCCGAAGCGCATCGATGGCCAGCGTCCAGCGTCTATGGAGCCGCGGATAGATCCCAAAGATGTAGATGATGACCGCCGGCTCGAGACCCAGCTTCCAGAGGCCCCACCGGCCGCCCACCGCCAGCCCGCCCTGCGCGAAGAGGGCCACGAACAGCAGCAGCACGAGCAGGCAGGCGATCGCGAGTGCGAATGCACGTCGAGGTAGAGCAACGCTGCCGACCCATTGGTCTACGAGCGACTGTGGTCTCGTGTTCATCTGAACGGAGTCGATCGAAGCATGCGCGCGATCATCGCTTGAATGGAAGGCCATGTGGCACGCGTCTGCGACTAGCGAGGAAGTGCCGGCCGTTCCGGCAGGTCGTGCGAAGCAGGGTCGAGCCGCGGCCGTGCCCCGGCACGACGCTCGTGCATGCGACCGAGCGCAGCCGACAACGCCAGCCACGCCGCCGCCACCGGCAGCGCGAACAGCGCCACCGCGCCGAGCTTGAGGCCGATCGCCTGCAGGCTCTCGAACAGCCAGCCGAAGACGGCGTCGGAGCCGCGATAGACGACGACGTCGATGAAGCTCTTGGCCTTGTACTTCTCCTCGCGATCGACGACGGTGAAGAACACCTGACGCGCCGGATTCGCGATCGCGAAGTTCATCCAGCGTTGGGCGACCTGGAAGACGAGCACGACGCCGAGCGTCGGGCTGAGGCCGAGGCAGGCGAAGCCGACGAGGTAGACAGCCGGCAGCGCCGCCGATGCGATGCCGATGCCGAAGCGCTCGAGAAAGCGCCCGGTGGCGAAGACCTGCGTGGCCAGCGTCAGCAGGCCGACCGCGAGGTCGACGCTTGCGAACACGCGCGTCTGCGCGGCCGCGCCCTGCACCTCGGCGGCGACGACGTGCGCCTGCGCGAAATACAGCGTCGTCGCGCCGAACGAGAGCAGGCTCGCCCACGCCGCAAGGCCGAGCAGATAGGGAGAGCGAAGGATCTCGGTCACCGCCGCGAACGCGCTGCCGCCGATCGCACGCTCGTCGCGCCGCGGCCCTTGCGCGGTGACGGTCGTGCGCTCGAGCCGATAGACGCAGAGCACCGCGAGCTCGAGCAGCACGAGCGCCACCAGCAGCAGGTTCGCCGGCCCGAGCGGCCCGGAGAGCGCGAGCGTCACCGTGGGGCCGACGAGCGAGCCCGCGGTGCCGCCGGCGCCGATGAAGCCGAACAGGCGCTTCGCTTGCTCGCTGTCGAAGAGGTCGGCCATGAATGACCAGAACACGGCGACCGCGAACAGGCTGAAGACGCTCACCCAGACAAAGAAGACGCGCGCTATCGCGACCCGCCCGATGTCGAGCGCGAGGAGCAGCCAGAACAGCGCGAGGTTGGCGGCGAAGAAGTGATAGACGATGGCGATGAAGCGGCGCCGCGGCAGCCGCGCGACGAGCGCGCCGTAGAGCGGCTGTGCGACGAGCATCGCGGCGAAGGTGGCGGTGAAAAGCCACGGCAGCGCCTGGATGCCGCCGGCGATCGCCAGCTGGTCGCGCACCGGGCGCAGCACGTAGTAGGCCGCGAGCAGGGCGAAGAAGTATGCGAACGACCACAGCGCGGCACGGCGCTCCGCGGGCGTCGCCGGCATCAGCGCCCGCAGCGAGCCGTGCGCCGGGGTCACGGCTTCGAGCGCAGCTTCTCGCGCAGCTCCGCCGCGTTCGCGCTCGGCCCGTAGCCCGGCCCGCCGCGCTGGAACGCGCGCGCGTCGGCGAGGCTGCCGGCGACGACGGGCTCGAAGCCGGCGTCGCGCACGAGCTCCGCAGCGACGCGGACGGCCTCGGCGTCGTCGCCCGCGATCGGGATCGGCAGCTTCGGATCGGCGCGGCCCGCTTCGCCGGCGAGGATCGTGTAGCCGATCGTGTTGAAGGCGCGGACGATGCGCGCACCGGGCAGGTACTTCTGCGACGTCAGGCCGATGCCGTCGCGATCGGCCTCGGCGGCGATCGCGCCGTCGCGGCCTGCCACGGCGTTGCCGGCGTCGAGGACGATCTTGCCGCGGAGCGCAGCACCGTGGTCGCGGCCGATTTCGGGCATCGCGCCGTAGGGCACGGCGAGGAAGACGACGTCGCCGAAGGCGATCGCTTCGGCGACGCTGCCGGCGCTGGCGAGCGGCCCGAGCCGGGCCGCGAGCGCCTTGCTTTCCTCCAGATCCTTCGCCGAGAACATCACCGGATGGCCGGCCTTGATCCAGAGCCCGCCGACCGTGCCGCCGATGCGGCCGGCGCCGATGGTGCCGATGCGCAGCTTCGCGGTCGCCGGCTGGGCGGAGGCGAGACCGGGCCGGATCATCGCCAGCAAGGCGAGCGCTCCGCCGCCGATGACAACGTTGCGGCGTGCGCCGACGAAAGGGTTGCGGGGCATGCGATGTCTCCTGCGGCCGCGCGGTCGGGGCCGACGCCGTATCTTGCCGCAAGGCAACGGCGCGCGGCGACGGGGCGAGCAGCGCGCCGCGAAGGCCTACGATCGCGAGTCTCGTCGCTCCGGAGTCATCGATGCGCACGACGCGCCGCAACTTCCTGCATGCCACCGCGCTCGCACTCCCCGCGTTCGGCGTGGCGCCGGGCATCGTGTCGGCCGCCGACGGCGCGGGCGCTGCCGCGCGACGGCTGCGCATCCTCATCCTCGGCGGCACCGGGTTCACCGGGCCGCATCAGGTGCGCTACGCACTCGCGCGCGGCCATCAGGTGACGCTCTTCAATCGCGGCCGGCAGCCGCACGCGTGGCCGGGCGAGGTCGTCGAGCTCGTCGGCGACCGCAACAGTGGCGACCTGAAGGCGCTCGAGGGCGGCGAATGGGACGTCTGCATCGACAACCCAACGACGTTGCCGTTCTGGGTTCGCGACGCCGGCCGCGCGCTGCGCGATCGCGTGAAGCAATACGTCTTCATCTCGACGATCTCGGTCTACGCGAGCGACGACAAGGCCGCGGACGAGTCGGCGCCGGTGGTGGGCTACAAGGGCGCCGATCCGATGGCCGAGACGTCGGACACCTTTCGCCGCAACGTCGCCGCGCTGTACGGCCCGCTGAAGGCCGTCAGCGAGCAAGAGGCGCAGCGCCAGTTCGGCGATCGCACGACGGTGATCCGGCCCGGGCTGATCGTCGGCCCGGGCGACGAGACGGACCGTTTCACGTACTGGCCGGTGCGCCTGGCGCGCGGCGGTGAGGTCCTCGCGCCGGGCGACGGCACCGACCCGGTCCAGTTCATCGATGCCCGCGATCTCGCCGAGTGGACGATTCGCATGGTCGAGACAAGCACGACGGGGACGTTCAACGCCACCGGCCCGGCGCAGCCGCTCGCGACGCGCGAGATGCTCGCCGGCATCGGCGCCGCGGTGCGCGCCGACGTGCAGCTGGTCTGGGTGTCGGCCGCGTTCCTCGAGGCCGAGCAGGTCTCGCCGTGGAGCGATCTTCCGGTCTGGGTGCCGGGGCAAGGCGAGAGCGCCGGCTTCGCCCGCCGCGACATCGGCCGGGCGCTCGGCGCCGGGCTCGCGTTTCGCCCGCTCGCGACGACGGCGGCCGACACGCTCGCCTGGTTCCGCGAGCAGCCCGCCGAGCGCCAGGCCAAGCTGCGTGCCGGTCTTGACGCCGCTCGCGAGACGGCGGTGCTGGCGCGCTGGCGGGCGAGCGCGAAAGAGCGGCGCTGACGCTGCGACGCCGCGCTTCGGTCAGCGCTTGCGTGCCAGCGTTACGCCGTCGCTGAACGGCAGCAGGACCATGTCGACGCGTGAGTCCTGGTGGATCTTCGTGTTGAGCGCCTGCAGGGCGAGCGTGTCGGCGCTCGTCGAGGGCAGGGCGACGGCGCCGCCCCAGAGCGTGTTGTCGATCACCGCGAGGCCGCCCGTGCGCAGCAGCGCAAGGGCGAGCTCGTAGTAGGTGTCGTAGCTGGTTTTGTCGGCGTCGATGAAGATGAAGTCATAGCTTTCCTGCTCGCCGCGGCCGAGGCAGGCGCGCAGCGTCTCGGCCGCCGGCGCGATGCGCAGGTCGATCTTGTCCGCGACACCGGCGCGTCGCCAGTGCGGCACGCCGATCTTGACGTTCTCGTCGCTGATGTCGCAGGCGACGAGGCGGCCGTCGTCGGGGAGCGCGAGCGCGACGCTGAGCGCGCTGTAGCCGGTGAAGACACCGATCTCGATCGCCCGCCGCGCGCCGAGCAACTTGACCAGCATGGCCATGAGCTGGCCCTGCTCGGGCGCGATCTGCATCATCGCGTGCGGATGCGACGCCGTCGCCTGCCGCAGCGCGACCTGCTCCGGATGCTCGCGCAGCGAATGCGCAAGCACGTAGTCGTGGATCGCCGGATCGGCAAGCAGGGTGCGTCGTGTCATGGGCGTGATCTCGTTGTCGATGTCGAAGCAGGCGGGCTAGGCGCGCGAGCGCAGCTCACGGACGCCGCGGCCGAGCCGCCGCCGCAGGAGAGTGCGCAGCGTCACGCCGTCGGCGTAGCCGATCTGCGCGGCGATGCGATCGACGCTGTCGGTGCCGGTGCGGAGCAAATGCAAGGCCCGCTCGATGCGCAGATCCTGGAAATACGACAGCGGCGTCTTGCCGAGCACCGTGCGCATCCGCCGCGCCAGCGTTCGCTCGCTGGCGCCGACCGAACGCGCCGCGTCGGCGAGCGAGAAGCCGTGCGCCAGCCGTCGCCGCGCCCAGTGCTCGAAGCGCTCGACGACAGGGTCGGCGTGCGCGAGATGGTCGGGGATGACGAACTCGGCCTGCGAACCGCGTGTCTCGACGAGCAGGTAGCGCGCCGCCAGCGCCGCCAGCGCCGGGCTGCGGCTGCGGACCACGCTGAGCGCGAGATCGAGATGCGCCATCGCCGCGCCGGCGGTCGTCATCCCGGCCGAATTGACGAGCATGCGCGACTCGTCGAGCGCGACGTGCGGGTAGCGGCGGCGAAACAGCGGCGCCAGCCACCACGACGTCGTCGCGGCGTGGCCGTCGAGGAGCGCGCTTTCCGCGAGCATGAAGGTGCCGGTGCACGCGGCGCCGACGGTCGCGCCGGCGCGCGCCCAGCGCTGCAGCACGGCGATCGCATCGGCGACGTCGGGCCGGGCGAGTCTGGCGACGAGCGGATCGGGCATCTTCGCGCCGAGCGCGGGAACCAGCACGGCATCCGGGCGCGGCGCGGCCGCCGCCGGAACGACCGGCACGCGCAAGCCTTGGGCGGTCGCAACGCGTCGACGCACGCCGACCAGGCTGAGCTCGATCGGCGGCGGCCCGTCGGCGAGCGTCGCGGCGAGCTCGTTGGCGGTGCTCAGCGTGTCGGTCAGCGCGGCAAGGCCGAGATCGAACACGCCGTCGAGGACGAGCAGGTGCAGGCGCATGGCGGGAATGATATCAATGTTGTCGCTTTCGCCACTGGCTCAGGAGGCGATGGAAACGCAGACTTGCGGTCCGTTCTCCCGTTCATCAGTTCGCCGAAAGGAACACCACCATGGTCAAGCTCGCTCTCTTCGTCCGCCTCGAAGCCAAGCCCGGCAAGGAGGCGGCGGTCGCCGACTTTCTCGCCGGTGCGCTTCCGCTCGCCAATGCGGAGGCGCGCACGACGGCCTGGTTCGCGCTCAAGTTCGGGCCCTCGACGTTCGGCGTCTTCGACGCCTTCGCCGACGAAGACGGGCGCCAGGCGCATCTGCAAGGCCCGATCGCAGCCGCGTTGATGGCCAACGCTGCCTCGCTGCTCAGCGAGGCGCCGAAGATCGAGAAGATCGATCTGCTCGCGGCCAAGCTGCCGGGATAGGCGGTGCGGCGCCGGCGCGATGCGGCGCCGGCGCGATCGGCCCGCCGCCGCGCTTTGGGTCGGCGGCGCGCCTGCCTCTGCCGCTCAGCGCAGCGCGCCGGCGACGGCGAGCCAGAGCGGGATTCCGACCATGCCGAGCAGCGTCGACATCGTCACGATGCCGGCGACGAAGCTGCCGTCGCCGCCCATCCGCGCCGCGAGCACGTAGGCGACGGCCGAGGTCGGCAGCGCCGCGAACAGGACGACGATCGCGCGCTGCTCGGCCGGCAACGCGAGCGCAACGGCGAGGGCGATGGCGACGATCGGCAGCACTGCATGGCGGATCGCGAGCAAAGCCGCCGCCAACGCCGGCGATGCCTTCAGCGCGCCGAGCGTGAGCCCGGCGCCGACCGCCATCAGGCCGAGCGGCAGCGCGGCGAGGCCGATGCGCTGCAGCGTCGTTGCCACCGCGTCGGGCAGGGTGATGCCGAGCATGTTCGCGAGCAGGCCACAGAGCGTGCTGATGATGAGCGGGTTGCGGGTGAGCTCGCGCAGCGTCGAGCGGCCACCGTGGCGCGCGAGCGGCCAGACCGCGGCGACGTTGGCGATCGGCACGCTGATGGCGATGACGAGCGCCATCCAGGCGAGCCCCTGCGCGCCGCCGAGCCGCTCCGAGAGCGCGAGCGCGATGTACGAGTTGAACCGGTACGCGGTCTGCGCGCCCGACGCGTGCAGCCGGCGGTCGACGCCGGGCCAATGGCCGAGTGCCAGCGCGAGCGCGATTCCCGTCGCCAGCGTCCCGAGCGCCGCCACGGCGAGGCCCGCGACCTGTGCCGGCTGTAGCGGGCTCCTGGCGATCGAGTTGAAGAGCAGGACCGGAAAGAGCAGGTAGTAGACGAGCCGCTCGGCCGCCTCCCAGACCGGCCGGTTCAGCGAGGTGCGGCGGCAGAGCAACCAGCCGAGCAGGATGAGCAGGAAGTCGGGCAGCAGCAGGAGCGGGTTCGACACCGTGCAGAGTGTGCCAGCCGGTCTCGTCGCCGCAGGCGACGAGCGAGACGGCGACGATCGACGTCACCAGGGCAGCCACCACGAGCAGCGAGCGCAGCAAGGTCTTCATCGGGATCTCCGCCGATCAGGGCCGGCTCGTCGCGGCGGCGACTGCCGTGACTGCGACTGTCGACCCATGGCGTGAGCACGGCGCGAAGACGCCGCGAAGGCGGAGTGAAGCCTCGGCTGCGAGCGGCCTTGCCGATCAGACGGCGAGCGACGCGAGCACGCGTTCGCCGGCCTGCGCGGCCTCGGCCGCCGACACGTCGAGGTGCGTCACGGCGCGCACGGTGCGGGCGTCGAACGCGTTCAGCAGCACGCCGCGCTCGCGCGCCCGCCGCACGAGCGTCGTCGCGTCGACCGCGCCCGAGCGCAGATGGAAGACGACGATGTTCGTCTGCACCGTCTCGAGGTCGAGTCGCACCAGCGGGCTGGCGGCCAGCATCTCGGCGAAGCGCCTCGCGTTCGCGTGGTCGTCGGCGAGGCGCGCGCGGTGGTGCTCGACGCCGTGCAAGGCCGCCGCCGCGTAGAAGCCGGTCTGGCGCATCGCCCCGCCGAGCATCCGGCGGTGTCGCGTCGCCGCGGCGATGAGCTCGCGCGAGCCGGCGAGAAGCGATCCGCCGGGCGCACCGAGGCCCTTCGAGAACGAGACGGCGACGAGGTCGAACGGTTGCGCGAGCTCGGCTTCCGACATCGCCGTCGCGACGCTCGCGTTCCAGATCCGCGCGCCGTCGAGGAAGGTCGCGATGCCGCGCTCCCGGGCGAGCGCGCAGATGCGGACCAGCTCGTCCTGCGGGAAGACGATGCCGCCGCTGCGGTTGTGCGTGTTCTCGATCTCGAGCAGCGTCGTCGGCGGATAGACCGGCAGGCCGCGCGGCTTGATCGCAGCCTCGACCTGCTCGACGGTGAACCAGCCGCCGCTGCCGATCTCGTGCAGCTGGACGCCGGCGTTCGCCGCCGAGCCGCCGGTCTCGTGCCAGCCGGCATGGCACTCGCGGCCGACGATCGCTTCGTCGCCGGGACGCGTCAGCACGCGCAGCGCGACCTGGTTGGCCATCGTCCCCGACGGCAGCCAGAGGCCCTGCTCCTTGCCGAGCAGAGTGGCGACGCGCGCCTGCAATTCGTTGGTGAGCGGGTCCTCGCCGTACTGGTCGTCGCCGACGGGGGCGGCGTGCATCGCCGCGCGCATCGCGGCGCTGGGGCGAGTGACGGTGTCGGAGCGGAGGTCGATCGGAACGTTTGTCATGGCGGCGAGACCATCGTGGAGGACCAGCCGGTTCCCGCGCCGGCGTCAGGGACGACGCAGCGTGAAGGGGTGCGGCAACAGCTCGGCGACCGAGAACGACCTCGTCTCGCCGGCGATGTGGACGCGCGCGTTCGGCGCGAGCTCCTGCAGCCACTGGCGGCAGGCGCCGCACGGCATCTTCGCTTCGAGCGGCGCGTCGGCCGCAGCGTCGATGCAGGCGATCGCGAGGTCGGTGATCGTCGTCTCGCCGCCGACGCGCGCGCTCGCGAGCGCGACCCGTTCCGCGCATGTGCCCAGCCCGAAGCTGGCGTTCTCGACGTTGGCGCCGCGGTAGATCTCGCCCGAGCCGCCGAGCACGGCGGCGCCGACGCGAAAGTGCGAGTACGGTGCGTGGGCGCGTTCGGCCGCGGCGGCGGCCTCGTCGGCGAGATGGCCGACGGCGGCGACGCGGGCGGAGTCAGGCGGCGTCTTCTTCATTCGAGAGGATCTTGCCGATCAGGTCAGCGAGCGCATGCAGCATATCCTGAGCCGCCGCGTTGACGGCGGTCGCATCCTGCCAGTTCATCTCGGCGAGCGAGCGCGCCGAATCGAAGGTGAGCGTGCCGATGACAGCGGGTGGCGTGGCACGCGACCAGACCGGCGTCGAGATCACCGAGCGCGCCGAGAAGTGCACGCGCACGTCGAGCCCGTCGTCGCTCGGTCGTGCCACGAGGTCGGGCTCGCGGCACAGCGTCTGCTGCTCGTGGAAGGCGAGCACGTTGACGTACCACTTCCGGAACGATTCCGCATCGAGCGGGATGGCGCCGAAATCGCGCACCGCCCCGGGCGAGCTCCAGTAGCGCGGCATGAGGCAGCGCTGCTTCGCGAGCGTGCGGCCGGGCCGCATCTTCTCGCACAGGTGAACGAAGGCACGCACTTCGGCCGCACCGATGCCGGGCCGGGCGTGGGCGATGAAGAAGCGGACGCCGAGATCGAGCAGCTCGCGGATGACGCGCCTTTCCGGGCGCGAGGTGCTGTAGATGAACCAGCACTGCGCGCCGACGAGCAGCACCGCGACGGGGAGCAGCGCGTGCTCGCGATCGGTCATCGGCTGCCCGCTGCTCAGGTAGTTGACCCAGAGCCCGGCGAAGACGGCGCTGGCGAAGGTCAACAGCGCGTTGACGATCGCCGTGTGGCGCTTGAGCAGGCGCAGGATCGCCATGGCGTCAGCGCGAACGCCAGTAGCGCCGGTGCAGCGCGAGGATCGACTCCCGCGCTCCGGCGACGGGCCCGATCACCTTGACGTCTTTCTGGCCGCGCGCGAAGACGTGCCGGCACGGCAGGTCGAGGGTCGGGTTCTCGGCGTGGTTGCCGGTGATCGCGAGCAGTGCCTTCTCCTCGATGCCGAACACGGTGCGGCCGATGTTGGCCCAGTACTGCGTGCCTGCGCACATCGCGCATGGCTCGACCGTCGTCACCAGCGTACACGGCCAGAGCTCCTCCGGCGGCCAGCGCCGGGCGGCCTCGCGCGCAAGCACCGCCTCGGCGTGGTTGACGCTGTCGACGTTGCCTTGCTCGAGCAGCACCGTCGTGTGGTCGCCGGCGACGAGCAGGGCGGCGAACGGATGGTGGCCGGCATCCATCGTCCGGCGCGCGAGCGCGTGGGCGCGATCGAGCAGCGCGAGCACCTCTTCGGGCGTCGGCTCCTTGCGGCCGTCCGCCGGCGGCTCGGTCGTCATGGCGTGTCCTCCTCGAGCTGCAGCTGTTCGCGCAAGGCGGTCTTCAGCACCTTGCCGTAGTGGTTCTTGGGCAGGGCCTCGACGAAGCGGTATTCGCGCGGCCGCTTGAAGCGCGCGATGTGGGCAAGGCAGAGCGTGTCGAGCTCGCCGGCATCGACGGCGGCGCCGTCGCAGGCGACGAACGCGACGACGGTCTCGCCCCAGCGTTTGTCGCTGCGCCCGACCACCGAGACTTCGCGCACGCGCGGGTGGCGCAGCAGCACTTCCTCGACTTCGCGCGGATAGATATTCGAGCCGCCGCTGATGATGACGTCCTTCGAGCGGTCCTTCAGCGTCAGGAAGCCGTCGTCGTCGAGCGCACCGATGTCGCCGGTCCACAGCCAGCCGTCGCGCAGCGCTTGCGCCGTCGCCTCCGGATTCTGCCAATAGCCAGCCATCACGCTGTCGCCACGAACGACGACCTCGCCGGCCTCGCCCGTCGCCAGCTCCCTGCCGTCGCCATCGACGACGCGCACCTCGACCAGCGCCTGCGCGACGCCGACCGACTCGATCCGCTCGGCCCAGCGCGGGTGGCCAGTGTCGGCGAGCGCGGCGCGCGACAATGCCGTGATCGTCATCGGCGACTCGCCCTGGCCGTAGATCTGGACGAAGCGCGGGCCCATCGTCGCCAGCGCGCGGCGGATGTCGGTGCCGTACATCGGCCCGCCGCCGTAGACGATCGTCTTGAAGCCGTCGCTCGGCGCATTCGTTCGAGCGACGTGGTCGACGAGGCGATGCACCATCGTCGGCGCCGCGAACAGGCACAGTCGCCCGACGCTTTGCGACAGGGCGACGAGCTCGGCGGGCTCGAATCCGCCCGACATCGGCACGACGTGGCGCGCAGCGCGGGCGACGAAGGGCAGGTTGTAGAGCCCGGCGCCGTGCGACATCGGCGCGCCATAGACGGTCGCATCGGCGGCGTCGACGTCGTCGACGTCGATGAAGTAGCACGCCAGCGCCGTCGCCAGGTTGCGGTGCGTGAGCATCACCCCCTTCGGCCGCCCGGTCGTTCCCGACGTGTAGAAGAGCCAGGCGAGATCGGTCGGTGCGCACGCGGCGGCGGGGATCGGCGCGGCGGCGAGCGCGGCCTCGTAGGCCGCCGACCCGGCCACGAGCGTCGCCCGCAGGCGATCGGCGAACGGTGCGACGCCGGCGGCGAGCTCCTCGCTAACGACGAGCGCCGACGCCGCCGCGTTCTCGACGATGAAATCGACTTCGGCCGGATGGAGCTTGGCGTTGATCGGCACCGCCGCCAGGCCCGCCCACCAGACCGCATACAACGCTTCGAGATAGGCGAGCTGGTTCTTCATCAGGAGCGCAACGCGGTCGCCGGGCGCGAGGCCGAGCGCGCGCAGATGACCGGCGAGCCGGGCGACGCGCGCAGCGAGCTCGCCGTAGCGGCAGACGAGCCGATCGCCGTGCAGGAGCGCGGGCCGCTCGGGGTGCACCCGTGCTGCGCGGACGAGCAATTGCGCCAGGTTCAATCGAGCCTCCGCCGGCAGTGTAGGAGCCGCGGCGTTGATGGCGGCCGTCAGGTATGGCCGGCGCTGCGGTGCGCCCACGCCGTAGTGCGCTTCTCGACCACCGCGAACAGCTCGTACATGGCCATTGCCATCGCGCCGATGACGACCAGCCCGGCAAAGGCGAGCCCCATCTGCATCGTCGATCCAGCCGCCATCAGCAGGTAGCCGATACCCTCGTTCGACGCCGCCATCTCGGACACCGTCGTGCCGACGAAGGCGAGCGTGATTGCGATCTTGAGCGAGCCGTAGAAGTACGGCAGCGAGCGCGGCAGGCCGACCTTGACGAGCACGTCCCAGCGCTTCGCGCCGAGCACGCGCAAGACGTCCTCGAGCTCGGGCTCAAGCGTCGCCAAGCCGGTCGCGATGTTGACCGTGATCGGAAAGAACGAGATCAGGAACGCCGTCAGCACCGCGGGGCCGACGCCGATGCCGAACCAGACAACGAGGATCGGCACGAACGCCGCCTTCGGCAGCGCGTTGAAGCCGGTCATCAGCGGATAGAACGCAGCGTAGGCGGTGCGCGAGCTGCCGATCAGAAAGCCGAGCAGCGTGCCGACGACGATCGAGATCGCGAAGCCGACCATCGTCACCCAGAACGTCCGCCAGGCGTGGCCGGCGATCGTGGCGCGGAACTCCCAGAGCTGGGCGGCGATCCGCGACGGGCTGGGGAAGATGAACTCGGAGACGTTGAAGGCACGGCAGCCGAGCTCCCAGACGACGAGCGTGGCCAGCAGCAGCAGCCACGGCGCCCAGCGCTCGCGCTCGCGTCGCGTCACGGCGTGACGGCCGCAGCTGCGGCGACGGGCCTGCGGACCACGCCGATGTGCTCACGCAGCTCGTGGACGATGTCGGTGAACCCCTTCGTGTACGTCACCTCGAGGTCGCGCGGCCGCGACAGCGCGATCTCGCGCCGGACCAGCATCCGGCCGGGGCTGCGGCTCATCACGTAGACGGTGTCGGCGAGGAAGGTCGCCTCGCGCAGGTCGTGGGTGACGAGGACGACGTTGAAGCGCTGCGCCGCGTGCAGGTCGCGCAGGATGCACCAAAGCTCCTCGCGCGTGAAAGCGTCGAGCGCACCGAACGGCTCGTCGAGGAGGAGCATCGCCGGCTCGTGGATCAGCGCGCGGCAGATCGACGCGCGCTGCTGCATGCCGCCCGAGAGCTGCCACGGGAACTGGTCCTCGTAGCCGCCGAGGCCGACGCTCTCGAGCAGCCGCTGCGCCTTGGCTTCGAAGGTCGCACGCTCGCGCCGAAAATTCGAGCGGTGCGGCTCGACGATCTCGAGCGGCAGCAGCACGTTGTCGAGCGTCGTCCGCCACGGCAGCAGCGACGCCGACTGGAACGCCATGCCGGTGATCTTGAGCGGGCCGGCGACGGGACGGCCGTCGATCGTGACCGTGCCGCGCGACGGCAGCCTGAGCCCGGTCGCGAGCTTCATGAACGTCGATTTGCCGCATCCTGACGGGCCGACGATGGCGACGAACTCGCCGCGCGCCGCTTGCAGCGCAATGTCCTCGACGGCGAACTTCCCCTCGGCCCGCAGCTCGTCGCTGTAGGCGAGCCAGACACCCTGGAAATCGACGAAGGCCGTCACTTCCGCGTGATCTTGAAGAGATCGCGCTCACTCGCCGCAGGCAGGAAGCCATCCTTCCAGACTGCTCGCGGGTTGATGCGCTCCTTGGTGGCGAACGCGTCCGAGACCTGGCTCGCCATCAGGCTCAGGCGCGGCGCGCGCACTTCGCCGAACCCTTCGGCCCTGGCGTCGGGGGTCAGGATCGTGGCGTCGAGCGCGAGCTTCAGCCGGCGCAGCTCGAGCTCTTCGTTGACGAGGCCGTCGCGCGCCTTGAGCACGGCGATCGCGCCCTTCGGGTCGGCGACGACGTCCTTCATTCCTTTCGTGAAAGCGCGCAGGAACGCCTTCACCGCCTCCGGGTTCTTCTGCAGGAAGGGCTCGGAGACGATGATCGCGTTGCCGTACATCTTGACGCCGTAGCTCGGGTACGACAGGACGACGACGTCGTCGGCCTTGACGCCGCGCGCCTCGATGTTGAGCAGCGACGTGAACGAGAAGCCGGTGATCGCGTCGACGTCGCCGCGCACGAGCATCGTCTCGCGTAGCGTCGGGTCCATCGACGTCCAGGCGACGTTGCCGACACCGTTCGCCTTGGCGAAGATCGGGAACGCACGGCGGCCGGCGTCGAACACCGGCGCGCCGAGCTTCTTGCCATTCAGGTCCTGCGGCGTCTTGATGCCCGACTTCTTGAGCGCGAGCACCGCCGCCGGCGTGTTGTTGTAGACCATCATCACCGCGACCGGCTTGTTCGGCGCGGTCGGGTTGTTGGCGTGGAACTCCATCAGCGCGGCGATGTCGGCAAAGCCCATGTCGTAGGCGCCGGAGGCGACGCGCGTCACCGCGCCACCCGAGCCGTTGCCGGCGTCGACCGTGACGTCAAGCTTCTCGGCCTGGTAGTAGCCCTTGGCAAGCGGCACCAGGAACATCGCCTGCGGGCCCTCGTAGCGCCAGTCGAGCTGGAATTTGATCGCCGTCGTCTGGGCCAAGGCCGCCAACGGGGCTACCCCCAGGACGGCGGTGACGAGGAAGGCGCGGCGGATCGCGACGAACCGGCGGCTTGAGCGAGGATCCATGGGTCGTTCCTTCGGGTCCGGGGAGGGCAGGCGGCACTACGCAACTCCCGCGCCATGCTATCGCCGCCGGCGGCGTGCACGGTGGCAGCCAGCGCGCCATACTCTTCGCCCCGCGCCCGCTCTGCGCCCCCAGCACCCGTCAAGGAGACCCACATGTCCCTGCGCATCAACGACACCGCGCCCGATTTCGAAGCCCAGACCACGCAAGGAAAGATCCGCTTCCACGACTGGATCGGCGACCAATGGGCGATCCTCTTTTCGCACCCGAAGGACTTCACCCCGGTCTGCACGACAGAGCTCGGCTACATGGCCAAGATCGAGCCCGAGTTCACGAAGAGGAACGCCAAGCTGATCGGCCTGTCGGCCGACCCGGTCGACCGCCACACCGCCTGGAGCAAGGACATCGAGGAGACGCAGGGCGCCGCGGTCAAGTACCCGATGATCGCCGACTCCGACCTCAAGGTGGCCAAGCTCTACAACATGCTGCCCGCCGACGAGGTCGCTTCCGATGGCCGCACCCCGGCCAACAACGCGACCGTGCGGTCTGTCTTCGTCATCGGCCCCGACAAGAAGATCAAGCTGATGCTGACCTACCCGATGACGACCGGCCGCAATTTCGACGAGATCGTGCGCGTCCTCGACTCGATCCAGCTCACCGCCAAGCACCAGGTGGCGACGCCGGCGAACTGGAAGCAGGGCGAGGACGTCATCATCTCCGGCTCGGTCTCCGACGAGGACGCGAAGAAGAAGTATCCGCAGGGCTATAAGACGATCAAGCCTTACCTGCGCGTCGTCAAGCAGCCGAGTTGAGCGCCGGCCGGCGCGCCGCGCCGGTTCAGCGGCGCGGCGGCAGAGGCTTGCGTGCCAGGAGCGGCCGTTTCACGTCGGGAGCGCGCAGCGGCTTGCTGCGATTGGCGGCATCGAGCGCCGTCTGCAGGGCGACTTCGAGCTGGCGGTCGCGGCCGGCGAGGGCGTCCTGCGGCGCGTTGTCGACCTCGATGTCGGGATCGGTGCCGTGGTTCTCGACGCCAAAGCCGACGTCGGTGAACCAGAACGCGAACTCGGGCTGCGTCGTCTCGCTGCCGTCGACGAGCTTGTGGCGCGGCCAGATGCCGACGACGCCGCCCCAGGTCCGCGTGCCGACGAGCGGGCCGATCTTCATCAGCTTGACGTTGTGCGAGAAGATGTCGCCGTCGGATCCCGCGTGCTCGTTGGTGAGCGTGACGACCGGGCCGGCGACCGCCTCTTCGGGGTAGGTGGTGACGTTCATCCAGCGCGAGTGGACGAACGCCAGCCGCCGCCGCGCGACCTTCTCGAGCAGCAGCTGCGAGACGTGACCGCCGCGGTTGTAGCGGACGTCGACGATCAGCGCGTCGCGCTCGCACTCGCTGCCGAAGTAGCGGTGGAACTCGGCGAACCCGGCTGCCTGCATGTCGGGAACGTGGAAGTAGCCGACGCGGCCTCCCGACCTCTCGTGCACCCAGGCGCGATGGTTCTCGACCCATTGACGGTAGTAGACGGGGACGTCGTCGGCCAGCGTCGTGACGATGGCCTCGCGCCTCTGCTCACTGCCGTCGGCGCCGCCGCCGACGAGCGAGAGCTGCACCTTCTGGCCGGCACGGTGAACGAGCAGTGCCTCGGGCGGCAGCGCCGCCGTCAGCGGCACGCCGTCGACGGCGACGATGCGCTCGCCGGGCCTGGCCTCGACGCCGATCGCGTTCAGCGGCGAGTCGGCGGCGGCGTCCCAGGCATCGCCGTGGGCGACGCGCGTGATCTCCCAGCCGCCGCGTGCGGCATGCCATCGTGATTCGCAGGCGAGATGGCCGAGCGCGCCGGCCGGCGGCTTGCGATGGTCGCCACCGACCTCGTACGCGTGCGAAGTGCCGAGCTCGCCTTGCATCTCCCAGACCAGGTCGGACAGGTCGGCCCGGGTGGCAACGCGGTCGACGAGCGGCCGGTAGAGCTGCCACACCGCGTCCCAGTCGACGCCCGACAGGTTGGCCGACCAGAACTGGTCGCGTTGCAGGCGCCAGACCTCGCGCAGCATCTGCCGCCATTCGCGCCGCGGCTCGACGGCAACGCGGATGCGATCGAGGTCGATCCGGCCGTTGCGCCGCGATGGCGGCCCTTCGGCGTCGGCGGGATCGGGCCGGTCGACCTTGGGGGCGTCGGCGGCGATCGCGCGCAGCGTCTTGCCGTCGCGGTAGACGAGCGTCAGCGCGTCGGCCGAGAGCGTGAAGTCGTCGATCTTCTCGGCCAGCGTCTCGCTCTTGCCGCTGGCGAAGTCGAACCGCTCGAGCTTGCCTGCCGCTTCCTTGTGGCCGCCGCGGCCGTGGGCACCGACGATGTTCTGCGCGTTCCAGACGACCTTGCCACCGGCGACGCCGGCGATCCGCCCGTAGCGGCCTTCGGGAACCGGAAACGCAGCGACGCGCTGGGTGATGCCGTCGAGGTCGATCCGTACCGGCGATTTCGCGCGCGCGTCCTTCGCCGCATCGCCGCCGCCCGCGCCGGCGGCGGCTCGCCGCTCGCCGCCGAAGCCGCGCGGCTCGGGATCGAACGGCGGCCGTCCCGCGGCCCGCAACGCGATCAGATACGGCCTGCCGCCGCGCGGGAAGCTGAGGTCGAAGCGCACGCTGTCGTAGACCGGGTCGAACGTGCGCACCGAGACGAAGTAGAGATACTTGCCTTCGGGATCGAACGCCGGCGAGCTGTCGCGGAACTCGGGCTCGGTCAGTGCGCTGCTGGTGCCGCTTGCGCGCGAGTACAGCTTCAGCGAGACGTGCCGGGTGTCGGCCGCGAAGGTGTAGGCAAGCCAGGCGCCATCGGGCGACCACGCCAGGTCGTCGCTGCGGCCGAATCCGCTCGCGTCGACGGCGGTGAGCGCGCCGCTCGCGACGTCGCCCAGCCAGACCTCGTTGCGGTGGTTGGCGAACGCGATCGCGGTGCCCGAAGGCGCAGCGACGAGCGCGGTGACGTGGCCGGTATCCCACGGCAGCGTGCGCGCGCCGTCGCGGTCGAAGACGACGAGCCGCTCTTCGCCTGAGGCGTCGCTCGCCGCGATCATCGTCGTGCCGTCACTCAGCCACTGGCCGGGGCCCAGGCGCACCGCCGCGCCGTCGGCGTTCGCATCGGCAGCGGCCTCGCGTTCGGCCGAGTCGTCGATCCGCCGCGTCGCCGCGCCTTCCCAGAGCGGCATCGCGAACAGCTGGCCGCGGGCGACGATCGCGAGCGAGTGCCCTTTCGGGTGGAGGCGGAACGATTCGAGGTGGTCGGCCGGGGCGACGAAGCGGCGCGCCGCTTGCGTGCGGTGCGCTGGCGTCTCGATGGCAAGCTCCTGCGCCTTCTCGCCGACAGGATCGTGCAGCCACAGTCGTGCGCCGCACGCGTAGACGATGCGCTCGCCGTCGCTCTGCGCCTGGCGCGCGTAGTAGCGGTCGTGGTCGCTGTGGCGGCGCACGTCGCTGCCGTCGGCGCGGCAGGAGTAGAGGTTGCCGACGCCTTCACCGTCGCCGAGGAACCAGAGCCGAGCGCCGATCCACATCGGCGACGTGACGTTGCCGGCGAGCTCGCTCAGGCGACGGAACGTGCCGCTGCCTTCGCCATCGACCCAGATCGCACCGGCACGGCCGCCGCGGTAGCGCTTCCAGCGCGCGGGGTCGTCGGTGTTGCGTCCGATCGCGACCTTGCCGTCGCTGCCGAACGCGATGTGGTTGACCTGGCCGAGGCCGAGCGCGCGTGACGGGCCGCCGGTCGGTGCGACCGCGAACGCCTGGTGGTTGCGGAAGAACGGTTGGCCTTGCGTCGTCACGTAGACGATCTCGCCCGCGAGTGTCCAGCCGCGCACCTGCGCGTCGGCGCCGAGCCAGGTCAGCCGTCGCGCCTGGCCGCCCTCGGCGGGCATGACGTAGACCTCGGGATGCTGCTCGTCGCGGCCGACGAAGGCGAGCCAGCGGCCGTCGGGCGAAAGCGACGGCGTCGACGGTTCGGCGAGCCCGGCCGTGAGGCGGCGCGCGACGCCGCCGGTCGCAGCGACCGACCACAGGTCATCGTCGGCGACGAAGACGATGCGGTCGCCGCGCAGCGTCGGCTGGCGCAGATAGCCGGTGCGGTCGATCGTCGCAGGCTGCGGCGAGGGAATCGTTGTCGTTGCGTTCACGGCAGACCTTTCTGATTCGGGCTCTTCTTCATTGCACCGGCTCGATTCCCGCACTGGCGAACTGCGAGCGGGCCTCGGCGCCCTGCAGATGGCGCATCAGCGCGGCGACCGCTTGGGCACGCGTGGTGTCGCCCGGCACGACTCCCGGCCACGGCACCGCCACGTAGCTGGTGGCGTTCTGCAGCGCCGTCGGCAGCGGCCCGACGAGCCTGAGCCCCTGGTCGTGGAAGAGGACGATCTCGGTCATCGCGCCGAAGCCGAACTCGCGCGCGGAGGTGCCGGCGAGGAGGCGCCGCATCACCGACGCGCCGTCGGGCAAGCGCTCGGACTTGGCGTTCACGGCGTCGGCGATGCCGAGCCGCTGCAGCATCTGCTCGACATAGATGCCGGTCGAGGCGCGGTTGAAGACGACGATCTCCGCGCTCGTCAGCGCCGCCTTGAGCGTCTCGACGCTCGTGATGTCCGGCGCCTCGACGCCGCTGCGAACGGCGACGCCGACGCCGACCTTGCCGATCGGCGCGCGCGGCCCGCCGACGCTGGCGCCGCTTGCGGCGAGCTCGTCGAGAAGGCCCTGCGGAACGACGATGACGTCGGCGACGGGCGCTGCGCGCAGTGCCGCACGCAGCGCCGGCGCGGCGGCGAACGAGATCGCGACGGTGTGGCCACTCGCCCGCTCGAACGCCGCGAGCGCGGGCCTCATGCCCGGCTCGACCGCGCCTGCCGACAGCACGCGCAGCTCGACCGCGTGCAGCGGCAGCGCGATCGCCGCGAGCACGGCGGCGAGGAGAGCGCGCGTCATGCGCCGTCGCGTCCGAGACGCGCCAGCAGCTCGGCCTTCGCCTCGGGCCACTCGCCGACCGTCATGCTGTACATCACCGTGTCGCGGATCGTGCCGTCGCGACGCACCGCGTGGTGGCGCAGCACGCCGTCCTTCGTCGCGCCGAGCCGCTCGATTGCGCGCTGGCTGGCGAAGTTGAAGTTGTCGGTGCGCCAGCCGACCAGCCTGGCGCCGAGCGTCTCGAACGCATGGCGCATCAGCAACAACTTGGCGCTCGGATTGACGTGCGTGTGCTGGCGGCTCTTCGCGTACCACGTGTAGCCGATCTCGAGCCGCTCGACCGCGGGAACGATGTCGTGGTAGCTCGACGAGCCGATCACTTCGCCGCTCGCGGCGTCGAGCACCGCGAACGCGAGCCGATGGCCTTCCGCGAAGCTTTGCAGCGCGCGCTCGATGTAGCCGCGCGTGTCACCCGGCTCGGGGACGCTCGTGACCCGGATCGTCCAGAGCTCGCCGTCGGCGGCGGCGCGGCGCAGCCCTTCTTCGTGCTGCAGGCCGAGCGGCTCGAGCCGCACCCGATCGTTTGCCAGCGTGACAGGAGCGACGGGCAGCACGTCCTGAGCGGCGGTCTAACGGTTGTGGCGCTGCATGAAGACGAGCTTCTCGAACAGCGAGACGTCCTGCTCGTTCTTCAGCAGCGCGCCCACCAGCGGCGGCACGGCGACCTTGTCGTCCTTGCTTTGCAGCGCTTCGAGCGGGATGTCTTCGGCGACGAGCAGCTTCAGCCAGTCGAGCAGCTCGGAGGTGCTCGGCTTCTTCTTCAGCCCCGGCAGGTTGCGGACGTCGTAGAAGCTCTTCAGCGCGGCGCCGAGCAGCTCCTTCTTGAGGTTCGGGAAGTGCACGCCGACGATCTGCTTCATCGTCTCGGCGTCCGGGAACTTGATGTAGTGGAAGAAGCAGCGGCGCAGGAACGCGTCCGGCAGCTCCTTCTCGTTGTTCGAGGTGATGAAGACGAGCGGCCGATGCGTGGCCTTGACGAGCTCGCGCGTCTCGTAGACGTAGAACTCCATCCGGTCGATCTCGCGCAGCAGGTCGTTCGGAAACTCGATGTCGGCCTTGTCGATCTCGTCGATCAGGAGCACGACCGGCGCGTCGGCCGTGAACGCCTGCCAGAGAACGCCGCGGACGATGTAGTTGTGGATGTCGCGAACGCGTCGACTTCCGTCGTCTCCGACCACGCTGGCAAGCTGGCTGTCGCGTAGCCTGCTGACGGCGTCGTACTCGTAGAGGCCTTGCTGCGCCTTCGTCGTCGACTTGATATGCCACTGCAGCAGCGGCATGCCGAGCGCCTGTGCGACTTCCTCGGCGAGCATCGTCTTGCCGGTGCCTGGCTCGCCCTTCACCAGCAGCGGCCGCTTGAGGGTCGCCGCGGCGTTGACGGCGAGCATCAGGTCGGGCGTGGCGACGTAGGTGTCCGAGCCTTGGAACTTCATGACCGGGCGTTCTGCAGAGGCGATTCAGTATAAGGGCGCCCCTATAATTCGCCGTTTTGCGCGCCTGCTCCACACCTGCTCCCGCACCATGAAGATGTTGTCCTCGTTGCCGTCGTTCGCGAACCTCGTCGTCGCCTTTCTGCTCGGCGCCGGCGCCGTGGCGAACGCGCAGGACGCGAAGCCAGGCGACCCCGCTGCGGGCGAGAAGAAGGCGGCGATGTGCGCGGGCTGCCACAGCATCCCGCGCTACCAGGCGAGTTTCCCCGAGGTCTACAAGGTGCCGAAGATCGCCGGCCAGGGCGCCAAGTACATCGTCTCGGCGCTGACCGCGTATCGCAAGGGCGATCGCAAGCATCCGACGATGCGCGGCATCGCCGGCAGTCTGTCGGACCAGGACATGGCCGACCTCGGCGCCTATTTCGAGCAGCTCGGCAAGAGCGGCGACGACGACACCGCGGCGCAAGGCGCAGCCCACTCCGAGCCGCCGACGCAGGTTGCCAAGCTGCTCTCGCAGGCCAACTGCGCGTCGTGCCACGGCGCCAACTTCTCGCAGCCGATCGATCCGTCGTACCCGAAGCTCGCCGGCCAGCACGCCGACTACCTGTACGCCGCACTGAAGTCGTACCAGACCGATCACAACCCGCTGGTCGGCCGCAACAACGCGATCATGATGGGGATGGCGCGGCCGTTCACGCATCCCGAGATCAAGGCGCTCGCGTCGTACCTCTCGTCGCTTCCGGGCGAGCTGAAGACCGTCCAGCAGTCGCGCTTCCGCTAGCAAGAGGCTCGGCGATCAGGCAGCGGCGCTGCCGGCCGCTGCCGACTGCGATTCAGATCCCCCGAGCTCGGCGAGCGCAACGGCGAACCGGTCGGCGATCGCCGCCGCGGCGCGATGCCTGCCGGCGCGCACGCGCCACTGCCCGGCGACGAGAACGTCGCGCCACGGCAGCGTCGGGCTGCTGAAGACCAGCGCATCGAGGAGCCGCTCGCTCGCGACACCGCGCAACGCCGGGTCGAGCGGATCGGCGACGAGCGCATCGGCGCGCGCACCGGCGACGAGCCCCCAGGAACGGAGGCCGGCCGCGGCAGCGCTCGCCGTCGTCGTGCGCGCGAACAGCCGCTCCGCGCTCGACGCGACTCCTCCTTCCGGCGCTGCCGCGACGTTGCGTCGCCGCAGCGCGAGCCGCTGCCCGTATTCGAGCAGTCGCAGCTCTTCGCGCCAGTCGCGGGTGACGTGGCTGTCGGAGCCGATCGAGATCGCCACGCCGGCGGCGAGCCACGCCGGAAGATCGCAGATGCCGTCGCCGAGGTTGGCCTCGGTGCTCGGGCAGACGACGACGGCGGCGCCGCTCCTGGCGACGGCCTCGATCTCGCCGCCGACCGCGTGCGTGGCGTGGACGAGCTGCCAGCGCCGGTCGAGAGCACCGCGCCGCGCCAGCCATTCGATCGGCCGCACGCCGTGCACGCGCAGGCATTCGTCGACCTCGCCGGCCTGCTCGGCGACGTGGATGTGGATCGGCCCGGCGACGTCGGCCGCGAGCCGACGCAGCGCATCGATCGCGTCCGCGCTCGCCGCGCGCAGCGAATGGATCGCGAGTCCAGCGTCGACGAGCGGACGGCGCGCTGACACGATTGTTCGCGCCGCCCCGACGACGTCGGTCGGTGAAGCGCGAAAGCGTCGCTGCTCGACGCGCAGGCCCTGGGCGGCGAAGCCGGCGCGCTCGTACAGCACCGGCAGGATCGTGACGCCGATGCCGGCGTCCGCGGCGGCATCGGCGAGCGCCCACGACATCGCGAGCGGGTCGGCGTACTCGCTGCCGTCGACGTCGCGGCGCAGGTAGTGGAACTCGCACACCTGCGTGTAGCCGCCGCGCAGCAGCTCGACGTAGAGGTGGGCGGCGATCGCGCGCAGCTGCGCCGGAGTGACGCGCCGGGCGACGTCGTACATGCGGTCGCGCCACGACCAGAAGTCGTCGTGGCCGCCGGCGCGGGTCTCCACGGCGCCGACGAAGGCGCGCTGGAAGGCATGGCTGTGGGCATCGACGAGCGATGGCAGCAAGGCACCGTCGAGCACGTGCGCGCCTGCCGGCGCCGTCGCGACCCCCGGGCTGACCTCGGCCCAGTGGCCTTCGCGGATGCGCAGCACGACGTCCTCGCGCCAGCCATCGGGCAGCCGGGCGCGAGGCGCCCAAAGCAGCCCGTCCGCGCTGTCACGCGTCATGCGGACGCCAGTCGAGCGCGGCCTGCAACAGCGCGCGCAGCACTGGTTGCAGGAGCGTGAGCTTGCCGGCGGCCGGCGGCGCGGCGGGAATGGCCGCGCGGCGCTCGTCCATGTACGCCGAGAGCGCCATCTCGAGCTGGATGGCATGGATGCGCTCGCCGGGGCGGCCGTAGTGGCGGGTGATGTAGCCGCCCTTGAAGCGGCCGTCGGTGACATGCGAGAACGATCGCTGCGAGGCGAGCACAGCCATGAGCGCGTCGCGCAGCGCCGGCGCGCAGCTCGCGCCGCTCGCGGTGCCGAGATTGAGGTCGGGCAGCCGGCCCGGGAACAGCCATGGCAGCTCGGCCTGGATGCTGTGGCCGTCCCACAGCAGCGCGTAGCCGTGCCTGTCGCGCAGCCGTGCGAGCTCGCCGGCGATGGCGTCGTGGTACGGCTGCCAACAGGTACGTACGCGCTGCGCAACGTCGTCGTCGCTCGGCGCGTGGCCGGGGCGGTAGAGCGGCGCGCCGCTGAAGAAATGGGTCGGCACCAGCTCGGTGTTGTTCGCGCCGGGATACATCGGCACGTTCTCGGGCGGCCGGTTGAGGTCGACGACGTAGCGCGAGAGCTTCGGCACGAGAATGCTTGCGCCGAGTTCGCGCGCGAATTCGTAGACCTCGGCGAGATGCCAGTCGGTGTCCTCGACGGCGAGCGCGCGCGGCTCGAACGCGGGTGCGAGGTCGTCGGGAATCGCGGTGCCGACGTGCGGCAGGCTGACGAGGAGCGGCGTCGTCCCGCGATGCAGCGTGCAGGTCGGCTCGCTCGTCATGCGCGGCGCTCGATTCCGGCCTGGACCACGCGCCGGCGGGGATTGCGACCGAACCAGTACGACAGCTCGTTCGGATGGCCAGCATCCCAGACGACGAAGTCGGCGCGCGCGCCAGCGGCGAGCGCGCCGCGATCGCCGAGGCCGAGCGCCCGCGCGGCATTCACCGTCATGCCGCGCAACGCTTCCTCGGGCGTGAGGCGAAACAGCGTGCAGGCCATGCTCAGCATCAGGAGCGGCGACAGCGTCGGCGACGAGCCCGGGTTGTGGTCGGTGGCGATCGCGATCGGCACGCCGGCCTGGCGCAGCGCATCGATCGGCGGCGCCTGCGTCTCGCGCAGGAAGTAGAACGCGCCCGGCAGCAGCACGGCGACGCTGCCGGCGCGCGCCATCGCCCGCACGCCGGCGTCGCTTAGGTGCTCGAGGTGTTCGCACGACAGGGCGCCGAACTCGGCGGCGAGCGCCGCGCCGCCCGAGTCGCTCAGCTGCTCGGCGTGCAGCTTGACCGGCAGACCGAGCGCGCGCGCGGCCGCGAAGACGCGCCTCGTCTGCGCGACCGAGAACGCGATGCGGTCGCAGAATGCGTCGACCGCGTCGACCAGCCCGGCCGCGTGCAACGCCGGCAACCAGCCGCACACCGCTTCGATGTAGTCGTCGCCGCGGCCGGCGTACTCGGGCGGCAGCGCGTGTGCCGACAGGCAGGTGGTGCGAACCTCGAGCGGCAGCTCGCGGCCGAGCCGGCGGGCGACGCGAAGGCAGCGCGCTTCGTGCTCCTCGCTCAGGCCGTAGCCCGACTTGATCTCGAGCGTCGTCACGCCTTCGGCCATCAGCGCGAGGGCGCGCTCGCGCGCGCCGGCGAAGAGCGCTTCGTCGCTCGCCGCGCGCGTCGCCGCGACAGTCAAGCGGATGCCGCCGCCGGCACGCGCGATCTCCTCGTACGTCGCGCCGGCGAGCCGTTGCTCGAACTCGTTCGCGCGCTGGCCGCCGTAGACGAGATGGGTGTGGCAATCGACGAGGCCGGGCGTGACGAGGGCGCCACGGAGGTCGACCTCGGCGTCGACGGCGAGCGTCGCGGGCAGCGCCGATTCGGCGCCGGCCCAGGCGATCGAGGGACCGTCGACGACGAGCGCGCCGCGCTCGACGAGGCCCCAGCCGTGCGCTTCCGCGAGCGTTGCCAGGCGGGCGCCGCGCCAGAGCGTCGTCGTCACGCTGCTGCTCCGGTATCGGCGCGCAGCCACCAGCCGGCGCCGTCGAACGCGATCGCCTCGGGAGCGTCCTGCCACCAGCGCAGTGCGTGCGCGGGCAGCGGTTCGAGCGAACGATCGTCGTCGCTGCCGACGCTTCCTGCCGCTGTCGCGTAGAGGCCGCACTGGCGCGCGCGCGGCCGCCAGACGGTGCCGGCGACGACACGCTCGAGCGCGCCGCGAATCCCGCGCAGCATCAGATTGAGGTCGCGCGTCGGGCCGTCGATCAGGCGGCAGGTCGTGCGTGCCGCGCCTGCGAACGCGAGCGCGTCGCCATCGGCGCGGCAGCGGTGCTCGACGCCATCGACCGTCAGAACGACGCCGGCGCCGTCGACGACCGCGAACCAGCGCTCGACGCCGTCGAACACCGAGAAGGGGCCGTCGATATCGACGTCGGCGACGCTGACGCGCACGCGCCAGCGCTCGCCCGCGGGCAGCGCGAGGAGCTCGCGCGTGATGCCGCCGCCGTTGCGCCACGGCTGGCCGACGACGTCGGCGGTTCGCAAGAGAGACGGCGGCTGCACGCCGGTCTTATACCGCCCCGCGCCTGCAGCGCGTGGCGCAGCGCGCGGCGAAGGGCCTACAGTCGACGTCGAACCGTCGTTGCCGGAGCCCCGCCATGTCCGATCTTTCGACCCCGCCTCCGACCGTCGGCCCGCGCCCCGTGCGCGCACCGCGCGGCAGCGCGCTCAGCTGCCGCAACTGGCTGATCGAGGCGGCGTACCGGATGATCCAGAACAATCTCGACCCCGAGGTCGCCGAGAACCCCGACGCGCTCGTCGTCTACGGCGGCATCGGCAAGGCGGCGCGCGACTGGCCGAGCTTCGAGGCGATCCTGCAGGCGCTGCGCGAGCTCGGCGAGGACGAGACGCTGCTCGTCCAGTCCGGGAAGCCCGTCGGCGTGTTCCGCACCCACGCCGACGCGCCGCGCGTGCTGATCGCCAACTCGAATCTCGTCCCCAAGTGGGCGACCTGGGAGCACTTCGACGAACTCGACCGCAAGGGGCTGATGATGTTCGGCCAGATGACGGCCGGCTCGTGGATCTACATCGCGAGCCAGGGCATCGTCCAGGGCACCTACGAGACCTTCGTCGAAGCCGGCCGGCAGCACTACGGCGGCGATCTCGCGGGTCGCTGGATCCTCACCGCCGGCCTCGGCGGCATGGGCGGCGCGCAGCCGCTCGCGGCGAGCTTCGCGGGCG
Source organism: Caldimonas sp. (assembly GCA_036496385.1). Taxonomy (GTDB): domain Bacteria; phylum Pseudomonadota; class Gammaproteobacteria; order Burkholderiales; family Burkholderiaceae_C; genus Schlegelella_A. Next base: position 171,938 of record DASXLD010000070.1, on the reverse strand, counting down.
CGTCGTCGCTGACGATCGAGTGCCAGCAGTCGCGGCTCGACTTTCGTCTGCGCTCGCGCTATCTCGACGAGCAGGCGTCGGATCTCGACGACGCGCTTGCCCGCGTCGAGCAGCACACGAAGGCGAAGCGCGCGGTATCGGTCGGCCTGCTCGGCAATGCGGCCGAGCTCGTTCCGGAGCTGTTGCGGCGAGCGCAGTCGGGCGGGCTGCGGCCCGACCTCGTCACCGACCAGACGTCGGCGCACGATCTCGTCAATGGCTATCTGCCGGCCGACTGGTCGGTCGCGCAGTGGCGCGCAGCGCAGGCCGAGCCGGCTCGACACGCAGCGCTGCGCGAGGCCGCCGCGCGCAGCGCTGCCACGCACGTGCGGGCAATGCTCGGCTTTCGCGCGCTCGGCATTCCGGTCGTCGACTACGGCAACAACCTGCGCCAGGTCGCGTTCGACGCCGGCGTCGCCGACGCCTTCGCCTTCCCGGGCTTCGTTCCGGCGTACATCCGGCCGCTCTTCTGCCGCGGCAAGGGGCCGTTCCGCTGGGTCGCGCTCTCGGGCGATCCCGACGACATCGGGAAGACGGACGCGAGGATGAAGGAGCTCTTTCCCGACGACGCCGGCCTGCACCGCTGGCTGGCGATGGCCGGCGAACGGATCGCGTTCCAGGGCCTGCCGGCGCGCATCTGCTGGATCGGGCTCGGCGAGCGGCATCGCGCCGGCCTGGCGTTCAACGAGATGGTGCGCTCGGGCGAGCTGAAGGCGCCGATCGTGATCGGCCGCGATCATCTCGATGCCGGCTCGGTCGCATCGCCGAACCGCGAGACCGAAGCGATGAAGGACGGCTCTGATGCCGTCTCCGACTGGCCGATGCTGAATGCGCTTCTCAACACTTCCAGTGGCGCGACCTGGGTCTCGCTCCACCACGGCGGCGGCGTCGGCATGGGCTATTCGCAGCACGCCGGCGTCGTCATCGTCTGCGATGGCAGCGACGCGGCTGCCAGGCGCATCGAGCGCGTCCTCTGGAACGATCCCGCGACCGGCGTCATGCGGCACGCCGACGCCGGCTACGAGGAGGCGATCGCGTGCGCGCGCGAGCAGGGGCTGAAGCTGCCGATGCTGGGCTGACATGGCCGACGCTTGCGCCTCTGCCGGCGCGATCCATCTCCACTACCTCCACCACGGCGACGTCGAGGCGCTGGCGCTGAGCGACGCGGAGATCCTCGCCGCGGTGGAGCAGGCGCTCGTCGCGCAGGGCCGCGGCGAGACGACGATCGAGCCGCGCGTGCACCTCGTCCCGGAGAAAGACTATCCGGGGCATTTCAACGTGTTGCGCGGCTACGTCCGGCCGCTCGGCATGGCGGGAGTCAAGGTCGTCGGCGACTTCTATCGCAACTACGAGGTCGGCCTGCCATCGGAGCTGGCGCTGCTCAACCTGTTCGACCCGAAGACCGGCGCGCCGATCGCGGTCATCGACGCCAGCGACATCACGGACATGCGCACCGGCGCGGTCACCGCGATCGGGGCGCGCGCGCTGGCACGGCGCGGCTCGAAGGTGCTCGGCCACATCGGCGCGCGCGGCACCGCGTACTGGAACGTGCGGCTGCTGCATTCGATCTTCGGGTTCGACGAGATCCGCGTCCATTCGCGCCGCCGCGAAAGCCGCGACGCGTTCGCGGCGCGGCTGCGCGCCGACCTGACCGGTGCGCGCATCGTTGCCACCGACGACTGGGAATCGTGCGTCCGCGGCGCCGACATCGTCGTCGAGGCGTCGCGGCTCGAACAGCCCGCGCCGATGCTGAAGACCGAGTGGATCGCGCCCGGCGCGTGCGTCATTCCGTACGGCACGATGAGTGCTGTCGAGCTCTCGCTGACCGGCATCATGGACAAGATCGTCATGGACGACTGGGGGCAGGCGCGATCGGGGCCGTACGGCGCGCTGCGCGCCCACGTCGACAGCGGCCGCTTGTCGGAGAAGAACCTGCACGCCGAGCTCGGCCAGATCGTCGCCGGACTGAAGCCGGGCCGCGAGAGCGACGACGAGACCAATCTGTTCTGGCACCGCGGACTGTCGCTGTCCGACATCGCCCTCGGCGCGGCGATGCTCGCCAAGGCCGAGCGCCTCGGCATCGGTCAGCGGCTGCGCTTTCGTTGACAGCCGCGCCCATGCCCGTCGTCAACGCCCGCATGTATTCGCTGACGGCCGAGTGCAAGGCCGACTGGCACCGTGTCATCGGCTGGGCGTTGCGCCGCGCCGACCTCGACTGGCCGATCGTCGACCACGACGCGCCGGCGCCGCTGGCCGAGCTCTGGGCACGCGACGACCTTGGCGCGGCGCTGATGTGCGGCCTGCCCTTCGCCCGCCGCGATCCGCGGCCGACGCTCATCGCAGCGCCGCTGCCGAGCCCGCCGCGCTACGCTGGCCGCCCGGTCTACTGCACCGACATCGTCGTCGCTGCCGGCTCGCGGCATCGCACGATCGAGGACACGTTCGGCGGCAGGGTCGGCTACACGCTCGCCGATTCGATGTCGGGCGCGATCGCGCTGCGCGATTTCCTGCTGCCGCTGCGCGCCGCGCGTGGAGCGCGCCTGTACCGCGGCGCGGTCGGCCAGCTCATCCACGCGCGCGGCGTCGTTCAGGCGCTTGCTGCCGGCCGCATCGATGTCGGGCCGCTCGACAGCTACAGCCACGATTTGCTGCGCGCCTACGACCCGTCGTTCGCGGCGCAGGTGCGCACGATCGCGAGCACGCCGATGCGGCCGATCCCGCCGCTCGTCGCCACGGCGGCGATCGACAGCGCGGCGTTCGCGCGGCTGCGCGAAGCGCTGCTCGGCACGTCGGTCGCGAGCGAGCTCGCCGAGCCGATGGCGCGCCTGCGGCTCGCCGGCTTCGCCGTTCCAGAGCCGAACGACTACGACGCGCTCGTCGCCATCGCCGCCGCGTCATCCCTTGCCTTCGAGGACCTCTGATGAAACGCTTGCTGCTCGCTTTCGCCGCCGCCGTTCCGCTCTTTGCCGCCGCGCAGGCGTATCCGGCCAAGCCGATCCACGTCATCGTTCCGTTTCCGCCCGGCGGGCCGACCGATGTCCTCGGCCGCCTGCTCGGCCAGGCACTCGGCGACGCGTTCGGCCAGACCGTGATCGTCGAGAACAAGGTCGGTGCCGCGGGCAACATCGGCGTCGACGCGGTCGCCAAGGCGGCGCCCGACGGCAGCACGATCGGCATCGTGCCCGCGGGCAACATCGCGGTGAATCCGACGCTGTTCGCGAACCTGCCGTACAAGGCCGCCGACCTCGCGCCGGTGACCATGCTCGCGACGGCCGACAACGTGCTCGTCGTCAACGCCGACACGGTGCCGGCGAAGAATCTCAAGGAGCTGCTCGATCTCGCCGCGCACAAGCCTGGCGCCGTCAGCTACGCGTCGCCCGGCGCCGGCAGCCAGGCGCATCTGGCCGGCGCGCTGCTCGAGCTGAGCACCGGCATCAAGCTGCTGCACGTGCCCTACCGCGGCATCGCGCCTGCCGTCAACGACCTCGTCGGCGGGCAAGTGTCGATGATGTTCGCGCCGCTGCAGACCGCGCTGCCGCACATCAGGAGCGGCAAGCTCCGCGCGCTCGGCGTCGCCAGCCAGAAGCGCTCGCCGCTCCTCCCGGAGGTGCCGACGATCGCCGAGCAGGGCGTCGCGAAATTCGAGGCGGTCTCGTGGTACGCGTTGATGGTGCCGGCGGGGACGCCTGCCGACGTCGTCGACAAGCTCAACGTCGCCGCCGCGCGCTTCCTTGCGCTTCCCGACACGCGCGCCAAGCTCGCCGCGCAGGGCATGGACGCCGGCGGCGGCTCGGCGCAGGAGCTTGCGTCGACGGTGCGCGTAGAGTCGGCGCGCTGGAGCGACGTCGTACGCAAGCAGAACATCAAGGTCGAATGAGCGCCGCGACGATGGTGCTCGGCGGCGGCACGCTGACGCTCGACGATCTCGCGCGCCTGCACGCCGGCGGCACGGCGCTCGCGATCGACGCCGCGGCACGCGAGCGCATCCGCGCCAGTGCCGCGGTCGTGCAGGGCGCGGCCGCCGGCGACGCGGCGGTCTACGGCGTCAACACCGGCTTCGGCAAGCTCGCCGGAACGCGCATCGGCGCCGGCGATCTCGCCCAGCTCCAGCTCAACCTGATCCGCTCGCACAGCGTCGGCGTCGGCGAGCCGTTGGCGGCGCCGATCGTGCGGCTCGTGCTGGCGCTCAAGGCGGCGAGCCTCGCCCGCGGCCACTCGGGCGTGCGCGAGGAGGTCGTCGACGCGATTGTCGCCGTCCACAACGCCGGGCTCGTTCCGTTCGTGCCGGCGCAGGGTTCGGTCGGTGCGTCGGGCGATCTGGCGCCGCTCGCGCACCTGACGCTGGCGCTGATCGGCGAAGGCGAAATGTGGCGCGGCGGCGAGCGCGTTCCTGCGGCCGGCGCGTTGCGCACGGCGGCGATCTCGCCGCTCGCTCTCGCGGCCAAGGAAGGGCTCGCGCTGATCAACGGCACCCAGGTCTCTACCGCGCTCGCGCTGCACGCGCTGCTCAGGTTCGAGCCGGTGCTCGAATCCGCGCTCGTCATCGGCGCGCTGACGGTCGACGCCGCGCGCGGCAGCGACGGCCCGTTCGATCCGCGCATCCACGCGCTGCGCGGCCAGCCGGGCCAGATCGACGTCGCGCGCTACTACCGCGCGCTGCTTGCCGGCAGCGAGATCCGCCGCTCGCACCTGCAGGGCGACGACCGCGTGCAGGATCCCTACAGCCTGCGTTGCCAGCCGCAGGTCGTCGGTGCCTGCCTCGATCAGCTGCGCCACGCCGCGCTCGTCCTGGTGCGCGAAGCCAACGCCGTCACCGACAACCCGCTCGTCTTTGCTGCCGCCGACGGCGGCGACGATGGAGTCGGCCAGGTGCCGGGCCGCCCCAAGCCAGGCCGCGCCCCCTCGCGGGGCAGCGACCGCAGGGAGCATGCGGGCACCATCATTTCGGGCGGCAACTTCCACGCCGAGCCGGTCGCGCTCGCCGCCGATGCGATGGCCGTCGCGATCGCCGAGGTCGGTGCGATCGCCGAGCGGCGGATCGCGATGCTGATCGACGCCGGCGTGTCGCGGCTGCCGCCGTTTCTCGCCGCCGAGCCGGGGCTGAACAGCGGCTTCATGATTGCCCACGTCACGGCAGCGTCGCTGGCGAGCGAGAACAAGTCGCTCGCGCATCCGGCCAGCGTCGACAGCCTGCCGACGAGCGCGAACCAGGAGGACCACGTCTCGATGGCCACCTTCGCTGCGCGGCGCCTGCAGCCGATGATCGACAACACCGCGCGCATCCTCGCGATCGAGCTGCTCGCGGCGGCGCAGGGAATCGAGTTCCTGCGCCCGCTCGCGAGCTCGGTGCCGCTCGAGGCGGCGCACGTGCTGCTGCGCGGCCACTGCGCCGCGATGCCCACCGACCGCTCGCTCGCCGCCGACATCGAGCGCGCCGCCGCGCTCGTCGGCAACGGCTCGCTGGCGCGCATCCTGCGCACGGTGCCCGGCCTGCCGGCGCTCTGGCATCCGGCGTGACCGATATCCGGCGTGACCGATTGCACGGATCGCCCGTCCCGATCGCGGGCCGGCAGCGCCGCGCAGGAGCAGGCCCGCGAACCGGGGGGACCCGCGGTCAGGCGAATCGTTTACAAGGCCAAGTCGCGGCTCGACCTCTCCGCTGCCGAGCGCATTTCGGCCGGCGGACGCGCGGCGGGTCTGGAGGAGCGATGGATCTCAAGCCTGCATCCGACGAGCGTGAAGACGGCGCGTCGCGAACGGCCGCCGCCGAGCCGCCGACCGCAGTTCGCGTCGCAGCGAAGGCGCCGTTCGATTCGCGCGCCACGCGTCTCGACGTGACGTGGCTCGCCTCGTCGTTCGACCTCGCCCAAGGGCTCGACGTCAAGGTGATGCAGTCGAAGCTGTCGGCCGAGACGCTCGATCGGCTGTTCCGCGGCTGACGCGCCGCCCCGCGCTCCCGAAGCCCGCCGCTCGGCGCTGGCATCGCTTCGGCGGCGCGCCCTGCACTGCCTGCTTCGCCGTCCGCCGGACGCCGTGGCGCTCTGGACTACAGTGCGCTCCGACGGCCATCGACCGGTTTCCGGAAAGGATTCCTCATGAAGAAGCAGTTGTTCGCCATCGCCGCCGTGGCGCTCGTGACCGGCCTCGCGCAAGCGCAGGACACCAAGGTCGCGATCGGCATTTCCGGCTGGACCGGCTTCGCGCCGCTCACGCTTGCCAAGGAGGCGGGCATCTTCAAGAAGAACGGCCTCGACGTCACGATCAAGAAGATTCCGCAAAAGGACCGCCACCTCGCGATCGCGTCGGGTGACGTCCAATGCGCGGCGACGACGGTCGAGACGTGGATCGGCTGGAACGCCGCCGGCGTGACGACGACGCAGATCTTCCAGCTCGACAAGAGCTACGGCGCCGACGGCATGGTCGTCAAGCCCGGCATCGCCAGGATCAGCGACCTCAAGGGCAAGACCGTCGCCGCGAGCCCGCCGGGGACGTCGCCGTACTTCGCGCTCGCCTGGATGCTGAAGAAGAACGGCCTCTCGGTGAAGGACGTCAAGGTCGTCAACCTCGAGCCGCAGCCGGCCGCCAACGCGATCATCGCCGGCACCGAAGGGATCGACGCGGCGATGACGTACGAGCCGTATCTCTCGGCGGTGCGCGGCAAGCCCGAGGCCGGCAAGATCATCGCGACGACGCTCGACTATCCGATGGTGATGGACACCTTCGGCTGCACGCCGAAGTTCCTGGCCGAGAACCCGAAGGCGGCGAAGGCGCTCGCCGACAGCTATTTCGAGGCTGTCGACATGGTCAAGGCCGAGCCGAAGAAGAGCTTCGAGATCATGGGTGCCGATGTCAAGCAGAGCGGCGAGGCGTTCGAGAGCAGCCAGAAATACCTGCGCTGGCAGGATCGGGCTGCCAACCAGAAGTTCTTCGCCGGCGAGCACGCAGCGTTCAGCAAGGAAGCGGCCGAGCTGCTGATGGAGGCGGGAATCATCAAGCAGATGCCCGACATGACCAAGCTCGCCGACACGCAGTTCATCAAGTGAGGCCGGCCTTCCTCTCCCGCCCGCGGGAGAGGGCGGCGGCAAGGGCGCGCGGGTGAAGCCGCTCACTCCGGTCGCGCCGGGGGCGCGCCTCGTCCTCGGCATCGCGTTCTTCGTCGTCTTCGTCGCCGCGTGGTCGATCGCGACCTTCGGCGGCTTCGTCTCGAAGACCTTCCTCGCCGATCCGCTGACGATGTTGCGTTCCGGCTGGACGCTGCTCACCCAGATGGGCTTCGGCTGGGACATCGGCTGGACGGTGTGGCGAGTGTTCGGCGGCTTCGCCGTCGCCGCCCTGCTCGCGCTGCCGCTCGGCGTCGCGATGGGCGCGTACAAGCCGGTCGAGGCGTTCTTCGAGCCGTTCGTGAGCTTCGCGCGCTACCTGCCGGCGAGCGCGTTCATCCCGCTCCTCATCCTTTGGGCCGGCATCGGCGAGGCGCAGAAGCTTGCGCTGATCTTCATCGGCAGCTTTTTCCAGCTCGTGCTGATGATCGCGGTGATCGTCGGCAACACCCGGCGCGATCTCGTCGAGGCGGCGTACACGCTCGGCGTCGGCGACCAGAGCCTCATCCGGCGAGTCCTCCTGCCCGGCGCGGCGCCCGAGATCGCCGAGGCGCTGCGCATGGTGCTCGGCTGGGCGTGGACCTACGTGATCGTCGCCGAGCTGATCGGCGCGTCGACCGGCATCGGCCACATGATCACCGACAGCCAGGCACTGCTCGCGACCGATCAGATCATCTTCGGGATCATCGTCATCGGCGTGATTGGCTTGATCAGCGACGTGCTGTTCGCCTGGCTCAACCGGCGCCTGTATCCGTGGGCCCAGCTCGGTCGATGACTGCGATCCTTGCCGTGCGCGGCCTGACGCGCAGCTTCCCGGCGCGTCACGGCGCGCCGACCGTGGCGCTGCGCGCGACCGACCTCGGCGTCGCCGAGAACGACTTCCTCACCATCCTCGGCCCCTCTGGCTGCGGCAAGAGCACGCTGCTGCGCATCGTCGCCGGGCTGGACCAGCCGAGCGCCGGCGAAGTGCTGCTCGACGGCCGGCGAATCGCCGGCCCGGGCGCCGACCGCGGCATGGTGTTCCAGAGCTACACGCTGTTTCCGTGGCTGACGGTTCTCGACAACATCTGCTTCGGGCTGCGTGAGCGCGGCGTGGCGCGAGCCGAGCAGCTGCAGGTCGCGCACGGCTTCGTCGCCAAGGTCGGCCTCGTCGGCTTCGAGCACCACTTTCCCAAGCAGCTCTCGGGTGGCATGCAGCAGCGCACCGCGATCGCGCGCGCGCTCGCCAACGGGCCGCGCATCCTGCTCATGGACGAGCCGTTCGGCGCGCTCGACCACCAGACTCGCGAGCTGATGCAGGAGCTGCTGCTCGGCATCTGGGAGGCGGAGAAGAAGACGGTGCTGTTCGTGACCCACGACATCGACGAGGCGGTCTTCATGGGCTCGCGCGTCGTCGTCATGAGCGCGCGGCCAGGGCGGATCAAGCTCGATCGGGTGGTGGCGATCGCGCATCCTCGGCACTACTCGATGAAGACGACTCCAGACTTCAGCGAGATCAAGGCAGAGTTGACCGAGCAGGTGAGGGTGGAGGTGAGGGCGGCGCAGACGAATCGTCTGGACGAAGCCTTCGAATCGACTTGACGTCGCGGTTCGCTCCCTCCTGCACCTTCAGCGCTGCTTCCAGTCGCCGGTGTTCTACGAAAAGTTGGGCAGGCTTGGCTCAGCCGGAGCCGGCCCCACCGCCGCACCGCGATTGCGCCAGACACCTGGCGACATCCCGTATTCAGTCTTGAAGGCACGACTGAACGAAGCCTCCGATTCATAGCCGACGGCCTCGGCGACGCGGATCAGGTTGCTGCGTTCGTTGCACAGCAGGCGCGCCGCCACGGCGAGCCGCCATCGCCTCAGGTACTGCATGGGTGAATCGCCCACCAGCTGGCTGAACCGTTCCGCGAGCACGCTGCGCGACGTATGCAACATGTGCGCCAGGCTCTCGACGGTCCAGGCGCGCGCGGGCTCGCTGTGCATGAGCGTCAGGCATTTGCCGATCTGCGGATCGCGCAAGCCTGCAAGCCAGCCGGTTTGCTGGATCGGCAAGGACTCGATGTAAGCCCGCAGCGCTTCGACAAACAACGATTCGGCCACCTTCGCCGCCACCGCATTCGATCCGGGCTGCTGCGCCGCGGCCTCGCGTACGATGTAGCGCACCGACTGCTCGAGCCACGGGCCGGAGGCGCGCCGCCCCAGGGAGGATCGAAAAAGCCGCGGCAGCGCCTCGATGAGCGGATTCGCCACGTCGCGCTCGTAGGCGAACCATCCACAGGCGATCACGCTGCGGTCACCGTCACCACCGTAACGCAAGCACGTCAATTCGGGCAATTTGACCCGCACGATGTGGTCGAGGCTCACCGGGGCATGCTGAAGCCCGCTGCCCAGCAAGTGCGAGTCGCCTTGCGGAAAGGTCACCACGTCGCCGGCAAACAAGGGCACGGCGTCGCCACCGGGCAATTGCGCCCAGCAACGACCCTCCAGGACCATGTGGCAGATGGCCAGATGGCGGTCGCCAGGTGCGACTCCCAGTGCCAGGTCGCCACTTCTGGGTGCGTCGACGCACCACGGCTCGCGCAACTCCGCATGGAGGAACAAGGCTCCAGTGAGGCGGATCAGCTGCAGCACGTCTGACAGCACGTCCATCGGCACTCCTTGTCGGAACCGCACGGCGCTTTGGTCAACAACTCAAGAGGCCAGGACATGACCACATGGCGTGCCATCGCGATTATCGGTTCCAGGCCGATTCATCGCGCCTGAGGAGTTGAACCCACCCGCAGCCGTTGCCGAAGGCACGTCACGTGATCCAACCAGGAGACCCACCATGGAAAGCAACCAACAGACGACGACCCATACGCGATACGCGAAATGCATCGAGGTATCCAAGCGCGTTCGCTGGGACATCGACCGCGACGTCATTCGTGGGCGAAGCCTCGATACCTCGAAGAAGTTTCTGCCCGACGGGCTGTCGAAAGTGCAGAGCCTGACCTTTCTCAGCGCCGAGGAGCAACGCCTGCTCAGCCAGATCCAGGGTCGCAGTTACGCCAACATCTTCGGACTCGTCGAGCGCTTCATCGGGGCAAAGGTGCTTGAGGTCAGTCATGACCATTGGCTTGGCGACCAGACCGCACTCGAGGCGCTGGTGCGTTTCACCGACGAAGAACTCAAGCACCAGGAATTGTTTCGGCGCGTCGAAATCTTGGCCGCCAAGGACATGCCGCCAGGCTACGAGTTCTCGCTGCAGCCGAACGATGTGGCCACCGCCGTCCTCTCCAAATCCACCTGGGCCGTGCTGGCGCTGACGTGCTTCATCGAGCTGTTCACGCAGGCGCACTATCGCAAGAGCATCGAGCCCGACAACGACCTCTCCGAAGTCTGGAAAGACGTCTTCCTCTTTCACTGGAAGGAAGAATCGCAACACGCGATCCTCGACGAGCTCGAATGGAGACGCGAGGACGCGAAGCTGACGACGGAGCAGCGCGACCGTGCGGTGACCGACCTGATCGAGTTGGTCGCCGCCGTGCACGGCATTGTTCAGCTGCAGGCAAGCGCCGACGCGGACTACTTCCTGCGCATCTGCGGACGGTCCTTCGACGCCAGCCGAGTATGGAGTGTCCGCAACTTGGTGTCCGAGGCGTATCGCTGGCAGTACATCGCCTCTGGTGTTCAGGACGAGCGTTTCCTGAAGATCCTCGGAAACCTGATCACCGATGCCCAGATGCAACGGATCAGCGCTGCGCTGGTACCGATGATCTCGTAGGCGCGTCGCGTGAAAGGATCCTGGCTCCGTCGGCTGTACTCGGATCCTGCCCGGTCCGCTACCAGTCGGCGACCACGACCTGCCCCTGTGTCAGATAGACGAGCTTGGATCCGATCTGCAGGCTGCGGTCGCCCCACAGGCTCGGGTAGGTCATCGGGTCGCTCGGCGCCGGCAGCATGGCCTTCAGCGCGAGGGTCTGTGCCTGCGTGTCGACCTCGATCCGTTGCAGGCCGTGCAGCGGGCTCGAATCGAACGGCGCGGCAGTAACGAGCAGCGGCAGGCCGACGCGCGCCACGTTGCCGGCCTGCAGCCAGTTGACGCCGTGGCTCGATGCATCGAGCGCGCTCTGGCTGCCGGAAGCGCCGACGGTGCGCGCGTCGAGCAATTTCGGCTGGGTCGGGTCGCTGACGTCGAACAGGCCGAGCTTGACGCCGCCGAGGTGGTTGGTCGCGTCGACGTCGTGGCCGACGCCGAACAGCAGGGCGTCGGTCAGCGGGAACAGATAGTCGGAAAAGCCCGTTACCTGCAACGAGCCGGCCACCCTCGGATCGCTCGCGTCTTTCAGGTCGAGCACGTACAGCGGGTCGACGCTGCGGAAGGTCACGAGGTAGCCGCGCGCGCCGGTGAAGCGCACGGCGTGGATCTGCTCGCCGGCCTGGCCGAGCGGCTCCGGATGCCTGCTGTTGGGCAAGGTCGCGATCGTCTCGAGCGACGGGGCGCTCGCAGACTCGCGTAGCACCGTCAGCGTTGCTGGCGACGGTGGTGGCGCGGTGGCCGAGGTCGCGTCTTCGAGCAGCACCCAGCCGGTCTGGCCGGTGAAGCTGAGCACGCGCAGGTCGCCGTTGTATTCGCCCATCCGATAGGACTTGCGCTCGGTGTCCCAGCCGAGGTTGCCCTGGATTTCGCCCGAGGCGCGGTAGTCGATCGCGAGCCCCGCGACCGAGAACTTGTGGATGTCGGTCGTGAACTGCGGTGCGTACTGCAGCAGCCCGGTGGCGAGGATGGCGAACGGGAAGCGCGTCGTCGCCAGATACAGGTTCGTCGGCGCCATGTAGATCGCCTCGGTGCCGCCGACGAAGCAACGGCTGGCGCGCGCCAGCGTCGGCGAGCCGAGATCGATCGCGGAGATCGTCGTGACCTGGAGCGCGAGCGAGGCGTTCGACGGGTGGACGTAGCAGTCGGTGTCGGCGACCAGCACTTCGGCGGCTGAAGCATCGGCGCGCCACGTCGGCAGAAAATCCGCCGACGTCATCTGGTCGAGCACGGTGGCCCTCTGCTGCGCCGTCGCGCCGGCGGCGAGCTGCTCGTAAGGCACGTGCGGCGAATAAGTGGTCACGACATACAGGACATTGCCGATCAGCCGGCTCGCGACCAGCTGCCCGTCGATCACGACGTGCGCGCCGAGGGTGGCGTTGCCCGTGGCGTCGAGGTCGAGGAACTGCAGCTGCACGTTCGATTGCATCGCGAAGATCGGGTAGATCATCGCCCCGGCCAACGGGCAAGGGATGTCGAGTGCGCAGGGCAGCGGATCGGCGATCGGCAGGAACGATTGGCCGAGCGCCACCGCGCGCCGCGCCGGTGCCGCAAGGAGGAGGCCGCGCGGCTGCGGAAAGCCAGTGGTGTCGACCGGCAGCGGCAGCACCTGCGCCGGATCGATCGCGCCGGTGGCGTCGCGGCGATAGACGCGCAGCTGCGGCTGCATCCGGCCGGCGGTGGTGAGCGTGACGGTGTCGAGCGCGTAGACCGACGTGCCGTCGGTCTTGAGCAGGTCTTCCTCGTCGACACCGGTCTCCTGGACCGTGGTGTTCGAGTACGGAACGGCGGTGCCGGCGGGGCTCAGCGCCAGCGACGTGCCCGGCACCGGCGGCCCGTCGAGCGCGGCGCCAGGGGCGGACTGGCGTTGGGCGTCGCGCGCGAGGAGCAGCGACTTCACGTAGGCGAGCAATTCGCCAGGACGCGACGCGGCAAGCGCGGTCTCCTTCGGCGCCGACGGTGCCGTCTCCGACGACGAGCCCCCGCCGCACGACGTCGCCAGGAAGGCCACGGAAGCGAGCAGAAGCAACCTCGCGCCGCGATGCCTTCGGTCGGGTTTGTGCTCGATCGACATGGTGCCTCCTTGCTTGCCCGGTCTGTGTGTGGGACAATATCCCACAGACTTCAGGCCCGTCAAGCCCGAACAGAAGCAACCTGTGACCAGCCGTCACTCGATCGTCGAGGCCAGCGTCTTGCGCGTCATGCGGCCGCTGGCCCGCCTGCTGGTGCGCCATGGCGTCACGTATCCGGCCTTCGCCGCTGCGCTCAAGCGCGTATTCCTCGACGCCGCGAGCGACGAACTGAGCGCGCGCGGCATGGCGCAGACCGACAGCGCGGTGTCGCTGCTCTCGGGCGTGCACCGGCGCGACGTCCGCAACCTCACGCGCGCGCCGCAGCGGAGCGCTCGCTCGACACGCCGAAACGGCGCGCCGCTGTCGCTCGTCGGCGAGGTCGTCGCGCGCTGGCTCGGCGACGCCGCTTATCAGGACCGCCGGCGTCGCCCGCGCAAGCTGCAGCGCGCCGAGTTCGACGCCATGGTCGCCGGCGTCAGCAGCGACGTCCGCGGCCGCGCCATGCTCGACGAGTTGTTGCGCCTCGGCGCTGCGACCGAAGGCGACGACGGCATCACCCTCTCGGCGAGTGGTTTCGCGCCGCGCCAGGGCTTTGCCGAAATGTCCGAGCTGTTCGCCGCCAATCTCGCCGATCACGCCTGCGCCGCCTCGGCGAACCTGCAGGGCGAGGCCAACTTTCTCGAGCAGGCGATGTATCTCGACCGCATCACGCCAGCGTCGGTGGAGCGTCTGCAGCGCGCGGCGAAGCAGGCCTGGACACGAGCCCTGCCGCCGGTGTTGGCCGAGGCGCAGGCCTGCAGCGATGCCGACGGCGCCAGCGCCGAGGCGCTGGGCGGCGGTCACCGCGTGCGCTTCGGCGTTTACTTCTACAGCACCGAGGGAGTTGAGCGATGAGATCGAAGCTGCGGCGGGCCTACCTCGCCAGCGCATGGATGCTCGCGGCGCTGGTGTTGGCCGGTTGCGGCCCCGGGGTCGGCGGCACCGGCACCGGCGCTGCGCTCGCCGCGTTCGGCGCGAGCGCAGCGCCTGTCTGCGGCGGCGACGTGGCCACCGTCCTGGTCTGCCCTTCGGCGCCGGCCGCGCCGCCGCCGGCCAGCGGCACGCTGCAGGTCCAGTTCGCCGACGTCGCGGGGCAACTCGTGCTCGAGCTGAACGGCAACCTTGCTCAATTCGACGACTCGTGCCTGAAGCTGCACTTCAGTGGCGAGTTCGGCACGGTCGCCGGCGGGGCGCAGGGTTTCTTCGGCAGCTACGAGCTCGATAGCAACGGCGTCGACGTGCTCGCCGCGCTGTCGACCGTGCCGGCCGCGGGTGGCGCGTTGACGATCGAATTGAAGAACGTTGCGGGGCAGACGGTGGTCGCACCGGTGCTGCTGCAACGCCTGACCGTGCCGCTGACTGCGCCCGCTCCGTGCTGATTTGACCGGGAGCGAAACGCTTGCGTCCAGGATCGGCCTGACCGGCTCAGTCCGACTGCAGCCCCGCCGCTTCGATGCCCGCCATGCAGATCGCCTCGTCCTGATCGCCCGTGCCGCCGCTTGCCCCGGCAGCGCCGATGACGCGGCCCTGCGCATCCTTGATCAGCACAGCGCCGGTTTGCGGGATGAACTTGCCGTTGCCGGTCGTGGCGAGGGCGCCGAAGAACGCCGGCAGGTCCTTGGCGCGCTGGGTCAGGACGCGCGAGGCAGCGCCCATGGCGATCGACGCCCACGCCTTGCCGGTGGCGATGTCGATGCGGAACATGCTCGCGCCGTCCTGGCGCTGGGCGCTCTTCGTATGCCCTGCGGAATCGAGAACGGCCACGGCCATCGGCTGGTAGCCCGCCGCTGCCGCGCGTTGCAGGGCGACGTCGATGATCCTGTTGGCCTGCTCGAGGGTGATGTCCATGGTCGGCTCCATGAAGGAGGTGGGTGTTCCGCGGCGGGACGCGCAAGCCGCCCGGCGCACGGCCCACGATAGCGCGCCGAGGTGGCGAGATTTGTCATCTTCGGCGCGGTACGGTCCTTGCCTCTCCTTGCCGATGAGCCTGCCGCGGATCGGAACGAAGTCGCCGAGGGAGAGTTTCGCCTGGCACTACGCGTTCTTTGCCCGCCTCGCGCGGCGCAGGGCGCCGGGCTCCGCCGCGCAGCTGCTGCACCTGACGCAAGCCGTCCACGCTTTTCGCGGCCATCTCGACCCGATCCGCGTCGCCGACGAGGTGTTGCTGACGTGGCCGTTCGACGTCCCGGAACCCGGTGCCTGATCGGGTCCTGCGACGAAAATTGGTTCCAAGGCACCCGGACGACGTGGATTCGATCAGCGGTTCGCGTCTTCCTTGGGCGCCGGCAGGTCGATCGGCCTTACCTCGACCTTCGCGACGCCCTTCTTCGGCGTGAGCCCGATCTTCCTCGCCGTCGCCGGCGAGAGGTCGACGATGCGGCCCTTCGCGTAGGGTCCGCGATCCTGGATCGTGACGGTCGCGGCCCGCCCGGTCTCGAGGTTGGTGATCTTCGCCTTCGTGCCGAGCGGCAAGGTCCTGCTCGCGGCGTTGTCGTCGTGCGGGTCCATCGGAGTGCCGTCGGCCATCGTGCGGCCGGCAAAGCGGTGCGAATACACGGACGCGGTGCCGATGCGCTTCTTGCCGGAGCGGTCGGGCGCCAGAGCGGCGCCGGCCGCCGCGGGGCGTGTGCCGCCGGATCCGCCCGCCGCTTCGGAGCCATGCGCGGAGGCTCGGCCGCAAGCGATGCCGCATGCCATTGCACACGTCAGCGACACGGTAAGCGCACCTCGGCCGAGACGGTGTTTCATGGCGTGCACTCTGCGACTTCGTGCGTCGCAACCCCATCGGCGAACGTCGATCGCTCGCGTAGGAAGAGCGTTCCCTTCGCTGCGGTCCGGCGCTCCCGCCGGTGCGCCCAGGATCCGACGCAAGCGACGCCGGCTGCGCTCAGGCGACGGGCAGGTAGCGCACCGCCAGCACGCCATCGATCGCGGCGATGCCCGACTGCACCTCGGGCAGCACCGGGCTGTCGACGTCGACCAGCGTGTAGGCCATGTCGCCGCGCGACTTGTTGACCATGTTGTGGATGTTGAGCCCGGCCCGGGCCATCGCGGTCGAGATCTGGCCGAGCATGTTGGGGACGTTGGCGTTGGCGATCGCCACCCGATACGCCGACTCGCGCGCCATCGTCACCTGCGGGAAGTTGACCGCGTTGGCGACATTGCCGTGCTCGAGATAGCCGCGCAGCTGGTCGACGACCATCACCGCGCAGTTGTCTTCGGCCTCGCGGGTCGACGCGCCGAGGTGCGGCAGCGCGATCACTCGCGCCTGGCCGTGCAGCGCGGCGCCCGGGAAATCGCAGACGTATTGCCCGAGCCGGTTCGCAGCGAGCGCCTCCAGCACCGCACTGTCGGCAACGACACCGTCGCGGCTGAAGTTGAGCAGCACCGAGCCGGGCCGCATCAGGCCGATATTGGCGTCGTTGACGAGGTGGCGCGTGGCATCGACGAGCGGCACGTGCAAGGTGACGAACTGCGCCTGCTTGAGGACCTCGTTGACGCTCGTCGCGCGCCGCACCTGCGACGGCAGGCTCCACGCAGCGTCGACCGTGATGTCGGGGTCGAAGCCGAGCACATGCATGCCGAGCTTGATCGCCGCGTCGGCGACCAGGCAGCCGATCTTGCCGAGGCCGACGATGCCGAGCGTCTGGCCGGCGAGCTCCATCCCGGCGAACGCTTTCTTGCCGTCCTCGACGACCTGGTCGAGGTCGGCGGCGTCGACGTCGAGCGTGCCGACGAAGCGCAGTGCCGGAGCGATCTGGCGCGCCGCGAGCAGCATCCCCGCGAGCACCAATTCCTTGACGGCGTTGGCATTCGCACCCGGCGCGTTGAAGACGGGCACGCCGCGCCGGCTCATCGCTTCGACCGGGATGTTGTTGGTGCCGACCCCGGCGCGGCCGATCGCGCGCACGCTGGGCGGGATCGCCAGCTCATGCAGATCGGCGGAGCGGACGAGGATCGCCACCGGGTCGGCGATCTCCTTGCCGACCCGGTATTGCTCCGCGGGCAGCCGCGACAGGCCCGCGGCCGAGATCTGGTTCAGCACCAGGACGCCGAGCCGCTCAGCCATGGGTGGCCTCGAATTCCTGCAGGTACGCGACCAGCGCCTGCACGCCTTCGAGCGGCATCGCGTTGTAGATCGAGGCGCGCATGCCGCCGACCGAGCGGTGGCCCTTCAGCTGCACCATGCCGCGCGCCTGCGCGCCCTTCAGGAAGGCTTCGTCGAGCGCATCGTTCTCAAGGCGGAACGGGACGTTCATCAGCGAGCGGTCGGCGGTTGCGACCGGATTGCGGTACAGCACGCTGCGATCGAGACAGTCGTAGAGCACCGCCGCCTTGTCGCGGTTGTGCTCGGCCATCGCCGTCAATCCGCCGCGCGACTTGATCCAGCGAAAGACGAGGCCGGCGATGTAGATCGCGTAGGTCGGCGGGGTGTTGATCATGGAGTCGTTGGCCGCCTGCACCGCGTAGTCGAACGCGGTCGGCGTGATCGGCAGCGCCTGGCCGATGAGATCGTCGCGGACGATCACGATCGTGAGGCCTGCCGGCCCGATGTTCTTCTGCGCGCCGGCATAGATCAGGCCGTAGCGCGAGACATCGAGCGGCTTCGACAGAATGTTCGACGACATGTCGGCGACGAGGGGGACGTCGCCAGTGTCGGGAGTCCAGTGGTATTCGACGCCGCCGATCGTCTCGTTCGAGCAGATATGGACGTACGCCGCATCGGGATCGAGCCGCCAGCTCTCGCGCGGCGGCACGCTCGTGAAGCCGCTTGCCTCGCTGCTCGCGGCAACGTTGACGCGCGCGTACTTCTTCGCTTCGGCGATCGACTTCTTCGACCACTCGCCGGTGTGGATGTAGTCGGCACTTCCTTTGCCGCGCAGCAGATTCATCGGCACGATCGCGTTCTCGCCGATCCCGCCGCCCTGCAGGAAGAGCACCTTGTAGCTCGCGGGGATCGCCAGCAGCTCGCGCAGCAGCGCCTCGGCCTCGGCGTGGATGGCGATGAACTCCTTGCCGCGATGGCTCATCTCCATCACCGACATGCCGCTGCCGTGCCAGTCGAGCATCTCTTCGGCAGCCTGGCGCAGCACGGACTCGGGCAGCACCGCCGGTCCGGCGCTGAAGTTGAAGATGCGGGGCATGGCAGGCTCTCCGGATCGAGGGGCGGGCGGACCGCCGAGGCGGCCGTGCGGGCAACGCGGCGCGCGGGCCGCCGGAGCACGGCAGCACGCGAGCGGCAGCACCGATGCTACGGTGCGCCGGCGCCAGCGTCGCGGCGCGCGGCGGCGACACCCTCGCGCGTCCGGCCCGCCTGCTCCACCAGGCGCGGCAGCAGCTCGCGCTCGCCGCTCTTCGTCAGCGACACGGCGCGGCCGCTGTCGCGGCGCAGCCAGCCGCGCGCAACGAGGTGCCGGTAGAGCTCGTCGGCGAGCTGGCCGGCGAGGTGGTCGCGCCGTTCCGACCAGTCGAGGCATGGATAGGCGAACCGGCGTCGCCGCGATGCCGGTGCCGGCTCGAGGCCGAGGCCGCGCAGCCAGGCGTGGCCGGCGTCGCTCAGCGCAAGCCCGCCGTCGTCGGCCGCGGCGAGCCGATGATCGGCGCGCAGCGCGTCGAACATGGCAACGCCCAGCTGGCCGGCGAGATGGCCGTAGCAGCAGCGCGCATAGCGCAGCCGCTGCCGCTCGGGATGCGCCCACGCGCGGTCGTGGACGTCGCGCTCGGCGACGAGCGCGAGCGCTTCGAGCGCGTGCGCGACCTCGGCGTCGGCAAGACGGTAGTAGCGATGGCGCCCGCGCGGCTCGCAGACGACGAAGCGTGCGTCGCTCAGCTTGGCGAGATGACCGCTGGCGGTCGCCGGCGTCACCGATGCCGCTGCTGCCAGCTCGCCTGCGCTCGCGTACTCGCCGCTCAACAGGTAGGAGAGCATCCGCGAGCGCGCCGGGTCGGCGACCATCGCGGCGACGCGAGCGAGCCGGGGTTCGTGCGGGTCGGCCATCGCGATCGCTCAGCCGGCCGCGCCGGCCCTGGCCAGCGCGGGTTCGGGCGGACGCTCGCGCGTCGCCGCGACATCCTCGAGCCAGCTGCGCTCCTCGCGCAGGATGAATCGTTCCTTCTGTGCTCTGGCGAAATTCGCCCGCCCGTCGGGGTCGGCGCGCAAGGCGACGCGGTAGCGCTCGTACGCCGCGAGGCTGTCGAAGCCGATCAATCCCCAGGCGACGTCGTTCGTGCCTTCGTCCGGCAGGAAGTAGCCGATCAGGTGGCCGCCGCAGCGCGGGATGACGTGCGCCCAGGTCTCGGCGTAGGTGCGAAAGGCGTCGCGCTGGAACGGATCGATCTGGTAGCGGATGAAGCAGGTGATCGGCATCGGCGGCGGTCCGGGGCTGAAGCTTGCCGGGACTGTGCACCAAGTAGCGCTGCGATCGTTTCGGCTGGCGCCGAAGCGTCCCCGCGGCCCAAGACGGCGAAGATCGGTCGAACCGGAGTCGAGCTCTGCCTCGCCGCCACGGCAAGGCTAGGCAAGGCGATCGAAGAGGAATTCGGCGATCACGGCGTCGACGTTCGCGGGGTCGGTCACCGGGCCCAAATGCTCGCCGCCGCGGCGCCCTCCCCGAACGTCCGCGGACTCTGCCTGTGCGTCCCGATCGCGTGGTGCCGAGCGTGCGGACGTTCGGGCAAGGAACGACGACGCGCCGGCAGGACCCGCGCCGCGAAACGCGCCACAGTGTCGCCATGGACATCTCTACCGCATCGTGTGAGCAGGCCGCGGCTGCAGCGGGCGGGGCGCTCGGGCGAACGATTGCCGTCGCGGTGCTGGCACTCGCGTCGGCGGTCGTGCTGAGCGTCGCGTCGCCTTCGGCGGCGCTGCCGCGTTTGGACGTCGGGCTGACCCCGGCAGCGGCTCCGGTTTCATCCACCCTGGCCAAGGGGCGCGGTGGTCGCGCGTAGCGCGGTGGTCGCGCGTAGCTGAGCGCCGACGCCGGGGTCTACATGACGTGGCGCAGCAGCGCGATCGCGTAGACGATGAATGCGATCCAGGCGATCGTGAAGAGCAGGGTGCGGGCCTTCAGGAGCCCGGTGCCGCTGATGTGCACGAGGGCGTGGGCGAGGCGGGCGTAGAAGTAGACCGCGGCGCACGCGGCCGTGAGCCCGGTGTGGACGCCCATCGCCTGGCCGACGAGGACGACGGCGGCGAACTGAGCAAAGTTCTCGACCGCGTTCTGGTGCGCGCGATTGGCACGATTCACCCACGGCGGCAACGGACCGGTCGGCGCGACCCGGTACGCTTCATCCGTGAGGGCGCCACGCGACGTCACGTAGCCGATGACGACCGGCACCCAGAGCACGCCGGTGAGGATCGCGGTGAGAAGCAGGTAGACGAGTTCGCTGTTCATCGGGCTCCCTCCCGGCGGCCTGGGGCGGCCGCTCGCTGGCGCGAAGAATCCACTCAATCCCGACGCCCGGCATTGGGGTTTCCGCCTAGCTGCAAGAGACCCGCTACTGGAACTGCGCCAGCATCCTTTCGAGCGCCATCGTGAACGGCGTCTCCATCAGCGGCAGCGTCACCAGCACGCCGACGAGACCGACGCCGAGCGTGATCGGAAAGCCGATCGCGAACACGTTCATCTGCTGCGCGACGCGCGAGATGACGCCGAGAACGAGATTGGCGAAGAGCAGCATCGCGACCAGTGGCAGCGCGATCCACAGGCCGAGGCTGAAGATCTCGGCGCCCCAGCGCTGCGGCTCGACCGCGCGCAGGAACGCGAACGGATCGCTCGCCACCGGAAACGCAGTGAAGCTCTGCACGACGGCGGCGATGACGAGCAGATGGGCGCCGCTGACGATGAAGAGCCACGCGATCGTCATGCCGTAGAAGCGGCTGACGGCGGTCTGTTCGCCGCCGCTCATCGGGTTGAAGAAGGTCGCGAAGTTCATTCCCATCTGCAGCCCGACGAGCTCGCCGGCGAACTCGACTGCCGAGAAGACGATCCGCACCGCGAAGCCGAGGGAGACGCCGATGAGCACCTGCTGCAGCACCGCGAGCAGCGCTGCCGACGACTCGAGCGCGATCGGCGCGACCGGCGGCATCGACGCCTGGGCGCAGAACGAGATCAGGAAGGCGAGGCCGATCCGGATCCGCATCGGCACCGAGCGTTGCGCGATCACCGGCATCGCGCTGAAGAGCGAGACGACACGCAGGAACGGCCAGAGGATCGGCGTCACCCAGGCGAGGACATCGGCCTCGGTGAAGGTGAGCATGACCGCGCTAGCCGACGACGCTCGGGATCGCGTGCAGCGTGCGCTGGAGAAACTCCACCAGCGAGGTCAGCATCCACGGCCCGGCGATCGCGAGCACCGCGACGGCGGCGACGATCTTCGGCACGAACGACAGCGTCGCCTCGTGGATCTGCGTCGCCGCCTGGAAGATGCTGACGACCAGGCCGACGGCGAGCACGGTGAGCAGGATCGGCGCCGAGACCATCAGCAGCACGTAGAGGCTCTGCTGACCGAGGGTGAAGACCTGTTGCGAGTCCATCGAGGGGCGCTAGGTGTTGAAGCTGGCGGCGAGCGAGCCGAGCAGCAGGTTCCAGCCGTCGGCAAGCACGAACAGCATCAGCTTGAACGGCAGCGCGATCAGCACCGGCGACAGCATCATCATGCCGAGCGACATCAGCACGCTGGCGACGATCATGTCGATGATCAGGAACGGCAGGAAGACGAGGAAGCCGATCTGGAACGCGCTCTTCAGCTCGCTCGTCACGAACGCCGGCACGAGCACCTTGAACGGCACGTCGGCGGTCGGCACTGCCGGGTCGATGTGGGCGAGCTTGGCGAACAGCATCACGTCGGCCTGGCGCGTCTGCTTCATCATGAAGCCGCGCACCGGGCTCTCGCCGCGCTTGAGTGCTTCGTCGAAGGCGATCTTGTTGTCGGCGTACGGCTGGTAGGCGTCGGCGTAGACCTTGTCGATCGTCGGTCCCATGACGAAGAAGGTGAGGAAGAGGCTGAGGCCGATGACGACCTGGTTCGGCGGCGCCGCCTGCGTACCGAGCGCCTGGCGCAGCAGGCTGAGCACGATGACGATCCGCGTGAAGCTCGTCATCAGCAGCAACACCGCCGGCAGGAAGCTGAGCGCGGTGAAGAAGAGGAGCGTCTGGATCGGCACCGAGTAGCTCGTGCTGCCGGCGCTCGAGCCGACGAGGAGCGGCAGCGTCGCGCCGCCCGTGGCCGGCGCGGTCTGCGCGCTGGCGGGGAAAGCGGCGAAGAGGACGGCGACGACGACGAGTGCGACCAGCGCGACCCAGGCGATGCGACGCTGCGCCGGCCCGCGCAGCCGGGCGTCGAGCTCGGCATTGCCGCGCCGATGCTCGGCGAGGCCGATGCGCTCAGCGGGCACCGTCTGCTCCGGCGCCGGGCTTGCGAACACGGGCGAACATCTGGGCGAAGCTCGCCGGCGGTTGCGCGCCGGCGGCTGCCTCCGCGGCCTGCGGCGCCATCGTGTGCAGCGTCGTGATCGCCGTCGGCGTCACTCCGAGGACGAGCCAGCGGCGCTCGTCACCGCTGCCGATCTCGACCGTGACGATACGCTGCGAGGTCGACAGCGGCAGCATCGCGACGCTCTTCATGACGTTCGCGCCGCCGGCGCCGCCGAGCGGCGTGCGCTTCAGGAACCACAGTGCCAGCGGGATCAGCGCCACGATGGCCGCGAACCACAGCAACGCGCTCAGGCCATTGGGCATGGTCGGGAGTCAGCAGCGAGTGGAGGATCGGTGCGTTCAGCCCCGGCTCAGCCGGCGCATGCGCTCGCTCGGCGTGACGATGTCGGTCAGGCGGATGCCGAATTTCTCGTTGACGACGACGACCTCGCCCTGCGCGATCAGGTAGCCGTTGACGAGGACGTCCATCGGCTCGCCGGCCATCGCCTCGAGCTCGACGACCGAGCCTTGCGCGAGCTGCAGGATGTTCTTGATCGGGATCCGCGTGCGGCCGAGCTCGACGGTGAGCTGGACCGGAATGTCGAGGATCATGTTGATGTCGTTGCCTGCCGTCGAGCCGCTGGTCGGCGCGAAGTTGGCGAACGATGCCGGCGAGACCTGCTCGGCGGCGGGATGGATCTCGGACGCCGTTTCGGGGCGGCCGTCGGCGGCGGCCCAGTCGGCGGCGGCGGGGTCGTTCGGGATCGCGCCGGGAATGTTGTCACTGGACATGAGTTTCTCCGAGCCAGCTTTCGCGCGAGCCGGCGAGCAGTTGATCGACCTTCAGCGCATAGCGCCCGTTCGAGGTTCCGTAGTGGCAGTCGAGCACCGGTACGCCGGCGACCTTGGCCTGGATCGCCTGGCGCAGGTCGAGCTCGATGAAGTCGCCCGCTTTCAGCGCCAGCAGCTGCTCGACCGTCGCCGGCGCCTGCGCCAGCTCGGCGATGAGCTCGACCTCGGCCGACTGGATCTGCTGCGTCATCAGGTTGACCCAGCGGCGGTCGGGCGCGTTCGAGCTGCCGTGCATCGTCGAGTAGAGGACGTCGCGGATCGGCTCGAGCGTCGCATACGGGATGCAGAAGTGGATCGTCCCGCTCGCCTCGCCGATCTCGAGCGTGAACGACGTCGAGACGACGATCTCCGACGGCTGCGCGACATTGGCGAACTGCGGCTGCATCTCGGCGCGCTGGTAGTCGAGCTCGAGCGGATAGATGCCGTCCCAGGCGCGCTTGTAGTCGGCCATGACGACGTCGCACAGGCGCCGGATGACGCGTTGCTCGGTGGCCGAGAAGTCGCGCCCCTCGATCCGGGTCGGGTACTTGCCGGCGCCACCGAACAATGCGTCGATCACCGCGAACACGAGCGGCGGGTCGCAGACGACGAGGCCGAGCCCGCGCAGCGGCCGCACCGAGACGATGTTGAAGTTGGTCGGCGACGCGATCTCGCGCAGGAAAGCGCTGAACTTGTGGACGTGCATCGGCCCGATCGAGACCTCCGGGCTCTTCCTGATGAAGCCGAACAGGCCGGTGCGGATGTTCTTCGCGAAGCGCTCGTTGATGATCTCGAGCGCCGGCATCCGCTCGCGCACCATCCGGTCCTGGTTGACCAGGTCGTAGCTGCGAACGCCGCCTTCGGCGGGATCGTCCGGCGTCAGCGAGTCGCTCTCGCCGGCGATGCCCGAGAGGAGAGCGTCGACTTCGTCCTGGGTCAGGATCTGGTCGTTCATCGCCGCGCCTTCATTGGATGATGAAGCTCGAGAAGTGGACGTGCTGGATCGGATTGCGCTGCGCGTTGGGGTTGTGGCGCAGCGCCTTCGCCCGCGCCGAGGCAGCGTTGGCGACCGCGATCGCGCTCGCGGGCGCGCTCGCGCCGGCGGCGGCGCTGGTCGCGATCTCGGTCGGCGCCGGCAGCACCGGCTCGGGCGCGGCGACCTCGATTCCCATCGGCCGCGCCGCCTCGCGCACGATCTCCTGCGCGAGCAGCTCCTTGCCTTCGCGACTGAGCAGCTCCCTCGATGTCTTGTTGGCGAGGATCATCAGGATCGCGTTGCGGATCGCCGGCATGTAGGCCTTGATCTGCTCGCCCGAGGCATTGCTGTCGAGCTCGAAGGTCATGCCGATCTGGGCGTAGCGGTCGCCGTCACGGTCGGCGAGGTTGACGACAAAAGGATCGAGCGGCAGGTAGATCGGCACGTTCCTCGGGTCGACGTGCGATCCTCCCGCGGCATCGGCGGCGACGACTTCCTCGTCGGTCGCGGCCGCCGCGCGCGCGGCGCGATGTTTCAGGAACATGACCGTGCCGGCGCCGAGCGCCAGGATCAGGACGAGGACCGCGACAGCGATGACGAGGATCTTCTTCGTCGGGCGCCGGATCGGCGCGGCCTCGGCGGCCGGCTCGGCCATCACTGCAGACATCGATGCTCCTTTTGGATCCGCTCACCCGGTCACGGCGGCGCGCGCGCCGCCTGCCGACGCTCGCTCCTGTCCGGGGAAATTATGGAAAGCAGGCCCGCTGCGGGAAGCGGCGATAAGCGAGGTGTTTCGCCGCCAGACGAAGCGCCCCGCGGCGCTTGCGCTCAGGCGTAGAGGTCGACGCCGCCGGCGGCGGTCCGCCGGCCGATGCGCGCCGTCGTCGTGCCGACTGCCTCGCCGACGCCGACGCCGCTGCTGCTGCTGCCGCGACCGCTGGCGGCGGCGGCAGGCTCATCGCCGCCGCGCTGGCGGCCGCTGGCGTGCTGCGAGACGCCGCCGCCGGCGAGGGTCAGCCCAGCGTCGCGCAGCGCGCTCGCGAGCTCGGGCAGGCCGCGCTCGATCGCCTGCCGTGTCGCCGCGTGGTCGGCGCCGAAGTCGATCCGCGCCGCAGTGCCGTCGACGGCGATGTGGATCGAGACCGGCCCGGTCTCGGCCGGGTTGAGGTGCAGCTCGGCGTGCTGCACGCCATCCTTGGCGAGCAGGCTCACCTGGACACCGAGCGTGGCAGCGAACTCGGGCGCGTCGATGGCCGTGGCGAGGGCGAGCGAGGCCGGCGGCGCGGCGACGTTCGTCTCGCCATCGGCCCGGATCGCGCCACCGGCGGTGATCGTCGCAGCGGCGGCACCGCTGCCGTCGATCGCGGTCGCGCCCGTGGAGCCTGCGTGCAGCATGGCGGCCGCGTTGCCGAGTGTTGCCGGCAAGGCCGCGTCGGCGAGCGCCGCGGCCATCGTCGCAGTGGCCTCGACCGGTCCGCTGCGGCCGCCGGCAGCGTCGACGATCGCGTCGCCGCGCCCATGGACGCCGCCGCGGCGAACGTCGTCGCGCGTCGCGATCGTCGACGTCGCGTCGACGTCGGCAGCCGATCCTTCCCACCCGTCGGCCGTGTCGGCGCTGGCAGGCGTCGATCCGGCAGCAGCGGCGCCTTGGGCGGCGTTCGCCGCTGCCAGCAGCGCCAGCGCCGCCGCGCGCATATCGGTCGTCGTCGGCGCCGCCGCCGTCGCTTCGTCGTCCTTGACAGCGGCGTCGTGCTTGCTGTCGGCCTCGGGTGCACGGCAGGCGGCGGTCGTCGCCTTCCCGGTCGCGCTTTTCGCGTTCGCAGGGCGTGGCCGCGCCGGCGTCGTCGAGGCGACCGGTGGCGCAACGGTGGCCGGCTCGCCATCGACCGTGCTCGAAGAGTCTTCAGCGGCAGCGGCCGCGGTCCCGCTCGCGGCAGCAGGCGGTGGCGGCGGTGCCGCACGCTCGCTCGTCTGCTCTCGCAGCAGCTCGGCGAACCGGCGCGATGCCGCCGCAGCATCCGGTGCAGGCGGGCGGTCCGGTGCGGTCGGCGTCGCGACGGCGGTCAGCGTCGCGACCGCGTTCGGCGTCGCCGTTGCGGCGGCAGAACCGGTGCGCGTTGCAGATGGGTTCATCATCACGATTCGCTCACAGCGCAGTCGGCCGGCCCGGCGCCGTGAGGCGGCTCCACGCCACCCGGACCGCGTGCTCGTCGGCCTCCTTCTGATCGAGCCGCGCTGCTGCCGCCTCGCGCTCGCGCAGCCGCCGCTCGACGAGCTTCTTCAGGCCGGCGGCGCGGATCTCGTGGCCGCGCGCGATCGCTTCGGCGCGCTCGACCTGGCCGGCGGCGTCGGCGGCGATCCGCTCCTGCTGCTCGACCGCCTGCGTCAGCCGGTCGATGAAGCCGTGGTAGCAGCGGACGAGCTCGATCTTGCCGGCGCGGCAGAACTCCGCCCCCCAGCGCTGCTCGTATTCGCGCCGGTAGGCGACGAGCTGCTCGGCCTGGGCCGCGGCGGCATGGCGCGCGCGCTCGGCGTTGTACTGCTCGGCGAGCGCCTCGTCGCGCTGGCGCTCGGCCTGGGCGAGGAGGAGGGCGAGGGGCTTCAGGTCGTCGTGCATGGAGATCGGTCTCGGCGAAGGGGACGGGTCAGGCCGCGAGCACGGCGTGCAGGAAGGCAAGGCTGTCGTCGAGCGGCGCCCGCTCGGCCATGTTCTGCTGCAGCAGACGGGTCATCGGCTCGTGCAGCCGGACGGCGAGGTCGAGCTCGACGTCATGGCCGGGCACGTAGGCACCGAGCTGGATCAGGTCGCGCGCCTTCTGATGGCGCGCGTGCAGTTGGCGGAAGCGCCGCGCCGCCTCGAGCTGGTCGGCGCCGGCGACGTTGGTCATCACCCGCGACACCGAGCGCTCGATGTCGATCGCCGGATAGTGGCCGGCCTCGGCGAGCTCGCGCGAGAGGACGATGTGGCCGTCGAGAATGCCGCGCGCGGCGTCGGCGATCGGGTCGTTCGGATCGTCGCCCTCCGAGAGCACGGTGTAGAACGCGGTGATCGAGCCGCCGCCGGCGACGCCGTTGCCGCTTCGCTCGACCAGCTGCGGCAGCTTGGCGAAGCAGCTCGGCGGGTAGCCCTTGGTGGCAGGCGGCTCGCCGATCGCGAGCGCGATCTCGCGCTGCGCCATCGCGTAGCGCGTCAGCGAGTCCATCAGCAGGAGCACGTTCTTGCCGCGGTCGCGGAAGTGCTCGGCGATCACGGTCGCGTAGTTCGCGCCCTGCATGCGAACGAGCGGCGGCGCGTCGGCCGGCGCGGCGACGACGACCGAGCGGCGGATGCCGTCGTCGCCGAGGATGTCCTCGATGAACTCCTTGACCTCGCGGCCGCGCTCGCCGATCAGGCCGACGACGATGACGTCGGCGGCGGTGTAGCGCGCCATCATTCCCAAGAGCACGCTTTTTCCCACGCCGGTGCCTGCGAACAGGCCGATGCGCTGGCCGCGGCCGACGGTGAGCATGGCGTTGATCGCACGCACCCCGGTATCGAGCGGCGTGCGCACCGGCTCGCGGTCCATCGCATTGATCGGCCGTCGCGCGACCGGCTCGTCGTGGACCTGCTCGAGCGGCCCCTTCTTGTCCATCGGCTGGCCTTGCGAATCGACGACGCGGCCGAGCAAGCCGTCGCCGACCGGCAGGTGCAGCGTGCGATCGACGGTACGGCGGTACGGATGGCGCGCCGTGCCGAGCCGCATCGCCTTCACCGGCGAGGGCCGCGGCACGACGAGCGCGCCGCTGGCGAGGCCGTGCACGTCGCCGGTCGGCATCAGGTAGGCGCGGTCGCCGGAGAAGCCGACGACTTCGGCGACGACGGGCAGCGACGCATCGCTGCCGCGGCCGTCCTGGTGGATCTCGCAGACCGAGCCGACCGGAACGCGAATGCCGGCGGCCTCGAGGACGAGGCCGGTGACGCGAACGAGCCGGCCTTGCGTCTCGAGCGGCAGCGTCTCGGCGGTCGCGCTGCGCAGGTCGGCGAGGTAGCGCCGCCACTTGTCGGTCGTCGTCGTCGGCGCCGTCGTCGTCGCGCTCATTCGCCCTCCGGCGCGGCGTCGTCGCTGCGCCCGGGCGGCGCGGCGGCCGCCACCGCCGGATCGCTCGCGGGCTGCCACGGCAGATCGGTGCCGAGCACGGCGACGGCGCGCCGCCAGCGCTCGTCGATCGTCGCGTCGACGAGGCCGATGTCGGAGTCGACGCGGCAGCCGCCGCGGCCGATCTGCGAATCGGCAACGACGCGGGCGCCGCGCGCCGCGATCGCTTCGGCGGAGTGGCCGGCGATCAGGGCATGGTCGTCGGGATGGACGCGCAGCACGATGTGGCGCGCGCTCAGCAGCAGTGCGTCGATCGCCTGCTCGGCGACCGTCGCCACCGCTTCGGGACGCGTCGCCAGCTCGCTGCGCAGCACCTGGCGGGCGAGCGCGGCAGCGGCGTCGGCGACGGCACGTGCCATCTCCTGCTGCAGAGCGTCGAGCTGCTCGCCGACCGACTTCACGAGCGCGCCCACCTGCGCCGTCGTCTGGCCCGCAAAGCTCTGCTTGAAGCCCTCGAGGGCGACGAGGCCGTCGCGGTAGCCGTCCTGGTAGCCCGACTGGCGCGCCGCGCGCAGCTCCTCGGCGTGCCGCTCGGCCGGATCGACCGGCACCTCGGGCTCGGCGCGCGCCGGGTTGGCCGCGCTCCCCGAGACCTCGCCGAACGACCACGACGCGAACGAGCTCAGCTCTTCGCGCGGAATGAAGCGCGAATAGAGATCGCGCTGGCTCGCCTTGGGCCCGCGGTCGGCGGCCCGGCGCTCGCTCCGCGCGCGCGCGTCAGAGGAAGTCATCGCCGCTGCCGCCGCCGATCACGAGCTGGCCTTCCTCGGCGAGCCTGCGGACGATCTTCAGCAGCTCCTTCTGCTCGGCCTCGACCTCGGCGACGCGAACCGGGCCGCGCGCGTCGAGCTCTTCTTTCAGCGTCTCGGCGGCGCGGGTCGACATGTTCTTCAGCACCCGCTCGCGCAGCTCGGGCTTGGCGCCCTTCAACGCGACGACGAGCGCTTCCGACTGCACTTCCTTCAGCAGCGCCTGGATGCCGCGATCGTCGACGCGCATCAGGTCGTCGAAGGTGAACAGGTTGTCGAGAATGCGCTGGGCGAGGTCGTTGTCGGCCTCGCGGATGTAGTCGATCGCCGCCGTCTCGATCGTGGTGCCGAGCAGGTTGATCATCTCAGCCGCGGTCTTGACGCCGCCGAGCGGCGCGAGGCGCGCCTGCTCGCCGCCGGCGACCATGCGGCCCATGACGTCGCTCAGGTCCTTCAGCGCCGACGGCTGGATGCCGTCGAGCGTCGCGATGCGGACGAGGACCTCGTTTCGCTGTCGCTCGCCGAGCATCTTCAGCACCGCCGCGGCCTGGTCGCTGTCGAGGTGGACGAGCACCGCGGCGACGATCTGCGGGTGCTCGTGGCGCAGCATCTCGCCGATCGACGCCGCGTCCATCCACTTCAGCCCCTCGATGCCCGAGATGTCGCCGCTGTGCAGGATGCGGTCGATCAGCATGTTGGCCTTGTCCTCGTCGAGCGCCTTCTTCAGCACGTTCTTGACATAGCTGCCGGTGTCGGCGACGAGCGGGCTGCGGCTCTGGGCCGTGGTCGCGAACTTGGTCATGACCTTGTCGAGCCGGTCCTTCGGTACCGATGTCATGCGCGCGATCGTCTCACCGAGGCTGCGCACCTCGCGCGGCGAGAGGTGGCGAAACACCGCCGCGGCTTCTTCCTCGCCGAGCGACATCAGGAGGATGGCCGCGTCTTCGAGGCCGGCTTCGTCGAGCGCCATGGAGTGCGTGCCTTCGTCTCTTCGTCGTGGTGTCGGTCGTCTATGCCGCTTCGTTGCCGCCGACCCAGCCGCGGACGATGCCGGCGACCGCGGCCGGGTTGTCCTTGGCGAGCGTCTTCGCGCCTTCGATCTGGCGCAGCGTCGTCGGCGGTGCAGCGATGGCCGGCGTCGGATACGCCTGCTCGTCGTCGACGACGGCGTCGACGCGCATGCCGGGCCGCGGCAGCAATGCCGGCCGCGGCGCCAGCGCGGTCTTCATCGCCGGCCGCACGAGGCCGAAGAAGACGAGGATGGCGACGATCGCCAGGCCAGCCGGCAGCGCCGCCGCGCGCACCATGTCGATCAGCTCGGGGCTCTTCCAGAACGGCGGCTCCTGGCCCGTCGACGACATCGGCTCGACCCTGAACGGCGCGTTGACGACCTTGACCGAATCGCCGCGCTCCGGGTTGAAGCCGATCGACTCGCGCACGACCGCGGTGATCTTCTCGATCTCGTCGGCCGTGAGCGGGATCTGCGTCGTCTTGCCCTTGGCATCGGTGACGCTGCGGTTGTTGACGACGAGCGCTGCGTTCAGCCGCTTGACGCTGCCGGTCGCGCTCCGCGTCACGCGCACCGTCTTGTCGATCTCGTAGTTGGTGACGGCCTCGCGGCGGCCGCCGCTGCCGCCGACCGCCGTCGTCGGCGCGCCCTGGAGGGGCTGCGAAGCGCCGGTGAGTGGTGCGGTCGCCGCGATCGGCGGCTGGTTCGACGCCGCGCCGGGGATTCCGCTCGCGAGCGTCGTGCCGGCGCCGCTGCCCTGCTCGCTGGTCTGCTGGCTGCGGATCGAGATGCTGGCGTCGGCGCCCTGGTTCGGCTTGAACTCTTCGGAGGTCGCCTCGGTCTGCGAGAAGTCGACCTCGGCGGTGACGCTCGCACGCAGGTTGTCGTGGCCGACGATCGGCTCGACGAGGTCGAGGATGCGCTTGGTGTAGCCGGCCTCGATCTGGTTGACGTAGGCGAGCTGCTGCGCGTCGAGGCCGGCGCCCCCCGGAGGGCCATCGCCGCCGCCGCCAGTCAGGAGCGCGCCGCTCTGGTCGAGCACGCTCACCGCCTTCGGGCTCATCTCGGGAACGCTCGACGACACCAGGTGGACGATGCCTGCGACTTGCGCCCGGTCGAGCGTGCGGCCGGGGTGCAGCGTCAGCAGCACCGACGCGCTAGGCTTTTGCTGCTCGCGAAAGAAGCCGTTCTGGTTCGGCAGCGCGAGGTGGACGCGCGCCGCCTGTACCGCGGCGAGCGACGAGATCGAGCGCGTCAGCTCGCCCTCGAGGCCGCGCTGGAAGGTGAGGCGCTCCTGGAACTGGGTCTGGCCGAAGCGGGCGCTGTCCATCAGCTCGAAGCCCGAGACCGCGCCCTTCGGCAGGCCCGCGGTCGCCATCTTCAGGCGCAGGTCGTGCACCTGTGCGGCGGGAACGAGGATCGCGGCGCCGCCTTCGGACATCCGGTACGGCACGTTCATCTGCGACAGCTGCGCGATGACGGCGCCGCCGTCCTTGTCGGACAGGTTGGCGTAGAGCACCTTGTAGTCGCCGTGCGAGTTCCACGCCGTCATCGCGAGGACGACGGCGGCGAGCGCGGCGACGCCGATCACGGCGCTCACCTTGCTCCTCAGGGGCATCGCCTGCAGGCGGCCGCCGAAAGTGGCGGGAACCGAGCTGGCGTTCGGTTGGAGGGCAACGGCGTTGTCCATGGGATCGTTCGCGTGGTCCCGGGGCGAAAGGCCGCCGGGGCAGTGCCATTCTCCGAAACGACCCCGGGGCGGAATGGGCGAAACAGGCGGGCAATGCGGCGTCAGTTCGCGCCAACGCCGACGAGCGGTCTGCCTACGATGGCGGCCTTGGAGCGATCCGCGATGAACGTCA
This sequence comes from Caldimonas sp., assembly GCA_036496385.1. GTDB lineage: Bacteria > Pseudomonadota > Gammaproteobacteria > Burkholderiales > Burkholderiaceae_C > Schlegelella_A. The sequence goes on along the minus strand of DASXLD010000070.1, from coordinate 139,928 downwards.
CCCTCAAGCCTTTCGACTTTGCCCAGGCGGTCGCGAGGGCCGGCCTCGGCACCGACGGCATGCCGCTCGCGAAGGGTGGCGCGGTCGCCGAGACCGGATTCCAGAAGGCGCTCGGCCAGGCGCTCGGTGCCGTCAGCAAGTCACAGGACGAGGCGACGCGGATGCAGCGCGAAGTGATGCTCGACAACCCGACCGTCAGCCTCGAGCAGACGATGGTCGTGATGCAGAAGGCGCAGATCGGCTTCGCTGCCACGCTGCAGGTCCGCAACCGCCTCGTGCAGGCGTATTCGGACATCATGGGGATGCAGGTCTAGGACCTGTTCGGCGTCCGCTCGCGTTCAGAGATCGAGCGCGCAAAGGCGCGGCCGGGCAGCGTGCTCCGCTCCGACTGCGGCGGTCGACCCTGCGGGCCGACTGCCCTGCGGTGCTCGGCCGCGGGGCCTGCCGCATAACTCGCTACGTTCGCTGCGCTCACTGCGCTCAGACAGATGCGGCAAGTCAGAAGTGGAAGCGCGCTGCGCGCGCGGCCCCGCGACCTGCGCTCCTCGGCGCCGCAGAGTCGCTGCGCCCGCTGCCCGGCCGCGCCTTCGCGGAGCCACCGAGCCTCTCGACAGGCACGTTAGAGCGCAGCAGCGGCCAGAGAGTGCAAGTGCAGCAGAATGCAATACGGGCGTCGCGCCCTGCATCACCTTAGGGCGCCCGCACTTGCAGTCGTTGCCTACCCTCGAATCCGTTCTCACTTGCCCGCACTGCGGCTTTGCGGCACGCGAGACCATGCCGACGGATGCCTGCCTTTTCTTCTACGAATGCACCCGTTGTCATGTCGTGCTACGGCCGAATCCTGGCCACTGCTGCGTCTTCTGCTCGTTCGGCTCGGTGAAGTGCCCGCCCGTTCAGCAAGAGCTCTCCTGCTGCACGGGGAGAGCTTCCGGCGAGTCCTAGGCGCTATATCGGGGGCTTCCCTTCGCGGGCCCGCGGGAGCGACGCTCTGCTTTCGGGGAAGCGTACGCTTGCGTCGAGTACGGCCCCCAGCGAGGCTTCTATGCTGTTCTTGCCGGTGCGAATCTTTGGCCACCGCGATCGCCCGATCGGTCGCTCCTGGTGAGCCGGTGGCTCTTACCCTTCCATCGAGTTTGTTCGCACGTGCGCAGCACAAGGGGCCATCTGATGACCTACAAATCGAAGTACACCGCGCTCGCTTGGACGGACGCTCGTACGGCTGCGCTCTATTTTGATCACGTCATTCCGGTAAACATCCCGGACACCGCCCGAGTCGACAAGGATGACCCGATCTACTATGAGGTTCTGAAGGGCCTCCTGCCGCATGCTCTTTTGGATTCCGCAGCGAAGATCGGCCTCGCAGCTCCTGTGGTCGGATACGTGGCCTACTTCACGGTCACCTTCCCGCAAACAGCGGGAGTCACCTCTCTGGCCGGCGGCGAAACGCTGGAAGAGCGTGCCGCCTCAAACATGCCAAAGCTGCTTGACGCCTTTGGCAAGCTCGTCGAGAGCTCAGGCGTCGAGGACTTCGCCGTGTACGGCGAGCCTCTTTCTTCAGCCGGCCCAGGCGCTGTCGCTGATCCCTGCCTGGTGCTGAGCAACCTCAATCTGGTGGACAGTTCCAGGCTGACCTGGCGTCAGATTCTTGAGCTCAGAAAGGATGAAGACTCTGTCGAGAGGCTGCGGAATTTGCGTCGCGCGGTCTACAAGGACTACTCCGGCAAGCCCGAGTCGTACATCAAAGAGGACATCGAGTTCCGAATCTCCGAGTACGAGGCCGCGACGAAGTTGTGGAGCCTCCCATTGCAAAAAGGGATCCTCGAGATTGCCATGACCGGAGAAGCGCTGACCACCTTCGGCGCCATCATGGCGCTCGGACTGTTTGGTGCTCCGGTAGCAGCCGTGGCTGCAGCGGGTGGCGCCATCGTCGTCGGCAAGGCTGCTCTCTCGTTCGCGCAACGAAAGCGCGACATTGAACTGGAGCGAAAGCGCAATCCTATGGCCTACCTCGTAAGACTCAGGAAAGACGCGGGACAGTGACGCTCAATCCCTCGCGTCGAGGTCTCGTCCTGGTCGACAACGTGACCCGCATCGCCCTGCTCGCCGGCGGTGTCGGCCCTGGCGATCGAGCCATGAGCCAACTGCCGCCGCCGTCGCTCACTTCTGCGCCGCCAACCAGATCTTGTCGGTGACCGCGCCGGCCGGCTTCTTGGTGATCACGGGGTCGCTCTTGCCCTTCATCAGGGTGTCGACCGTGCGCTGGTAGGCCTTCATGTCGAGCTGGCCGGTCTTGCCGGTGCCCACCAGCTTGGCGATCTCGCCCATCATGCGCGTCTGGTGCGCTTCTTTCTGCGCGCCCGACGCGTCGTTCTTGAGCACGATCTTCACCGCGTCGGCCTGGTTCTTCACCGCGTCATCCCAGCCCCTCATGCTGGCCTTGACGAAGCGCGCCAGCTTGTCGGCCATCTTCGGGTCGGCGATCGACTTCTCGGTGGCGTACAGACCGTCCTCGAGCGTGGCCACGCCCTGGTCCTCGTACTTGAACACGGTCAGCTGCTCGGGCTTCATGCCGGCTTCGATCAGCTGCCAGTACTCGTTGTAGGTCATCGTGCTGATGCAGGCAGCCTGCTTCTGCAGCAGCGGGTCGACGTTGAAGCCTTGCTTGAGCACCTTGACGCCGTCGGCTTCGCCGTTGGTCTTGAGGCCGAGCTTGTCCATCCAGCTGAGGAACGGATACTCGTTGCCGAAGAACCAGACGCCCAGCGTCTTGCCCTTGAAGTCGGCGGGCGACTTGACGCCGCTGTCGTTGCGGCAGGTGAGCTCCATGCCCGAGCGCTGGAACACCTGCGCGATGTTGACGATGGGCACGCCCTTCTCGCGCGTGGCCAGCGCCGAGGGCATCCAGTCGACGATCACGTCGGCGCCGCCGCCGGCGATCACCTGGCTCGGGTTGATGTCGGGGCCACCGGCCTTGATGGTGACGTCGAGCCCCGCGTCCTTGTAGTAGCCCTTGTCTTTGGCCACGTAGTAGCCGGCGAACTGGGCCTGCGTGACCCACTTCAGCTGCAAGGTCACTTTGTCTTGTGCCTGCACGCCGGCAGCGGCCATCGCCATGGCCACCACGGGCAGCAGTCGGGCCATCGTCTTGATCGTCATCGGAGAACTCCTGGTGGAAAGGTTGAGCACGGGGACCGGGTGGTCAGGCGCGATAGCTAGCGTGCCAGAAAGTCATCACGCGTTCCACTAGGGCAATCAGCCCGTAGAAGAGCGAGCCGGCCAGCGCGGCCAGCGCGATCGCAGCCCAGACGACGTCGACGTTCATCCGGGCCACCTCGGCGCTGATGCGAAACCCCAGGCCGTAGATCGGCGAGCCGAAGAACTCGGCCACGATGGCCGAGATCAGCGCCAGCGTCGAGTTGATCTTGAGCGCGTTGAAGACGAAGGGCAGGGCGCTCGGCAGGCGCAGCTTCAGCAGCGTCGCGCCGTGGCTGGCGCCATACGTGCGCATCAGGTCGCGGTGCATCGCATCCACCGAGGCCAGCCCGGCCAGCGTGTTCACCAGCATCGGAAAGAAGGTGACGATCGCGGCCACGGCGGCCTTGCTTTCCCAGTCGAAGCCGAACCACATCACCATGATCGGCGCGATGCCGACGATGGGCACCGCACCGGCCAGGCCGGCCAAGGGCAGCAACCCGCGTTGAATCAGTCGGTAGCGATCGGCCAGGAGCGCCACGCCGAAGCCGGCGCCGCAGCCGGCGCAATAGCCGGCCAGCACCGAGAGCGCGGTCTGCCGGAAGTCCGTCCACAGTACGCCCCAGCGCGCCACCAGTGCCTCGCCGACCGCGTGCGGCGCCGGCAGCAACACCCGCGGCACCTCCCAGCCGACGACGAGCATCTCCCACAGGTAGAGCATCGCCAGCCCGAACAGCGCCGGCGCCAGCAGGCCGAGCACCCGTCCCCTGAGTTGCGCGAGCCGGCCGAGGACGAACCACAGCAGCACGACCCAGCCGGCCAGCAACCACCACACGCCGGCGGCGTCGGCACCGTGCGGCCCGTCGCCCCGCACCCGCGCCAGCAGCACCGCCGCGAGCGCCGCCAGCACGAGCACGCAGAGCGCGGTGATCGTCTGCCGCCGAGTCATGCCGCCGCGGCCCCCATCCAGCGGCCGACGAGACGCTGCACCCCGCTCACCGTGGCCACCAGCGCGACGCCCAGCAGCGATGCCATCAGCAGCGCCGACCAGATCTGGATCGTCTGCCCGAAGTACGAGCCCGACAGCAGCCGCGCGCCCAGGCCCGCCTGCGCGCCGGTGGGCAGCTCGCCGACGATGGCGCCGATCAGGCTGGTGGCGATGGCGATCTTGGCGCTCGCGAACAGGAACGGCACCGCAGCCGGCAGGCGCAGCTTGAAGAGCCGCTGCGCTTGCGTGGCGCTCCAGGTGCGCATCAGGTCGAGCTGCAGCACTTCGGGCGAGCGCAAGCCCTTGACCATGCCGATGGCGACCGGAAAGAAGCACAGGTACATCGAGATCACCGCCTTGCTCACGAGCGGCGGGTAGCCCAGGCTGCCGAGCACCACGACCACCATCGGCGCGATCGCCAGGATGGGGATCGTCTGCGACGCGATGATCCACGGCAGCAGCCCGCGGTCGAGGACGCGGCTGTGGACGACACCGATGGCGATCAACACCCCCAGCGTCATGCCCAGGGCAAAACCGAGCAGCGTGGCCGACAGCGTGACGCCGGCGTGGAAGACGAGGCTGCGCGGGCTGTCGACCTCGGCAGCGAAGACGCTGGCCCACCAATCGACCAGGATCTGGTGCGGCGCCGGCAGCACCGGCCGCTCCATCGACCAGGTGGCGCCAATCAGCTCGCGTGCACCCCACGGGTTGCCGATGCCGTCCAGGCGCTCGATCACCTGCGGCGCGTTGAGCCACACGGCGGCGGCGTACCAGACGACGATCAACGTGGCGACGACGAGCGCCACCGGACCGACGCGCTGGGCCCAGGCGCGTGCCGGCGCCGGCTCGGCCGCAGCGCCTGCAGGCGCCCCCCTAGTCCTCATAGCTGTGACCCGAGCGCAGCGCCGCGCGCACGCGATGCGCGATCTCGGCGAACGCCCGCGATTCGCGCACGTCGAGGCCGCGGCCGGCAGGGAGCTTGCTGTCGATCACCTCGATGATGCGCCCGGGTCGCGGGCTCATCACCACGATCCGGTTGGAGAGGAACACGGCTTCCGAGATCGAGTGGGTCACGAAGACCACCGTCTTGCCGGTGCGCTCCCAAAGCCGCAGCAGCTGCTCGTTCAAGTGGTCGCGCGTGATCTCGTCGAGCGCACCGAACGGCTCGTCCATCAGCAGCAGCTTGGGCTCGAACGCCAGCGCGCGCGCGATCGACACCCGTTGCTGCATGCCGCCCGACAACTGCCACGGAAACTTGTTCTCGAACCCGGTGAGGCCGACCAGCTCGAGCTGCCTGGCTGCGCGCGCGCGGCGCTCGTCGGCCGCCAGGCCCATGATCTCGAGCGGCAGCATGACGTTGCGCCGCACGTTGCGCCACGGGTAGAGCGCCGCCGCCTGGAACACGTAGCCGTAGGCGCGATCGAGCCGTGCCTGCCCGGGCGACACGCCGTTGACGGTGAGGCTGCCCGAGGTGGGCTGCTCGAGGTCGGCAATCGCGCGCATCAGCGTCGTCTTGCCGCACCCGGAAGGGCCGATGAACGAGACGAATTCGCCGCGTTCGATGCTGAGGTTGATCGCCGACAGCGCCGTCACCGGCGCGTCGGCAGTTTCGAAAACGAGCGACAGGTCTTTCGCTTGGACCGCTGTGTCGCTCATCCCTTCGCGACACCCGCGCGCTCGAGCATCGCGTGCAGCAGCACGTTGCAGCCGGCGGTGATGTGCTCGGGCTTGGCGTCTTCGATCTCGTTGTGGCTGATGCCGTCCTTGCAGGGGATGAAGATCATGCCGGCGGGCACGAGCTTGGCCATGTAGACGGCGTCGTGACCCGCACCCGAAACGGCGTCCATGTGGCTGTAGCCGAGCGCCTTCGTCGCCCGGCCCACCGCGTCGACGCAGTCGGCGTGGAACTGGGTCGCAGGAAACGACGTCACCAGCTTCATGTCGATCGGCAGGCCGCTGTCGGCGCTGATCTTGGCCGCCACGCCGCGGATGTCGGTATCCATCGCGTCGAGGATCGCCTCGCTCATGTTGCGCAGGTCGATGCTGAACTTGACGTTGCCCGGGATCACGTTGCGGCTGTTGGGGAACACCTGCACCATGCCCACCGTGCCGCGCCCGTGCGGCGGGTGGCGGAGCGCGCAAGCCACGACCTCCTGCATCAGCCGGGTCGCGACCTGCAGCGCGTCCTTGCGCAGTGCCATCGGCGTCGGGCCGGCATGCGCTTCCATGCCGGTGACCACGCAGTCGTACCAGCGCACGCCGAGCACGCCGGTGACGACGCCGATGGTCTTGTCGTTGTCTTCGAGCACCGGGCCCTGCTCGATGTGGGTTTCGAAGTAGCAGCCGATTGGATGCGCACCGGGCTCTTCGGTGCCGAGATAGCCGATCCGCTCGAGCTCGCCCTTGACGGTCTTGCCGTCGATGTCCTTGGCGGCATAGGCGTGCTCGAGCGTGAAGGCCTTGGCGAAGGCGCCCGAGCCCATCATCACCGGAACGAAGCGCGAGCCTTCTTCGTTGGTCCACCAGGCCACTTCGATCGGCGCCTCGGTTTCGATGCCGTGGTCGTTGAGCGTGCGCACCACCTCGAGCCCGGCGAGCACGCCGTAGTTGCCGTCGAACTTGCCGCCGGTGGGCTGGGTGTCGATGTGGCTGCCGGTGACGATCGGCGGCAGGGCGTTGTTGCGCCCCGGCCGGCGCATGAAGCCGTTGCCGATCTTGTCGATCGTCACCGTCATGCCGGCCTCGCGTGCCCAGCGGCTCACGAGGTCGCGCCCTTGCTTGTCGAGGTCGGTCAGCGTCAGGCGGCAGACGCCGCCCTTGGGCGTGGCGCCGATCTTGGCGAGCTCCATCAACGCGCCCCATAGCCGGTCGCCGTCGATGCGCAGGTGGTCGGTCTTGGTCCTGACTTTGGTGTCCATGGTGGTTGACTCCGTCGAACGCGGTGCTAGAGGATCACACCGTCTTTCACGTCCGCTGCACCGCGCTCGGTGCCAGCGCCTTGCTGCGCTTGTCGGCCGCCGCGAAGTTGGCGCCGAAGGCCGGGCGCTTGACGTAGCGGCCGGCGCCTTGGGCGGCGCGCAGGTCACCGTTGGCGTAGACGACCTTGCCTTGGCTCACGGTATGGCTGGGCACGCCGCGCACCGTGCGGCCCTCGAACACGTTGAAGTCGAGCTTGGAGCGGTGCGTCTTGGCCGAGATGGTCTTCGTGCCCTGCGGATCCCACAGCACGATGTCGGCGTCGGCACCCTCGGCGATCACGCCCTTGCGCGGATAGATGTTGAACACCCTGGCGCAGTTGGCCGACGTGATGGCGACGAATTCGCTCGGCGTCAGCCGCCCGCTGTTGACGCCGGCGTCCCAGATCACGGCCAGGCGTTCTTCGACCCCGCCGCAGCCGTTGGGGATCTGCGCGAAGTTGTCGCGGCCGGCGGCTTTCTGCGGCGCGCAGAAGGTGCAGTGATCGGTGGCGGTGGTGTGCAGCTGGCCCGATTGCAGGCCGCGCCACAGGGCTTCCTGGTGGCCCTTGGGCCGGAACGGCGGGCTCATCACGTGGGCCGCCGCGATGGCGAAATCCGGGTTGCGGTAGACGCTGTCGTCGATCAGCAGGTGGCCGGCCAGCACCTCGCCGTAGACGCGCTGGCCGCGCGCGCGGGCGCGGGCGATGGCGTCGGCGGCTTCGATGCAGCTGACGTGCACGATGTAGATCGGCACGCCGAGCACGTCGGCGATCGCAATCGCGCGGTTGGCCGCCTCGCCCTCGACCATCGGCGGCCGCGACAGCGGATGGCCCTCGGGGCCGGTGATGCCCATCTTGAGCACCTCCTGCTGGAGCAGGAACACCAGCTCGCCGTTCTCGGCATGCACGGTTGGCATGGCGCCGAGCTCGAGCGCGCGCTTGAAGCTGTTCACGAGCGTCTCGTCGTCGCACATGATGGCGTTCTTGTAGGCCATGAAGTGCTTGAAGGTGTTGACGCCTTCTTCGCTCACGAGCTTGCCCATGTCGGCGTGCACGCCGTCGCTCCACCAGGTGACGGCGACGTGGAAGCCGTAGTCGGCCGCCGCCTTCTCGGCCCAGCCGCGCCACTCACGAAACGCGTCCATCAATGGCTGCTGGGGGCTGGGGATCACGAAGTCGATGATCGACGTGGTGCCGCCGGCCAGCGCCGCCGCGGTGCCGGTGAAGAAGTCGTCGACCGCCACCGTGCCCATGAACGGCAACTGCATGTGGGTGTGCGGGTCGATGCCGCCGGGCAGCACGTATTGGCCGCTGGCGTCGAGCGTCTGCGTGCCGGCCGGCGCCTGCGTCGCGGCCGCGGCACCCAACGCGGCCACCTTGCCGGCCACGCACAGCACGTCGGCAGCGAACTCGCGGTCGGCGTTCACCACCGTGCCGCCGCGGATCAGAAGGGAGTTGCTCATGCGTCGATCTCCTGTCGTCGTCGCGCCCGGACTTCAGCCCGCCGCCCGCATCGGGTTGTTGGGGTGGACCGTCCAGGGACCATAGTCTGCACTCACCGGCACACCGGTGCGAGCGTCGAGTTGGCCCGGTGGCACTTGCCGCATGGTGATGCAGCCGGGCACCGGGCACACCGAGGTGCACAGGTTGCAGCCCACGCATTCCGCGTCCACGACTTCGAAATGGCGCGCGCCGTCTTTCTTGGCCATGATCGCCTGGTGCGACGTGTCTTCGCACACCACGTGGCAGCGCCCGCACTGGATGCACAGGTCCTGGGCGATCACCGCCTTCTCGGTGTAGTTCAGGTTCAGGTTCTGCCAGTCGGTCACCGAGGCCACGGCCCGGCCCTGGAAGCCGGCGATCGTCTCGTGGCCGTGCTCGTCCATGAAGTTGGCCAGGCCGTCGATCATGTCCTCGACGATCTTGAAGCCGTACACCATCGCCGCGGTGCACACCTGCACTGTGCCGCAGCCGAGCGCGATGTACTCGGCGGCATCGCGCCAGGTGGTGATGCCGCCGATGCCCGAGATCGGCAGCCCCGCGGTCTCGGGATCGCGCGCGATGTCGGCCACCATGTTGAGCGCGATGGGCTTCACTGCCGGGCCGCAGTAGCCGCCGTGCGAGCCCTTGCCGTCGACGGTGGGGCTCATCACCATGCGCTCGAGGTCCACGCCCATGATCGAGCTCACGGTGTTGATCAGCGACACCGCATCGGCACCGCCGGCCTTGGCCGCCCGCGCCGGGTAGCGGATGTCGGTGATGTTGGGCGTGAGCTTGACCATCACCGGCAGCTTGCCGTGCTGCTTGCACCAGGCGGTGACCATCTGGATGTACTCGGGCACCTGGCCCACCGCCGACCCCATCCCGCGCTCGCTCATGCCGTGCGGGCAGCCAAAGTTGAGCTCGATGCCGTCGGCGCCGGTGTCCTCGACGCGCGCGATGATCGACTTCCACGCCTGCTCTTCGCACGGCACCATCAGCGACACCACCAGCGCGCGGTCGGGCCAGTCGCGCTTGACCTGCCTGATCTCGTCGAGGTTCACCTGCAGGGGCCGATCGGTGATGAGCTCGATGTTGTTGAAGCCGATCACGCGCCGGTCGGGCGAGTGCAGGGCACCGTAGCGTGGGCCGCTGACGTTGACGATCGGTGGTCCGTCTTCGCCCAGCGTCTTCCACACCACGCCGCCCCAGCCGGCCTCGAACGCGCGGTCGATGTTGTAGCGCTTGTCGGTCGGAGGCGCCGAAGCCAGCCAGAACGGGTTGGGGCTCTTGATGCCGATGAAGGTGCTGCTCAGGTCCGCCATCTCAGACTCCCCTCGTGGTTGCCATCAACACGCCGTGGATCGACTGCGCCGCCACCTTGCCGTGTTCGACCGCCTCGACGGTCAGGTCGCGCCCGCCGAAGCGGCAGTCGCCACCGGCCCAGACCCTGGGGTGACGGGTTCGGCCTTGCTCGTCGGTGGCGATGCGGCCGGCCGTGAGGCCGATCGCCGTGCCGACCGGTTCGGCGATGAAGCTCTGGCCGATCGCCCGCAAGACCATGTCGGCCTGCAGCGTGAAGGTCTCGTCGGTCTCGACCAGCTTGCCGTCGCGCCGGGTGGTGGCCGCGAAGCGCACGCCAGTGACTGCACCACTTTGCGCCAGGACTTCTTTCGGCGTCGCCCAATGGCGGATCTTGACGCCGTGCGTCTGCGCCCAGTCCTGCTCGTACGTCGACGCCGACAGGCCCTCGGGCCCGCGCCGGTAGACGATGGTCGATTCTTCGGCCCCCAACAGGCGCGACTGCACCGCGGCGTCGACCGCGGTCATGCCGCCGCCGATCACCACCACGCGGCGGCCCACCGGGAGTTGCGACAGGTCGCTCGCCTGGCGCAGCTCGGCGATGAAGTCGACCGCGGCGCGCAGGCCCCGGCACTGCGGCTCGGCGATGCCCGATGTGTTGACCCCCGCCAACCCCAGGCCGAGGAACACCGCGTCGTAGGCGCCGAGCAGCGAGTCGAGCGTCATGTCGCGCCCCAGCAGCGTGCTGCAGCGAACCTCGATGCCGCCGATCGACAGCAGCCATGCGACCTCCTTCTGGGCAAAGTCGCCCACGGTCTTGTAAGCCGCGATGCCGTACTCGTTGAGGCCACCGAGCTTCGGCCTGGCGTCGAACAGCACCACGGCGTGGCCGCGCTGCGCCAGCCCGTGGGCACAGGCCAGGCCCGCCGGGCCGCCGCCGACCACGGCGACGCGCTTGGCGGTGGCCGCGGCGCGCGTGAACAGCGGCGCACCGGGCTTGGCGAAATACGCATCGGTGGCGAAGCGCTGCAGCAGGCCGATCTCGACCGGCTTGGTTTCGTGGCCGTTGCGCACGCACGCCTGCTCGCACAACACCTCGGTGGGGCACACGCGCGCGCACATGCCGCCCAGCGGGTTGGCCTGCAGGATGGTCTTGGCGGCGCCGTGGTGGTTGTCCTGCGCGATGCGCTGGATGAAGCTCGGGATGTCGATGCCGGTCGGGCACGCCGCGATGCACGGTGCGTCGTGGCAGTAGTAGCAGCGCTCGGCTTCGATCAGCGCCTGCGCCCGCGTCAGCGGCGGATGGGCGTCGGCGAAGTTGCCGGCGTATTCATCCGGCGCGAGCCGTCCCGCACGGAGGCCAACCTCGCGGCTCGGCTCGACGGCGGCACTGCCGCGTTCAATGGTTGCCATGGTCTGCGGTTCTCCTCGAGCGACGCTCGCCACGACCGCAGCATCGATGGGCCCACGCGAGACCCGGGCCGCTGGCGTTGTCGCAGCGTCATGGTGATCCGCCGACAAAGTTTTACCAGTTGGTAATTTCCCGCGTGACAGCGAGCGCCTCGCCCGGCACCGTGCCGCATGCCGAGCCGCGCCCGCCGCCAGAAGAGGCCGTCGTCGTTGCCTGCAGCTGCCGCGCCAAGGCCGCTGCGCGCCGCACGTGTCGAGAAGGAGCAGCGGATCCTGCGCGAGGCCGAGGCGCAATTCGCCCGCTTCGGTTTCGAAGGCGCGTCGCTCGAGAACATCGCCGCTGCGCTGGGATTGAGCCGCCACAACCTGCTGTACTACTTCCCGAGCAAGCAGGCGCTGTACCGCCGGGTGCTCGACGACGTGATGACGCAGTGGCTTGCCGGGATGGGCGAGCTCGCCGTCGGCGACGACCCCGAGAGCGGCCTGCGGCGCTACATCGCCGCCAAGCTGCGCTCGTCGCGCGAGCGGCCCGATGGCTCGGCCGTCTTCACCCAGGAAGTGATCGCCGGCGCGCCGCGCTACGCCGACGCCATCACCACACGTGTGGCGCCGGTGCTGGCCGCCGACGTGCGGGTGTTCGAGCGCTGGGCGCGCCAGGGCCGCATCGGCCGGCTCGACTTTCGCCACTTGATGTTCGTGATCTGGGCCGTGACCCAGGCCTACGCCGACCTGGCGCCGCAGTTTGCGCTGCTGCTGGGCAAGCCCGCGCTCGACACCACCGATTTTGCCGCCGCGCAGGGAGTGATCGAACGCCTGGTCCTGCGCGGCGTGGCGAACTAGGTCCCTCGGCACACGCTCGAACAGTCGACAGGAGCGGCGAGGATCGGTCAAGCGCCGGTTCCATCCCGACGCTAGGCCTCTACCAAGTTAGCAGGGCGTAGGATGAAGGTCATCCTTCATCCCGAACCTGAGACCATCGAGGAAGTGAAACCGACGCCCGCACTCTCCCTCAACGCCCAGCTCGTCTCCACCGTCTTCGAGGAGGTCGCCAAGGGCAACGGCGTCCCCTTCTGGGAGGCCTGCCACGACGACGTCGTGTGGCGCACCATCGGCGAGGGCTCCTGGAGTGGCGAATTCGCCGGCAAGCAGACCATCATCGACGAGATCTTCCGCCCTCTGAACCGGGTCCTCGTCGAACGCGCCACCATCCCCACTCGCCTGATCGACGGCGGCGACGTCATCGTTCTGCAAGCCAGAGGCAGCAACCTCACCCGAGACGGCAAGCGCTACGACAACGACTATGCGTTCGTGATTCACTTCAGGGAGGGCAAGATCGCGCGCTACGAGGAATATTGCGACACGGATCTGATCGCCCGCGTCCTGCCCGACCGCATCGCGGCCAAGTCGATGTCGAAGGGCACTGCCTAGGATCACGACAACTCAAGCCCTCGAGAACCTCATGAAAGCCTGGCTGAAGCAGAACCGCGGGTTTCTTTTGTTCCTGATCGGCTTCGCTTTCTTCCGTTCGGCAATGGCAGACTGGAATCCGATCCCGTCGGGTTCCATGCGTCCGACCCTTCTCGAAGGAGACGTCGTCCTTGTCAATCGCCTCGCGTACGACTTCAAGGTGCCGCTGACTGACATTTCGCTCGTCGAGCTCGGCGATCCGAAACGGGGCGACGTCGTCACGTTCACCTCCCCGAGCGATGGCATGCGCCTCATCAAGAGGCTGGTCGCCGTCCCGGGCGATGTAGTCGAAATGCGTGACGAGCGCCTGATCATCAACGGCGTGGCTGCGGAGTACGCAGGCTTTCGAGCCGTCGAGGAGCGCGGCGAGTCCGGTGCCCGGCAACTCGCCCTGAGAGGGACGGAGCGCTCGGCAGGCAGTGAGCGAGCCGTCCAGTACCTTCCGGGCGCGCTGGCCATGCGGAGCTTTGGCGCTGTCGTTGTCCCCAAGGACAGCTACTTCTTCTTGGGCGACAACCGGGACAACAGCGCCGACTCCCGCTACATCGGGGTCGTGCCTCGCCAGCGCCTGATCGGGCGCGCCCACCACGTCCTGGTGTCGGCAGACATCACCGACGGTTGGGTGCCCCGTTTCGAGCGCTTCGGTCAGCGGATTCGCTGACCGAGAGCGTGGCCTCCAACGAACGGACGCGCCAAAGCCGTCTTGCGCTCCCCAACGTTAGCCAACGCAAATCCCTCATGAGTCCCCTCGTCTTGCTCCGGATCGCTGCGGTGATCGGGTTTCTCTTTTTCATCGGGCACACGTCGGGGGCGCCCTGGACGCTGGAAGATGAATCCGGGGCTTCGTCCCTCGTCGCCAGCATGAAGGCCGCACGCGTTCCCGAGCTCGTGCCCGCGCGAACGTATTGGGACTTCTACTTCGGCTTCGGGGTGAGCATCAGCGTCTATCTTTTCGGGCTGGCGGCCGTCTTGTGGCAGACCGCATCGCTTTCCAAACGCACGTTCGACGCGGCGCGGCCGTTCATGGCGTCACTGTTCGTCTGCTACCTGGGCGTCGGCGTGGTCGCAGCTCGCTTCTTCTTCCTCCTGCCAGTTCTGATGGCCACTGCTGTTTGCCTGTGCATCGCGCTCGCCTGGTGGCTCGGCTGGCGAAAGCACCGTGTCGCCTAGACCGTCCACCGAGCGGCTAGCGTCCGGAAAGGTCCGGCTGCCCCAGGCCGTTGCGGGTGTCGAACGTTAGGGCCCGGGTTGCCACCGAGCCTCTCGCCCATGCAGTCGTACTACGCAGCTCGCGCGGGCGAATACGACAGCGTCTATCAGAAGCCCGAGCGGCAGGCCGACTTGCGAGACATCGAGCGCTGGCTGCCACCCGTTCTTTCCGGGGCGACGGTGCTGGAAGTGGCGTGCGGTACGGGTTACTGGACCCGATTCATCGCGCCGGTCGCTTCGTCCGTCGTCGCCGTCGACTCGGCGCCGGAGACACTTCGTATCGCCGGGCAGCGGGTCTTGGCGAGCAACGTGGCGTTTCAAGTCGGAGATGCCTACGCCCTTCGATCGGACGGACCGACATTCAACGCCGCGTTCGCAGGATTCTGGTTTTCGCACGTGCCCCTGGAGCGCCAGCGCGAGTTCCTGGGCGGCCTCAACGCGGTGCTTCAGCCCGGTGCGAAGGTGGTGCTGCTGGACAACCTGTTCGTCGAGGGCAGCTCCTCAGCGATCGCGGACCAAGACGGCACCGGCAACACCTACCAATCCAGGAAGCTCGACGATGGCTCGACACATCGAGTTCTGAAGAACTTCCCCACCGACACCCAATTGTTTGCGCTGCTGGATTCGGGGCTGGGCAGGTCTGCCGAGTACATCCGTTGGCGGTTCTACTGGGCTCTTGTGTATCTCGTCCCTGAGCCTTAGCTTCGCCGTGTGCGGAGCCGACGCCCCCGTCGCGCTGGCGGGAAGGAAATGCCGTCTCAGCTCGCGCTCAGCTCGGCATCCAGGTGCTGTCGCCGTTGTTCACCGTCTGCATGAACTCCGAATCGAGCGTGCCCTTGGTCGAGCGGCGCAGGCGTGCTTCGGGAAATGCGATCGGCAGCGAGAACTGCAGCCGCGTGCAGTGCTCACCGGACGCGTTCGTCTCGGCGCCGGCGCGTGTCGACCAGGTCCCCGCCACCTGCAGCTTGCCGCTGCCTTGCTCCACGGACCCTGCCACGCCGGTCACCGCGACGTCGAACGAGATGTTGCTCACGCGCGAACCGTCCGGCGCATGTCCGGCCGGGTTGCCGCGAGGGCTCGGGTCGACGGCGGGGTTGACGGCGACGCGGTGGGCCGCCGCCGACGCCTGGGCCCCGACGACCCCCTCGACGATCTGGGTGACGGCGGTCTGGATGAAGTCCTTGAGATCCACGGCGGTTCCTTCGCGCGATGACGGTCGGTCAGTTCAAGGCCATCAACTTGCCGCGCTTCTGCGTCAGGTCGATGAAGCGCTGCAGCGTCCGCACGGTGTCGCCGTTCGGGCGCACGAACTCGAAGCCGAGGCGAACGCCCCGGCCGTCGTTGTTGATCGACGTCACGTGCTGCAGGCGCAGGTTGACCTCGAGCCGGGTGTCCTCGTCGAGCTCCATCCGGACGCCGGCGAGCTGCACGCCGGCCGCCATGGCCGGGATGTCGGACGGCAGGAAGAGGGCGCAGCCGCCGATGCTGAGATCGATCACCCGCAGCGCGATCTCGTTGTCCTGCTGGTCGGGGTGGCGCATCCGCGCGAGCGGGGCGCTGCGGATCAGCGGCCGCACGCGGAAGGCGTTGCGGCGCTGGAAGCGGTACATCTCGCGCGGGAAGGGGCAGCTCAGGACGCTGGCCCGGTTGCCGTGGACGAGCACCGGGTGGCGGACCTCGAACTGCACCTTGACGCTGTCGAGGTAACCGACGACGGTGACGTCCTGGGCGTGCAGCACCGCCTGCATCGCCGGGTCGTTCGGGTCGGCGTTGAAGCCGATCGTCGCGCGCTCGCTGTCCATCGTCCAGATCGCGCTGCGAAAGACGCTGCCGTCGGGGCTGTGCAGGCTCAGCACGACGGCGCCGTCGAGCAGTTGCTTCAGCAGCATGCCGACATCGCGCGGCGACGAGATGCGGAACTCCTCGAGCGCCTCCTTGCCGGACACGCTTTCGAGCGGCGCCGGTTTGGTTTCCATCGCGTCTCCTTGAAGCGCCTTGCCTGCGGGTCGCACGTGCACCGCTCAGTGCAGCGTCTTCGGCCGGCCGGCGAGGATGTCGTCGAGGTCCTCGAGCCAGGGCTCGGCGAGCTGGCGGATCTCGGCGTCGTTGACCAGGATGCGCTGCATCAGGCGCGACTTCAGCTGCGCCTCGTCGGGCGGCAGCGGCTGCTCGGCGGCGGTGTTCTTCAGCTGCGCGATCAGGACCGCGCAGGCGCCTTCGAGCTTGACGACCTGATCCCAGTTGCCGCCGCGCGCTGCCTCGAGCATGTCCTGGCTCGCCTGCTCGATCGCCTGGTAGTAGTTCAGCAGCACGGAATTCATGCGGGCTCCGGAAGGTTGCGTCTGGTGCATGTCACTGGACTTCGCCAACCGTGCCGCCCGCAGGGTCGATCGCGATCCAGGCCGAGCGAACGGGCTCGAGCAGGGCAGCGCATTCGGCGAGGGCGTTGCCGTCATTGTGCAGGTTGGCTTCGGTCAGGCGCACCGTCACGTAGCCATAGAGAGCAAGCAGGTCGGACGCGAGCGGCCCGCCCGAGTCGACGTCGAGCGAAGCCTTGAGACCCTCGTCGACGATGCGGACCGCGCGCGTGATCGCCATGCACTTGGCCTGGACGTCGCCTTGCCGGAGGGCGTTCCTCGCCTGGGCGACGGCGTCGTTGAAGCCGTCGAACAGCATCGTCACGAGCCGGTGCGGGGAGGCGGCGGGGACGCCGGTCTCGACCCCCACCAGTCGATAGGTGCCGGCGAAGACGTTGGAGGCGGTGTGGGACAAGGCAGCTGGCGCGAACATGGGACGTCTGCGATCCGAAAAGTGCGTCCCTGAGTATCGGTATCGGCGGTCGCGAACTTGAGGTTCCGAGGAGTCCGTTTTCGCCCTCTGTTCGCTGAAATGCGCGGCGCCGCGGCGCAGCCGATGGCCGGGGCGCTACTTGCTCGAGCTGCTCGCGTTGAACTGGGCGATCTGCTGGGTCAGGTAGCTGCTCTGCGTCGTCAGCTGCGCCATCACCGCGTCGAGCGCCGTGTACTGGGCGCGCATGCGCGCCTCGATCGCATCGAGGCGGGTGTTCCAGGTGTCCTGGTCGTCCTCGTTGCGCTGCAGCTGCTGGTTGAGGCCGTCGGTCCGTGCCGTCACCGCGCCGTCGATGCCGAGCATCGAGTCGGTCGCGACCCGAAACTGCTTCGCGAAGCCGTCCTGGGTCGGGTCGGCAGGGTTGGAATTCGCGAACATCTTCTTCAGCTCGGGGAGATTGCCCAGAGCGTTGTCGAGCTTGCTGCCGTTGACCGTCATCGACCCGTCCGCCTGCAGCTCGAGGCCGATATCGGACAGGTGGCCGAATGTCGAGGAGGCCGCCGAGAGCGAGCCGGCCAGGGTGCGCAACTGCCGCTGGATGCCGACCGCGGCGCTGTCGCCCTGGAGGATGCCGCCGGTCTTGGTCGTCGCGTCGTATTTCGTGTCGGTGCCGATCAGCTGGAAGACGGCGGTGTATGCCGCCGCGAAGTCGCTGATCGTCTTCTTCAGCGCGTCGGTGTCGGTGGCGACGTTGACCGTCACCGGGTCGGTGGTCACGCTCGAGAGGTTGAGCGTCAGCCCGTCGACGATGTTGGTCAGGGTGTTGCTGCTCGACGTTACGGCCAGTCCGTTGATCGTCGCCTTCGCATCGGCTGCGGTCTGGCTCTGCACCATCGTATTGACGCCTGCGGAAGGATCGAACGCGAGCGAGGCGATGCCCGAGGTGCGGAACGCGTTGTCGGCGCCGCTGCCGTTGGAGCGGATCAGCAGGCGCGAGCCGCTCGCGTCGGTCATGACGAGCGCCGTGACGCCGGCGCCGGCGGCGTTGATCTTGTCGCGCACGTCGGCCAGGGTGTCGGTCGCGGCGATGCTGATGTCGACCGCGGTCGCTCCCGACTTGGGCGTGAACGAGGTCTGGCCGGCGCCCCAGGTGCCGAGTTCGATGTGCAGCGTTCCCGCGCCCGGTGTGGTCGACGCCGGGACGGCCGTTCCGGTCGCGATCGTCTGCACGCTCGCCAGTGCCTGCACGGCGACGGAGTAGGTCCCCGGCGCCGAGTTGTTGGTCGACGCGGTGACGGCCGTGCTCGACGAGTTGGTGACCGTCTGTGTCCATGCCGAGCTGCCGGCGAGCTGGGCGGCGAGATCGTTCAGCGTCGAGACGGCGCTCTTGATCTTGCCGTACTCCGAAATGGTGCTCTGGATCGTCGTCTGCTTCGTCTGCAGCGCGTCGAGCGGCTGCTTCTCGATCGCCATCAGCTGGGTGACGATGGAGTTGACATCGAGGCCGCTGCCGATGCCTGGGGAACTGATCGTCGGCAATGCCGCCATGGGGCGATCCTCTCGAACGCGTGCGGCCGGCCGGGCCGATCCCTGCTATCTCGGCCGCCCGGACGCCGACTTGAGCGGCGTGTCGTCGCTTTTGCCGCGCTTGCGCGCGGTTACTTGAGCAGGGTCAGCACCGTCTGCGGCTGCGCGTTCGCCTGCGCGACCATCGCCGTGCCCGCCTGCTGCAGGATCTGGGCACGCGCGAGGTTGGCGGTCTCGGCGGCGAAGTCGGCATCCATGATCCGGCCGCGCGCGGCGGTCTGGTTCTCGGCGGTGGTCGACAGGTTCTGGATGGCGAAACTGAAGCGGCTCATCGCCGCGCCGTAGGTCGCCCGGTCGGTCGTGATGACGTCGAGCTTGGCGTCGATCGCGGCGAGCGCCGTCGAGGCGTTGGCCGCCGTCAGGACGTCGCCGGCGACCGTCGTCACGGCGACCGTCGTGACCGTCAGCGTGTCGCCGTTGTTGGCGCCGACCTGGAAGGTCTGCGCGCCGGCGCCGGCGCCGACGATCGCATTGCCGTTGAACTTGGTCTGGGCGGCGATCCGGGTGACTTCTGCCGACAGCTGCTGGTATTCGCTGTCGAGGTCGGCGCGGTCGCTGGTTCCGTTCGAGCCGTTCTGTGCCTGGACAGCGAGCTCGCGCATGCGCTGCAGCGCGTCGGTCACCGTCGAGAGCGCGCCTTCGGCGGTCTGCGCCAGCGAGATGCCGTCGTTGGCGTTGCGGATCGCGACGTTGGTGCCGCGGATCTGCGCGTTCATGCGATCGGCGATCGCCAGGCCGGCGGCATCGTCCTTCGACGAATTGACGCGCAGGCCCGACGACAGGCGCTGCATCGAGGTCGCAAGCGATGCCTGCGACATGTTGAGGTTGCGCTGCGCGTTGAGCGAGCTGATGTTGGTGTTGATGGTCTGCGGCACGATGAGCACTCCTTCTCGGAAGGGACATTCCGGCGCGGTGCCGGCCTGGCCGCACCGAAGGGCGTGGCCTGTGCGCTCATTTTTCGCTCGCGGCCTTGCCGCTCATCGCCAGAAGAGATGGCTTTTGCAGTGCCATTTCCACGCGGAAACGAAACGGCCGCCCCGAGGGGCGGCCGGAGGAAAGGGCGGCCCGGTAGGGCGGCCAGAGCCTGCGCGGTTACTTGAGCAGGTTCAGCACCAGCTGCGGCTGCTGGTTCGCTTGCGCGATCATCGCCGTTCCCGCCTGTTGCAGGATCTGAGCCCGCGACAGGTTCGCCGTCTCGCTCGCGAAGTCGGCATCCATGATGCGGCCTTTGGCGGCGGTCTGGTTCTCGCCCGTGATCGACAGGTTCGAGATCGCCATGCCGAAGCGGCTGATCGCGGCGCCGTAGGTCGCGCGGTTGCTCGTGATCGTGTCGAGCGCCGTGTCGAGCGCGGCCACGGCAGTCGAGGCAGCCGCCGCCGTCGTGACGCCGCCGGCGACGGTCGTCACCGCGACGGTCGTGATCGTCAGCGTATCGCCGTTGTTGGCACCGACCTGG
This sequence comes from Caldimonas sp., assembly GCA_036496385.1. Classification (GTDB taxonomy): domain Bacteria; phylum Pseudomonadota; class Gammaproteobacteria; order Burkholderiales; family Burkholderiaceae_C; genus Schlegelella_A. Next base: position 120,092 of record DASXLD010000070.1, on the reverse strand, counting down.
AAGGTCTGCGCGCCGGCGCCGGCGCCGACGATCGCGATGCCGTTGAACTTCGTCTGCGCCGCGATCCGGGTGATTTCGGCCGACAGCTGTTGGTACTCGGTGTCGAGATTGGCGCGGTCGGTGGTGCCGTTTGAGCCGTTTTGGGCCTGGACGGCGAGCTCGCGCATGCGCTGCAGCGCGTCGGTCACCGTCGAGAGCGCGCCTTCTGCGGTCTGCGCCAGCGAGATGCCGTCGTTGGCGTTGCGGACCGCGACGTTGATGCCGCGGATCTGGGCGTCCATGCGGGTCGCGATCGCCAGGCCGGCGGCGTCGTCCTTCGCCGAATTGATGCGCAGGCCCGACGACAGGCGTTGCATCGAGGTCGCCAGCGACATCTGCGAGGTGCCGAGGTTGCGCTGCGCGTTGAGCGACAGCAGGTTGGTGTTGATCGACAGTGACATGAATACTCCAAGGTTGGTTGAGCCCGGCCTAGCCGGCGTTACATGCGGTTGCACGAAGGAGGGCCTTCATGCTCCCGTTGCATGCCGCCGTTCAGAGCGCATTCGCTCGTTGCGCCGGCACCGCCCGCGTCAATCGCGCGTGTCGTGCGGCAATGAAGCCGCCCGACTCGACCGGTTGACCGGACCACGAACCCGAGACTCCAGGTACGTTGGCTGGGTTATCGAGCGAGGTCTCGCGAACTTGAGGGAAAACCCCGCGTGGTGTGAAAACCGCCCGATCGTCGAGCTCACCCGCTCGGTCGAAAAGAAGCGGCTCTGGCTCGTTGATCAAGGTATCGGCAGGCGGACGGCGATGGTTTCATCGCCGACGGCCGCTGCGCGCCGAGGCTCACGATTCCATCGGCAACAAGATGCATCGAATCGCGCTCGTGATGATCGTTCGTGACGAAGCGCGCAGTCTCGCGCGCTGCCTCGACAGCGCGATGCCCTGGGTCGACGAGGCGGTCGTCCTCGACACCGGTTCGCTCGATGCGACGGCCGCGATTGCGCGCCGCTGCGGCGCGCGCGTCGCGTCCTGGTCCTGGAGCAACGACTTCTCGGCCGCCCGCAACGCCGCCCTCGAGCTGACCGACGCCGCCTGGCGCGTCGTTCTCGACGCCGACGAATGGATCACCTCCGGCGGCGACGCGCTCGCTGCGCTGCGCAGCGCGGCGCCCGGTTTCCTCGGCCAGATCCAGGTCGCCAGCCTGTTCGACGAAGCGGGCGGCAGCGTCGGCTCGGCACCGAGCTGGATCTCGCGCGTGCTGCCGCGCGGCGTCGCCTACGCCGGGCGCATCCACGAGCAGCCGCAATCGGCGCTGCCGCGAAAGCGGCTGTCGCTGGTGGTCGCGCACGACGGCTATCTCGATGCCCAGAAGAGCACCAAGGCGGGCCGCAACGAAGCCTTGCTCGAGCTCGCGCTGGCGGAAAGGCCCGACGATGGCTACCTGCGCTACCAGCTCGGCAAGGATTTCGAGGTTCGCGCCCGGTTCGACGCCGCCGCGCGCCAATACGAGCTGGCTCTCGCAGCAACGTCAGCGTCCGATTCCTGGCGCCACGACCTCGTGCTGCGCACGCTGTTCACGAGCAAGAAGCTCGGCCGCTTCGAGTCCGCGATCGCGTTCGCCGAGGCCGAGATGGCGAGCTGGCCCGGCTCGCCCGACTTCTACTTCACGCTCGGCGATCTGCTCCTCGACACCGCCCTGGCGCGGCCCGAGCGCGCGGCCGGGCTGCTGCCGATGATCGAGGCGAGCTGGCTGCAGGCGCTCGAGATCGGCGAGCAACCGCAGCTGCAGGACACGGTGCACGGCAGGGGAAGCTTTCTCGCCGCGCACAACCTTGCGGCGCTGCACACCAGCTTCGGCAACGAGGCGCGCGCCGCCGAGTGGCGCGAGCGCGCTGCAGCCTTGCGCTCGGCAGAAGCGACGCGGCTCCCGAACTGGCCGGCGCAGGGTGCGCATTTCGGCGTTTCGCCAGCGCCGACGCCGCCTACGCTTTCACCCTGATCTCGACTCCGAGCCGACGCCGCCCAGGCGTGCGCGGCCGCCCAGGATGGCTCTCCAACTGCCGCAGCCGGCGTCGCCCGGAACGTTGCCCGCCCACAGCCGCGCCTATCGGCGCTGGCAGGCGGGCCAGCGCCATGCCGAGCGCGAGCAATGGCCGATCGCGGCGCGCTGGTTCGAGGAGGCGGCGGGGCTGCATGGCGACCCCGCGTACGGCCTGGCGGCCGCCCACGCGCTGATCAAGGCGGGGCAGAGCGACCGCGCGGCGCGGCGCGCGCGCGCGATCCGTGCCGCCCAGCCGCGCACGGCGATGGCGTATGCGCTCGAATCGCACGCCCTGATCGGGCTCGGCCGTGCCGAAGAGGCCGTGGCGTGTCTGCGTGCGATGCCGGCCGACGTCGCGCGCGACAGCAATCATCACGTGTCGCTCGCGGTCGCGCTCCAAGGTTGCCGTCGGCACGACGAAGCGATCCGCTCGTTCATGGATGCGTTGGCGCTGAAGATCGACGAGCCGACGACGCATTTCCGGCTCGGCATGTCGTTTCGGGACCTGGGAATGAAAGCCGAGGCCGCCGAGTGCTTGCGCACCGCGGTCGTCCTCGGCCTCGACAGCAGCGATCTCGCCGCGCGCGGGCTGCTCGCCTTCCTCGAGCGCGAGGCCTGTCGATGGGCGGGGGCCGACGAGGTCATGGCGTCGCTGCGTCCGGACGTCGTTGCCTTGCCGGCCGGCGCGGCGGTCGAAGTCACCGCCTTCGCCCATGCCGTCCTCGTCGACGACCCGCGCGAGCAGCTGAAGGCGGCCCGCCACTACGCCCTGCACGTGGCGCTGGGCTACCCGCCAATGCCGCGGCGCGTCGCGCGCCGCCAGGATCGGCGCCTCCGGATCGGCTATCTCTCGGCCGACTTCCATCAGCATCCGACGAGCCAGCTGATGGCGCAGATGCTGGCGTCGCACGATCGCAGCCGTTTCGAGGTGACGCTGCTCTCGACCGGCGCCGACGACCACAGCGCGCTGCGCCAGCGGCTGCGCGACGGCAGCGAGCATTTCGAGGACTTGCACGGCCAGAGCTTCACCTCGATGGCCACGCGCATACGCGCGCTCGGCATCGACATCCTGGTCGACCTCAAGGGCGCGACCTACGACACCCTGATGCCGGTGCTGGCGCAGCGGCCGGCGCCGCTGCAGGTCAGCTGGCTCGGCTTTCCGGGCACGACCGGAGCGCCGTTCATCGACTACTTCATCGGCGATCCGGTCACGACGCCGCTCGCCGACGCGGCGCACTTCAGCGAGAAGATCGCCCAGCTGCCGCATTGCTATCAGCCCAACGACGTGCATCGGGCGCTGCCGCAGGACTCGACCCGCGCACAGTGGGGCATCGCCGAAGACGCCCTCGTGCTGTGCGCATTCCATCAGTCGTACAAGATCTCGGCGCCGGTCTTCGACCTCTGGTGCGACTTGCTGCGCGAGTTGCCCGATGCCGTGCTCTGGCTGCTGCAGTGGAACGCCGCCGTGCACACCAGGCTCATCGCGGCTGCGGCCGAGCGCGGCGTGGCGCCGGACCGGCTCGTCTTCTCGCCGGTGCTGCCGCTGCAGGCGCACCTCAGCCGCCTGGCCTGTGCCGACCTCTATCTCGACGCCTGGCCGTGCAATGCGCACACGACGGCGAGCGAAGCCCTCTGGTGCGGCGTCCCGGTGATCACCTTGAAGGGCCGCACCTTCGCGCAACGCGTCGCGGCGAGCGTGCTGCACGCGGCCGAGCTCCACGAGCTCGTCTGCGCCGACACCGACGGCTATCGCGACCTCGCCCTGACGCTGGCGCGCGATCCGGCGCGGCGCGCGGCCTTGCGCGAGCGACTCGTCGGACAGCGGACGACCAGCCCGCTCTTCGATGGCGCCGCGTTCGCGCGCGACATCGAGGCACTGTTCGAGAAGATGTGGGCGCGCGCCGTCGAAGGCCAGGCGCCCGAGCATCTGCCGGCGCTGGTTCGGCCCTGAGCCGGCGCGGGCCGGCGACGGCCGGCAAGGCCGCCCGGCGCTAGAGGCTGAAGCGCGCTGCCAGGTCGCGTTCGCGGACGATGTTGAGCCGGCCCGCCGCAAACGCGGCGTCGGTCCGGTCGGCGTCGCCGCTGCGATCGCTGACGAACACCAGGGTGTCGTCCAGGCTCGCCGCCGCCGGCAGCGCATCGGCAAAGCTGACCGGGTGCTTGGCGTGGCGGCGCAAGTACTCGCGTGCCGCCGGCTCGAACGGCCCGATCGTGAGCAGGCGCTTGACGCCACGGTTGATGACCGGGTCCTTGAGCAGGAACTCGAGCATCGCCTCGGAGGCGAGCGTCGCGAGCGGCACCGGCAGCAGCCGTTCGTAGCCCATCCCCTTCAGGCGGGTCGCGATGTAGTAGGTGTCGAGCGGGTCGCGCTTCTTGTCGTGGCGCAGGCGCACCGCGACCGACATCCGGGTCGCGATCATCTTCTGGATCCGCAGGTGGAACCCGGCGCGCTCCTCGTCCGTGACCCGCTCGGCGCGGGCGAGCATGTATTCGAGGCCGCCGCGGTAGCGGTCCCATGCGACCTCGACTTCCTCGCTGCCGGCCTGGATGCGATCGTCGTCGGCGAAGTAGCGCGTGATCGAGACGTAGAACGGTGCCTTCTGGATCAGCACCGCGCCCAGGCTCAGGTAGTCGGCGGCGTGCACGAAGGCGAAGAAGGCGTGCTCGTTGATGCGCGGCATCAGCCGCTGCAAGGCGTCGCGCCGGGCGATGTGGATCTCGGGGAAGATGTGGTGGCGCAGGACGTGGTCGAGCAGCTCGGCGTGCGCATTGCGCTCGATCCGCAGGTCGTGCGGCACCTGGTAGAACTGGCCGTGATCGTGCTGCGCGACGAGGTCGAACAGCTGCCACGGCGCGTAGACGACGGCGAGCTCGGGGTCGGCCTCCATCCGGGCGATGGTCTCGGCGACCGCCGCGCCGAGGATGCAGTCATCGTCGGCGAGGTAGACGACGTAGCGGCCGACCGCCTGCATCATCACGTACTGGACGTTCGCGAAGCAGCCGATGTTCTCGGCATGCCGCAGGTAGCGGATCGGCAGCCGCCCGGCGAACTCGCGCGCCACCTCGCCGGTCGCATCGGTCGAGGCGTTGTCGGCGACGACCAGCTCGTACGAATGGGCGAAGCCGTCCAGCTGCACCAGCAGGCTCTCCATCAGCGAGGCCAGATAGCGCGCCCGGTTGAAGGTCGGGATGCAGAAACTGACCAGCGGTCGGGTGTCGGAATGTGTCATGGGCGCCGCATCGAAGCTGTCTCGTCCTCATTCTGGCCAGGGCCTCGCGGCGCCAAGCGTGGATAAGGTCGCATTCCAGGCGGCAAATCCGCCGTGAGGTCCGGATCCTGTAGGAACTTGCCTGACGCAGGTCACGGAAGAAGCTGGACTTCAGCGACCGAGATGGCCTGATGGTCGCCGCCTGTTCGTCTCTTCAGAATTCCTTCCATCGCAAGGCCACGACCTTGACGGCAGACAGGACAACGGAGCAACCCATGAACGCAGACCAGATCCTCACCGAGATTCGCGAAGCGAACCTCTCCTACCTGATGCTCGCCCAGAGCCTCATCCGCAGCGACCGCGAGCAGGCGCTGTACCGCCTCGGCATCAGCGAGGAGAGCGCGTCTCTCATCGCCCTGCTGACGCCGGCGCAGATGATGAAGATCGCCTCCGGCAACACGCTGCTGTGCCGCTTCCGGATGGACGAGGACGACCTGGTCTGGGGCCTGCTCCTGAACCACGGCAAGAGCGCCGCCAACGACGCGACCTCGCGCCTGCACGCCTCGATCCTGCTCGCCGGCCGGCATCAAGAGGCGGCCTGACCATGCGCAGCAAGAGCATCCTGACCGAAGCCAAGCAGATCAGTCGCGCGGTCGCGCTGATCGGCCTCGGCGCGCGCCTGCAGGTGCTCGAGTCGGAGACCGACCTTTCGTACGAGCGGCTGCTGCGCCTCTACAAGGAAGTTGCCGGCAAGTCGCCGAGCAAGGGCCAGCTGCCGTTCTCGACCGACTGGTTCATGACCTGGCAGCCAAACATCCACGCGTCGCTGTTCCTGAACATCCACGAGTACCTCAACAAGTCGTCCGAGCTCGACGAGATCGACGCCGTCATCAAGGGCTACCAGCTCTACCTCGAGGAGACCTCGGCGCAGGGCCTGGAGCCGCTGCTGTCGGTCACCCGCGCCTGGCGGCTGGTCAAGTTCGTCGACAACGGCATGCTGACCATGACGAAGTGCTCGAAGTGCGGTGGCCAGTTCATCACCCATCCGCACGAGATCGCCCGACACTACGAGTGCGCCCTGTGCAACCCGCCGGCCCGCGCCGGCAAAGGCAAGGCGGCCGGCGCGATCCGCATGCACTAGTACCGATTCCGGCGGCAGCCCGCTCAAGTCGCCCCAGGGGGCGCCGAAAGACAGGGCTCTCCGTTCATGTTCTTGCTTGTCTCCTCCAGCACAACCCTGTGCTTTGAATGCGGGTCCCTCGGGACCCGCTTTTTTATTCGCCGGTGATTCCGGCCCACTTGCGGCGACCGCGCGCGAGGCCTGCCCGGCAAACTCAAGAGGCCCACCGGTCCGCCGATAACTGGCACGGCCCGGCGCACCGGCATCTGGCCGAGACGGGATTCCTCGAAGCACCATGGTCGTTCTGATCGGTTACGGCGTCGCCTTCGGCTGCATCTTCGGCGCCTACATCATCCATGGCGGCAACATCGGCGTGATCCTGCACGCGTTGCCGACCGAGCTGATGGCGATCCTCGGCGGCTCGCTCGGCGCCTTCGCGGTCAACAACCAGCCGAAGGTGCTGAAGGCGACGCTCGCCGCGCTTCCGAGCGTGCTCAAGGGCTCGAAATACTCGAAGACGCGCTACATGGAGCTGATGGCGCTCCTTTACGACATCCTCCAGAAGGCACGCAAGGAAGGCCTGATGGCGATCGAGAAGGACGTCGACGATCCGGCCGGCTCGTCGCTGTTCCAGAAGTACGCCGTCGTCGGGAGCGACCACCACGTCGTCGAGTTCATCACCGACTACCTGCGGATGATGGTCTCCGGGAACCTCAACGCGCACGAGATCGAAAGCCTCATGGACAGCGAGATCGAGACCCACCACCACGAGGCGCACGCACCCGTGAACGCGCTCGCGCGCCTCGCCGGCGCCTTGCCCGCATTCGGGATCATCGCGGCGGTGCTCGGCGTCGTGAACACGATGGGCTCGGTCGGCCAGCCGCCGGCGGTGCTCGGCGGCATGATCGGCGCCGCGCTCGTCGGCACCTTCCTCGGCATCCTGCTCGCCTACGCCGTCGTCGAGCCGCTCGGCGGGCTGATCGAGCAGAAGGTCGACGAGGGCTCGAAGGAGCTGCAGTGCATCAAGACGACGCTGCTCGCGAGCATGCAGGGCTACGCACCGCAGGTCGCGGTCGAGTTCGGCCGCAAGGTGCTCTATTCGAAGGATCGGCCGACGTTCTCCGAGCTCGAAGGCCACGTCAAGGGCAAGAAGGCCTAGGGCCTGGCGGCCGAAGGAGCTGAGCGATGGCAGGCGACGCGAAGAAGCTTCAGCCGATCATCATCAAGCGGGTCAGGAAGAGCGGCCACAACAAGCACGGCGGCGCGTGGAAGATCGCCTACGCCGACTTCGTCACCGCGATGATGGCGTTCTTCCTCCTGATGTGGCTGCTCGGCTCGACGACCGAGGGCGACAAGAAGGGCATCGCCGACTTCTTCAACGCACCGCTCAAGGTCGCGCTCCTCGGCGGCAGCGGCGCCGGCGACTCGTCGCACGTCGTCCGCGGCGGCGGCCAGGACCTGTCGCGGACGACCGGCCAGGTCAAGGAAGGCGACGTGCCCGCCAAGAGGAAGCTCCTCAACATCAAGTCGCTCGAGGCCGAGCAGAAGCGCGCCGAGGCGGCCCGCCTCGAGGCGCTGAAGAACAAGGTCGAGGATGCGCTCGCGGCGAGCCCGAAGCTCGCCGCGATGAAGTCCCAGATCCGCCTCGACATGACGCGCGACGGCCTTCGGATCCAGATCGTCGACGAGCAGAACCGGCCGATGTTCGACAGCGGCAGCGCGGTCGTGAAACCCTACATGAGGGAGCTCCTGCGCGAGATCGGCCACGTCCTCTCCGACGTGCCGAACCGGATCACGCTCGAGGGCCACACCGACTCGCAGCCGTTCAGCGGCGGCGAGCGCGGCTACAGCAACTGGGAGCTCTCGAGCGATCGTGCCAACGCGTCGCGGCGCGAGATCGTCGCCGGCGGACTGCCCGAGGACCGCATGCTGCTCGTCCAGGGGCTGGCGTCGAGCAATCTGTTCATCGCGTCGGATCCGACGAATCCGATGAACCGGCGAATCAGCATCATCGTCATGAACCGCGACGCCGAGGACCGCCTGTTGAAGTTGCTGCCGAGCCAGGGCGAAGGCGACCCCTCGACCGGTCCCGGCGATCCGGCCGGCAGCGCCGCGGCGCCGCCGCGCTGAGCACCGATGCGCTGCCTCGTCGTCGACGACTTCGTGACGATGCGCCGGGTCGTGCGAAGCTTCCTGCGCGAGATCGGCGTCGCCGAGGCCGACATCGCCGAAGAGGCGAACGGCGCGAGCGCGCTCGAGCGGCTGCGAGCCGAGGCGTTCGACGTCGTCGTCACCGATATCGAGATGCCGCTGCTGGGCGGCTTCGAGCTGCTTTCTGCCATCAAGCGCGACACCCGGCTGCGCCACCTGCCGGTGCTGATGGTGACTGCCGAGGCGAGGAAGGACGAGATCCTCCGCTGCACCCAGGCCGGAGCGATTGCCTACCTGGTCAAGCCTTTCACACGCGCGACGCTGGAGGAAAAGCTCCGCCTCGCCGCTCCGGCGCTGTTCGCGAACGCGGCGCCATAGAAAAGGGCACGCCTGCGCGTGCCCTTCGGGAACGAGCACGCGGTCGCGTGCCACGGGCCCTACTTCGGCAGCAGGACCTTGTCGACGACGTGGATGACGCCGTTCGACTGCACGACGTCGGGGATCGTGACGTGCGCCATGCCGCCCGACTCGTCGCTCAGCATGATCATGCTGCCGCTCCTGGTCGCGGTCAGGGTGCCGCCCGAGACCTCGGTCAGCGTCGCCTTGCCGCCGCCGGCGTCGATCGCCTTGGCCAGGGCCGCGCTGTCCATCTTGCCGGCGACGACGTGGTAGGTCAGCACCTTCGTCAGCGCCGCCTTGTTCTCGGGCTTGAGCAAGTTGTCGACCGTGCCTGCGGGCAGGGCGGCGAAGGCAGCGTTGGTCGGCGCGAAGACTGTGAACGGCCCCGGGCCCTTCAGCGTCTGCACGAGGCCGGCCGCCTTGACTGCGGCGACCAGGGTCGTGTGGTCCTTCGAGTTGACGGCGTTGTCGATGATGTCCTTGCTCGAGTACATCGGCGCGCCGCCGACCATGACCTGCGCCAGCGCCGGGATGGCGACGGCGGCGACGAGCGCCGCGAGGGCGACGGCGACGAAGCGATTGGGTTTCATGCGTATCTTCCTTGAAGGGATGAAGGGATCGGATCCGACGTCTCCGGCAGGATCGCCACGGCCATCGGGGTCCCCGCATCTACGCACCGCGCTCCGTGACGGATGCACGCTGCGCCGACGATCGGCGCGGGCGCTCGAATAGGCCAGCAATCGAGCCCCTTATCGCGCTCAAGTTTGCCAGCGGCCTCGGAACAATTCCGGCATGGCCGCAAGCTCTGCCCAGGACAGGAATCTTCCCGCGTCGGCGCGCAAGCTCGAGAAGGCACGCGAAGACGGCCAGGTCGTCCGCTCGCGCGATCTCGGCCATTTCGCTGCCGTCGCCGGCGGCGGCGCGGCGCTCGCCGCCGCGGCGCCGAGCGCTGCCGGCTGGCTGAAGGACGCGCTCGTCCGCTCGCTTCGTTTCGACGGTGCCCGGGCGCTCGCCGACGACGCGATGGCAACGCAGCTGCTCGGCTGGACGACGACGCTGGTCTGGGCGGTGCTGCCGTTCGGCCTCGTGATGGTCCTGCTCGCGGTCGTCGCTGCGCTCGCGACCGGCGGCTGGACCTGGACATTCAAGCCGCTCGGCCCGCGCTTGGGTGCGGTCGACCCGCTCGCCGGCCTCGGCCGTGTCTTCTCCCGGCAGCAGGTCGTCGACGCGATCAAGGCGAGCGTGCTCGCACTCGTCCTCGGCGCGATCGGCGCGTTCTGGCTCGCCGGCCACGTCCGCGAGCTCGTCGGCGTGCAGGCGCTGCCGCTGCCGGCCGCGATCGGCGCCGCCAGCGCGCTGCTGGCGGCGGGGATGGCCTTCATCCTGCTCGCGCTCGCGGCCTTCGCCGGCGTCGACGTGCCGCTGCAGAAGCGCCTCTTCGCCGAGCGGATGAAGATGAGCCACCAGGAGCTCAGGCAGGAGCAGAAGGAGCTCGACGGCAACGCCGAGGTCAAGGGCAAGGTCCGCGCGCGGATGCGCGAGATGACCCGGCGGCGAATGATGGCCGCGGTGCCGAAGGCCGACCTCGTCGTCATGAACCCGACCCACTACGCGGTCGCGCTCAAGTACGACGACAAGACGATGGGCGCACCGCGCGTCGTCGCCAAGGGCGCCGACTTGCTGGCGCTGCGCATCCGCGAGCTCGCCGAGGAGGCGAGCGTTCCGGTGCTCGAGACGCCGGTGCTGGCGCGGGCGCTCTACGCGCACGCAGAGATCGATCGCGAGATCCCGGCGGCGCTGTTCGCCGCGGTGGCGCAGGTGCTGGCGTATGTCTATCAGCTGCGGGCGGCGCTGCGCGGGCAGGTGCCGATGCCGGGCGAGCTGCCTCTCATCGACGTTCCAGTTGAGCTGGATCCTCATTTCGCATGAGCGCCTCGATGTTTTCTGCTCACTGCGTGAGAGCCCGCCGGGTCCGGGCCCGGCACCCCCGGTCACTTTCATTTGCTGGCCCAAATGAAAGTAACCAAAGCAAAGGGCCTAACACGATGCGAGCGGATTGCTTCGGCAAGAAGGCTCGGTCGGCGGCGGGCGGTTCGGTTCGGTGCGTCGCGCGGCCGGGACAAAGAGCAAATGCATCGGCGCGGTCCCGCAGGGACAACAGACCTCACTTCCGTCAGGACGACAAATGAATCCGTTGATGCAACAAGCGCAGCAATGGCTCGGGCCGAACGCGAAAGCCATCCGCGCCCTGATGGCACCGCTCGTCGTCGTGATGATTCTCGCGATGATGGTGCTGCCGCTCGCGCCGTTCGTGCTCGACCTGCTGTTCACCTTCAACATCGCGATGGCGCTGATGGTGATGATGGTCGCGGCCTACATGGTCCGGCCGCTCGACTTCGCGGCGTTCCCGGCGGTGATCCTGCTGACGACGCTGCTGCGCCTGTCGCTCAACGTCGCCTCGACGCGGATCGTGCTGCTCGACGGCCACACCGGCGCGGCCGCGGCGGGCAAGGTGATCGAGTCGTTCGGCCACTTCCTGATCGGCGGCAACTTCGCGGTCGGCCTGATCGTCTTCGCGATCCTGGTCGTCATCAACTTCGTCGTCGTCACCAAGGGCGCCGAGCGGATCGCCGAGGTCGGCGCGCGGTTCACCCTCGACGCGATGCCGGGCAAGCAGATGGCGATCGACGCCGACATGAACGCCGGCCTGATCGACGAGAAGGAAGCCAAGCGGCGCCGCGCCGAGGTCGGCGACGAGGCCGAGTTCTTCGGCTCGATGGACGGCGCGTCGAAGTACGTGCGCGGCGACGCGATGGCGGGCCTGCTCATCCTCTTCATCAACATCATCGGCGGCTTCGTCATCGGCGTCGCCCAGCACGGCCTGAGCGCGTCGCAGGCGGCCGACAGCTACATCCTGCTCGCGGTCGGCGACGCACTGGTCGCGCAGATCCCGGCCCTCCTGATCTCGGTCGCCGCGGCGATGGTCGTCTCGCGGGTCGGCAAGGACGCCGACGTCGGCAGCCAGATCACCAGGCAGGTGTTCTCTTCGCCGCGCTCGCTCGCGGTGGTCGCCGGCGTGCTTGCCGTGATCGGCTCGATCCCGGGCATGCCGCACGTCGTCTTCCTGCTCATCGCCGCAGCGCTCGGCTGGGGCGCCTGGATGCTGCGCCAGCACCAGCTCGCGGCCAGGAACGCGCCGAAGCCGGCGCCGGCACCGCTCGAGGCGAACGCGGAAGCCACCTGGGACGACCTGCAGCCGGTCGATACGCTCGGTCTCGAGGTCGGCTACCGGCTGATCGCGCTGGTCGACAAGGCGCGCCAGGGCGACCTGCTCGCGCGCATCAAGGGCGTGCGCCGCAAGTTCGCGCAGGACGTCGGCTTCCTGCCGCCGCCGGTCCATATCCGCGACAACCTCGAGCTGAAGCCGAGCTCGTACCGGCTGACGCTGCGCGGCGCCGTCGTCGGCCAGGGCGAGGCCTATCCGGGCATGTGGCTGGCGATCAACCCCGGCGGCGCGACGACGCCGCTGATCGGCACCGCGACCACCGACCCGGCGTTCGGCCTGCCCGCGACCTGGATCGAGGAGCGCCAGCGCGAAGCCGCGCAGATGGCGGGGTTCACGGTCGTTGATTGCTCGACCGTCATCGCGACCCACCTCTCACACTTGATGCAGGTCCATGCCGCCAGGCTGCTCGGTCGCGTCGAGACGCAGCAGCTGGTCGAGCACGTGACCAAGCTGGCGCCCAAACTGATGGAAGACGTGATTCCCAAGATGGTCGGCATCGCCGCGCTGCAGAAGGTGCTGCAGCTGCTGCTCGAGGAAGGCGTGCACATCCGCGACATGCGCTCGATCGTCGAGTGTCTGGCCGAGTTCGCCGCCACCGTCACCGACCCGGCCGAGCTGGCGCGGCGGATCCGTGTCCACCTCGCGCCGTCGATCGTCCAGCAGATCTACGGGCCGACCAAGGAGCTCGAGGTGATCGCCCTCGAGCCCGAGCTCGAGCGGATGGTCACCCAGGCACTCAACTCGCCGCATGGCGCGGCGCTCGACCCGGGCGTCGCCGACGTTCTTGCCAAGAGCGCCGCCGAATCGGCGCAGCGCCAGGAGGATCTCGGCCACCCGGCATGCCTGCTCGTGCCCGACCTCATCCGGGCGCCGATGGCGCGCCTCCTCAAGCGCGCCGCGCCGCGCCTGAAGGTGCTGTCGCACAGCGAGATCCCTGAAACGCATTCCATCCGCATCGGTTCGATCATCGGAGCAGCATCTTGAACGTCAAACGCTTCACCGCGCGCAACTCGCGCGAAGCCCTTCGTCTCGTCCGCGAGGCGCTCGGCGACGACGCCGTCGTCGTCTCGACCAAGCCGAGCGCGGGTGGCGTCGAGGTCGTCGCGATGCCGCCGGAGAGCATCGGCCACCTCGAGGCGATGTCGATTTCGCAAGCCCCGGCGGCAGAGCCCAGGGCGGAACCGGCCGTCGCGCTCGCCGCGACGAGCGCGGCACAAGATGCCGAGCGGCTTTCGATGAGCACGCTCTCGTTTCAGGACTACGTGCGCACCCGCATGCTGCGGCGGCGCCAGGCGTCGCTCGAGGCGGCAGCGGCTACCGCAGCGACATCGGCTGCAGCGCCGGTTGCGGCAGCGGTTGCTGCGCCACCGACGCCTGCGGCGAAGGCGAACGCGGCGGCGGCAGCGCGTCCCGCTGCGCATCTCGACGAGATCGTCGTCGACGCCGGCATCGCAGAGCCCGCCATCGACGCCGGACCGGCGGTCGTGCTCGCGTCGGCTTCGCGCGCCGAGGTCGGCGCTGCGGTGGAGCGCGAGCAGGCGCTCCTCGGCGAGCTGCGCGCGGTCAAGGAGCTGATCGAGGAACGCTTCGGCGCACTTGCCTTCATGGAAAAGCTGCAACGTCGGCCGGCGGAGGCGCGCCTCGCCCAGAAGCTGCTCGACTGCGGCTTCTCGCCGATGCTGGTGCGCAAGATGGCCGAAGGCTTCAAGCCCGACGCCGGCGACGAGACCGAGTGGGCGGCGCAGATCCTCGAGCGCAACCTCCGTGCCGCGAGCGCCGACGAGGCGATCGAGAACCGCGGCGGCGTGTTCGCCCTGATCGGCGCGACCGGCGTCGGCAAGACGACGACGGCGGCCAAGATCGCGGCGGCGTTCGCGGCCCGCCATGGCGCCGGCCAGCTCGGCCTGATCACGCTCGACGCCTATCGCGTCGGCGCCCATGAGCAGCTGCGCGCCTATGGCCGCATCCTCGGCGTGCCCGTCCACACGGCGCACGACCGCGCCTCGCTCGACGACCTGCTCGAGCTGCTCACGGCCAAGAAGATGATCCTGATCGACACCGCGGGCATGGCGCAACGCGACACGCGCACGCGCGAGCTGCTCGACATGCTCTCGCACCGCAGCGTGCAGCGGCTGCTCGTCGTCAACGCGGCGTCGCAAGGCGAGACGATCGAGGACGTGCTCGTCGCCTACCGGGCCGGCGCTTGCGCCGGAATGGTGCTGAGCAAGATCGACGAGGCGATCAAGCTCGGCCCGGCGCTCGACGCCGCGATCCGCCATCGCCTCACTGTCGTCGGCGTCGCCAACGGCCAGCGCGTTCCCGAAGACTGGCACCGCCTGTCGGCCAACGCGCTGGTGCAGCGCGCGATGCGCAGCGGCGGCAGCTCGGCCTGGCGTCTCGAAGGCGGCGAGGTCAACCTCGTCTTTGCCGCATCGGCGTCGGTGGCGATGGCGGCCCACGGTTGAGAACGCTGCGACTTCGCGACCACGCCATGTCGATCGTCCCAGCTTCGCATCACGACCAGGCGGCGGGCCTGCGCCGGATGTTCACCGGCGCAAGCGCGTGCTTCGTCCCGGTCGTCGCCAATCCCCACCTCGCCTGCGGTGGCGTTCTCCTCGAGCGGCTCAGCACGGCGCTGGTCGAGCGCGGCGCCCGCGTCCTCGTCGTCGACGCCGGCGAACGCGCCGGCACCGCCGGCGAGATGGCGCTCGTCGATCTCGGCCAATGCATCGAGCGGCTGTCGCCGCAGGTCTCGTATCTCGCTGCGCGCGGCCTGGCGCTGCGCCACGTCGACGCCGCCGGCTCGACGCGGCGCTTCCTCGACCGCCTCGGCGACGCGGCGCCGGGGTCGGATGTCATCGTCGTCCATGCGCCGGCGAGCGAGATCTGCCGCACCTTCGGCCACGGCCGCAAGAGCGGCGTCGCCTTCCTCGGCGACGAAGCGCCGTGCCCGATCGTCTTCGCCGAGGACCGTCCGGCAAGCGTGACGCATGCCTATGCGGCGATGAAGCTGCTCGCCGAACGGGCAGGATTCGCCGTCAGCGAGCTCGTGCTGGGCGCATCGCGGAGCTCGCCGCGCGCCGAGCGCATCGCCGCCAAGCTGGCGTCGTGCGCCGATCATTTCTTTGCCGGCGTGTTGCGCGACTGGGCCTGGGTCGACCCGGCGGGCGACCCGTGCGAGCCGCCGGGCGACGACCTGCGCCGGATCGCCGCTCCGCGCTTCGAGCAAGACGCCGCGCTTCGCCACTTTTCGCACACGGCCGAGCGCCGCGCCGCACGAGCGGTGGCCCCATGATCTCCGGAGCGACCATGTACACCGCCAAAGGCCAGCTGGACCTGAACTCGACGCTGAAGCAGTACAGCGGGCTGGTCCGTCGCCTTGCGCACCAGATGATCGCCAAGCTGCCGGCCAACGTCGAGATCGACGACCTGATCCAGGTCGGCATGATCGGCCTCACCGACGCTCTGAGCCGCTTCGACGCCGCGCAGGGGGTGCAGTTCGAGACCTTCGCGACGCAGCGCATCCGCGGTGCGATGCTCGATGAGCTGCGCGGCAACGACTATCTCTCGCGCGGCACGCGCAAGCACCAGCGCTCGATCGAGTCGGCGGTATCGAGGCTCGAGCAGCATCTCGGCCGCGCGCCGCAGGAGAGCGAGATCGCCAAGGAGATGGGCATCACCCTGGCCGAATACCAGGAGCTGCTCAGCAAGGTGCGCGGCACGCAGCTCGTCTATCTCGAGGACATGGCCGGCTCGGACGGCGACAGCGACTTTCTCGATCGCCACGTCGCCGACAGCGAGTCCAATCCGCTCGCGCAGCTGCAGGACGAACGCATGCGCACCGCGCTCGTCGAGGCGATCAAGGTCCTTCCCGAGCGCGAGCAGTACGTGATGAGCATGTACTACGAGCACGACATGAACCTGAAGGAGATCGCGGCGGTGCTGAAGGTCACCGAGTCGCGCGTCTGCCAGCTGCACAGCCAGTCGATCGCGCGCCTGCGCGTCAAGCTGCGCGACTACTAGGGCTGCGGACATGTGGCCGTTGCCGGCCGTCGGCGCGTGGGCAGTCTGCTGGCTGCTGTTCACGGTGCTCGGCCAGCTCGGCGCCGGCGACCAGGCTGCACTGGCCTGCGCGCTGCTGCTCTCGCTCTCGCTCTCGCTGGCGTGGCTCGGCGCGACGCCGTGGCGGCGCGTCCTCATCGGCGCGGGCTTTCCCCTCTCGCTCGCAGCCTCGGACGTCGCCGGCCCGCTGCCGGCATGGACCTGGCTCCTCGCCCTGGCTCTGCTGGCCCTCGTCTATCCGTTGCGCGCGTGGCGCGATGCGCCTCTGTTTCCGACCTGGCGCGGCGCGCTGCAGGGGCTCGCGCGCGACGTCCATCTCGCGCCCGGCGCGGCGATCCTCGATGCCGGTTCGGGATCGGGCGCGGCATTGATCGAGTTGCGCCGCGAATATCCCCAGGCGCGGCTCACCGGCATCGAATGGAGCTGGCCGCTCTGGCTCCTGGGCGCGCTGCGCTGTCGTTTCGCCCACGTCCGGCGCGGCGACTTCTGGAGCGCCGACTGGACGCCGTTCGCGCTCGTCTACCTGTTCCAGCGCCCGGAAAGCATGCCGCGCGCATCGGCCAAGGCCGCGCACGAGCTGCGCCCGGGCGCATGGCTGGCGAGCCTCGAATTCGAGATCGCGACGCTCGCTCCCGAGCGCGTGCTCGACGGCGCCGACGGGCGGCGGATCTGGCTCTATCGCGCGCCGTTCCGGCTGCGCTCCTGAATCGCTTCAGCTACCGCCCTTGTGGGCGCGCTTGCCGGGATTCTTCTTGCGGGTCGCCTTGCCGCGCTCGAGGCTGCGCTTCTGACCGGTCGGCCTCGTGCGTGACGGCAGCGCCTTGAGTGGCTTGCCGGAATTGCTGCTGTCGGTCATGTCTGCTCCTCGGTCCGTGCACTGTAGAGGATCGGCACGGCCGGCGCGAACGCACCCTCAACCGCCGGCGGAGACTCCGTAGGTGAAGACCAGCGTCGCGCCGACGACGGTTGCACCGAGCGGGCCGCGCAGCGCTTCGATGCGGCCGGCGCCGATGCGCAGGCCGACCGAAGGCGTGAGCTGCGCGCCTGTATAGAGCATCGCCTGAGCGACCGCGCCGCGGCTGTCGACGCCACCGCCGCCAGCGGCGCCGGCGAGCAGCTCGGCGCCGACGTGCCAGCGCGCCGAGAACGGTTGCGACCAGCCCGCGCCGAGGAAGGCCGAAGTGAAGCCGCCTGCGCCACCGGCGAAGGCGGAGTGCGCCTGCCCGCTCAAGTAGAGGTTCGGCGTCACGAAGCGGTCGATCCTCAGCACCACGAGTGACATCGAGCGCGTCTCGCCGCCACGGCGAGCGGCGTCGTATTGCTCGACGCCGCCGCCGAACTCGGTCCGCACCGGGCGCGCCGGAACGCCGGCGGCGGCGGGGCCGTCGAGCGCCCACACCAACCCGGCAGCGACATGCGCGGCGCGCAATTCGCCGCGCGGCGCGCTTGTGAGCCCGCCCTCGAGCGAGACACCGAGATCGGACGACAGCCGGATCACGCCGTACAGCGCCCCCTTGACGAGCAGGCCGCCGCCGGTCGGCACGCCGCCGCCGCCGCCCATGCCGGCGGCGATCCGGGCGCCGGCGGTCAGGCCGTTGTGGACGAGCTCGGTCTCGGCGCCGAGAGTGCCGAGAAATTCGGCGTAGCCGGCGACGGCGCTCTGGGTCGCACCGTTGGCCTCGACGCCCCAATAGCCGTAGCGGCCGATCGCCTGCTCGCCGCGGACGCCGATCAAGCCGATCGTCGGCGGCTCGGCGCGGCCGTCGAGCAGGGTCGATCCCGAGCGGGTGCGATAGGCGCTGGCGACGATCTGGATGCGGTCGAAGCCGATGCCGCTGCGGCCGCTGGCACGCACCGGAGCGTCGAGGCGATCGGCGCGGGTCGACCTGAATTCGTCACTGAGGTTGAAGACGAGCCCCCACTGCGTGCTCGAGATCTGGCCGTTAGGAAACTTGACGTGCGACAGCGAGACGCCGAACGCGGTCGCGCCGAACTCTGCCAGCAGGTCGAGATGCGGCCGCAGCATCAGGCCGCCGCCCTGCGGCGCTCCCGCACCGCCACCGCCGCCGGCGTACATGCCGACCTCGACGCCGAAGGGGCCGATGAGCCGCTGGCGCCACGCCGCCTCGCCGCCGATCGTGAAGAAGCCGCCGCGCCCGCCGGTGATGGCACCGTACACCGCCGGTCCGAGCGAGATTCCATGCGCGCGCGAGACGTCGACGAGATAGCTCGTGCCGAGCATGCCGACGTTCTCGTTGCCTGGGAACTTGACCTTTTCGAACGTGATGCGCGCATGCGCCGAAGGGGCGTCGGTGGCAGCGCCCTCGTCATCGGCGGCGACCGCAGCGGCCGACCACGACGCTGCGACCACGCTCGCCAGCGCGGCGAGCGCGCATTGCCGGGCGATCGCCGCCGGCCCGAGTGACGGCCTCACTGTCTTTCGTCTCGACTCAAGCGGCGTTGCTCTCCAACCAGTCGACGGCGGCATGGGCGAGCGCTCGCACGCCGAGGGGAAGGCCGTCCTCGTCGATGAAGAAGAGCGGCGAATGGTTCGGCGCCGCTGTCTTCGCGTCCTGCGCGGGCGGCGTGATGCCGACAAAGAAGAAGAGGCCGGGAACGACATGCTGGTAGAAGGAGAAGTCCTCGGAGCCTGCGACCTTGGGCATGCGGATGACATGGTCGGCGCCGGCAACGCGCTCGAGCGTCGGCCACATCTGCTCGGTGAGCTCGGCGTCGTTGATCGTCACCGGGTAGTTCTTGACGATGCAGACATCGCAGCCGGCGCGTGACGCGCGCGCGATGTGCTCGGCGGTGTCTTTCACGCGCTCGTGGACGTCGTCGCGCATGGATTCGTCGAAGCTGCGGATCGTGCCGCGCATCTCGACCGTGTCGGGAATGATGTTCTCGCGGTTGCCGCCCTTGATCGCGCCGACGGTGACGACGGCGGGCTCGTGCGTGAGGTCGACCTGGCGGCTGACGATCGTCTGCAGGCCGAGCACGACCTGCGCCGCGGTGACGATCGGATCGACGCCGCGCCAGGGCATCGCGCCGTGCGTCGGGCGACCGCGGACGGTGATGCGAAAGCTGTCGGCGCTCGCCATCGCCGGGCCGGAGCGGCAGCCGATGATGCCGCTCTTCAGCATCGACGTGACGTGGAGGCCGAAGATCGCGCCGGGGGCCGGGTTCTCGAGCGCGCCTTGCTTGATCATCAGGCGCGCACCGCCTTCCTCGCCCTCGGGCGGCATCTCCTCGGCGGGCTGGAAGATGAACTTGACCGAGCCGGCAAGCTCGGCGCGCAGGCCGGCAAGGACCGATGCGACGGTCATCAGGATGGCGACGTGGGCGTCGTGACCGCAAGCGTGCATGACGCCGACCGACTCGCCGTTCCAGATCGTCCGCTCCTTCGACGCGAACGGGACGTCGACGCGCTCCTCGACCGGCAGCCCGTCCATGTCGGCGCGCAGCGCGACGACGGGGCCCGGCAGGGCGCCGCGAAGCAGGCCGACGACACCGGTGACCCCGACCTCGGTGCGGACCTCGTCGAGCTCGAGGGCGCGCAGATGCGCGGCGACCATCGCGGCCGTGCGGACCTCGCGATTGCCGAGCTCAGGGTGCTGGTGCACGTCGCGCCGCCAGGCGATCAGCTTGGGAACGGCGGCGGCGACGGCGGCATCGATGCGGGCAGCGAGGCGGGGGCTGGGGTTGCGGGTGGCGGGCACGGAAGCTCCTCGGATGGAGGCGCCATTGTGTGTTGTCGCCGGATCGCGCCGCTAAGGGGCTAGTTTGGAGCGGCTGATGCCCCTCAAGCACCACAATTTCACGGGTTGGGTGCTTCCCGCCTCCCTAGGGAAGCCGCGAAACGGGTGTCCAATCCGCCCGTAGATGTTTTCAGGCAAAGATGTCGAGCCTTGACACTGAGGTGGCGGTTCGCCGCGAACTCTTATCTCTCGCTCTGACGAATTCGACCCGCAGCGTCCCGCTGCAGTTGGTCGCGGTTGCCGTCGTCGTTGTGTTCGGTGTCGGAGCGGGTGCAGTATGGGCACCTGTCATCGCCGCCACGATCGGCGTGGCCGTAGCTGTGTGGCGATATTCACTCTCACGACGCTATGGGAACCAGGGTGGTCTTTCCGAAGAGACGGTTGAGAGGGCCACGAAAGAATTGGAGGGGAATTCGATCTTGGCGGGCCTGCTGTGGGTTGTTTGCTCACTCGGGATCTATCCATTGCTCACTGGCACTCGCGCGACGACATACGTCGTCATCGCAATCGGATCCGTCGCGACCGCGGCTCTATTCATGTCGTTGGTCGGCCGATCCTTCATTTGGCTCGTGGGACTATCGATGGGCTCTGTCGTTGGCGTCAGCTTGCTTATGCAAAACGTCAAGTCGTGGCCTCTGGCGATCTTGGTAGGAATTTTCGGCTGGACGATGGTTAGAGCGTCGCGCGAGGTCAGCGACACGACGTCTCGGGCGATTCGGCACGGACTCGAGGCCGACGCCGCCAACGCCTCGCTTCTCTACGCGAAGGACGCTGCCGAGGCGGCGAACATGGCGAAATCACAGTTTCTGGCAACGATGAGCCACGAAATCCGAACTCCCATGAATGGAGTGCTCGGCTCGCTGGACCTCCTGAGGCATTCGGAGCTCGATCCTCGCCAGCGACATCTTGTGAGTACCGCGGTGACGTCCGGAAGTTCGCTCATGGAAATTCTGAATGACGTCCTCGATCATTCGAAGATCGAAGCGGGCAAGCTCAATCTCTCTCAGGCGCCAATGTCGATCCGAGCGTTGGCAACGTCAGTGATTGCGCTCTTTCGGGCGAATGCGGAAGGAAAAGGCCTTTCGTTGGATCTCACCCTTGATGAGACGGTCGCCAACTGGGTCATCGGTGACGCGCAACGCTTGAAGCAGGTCCTGCTCAATTTGCTCGGCAATGCGATCAAGTTCACCGAGCGCGGCCATGTTACCTTGACACTACGTGCGGAAGACGCGCCGTACGGAAGCGCCGGAGTACGCTTCGAAGTGATCGATACCGGAGTTGGAATTCCCAATGAAGCAATGGCGAAGCTCTTCCAGCCGTTCCATCAGGTGCTTGGACAACACAAGCGTCGCGCCGGCGGTACGGGGCTAGGCCTGGCGATTAGTCAGCGGATCGCTGAGGCCATGGGCGCCAGGATCGAAGTGGAAAGTCGGCTGGGCGGTGGTTCAAGGTTCTGGTTCTCAGCGTCCTTCGCCCGAGACTTATCGGAAACGCACACGGTGTCGCTCGATTCGTCGATGGGTGGCCTGGATGAGGTTCCGGCGCTTTGCGGAACAGTTCTTGTTGTCGAGGACAACGACGTCAACCGAATGATCGCCCGGGAGGTGCTCCAGTCTCTGGGGATGCGCGTCCACGAAGTCGCCAACGGGATGGAAGCTCTCGAAGCGCTTGACCGCAAGAACTTCGACGTGGTCCTGATGGACTGCTTCATGCCAGTATTGGACGGCTACGCTACGGCTAGAGAGATCCGGAGAATAGAAAGCTCCAACCTACGCTCGCGCATTCCGATCATCGCCGTAACGGCGAACGCATTCGAGGAGGATGCGCAGGAAGCGATCGCTGCGGGGATGGATGCGCATCTCGCGAAACCGTATACGCGGGCGCAGCTTCGTGATCTATTGAAATCCTGGCTATAGGCATCTGAAGTTCGTTCAGGTGAGGGTGCTCCACTCACTCAGTCCGGTGCGCTCGAAGCCCCATGCCGTGTCCAGTTCGATCCGCTTAATCTCCTCGACTGCACCCTCAGCGGCGCCGCCTACCTTTCGAACCTGAGCTCGGGCGAGCCGCTCCATCAGTCGCAGATCCCGATCCTTGAGTCGGAGGGCGCTCACCGCCCAGAGTTCCACGACGGTCTGAAGCGACTCATACGTGATGGGCGCCGCGATTCGCCGCGCCTGCAGTGCCGTCAACATTCCGCGCAGTCTCGGGTGCGCGGACCGAATGATCTTGTCGAGTGCAACCTCGCCAGTGCCGTCGTCGACGACGAGGTCCACAAGGCCAGCCCGATGCAATTGGTCAGCCGTATAGATCTGCCCGGACAGAATCATGTCATTCGCGATCGCAAAGCCGCCTTTCCGAACGGTGAGGTGCCATGCACCCATTCCGGGGAAAAGATTGAAGAGCACCTCAGGGAATCCCGCTTGGGCACTTCGCTCGAAGATCACATTGTGGTGAAGAAGAGCTGACTCCAGCCCGCCGCCCAACGTGTCGCCTTGCACCAAGGCTGTCGTGTGAACGCCGATTTGGGCTGCGTTTTCCAGCCACCAAACGAGGTCGACACAGCGACGTGCGTAAAGCTTCAGCGAGTCAACATCGCGGGCGCGAACGAGAAGAACGAAGAGGGACAGGTCACCGCCGAAATTGAACACGTTCGGCACCCCGGATGCCATCACGAAGTGCTTGACCAGGCCAGGGTTGGCCGAAATGTCGTTGAAAACTTGCTGCAGCTCCGCCATTGCGGCAAGGCTGTAACACTGAATCGGATGAACTGAAATCCGCGCCGTCAGGACGGCGAACTCTGCGTCCCACTCGAGCCACATGTACTTGTATTGCCGATCGAGTGGGCCAGGCAAGGCAGGCACAGCACTCATATCGCTTCGAGTACGCAGGTGAAGTAGTCGAAATTGAAGCCGACGGATTCGACGATCGCCTCTTGAGAGGCTTCGTCGCTGATCTTGTTGAGAACGATCCTCAGTTCCGCCATGTGCTCGGCATCCATCGTGACGTGAGATGTGATGAAAGATATGCCCTTGTCGCCTTCAAGCAAGAGGGATTCCTTGATCGCTGTCGCGATTGGCCCGCCATACACGGAAGCGATCACTTCTAGGGCATAGACCATACCCAAGACCGAGCAAGGATGTCTCCGGTCTGCCGACCAATAGTTGTAGCCATTCAATGCAAGCATCCACTTGCTTGGCCGGTACTGCAGAACCGCCTGACGCTCCACTCCAACGACCTTCAGGTCGTTCACAACCCATTCTTCGTGTCCCTTTTCCTCCATCATGTGTTCGTAGAGAAAGTGCCGAACCTGTGAATGCTCGACGCCCATCCGGCTTGCCGCGGCAGCGCAAGTTGGATTGAAATGCCAAACAACGTGATACAGCTCAAGTAGCAGCTTCCGATATCTTTCAACAGAGAGCCCGGAGGCCACGATGCGGAGCACGTGCGGGTTGGTCTCGAACTGGCGCCGTGCTTCATCTGTGCGGGTGACGAGGTCAACGAAGAAGGGGGTCACAGTCGGTCAGGGGGTTGCGAGAAGTGCATTGTCCTCGGCAATGAATCCTGTGGCGATTTCCCGTCTGAGAGCTGAGATCTCTGAACGCGTGCCTTGCCGCGCTCGACGGCATCTGCCTCGTCTGGGGTTCCGGCGAAAGATCTGACAATGCCCCGGACTTCACCCGAGACCACCCGCCATGGCAGTCAACCTCGCACCTCCTGACGCGACGTCGCTTCGCCCCGTTGCCGGCATCTCGCTGGGCGTCGCGATGGCCGGCGTGCGGAAGGCGAACCGGCGCGACGTGCTGGTCGTCCGCGTCGATCCCGGCGCCGCGGTCGCCGGCGTGTTCACGTCAAATCGGTTCTCTGCCGCACCGGTGCAGCTCTGCCGAGAGCACCTGGCGGCCGGCGGCGAAGTGCGGGCGCTGCTGGTCAACACCGGCAACGCCAATGCCGGCACCGGCGCCGACGGGCTCGCCCGGGCGCGCTCGACCTGCACCGCGCTCGCGCGGCTGCTCGATTGCCGGCCCGAGCAGGTGCTGCCGTTCTCGACCGGCGTGATCATGGAGACGCTGCCGCACGATCGGATCGAAGCAGCGCTGCCGACGGCACTGGCGGCGGCGCGCCCGGACGCCTGGCTCGAGGCGGCCGAGGCGATCATGACGACCGACACGGTGCCGAAGGCGGCGTCGGCCATGGTGCAGATCGGCGGCCGCGCGGTCGCCGTCACCGGCATCAGCAAGGGCGCCGGCATGATTCGCCCCGACATGGCGACGATGCTCGGGTTCGTCGCCACCGACGCCGCGATCGACCCGGCGGTGCTGCAGCCGCTCGTGCAGGAGGCTGTCGACGCATCGTTCAACCGCATCACGATCGACGGCGACACGTCGACCAACGATTCGTTCGTCCTGATCGCCACCGGACGCGCCGGCAACCCGCCGATCACCAGCCTCGACAGCAGCGACGGCCGCGTCCTGCGCGATGCCGTCGTCGACGTTTCGCACCGGCTTGCGCAGGCGATCGTTCGCGACGGCGAGGGCGCGACCAAGTTCATCACCGTGCGCGTCGAAGGCGGTGCGAGCGTCGCCGAGTGCCGCCGCGCAGCCTACGCGATCGCTCACTCGCCGCTCGTCAAGACCGCGTTCTTCGCCAGCGACCCGAACCTCGGCCGCATCCTGGCCGCGGTCGGCTACGCCGGCGTCGCCGATCTCGACCAGACGAAGATCGACCTCTTCCTCGACGATGTCCACGTCGTCGCAGGCGGCGGCCGGCGGCCGAGCTATCGCGAGGAAGACGGCCAGCGCGTCATGAAGCAGAGCGAGATCACGGTGCGCGTCGACCTGCACCGCGGCGCGGCGGCAGCGACGGTCTGGACGTGCGACTTCAGCACCGACTACGTTCGGATCAACGCCGACTACCGGTCGTGACGCATCCTCCGTCCAGAGGACGCGTGGGTATGCCGCAACGCGAGTGACTTATTCACTTGCCGCGCTCGCGACACCGCTGCTAGGATCCCTTTTCGCTTCATCGAGACAGACATGAACCGCACCACGCACCTCCAAGCCCAGAGCGCCTCCGGCGCGGCATGGCTGTCGGCGCGCGGCATCGTCGGCGTCATGGCCCAGTGCTCGGCCGGCAATCCGGCAGCGCCGATCTAGCCAGTCTCAGCTCTTCGATCGAAGACCGCTGAGAGATCAGCGGAAGAGTCGATCGAACCTTCGTTTCTTCCGCCGCACCCGGGCCGAACGGCCCACCAGGTTCCCCGCGATCCGGGGAGCCGCGAAGGAAAGCAAGGTGAGCACCATGCAGACATGGTGGCCCAGACAGACAAGGTGGAGCGAGATTGCGCGGCGCTGGCTGCCGTCGCTGCCCGCCCACGACCTCCTGCGCGACCGCGCGTACCGGCGGCTGTGGACGTCGATCCTGATCAGCTCGTTCGGCGGCCAGGTGACGATGCTCGCGCTGCCGCTGACCGCGGCGGTGCTGCTGCACGCAACGCCGACGCAGATGGGGTTGCTGAGCGCGGTCGAGATCCTGCCCTTCGTCCTCCTCTCGCTGCCCGCCGGAGTCTGGCTCGACCGCGTCAAGAAGCTGCCGGTCTATATCGCCGGCGAGCTGACGATCGCGCTCGTCGTCCTCAGCGTCCCGGTCGCGTGGTGGCTCGGCTGGCTCTCGATCCGCTGGCTGTACGCGTGCGGCTTTGTCCTCGGCAGCGTCTACACGGTCGCCGGCAGTGCGGCGCAGATCGTTCTCACGCAGGTCGTCCCGCGCGAGCGGCTGGTCGAGGCGCACGCGAAGAACGCGCTCGCCTCGTCGGGCGCCGAGGTCGCCGGGCCGGGTCTCGCCGGCGCGCTGATCAAGATCGTCGGCGCCCCGCTCGCGCTTCTCGTCGATGCGGCGCTGGTGACGGTCTCGGCCGCGATCCTGCGCGGGGTCGCCGTCCACGAGACGGCGGCGAACGTGCGCGCTGCCGGCGCCCGCGGGAGCGCATTCTGGGCCGACCTGAAGGCAGGCGTCCGCTTCGTCGCGCGCCATCGTCTGCTCGTCGCGCTGGCGCTCGCGGTCGGCGCCTGGCAGGCGTGCCATCAGGCGGCGATCGTCGTCCAGATCCTGTTCGCGACGCGCACTCTCGGCCTGTCGGAGCAGGCCGTCGGCCTGAGCTACACCGGCATGGGCATCGGCACCGTGATCGCGAGCGTCTTCGGCAATCGCATCAGCCGCAGGATCGGCCCGGGGCCTTGCCTCATCCTCGGCTTCGCGGTCTGCGGCGCCGGCTGGCTGCTGCTCGCGGTGACGCCGGCCAACGAGTGGGGCGTCGCTGCGTTCGCGGCCATGCTGACGATGTTCTCGACCGGCGCGGTGTTCATCTTCATCAACTTCCTGGCACTGCGCCAGGCGGTCACGCCGGTGCCGCTGCTCGGCCGGATGACGAGCACGATGCGCTGGTTGATCCTGATCCCCGCCGGCCCGGGCGCGCTGCTCGGCGGCTGGCTCGGCGAGCATGTCGGCCTGCGCGCGTCGCTCGCCGTCGCCGGGGCCGGATCGCTGCTGCTCGCTGCGGTCGCGTGGCAGCTCGGCGTCATCCGGCGCGTCCGCGAGCTGCCCGCGGCCGAGCGCGTCGACGAGTGGCTCGGCGCCGAGGCCGACGTCGGCGCGCGCATCGTCGTCACCTGAGAGCTGCGCGATGGACCCGCTGCTGATCGACGTCCCGGAGCGCCTCGAGACCGAGCGGCTCGTCCTGCGCGTGCCGCGGCCGGGCGACGGCCGCATCCTCAACGACGCGATCCGTGCCTCGCACGGCGAACTCGCGCCGTGGCTGCCCTGGGCGGGGACGTTGCCGACGGTCGACGAGTCGGAGGCGCATTGCCGCCGCCAGCAGGCGCGCTTTCTGCTGCGCGAGGATTTCGTCATGCTGCTCTTCTTGCGCCGCGCCGAGGGCGGCGACGGTGAGCTCGTCGGCGCCGCCGGTCTGCATCGCATCGATTGGGCGCTGCGCAAGTTCGAGATCGGCTACTGGCGCAGGACCGGGTGCGAGCAGCGCGGTTTCATGACCGAGGCGGTGCGGGCGATGGCTCGGATGGCCTTCGATGTGCTCGACGCGCGGCGCGTCGAGATCCGCATGGACGACCGCAACGAGCGCAGCTGGAAGCTCGCCGAGCGCGCCGGCTTCACGCTCGAAGCGCTGCTGCGTTTCGATTCGATGACGCCGGCGGGCGAGCCGCGCAGCACGCGCATCTACGCGCGCGTTCGCGGCGCCGAGGAGCCGATGGGCGCAACGCCGGGCTGAATCGCCGCGCCTCAGTCGGCGACCGCGGCGGCGGGCGAGAAGCGATCGACCGCGTCGGTGACGAGGCTGTCGACGCCGAGCGTGTCGAGCCTGCGAGCTTCGGCAGGATCATTGACGGTGTAGGCGCAGGCGCGAAGGCCCGCGCCGTGCGTCGTCACGAGGACGCTCGCGTCGACGAGCGCATGGTGGCAGACGACCGCGATGCAGCCGAGTGCACGCGCTTCGTCGAGCCAGCCGTTGCGCAGGCTATCGAGCAGGAGTGCGCGCGGCAATGCCGGCGCGCCGTCGCGTGCGCCCTCGAGAGCGTCGAGGCGAAACGAGCTGAGCAAGGGCGGCAGGGCGGCGCCTGCCCAGAGCGTCGCGGCCATCGCCGCGACCGCGCGCCCGGTCTCGCGCTCGGCGCCGGGCGAAGGCTTGAGCTCGACATCGAGCGCGAACCCGTTGCGCAGGCAGTAGCGCGCCGCCGCAGCGAAGCTCGCGATCGGTTCGCCGGCGAAGGCGCGGCTGTGCCAGCCGCCGGCGTCGAGGCGCGCCAGCTCGCTCCAGGGCAGCGCCGCGGCCGGGCCGCGGCCCGAGGTCGTCCGTTCCAGCGTCGCGTCGTGGAGGAGGAAGGGAACGCCGTCGGCCGACAGCTTGACGTCGCACTCGAACGCACGAAAGCCGTACGCCGCGCCGAGGCGAAACGCTGCCAGCGTGTTCTCGGGCGCGAGCTTGCCGGCGCCGCGGTGCGCGATCCAGCGTGGATATGGCCAGGGCGTGGTCACGACGCCGTCGCGCGCGCGGCGAGAGGCCGCGTCTCGACGCGCGCCGAGCTCACGGCATCGAACCAGTGCAACTGCGACGGCGCCGCGCGCAGGCCGACCACGTCGCCGACTTTCGGGTGGGGCAGCGTCGCGTCGAGCCGCGCGGTGAAGAGCGTTTCGCCGAGCAGGCCATAGACGAGCCGCTCGGCGCCGAGCATCTCGAGCGCCTGCACGCGCAGCGGCCAGCTCGCCGCCGAGAGGTTGTCGTCCAGCTCGACGTGCTCTGGACGAATGCCGAGAACGAGCTCGCCCTCGCGCGGCGCCGGCGCTGCGAGTGGCAGCAGCTGGCCGCCGGCTGTGAAGCCGCTGCCCGCGGCGCGGCCGCGGGCGAGGTTCATCGGCGGCGAGCCGATGAAGCCGGCGACGAATGTCGTCGCCGGGCGGTGGTAGACCTCGTCGGGCGTACCGATCTGCTCCATCCGGCCGGCGTTCATGACGATCATCCGCTCGGCGAGCGTCATCGCCTCGACCTGGTCGTGGGTCACGAACAGCGAGGTGACATGCAGCTCGTTGTGCAGCTTCTGGATCTCCAGCCGCGTCTGCGCACGCAGCTTGGCGTCGAGGTTCGACAGCGGCTCGTCGAACAGGAACACCTGCGGCTCGCGCACGATCGCGCGCCCCATCGCCACGCGCTGTCGCTGGCCGCCGGAAAGCTCGCGGGGCTTGCGCCCGAGGAAGGGGCCGAGCTCGAGGATCGCGGCGGCCTTGTCGACGCGGGCACGGATCTGCTCGGGCGCAATCTTGCGGATCCGAAGCCCGTAGGCCATGTTGTCGAACACGCTCATGTGCGGGTAGAGCGCATAGTTCTGGAACACCATCGCGATGTCGCGTTCCGCGGGCTCGAGGTCGTTGACGACGCGGCCGCCGATCTCGATCTCGCCGCCGCTGATCTCCTCGAGCCCGGCCACCATCCGCAGCAGCGTGCTCTTGCCGCAGCCGCTGGGGCCGACGATGACGACGAACTCGCCGTCGGCGATCTCGGCGCTGACGCCGTGGATGACCTTGTTGGCCCTCGGCGCGCGGCCGTAGGTCTTCTCCACCTGACGCAGACTGATCGCACCCATGGTTAGCTCCGCGCCCCGGCCGGTCGCCGGGCCGTTCCCAAGACCGGCCGCGCCCCCGCGGGGGGCAGCGAAGGAAGTGAGCGTGGGGGCATCATTTCTCGGTATCGACGAGGCCCTTGACGAACCACTTCTGCATCAGCAGCACCACCAGCGCCGGCGGCAGCATCGCGAGGATCGCGGTGGCCATCACCAGGTGCCACTCGGCCGCAGCATCGCCGCCGGGGATCATTCGCTTGATGCCGATCACGGTCGTGTACATGCTCTCCTGCGTCGTCACGAGCAGCGGCCAAAGGTACTGGTTCCAGCCGTAGATGAACATGATCACGAACAGCGCCGCGATATTAGTGCGCGAGAGCGGCAGCACCACGTCCTTGAAAAAGCGCAGCGGGCCGGCGCCGTCGATGCGGGCGGCCTCGGCGTACTCGTCGGGGATGGTGAGGAAGAACTGGCGAAAGAGGAAGGTCGCGGTCGCCGAGGCGATCAGCGGCAGCGTCAGCCCGGCGTAGGTATCGATGAGCTTCAGGTTCGCCGCGACCTGGTAGGTGGGCAGGATGCGCACCTCGACCGGCAGCATCAAGGTGATGAAGATTATCCAGAAGACGGTCTGGCGAAACGGGAAGCGGAAGTAGACGATGGCGAAGGCCGAGATGATCGAGATCGCGATCTTGCCGATGGCGATGACGAGCGCCATGACGAGGCTGTTGATCATCATCCTTCCGACCGGCGCGCTCGAGCCCTTGGCGCTGCCGTGGGCCATGACGTCGGCGTAGTTCTCCAGCAGGTGGTGCCCCGGCCACAGCTGCATCGGCACGTGCAGCACCTCGTCGAACGACAGCGTCGAGGCGACGAAGGCGAGGTAGACCGGGAACAGGATCACCGCCACGGCGCCGATCAGCACGGCGTGGCGCACGAGGTTGAGGAACGGGCGGCGCTCGATCATGGCGTTGCCAGGCCCTAGTACTGCACCTTGCGCTCGACCCAGCGGAACTGCACGACGGTGAGCGCGATCACGATCACCATCAGCACGACAGACTGCGCCGCCGAGCCGCCGAGGTCCAACGCCTGGACGCCGTCCTGGAAGATCTTGTAGACCAGGGTCTGCGTCGCCTGGCCCGGGCCTCCCTGCGTGGTCGAGTCGACGATGGCAAAGGTGTCGAAGAACGCGTAGACGACGTTGACGACGAGCAGGAAGAACGCGGTCGGCGACAGCAGCGGGAAGACGATCGTCCAGAAGCGCCGCACCGGACCGGCGCCGTCGATGGCCGCCGCTTCGATCAGCGAGGACGGAATCGCCTGCAGCCCGGCGAGGAAGAAGAGGAAGTTGTAGCTGATCTGCTTCCAGACCGCGGCCACGCAGATGAGCAGCATCGCCTGGCCGGGGTTGACGTAGTAGTTCCAGTCGATGCCGAAGCCGCGCAGCGCGTAGGTGAGCGTGCCGATCGAAGGCGACAGCATGAACAGCCACAGGATGCCCGCCACCGCGGGGGCGACGGCATAGGGCCAGACCAGCAAGGTCTTGTAGACGCGCGAGCCGCGCAGCACGCGGTCGGCGAACACCGCGAGCAGCAGCGACAGGGCCAGGCCGGTGACGGCGACGATCGCCGAGAACATCACGGTGATCTTGAAGGACGCGAGGTAGTGCGAGTCGTGGAAGAGGGTAATGAAGTTGTCGAACCAGACGAACTGGATCTTCGATGCGAACGCGTCCTGCAGCAGCACCGAGTAGTACAGCGTCTCCGCGGCAGGCCAGACGAAGAACACCAGCGTGACCGCGATCTGCGGCAAGACCAGGGCGTAGGGCAGCCAGGGCGAGCCGAAATGGACGCGCTTATCCATGCACGCGGGCGATAGGCGAGAAAGAGGGGACGGCGCACCGCCGGGCCGCGGCGCGCTCCATGGAGCCTACTTGTTCGCCTTTTCGAACTTCTCGAGCAGCTCGTTGCCGCGCTTGACGGCTTCGTCGAGCGCTCCCTTGGCGGTCTTCTGCCCACCCCAGACCCCCTCGAGCTCCTCGTCGATCACGTTGCGGATCTGCACGAAGTTGCCCAGGCGCAGCCCCTTCGAGTTGGCCGTCGGCGGCTTGTTCGTCAGTTCCTTGATCGCGACGTCGAAGCCGGGGCGCTCCTGGTATAGGCCGTTCTTCTTCGCCAGCTCATAGGCGGCGAGCGTGATCGGAACGTAGCCGGTCGACTTGTGAAAGTCGAGCTGGATCTCGGGGGACGACAGGAAGGTGAAGAAGCGCGCGATGCCCTTGTAGACCGCGGGATCCTTCTGCGTCATCACCCACAGCGTCGCGCCGCCGATGATGGTGTTCTGCGGCGCGCCCTTGACGCTCGGGTAGTAGGGCAGCGGCGCGACACCGAGCTCGAACTTCGCGTTCGCCTTGATGTTCGCGTACGAGCCGCTCGAGGTGGTCTCCATCGCGCATTCGCCGGCCTGGAACTTGCCGGTCGGCTCGTCCTTGCGCCCGGCATAGATGAACGTCCCCTTCTTGGCCATCTCGGCCAGGTTCTGGATGTGCATGGTCTGCACCGGGCCGTTGAACTCGAGGCGCGTGCCCAGACCGCCGAAACCGTTCTGCTCCGTCGCGAAGGGCACGTTGTGCCAGGCGCTGAAGCTCTCGAGCTGGACCCACGACTGCCAGCCGGTGGTGAAGGCGCAGGACACGCCGGCGGCCTTGAGCTTGTCGGCGTCCTGGAACAGCTCGGGCCAAGTCACGGGCGGCTTGTTGGGGTCGAGGCCGGCCTTCTTGAACGCGTCCTTGTTGATGTAGAGCACCTGCGTCGAGCTGTTGAACGGCATCGAGAGCAGGTTGCCGTGCGCGTCGGAGTAGTAACCGGTCACTGCCGGCAGGTAATCCTTCGGGTCGAACTTCTCGTGCGCCTCGGCCATGAGCTTGTAGACCGGCATCACCGCGCCTTGCGCCGCCATCATCGTCGCCGTGCCGACCTCGAACACCTGCACGATCTGCGGCGGCTTGCCGGCGCGGTAGGCGGCGATGGCGGCGGTGAGCGACTCGTCGTACTGGCCCTTGTAGACCGCGACGACCTTGTAGTCCTTCTGGCTGGCGTTGAACTTCTCCGCGATCTCGTTGACCTTGTCGCCGAGCTTGCCTGCCATCGAGTGCCACCACTGGATCTCGACCTGGGCGTGGGCCGGCGCCGCCAGCGCGACGAGTGCGGTGAAGGACAAAGAGACAAGGAACTTCGACTTCATGACGACTCCGTGTTGGCGAGCGATTCGGCCGGACGCGACCGATGCTGGCGCCGGCGAATGACAGCCGCGTTTATCCCGCGGCGAGGCTCGCAAGGGCAAGCGGGAATACCCGCCGCGCGCCGCGGGTCGCGCGCCGCCGACCGCGTCATTTTGTTGCACTGCGGTACGATCCCTCGGGGTGCGGACGGCGACGTGTCGGCGCCCTCCGCACCCATGAATGCTCCGCTGCCTCTGACCGGGATCACCGCTGCCGCGGAAGCGGCCGCCGCCGCGCCTCGCCTGCGCGAGATCCCCTACAACTACACGTCGTTCTCCGACCGCGAGATCGTCATCCGCCTGCTCGGCACGCGCGCCTGGGAGGTGCTCGGCATCTTGCGCAGCGAGCGCCGCACCGGCCGCTCGGCGCGCATGCTCTACGAAGTGCTCGGCGACATCTGGGTCGTCCAGCGCAACCCCTACCTGCAGGACGACCTGCTCGACAACCCGCGCCGGCGCGCGCTCCTGATCGAGGCGCTGCACCATCGCCTGGGCGAGGTCGAGAAGCGGCGCACGCCGGCCGCCGACGCGGCGCGCGACGCGGTCGTCGGCGAGCTGCTCGCGCTGTCGCGCGCCGCGGTCGAGTCGTTCGCGGCGCAGTTCCGCGCCGTCTGGGACCTGCGCAAGCGCACCGTCCGCACGCTCGCCAAGGTGACGGCGAAGGACAACCTCAAGTTCGACGGCATGTCGCGTGTCTCGCACGTCACCGATGCGACCGACTGGCGCGTCGAGTACCCGTTCGTCGTCCTCACGCCCGACACCGAGAAGGAGATGGCGGGGCTGGTCGCCGGCTGCATCGAGCTCGGCCTGACGATCATTCCGCGCGGCGGCGGCACCGGCTACACCGGCGGCGCGGTGCCGCTGACGTGGGCGAGCGCGGTCATCAACACCGAAAAGCTCGAGGCGATGAGCGAGGTCGAGCACGTCGCCCTGCCCGGGGTCGCTGGCAAGGTGGCGACGGTGTGGACCGAGGCCGGCGTCGTCACCCAGCGCGTTGCCGAAGCGGCCGAGCGCGCCGGCCACGTGTTCGCAGTCGACCCGACGTCGGCCGAGGCGTCGTGCGTCGGCGGCAACGTCGCGATGAACGCCGGCGGCAAGAAGGCGGTGCTCTGGGGCACCGCGCTCGACAACCTGGCGTCGTGGCGGATGGTCACTCCCGATGCGAAGTGGCTCGAGGTGACGCGGCTCGACCACAACCTCGGCAAGATCCACGACGCGCCGATGGCGCGCTTCGAGCTCAACTATTTCGACTCGAGCGGCAAGAAGCTCGAGCGCACCGAGCGCCTCGAGATCCCGGGTGCGATCTTCCGCAAGGAAGGGCTCGGCAAGGACGTCACCGACAAGTTCCTCGCCGGCCTGCCCGGGATCCAGAAGGAAGGCTGCGACGGCCTGATCACGTCGGCGCGCTGGATCGTGCACAGGATGCCGGCGCACGTGCGCACCGTCTGCCTCGAATTCTTCGGCAACGCCAAGGACGCGGTGCCGTCGATCGTCGAGATCCGCGACTACCTGTTCGATCTCGCGCAGAAGTCGAGCCCCGGCTCGCGCGTTCTCCTCGCCGGGCTCGAGCACCTCGACGACCGCTATCTGAAGGCGGTCGGCTACGCGACCAAGAGCAAGCGAGCGAGCCTGAACGGCGTCGCAGGCGCCGCCCCGCTGCCGAAGATGGCGCTCTTCGGCGACATCGTCGGCGACGATGCCGACGCGGTCGCGCGAGCGACGAGCGAGGTCGTCCGCATCGCCAACGCGCGCTCGGGCGAGGGGTTCGTCGCCGTCAGTGCCGAGGCGCGCAAGAAGTTCTGGCTCGACCGCAAGCGAACCGCCGCGATCAGCAAGCACACCAACGCCTTCAAGATCAACGAGGACGTCGTCATCCCGCTCGACCGGATGGGCGAGTACACGGAAGGAATCGAGCGGATCAACATCGAGCTGAGCCTCGCCAACAAGCTGGCGCTCGTCGACCGCCTCGAGGAGTTCCTTGGGCGCGGCAACCTGCCGCTTCAGAAGGGCGACGACGCGGGCGAGATCGCGACCGCCGAGCTGCTCGAGGACCGCGTCCAGCAGGGGCTCGCGTTGCTGCGCGAGGTCGGCGCCGAGTGGCGCGGCTGGCTCGCGAGCCTCGACCGTCCGGCCACGGGCGACGCTGCGGGGCGAACCGTCTTCGCGCTGCTGCAGGACCACACCTGGCGGGCGTCCTGGAAGGCGCAGCTCAGAAGGCCACTGGAATCGATCTTCGCCGGCACGGCGCTGAAGCCGATCACCGACGAGTGCCAGCGCATCCACGACGAGGTGCTGCGCGGCCGCGTCTGGGTCGCGCTGCACATGCACGCCGGCGACGGCAACGTGCACACCAATATCCCCGTCAACAGCGACAACTACGAGATGCTGCAGACCGCGCACGCCGCGGTCGCGCGGATCATGAAGCTGGCCCGCAGCCTCGGCGGCGTGATCTCGGGCGAGCACGGTATCGGCATCACCAAGCTCGAGTTCCTGAGCGACGACGAGCTCGCCGCGTTCACCGACTACAAGCGGCGTGTCGACCCCGAGGGGCGCTTCAACCGGGGCAAGCTCCTGCGCGACGCGGCGTTCGGTGGCCAGGTGCTGAAGGCCGACCTCACCAACGCCTACACGCCGAGCTTCGGCCTGATGGGGCACGAGTCGCTCATCATGCAGCGGAGCGATATCGGCGCGATCGCGACCTCGATCAAGGACTGCCTGCGCTGCGGCAAATGCAAGCCGCCGTGCACGACGCACGTGCCGCGCGCCAACCTGCTCTACAGCCCGCGCAACAAGATCCTGGCGACGTCGCTCCTGATCGAGGCCTTCCTGTACGAGGAGCAGACGCGGCGCGGCATCTCGCTGCGCCACTGGGAGGAGTTCGAGGACGTCGCCGACCACTGCACGGTCTGCCACAAGTGCCTCAGCCCTTGCCCGGTCGACATCGACTTCGGCGACGTCTCGATGAACATGCGGAACCTGCTGCGCAAGATGGGCAAGAAGCGCTTCCGTCCGGCGAGCAAGGCGGCGATGGTGTTCCTCAACGCGACGACGCCCGAGACGATCAAGGTCATGCGCACCGCGATGGTCGATGTCGGCTTCAACCTGCAGCGCTCGGCCAACAACCTGCTGCGCGGCCTCGCCAACGCGCAGACCGCGGCGCCGCCGTCGACGCACGGCTCGCCGCCGCTGAAGGAGCAGGTGATCCACTTCATCAACAAGAAAATGCCCGGCAACCTGCCCAAGCGGACCGCGCGTGCGCTGCTCGACATCGAGGACAAGGCATACGTCCCGATCATCCGCAACCCGCAGGCGACCAACGCCGACAGCGAGGCGGTCTTCTACTTCCCCGGCTGCGGCTCGGAGCGGCTGTTCTCGCAGGTCGGCCTGGCGACCCAGGCGATGCTCTGGCACGCCGGCGTGCAGACGGTGCTGCCGCCCGGGTACCTGTGCTGCGGCTACCCGCAGCGCGGCTCGGGCGACTACGACAAGGCCGAGAAGATCATCACCGACAACCGGGTGCTCTTCCACCGCGTCGCCAACACGCTCAATTACCTCGACATCAAGACCGTCGTCGTCAGCTGCGGGACGTGCTACGACCAGCTGCAGGGCTACGAGTTCGAGCAGATCTTCCCCGGCTGCCGGATCGTCGACATCCACGAGTTCCTGCTCGAGAAGGGGATCACGCTCGGCGGCGTCGGCGATGGCCCCGATGCGGCGGCCCCGGGTTACCTCTTCCACGACCCTTGCCACAGCCCGATGAAGCAGCGCGATCCGCTCGTCACCGTCAAGGCGCTGGTCGGCGAGAACGTGAGGAAGAGCGACCGCTGCTGCGGCGAGAGCGGCACCTTCGGCATCCACCGCCCCGACATCGCGACCCAGGTGCGCTTCAGGAAGGAAGAGGAGCTCCGGCGCGACGAGGCGGCGCTGCGAACGATGATCGCAGGCGCCGAGGGCGCGGCGAAGCAGGGTGACCTCAAGATCCTGACCTCGTGCCCGAGCTGCTTGCAGGGCTTGCAACGCTACAAGGGCGACCTCGTGAACGGCCTCCTCGAAGCCGACTACATCGTCGTCGAGATGGCCAACCGCATCCTCGGCGAGGACTGGCTGCCCGAATACGTCGCGCGCGCCAACGAAGGCGGGATCGAGCGCGTGCTCGTCTGAGCTGCGCGCGCCGGCACCGCGCCGGCGACAAGGGCATGTCCGCGCGGGGGAGATGTGCTTGCCATGCCGCCCCGATCGGCCTAGCGTGTCCGCTCCAGGGTGACGGCGATCCCGCCGCGCACCGATCTTCACGGAGGCATTCATGTCCGATCTCGACAAGGTCATCAGCGAAGCCGTCGCCAACGAAGACGTCCCCTTTCTCGTCGGCATGGTGGGCAACGCCGCCGGCGTCGTCTGGTCGGGCGCCGCCGGGGACCGCAGCCCCGGGCAGCGGGCGACGGTCGATACCGTCTTTCGCATCTTTTCGATGACCAAGGCCGTCGGCAGCACCGCGGCGATGATCCTGATCGACCGCGGCAAGCTGAGCGCCGACACCATCGTCGAAACGATCCTGCCCGAGTTCGCCGAGCTGAAGGTGCTGGAAGGCTTCGACGAGAAGCGGCCGAAGCTGCGCGCGCCGCGCACCAAGGCGACGGTGCGGCACCTGGCGACGCACACTTCGGGCCTGGTCTACGAGTTCTGGAGCACCGAGGTGCCGCGCTACATGGAAGCGACCGGAGCGCCGTCGATTCTCTCCGGACTCACCGTCGCACTCAAGTATCCGCTGCAGTTCGATCCGGGCGAGCGCTGGGACTACGGCATCGGCATCGACTGGCTCGGCCGCATCGTCGAGAAGGTCGACGGCCGCTCGATCGATCGCTTCTGCAAGGAAGAAATCTTCGACCCGCTGAAGATGGCCGACACGCGCTTCGAGGTCGAGGATCACATGAAGTCGCGCCTCGCGGCGGTGAAGATCCGCGGCGAGAACGGCAAGTTCGGCGACTTCGACATCGCGCCGCCGCCGAAGCCCGAGTTCTACGGCATGGGCCACGCCCTCTATTCGACCGCGCCCGACTACATGCGCTTCCTGCGGATGTACCTGAACAAGGGAACGCTCGACGGCGCGCGCATCCTGAGCGAGAAGGGCCTCGAGGCGATGCTCGCGAACCAGATCGGCGATATCCCGATCCCGCTCCTGAAGACGGCGGTGCCGGCGATCACCGCCGACTGCGAGCTCTTCCCCGGCAAGCGCAAGTCGCACAGCATGGCGTTCATGCGGATCGAGGAAGACATTCCCGGCATGCGCCGCGCCGGCTCGCAGGGCTGGGCGGGCGTCCTCAACACGCACTACTGGCTCGATCCGAAAGCCGACCTCGCCGGGCTGATCATGACCCAGTCGCTGCCGTTCGTGGAGCCGCGCTTCGTCGACACCTACGCCAAGTTCGAGCGTGCCGCGTATCGCCAGGCGGCCCGGTGAGCGGCAGATGACCTAGCGCCTTGTTGTCCCCTGCGGTCGCGGGGATGCGTCGCTTGGCTACACTGCGCCGGCTTTTCCAGCCACCGCATGAATCCACGCGCCGAGCCTCGCCAGCCGACCTCGATCACGGTCCACCAGCGATCGCGCGTGCTCGAGGTCGGCTTCGACGACGGCAAGAGCTTTCGCATTCCGTTCGAGCTGATGCGGATCTACTCGCCGTCGGCCGAGGTGCAGGGGCATGGGCCGGGGCAGGAGGTGCTGCAGACCGGCAAGCGCGAGGTCGAGGTCAACGCGCTGGAGCCGATCGGCAACTACGCGGTGTTGCCGCGCTTTTCCGATGGCCACGAGACCGGCATCTTCTCGTGGGACTACCTCTATTTCCTCGGCTCGCAGCAGGACGAGCTCTGGCAGAAGTACGAGGAGCGGCTGGCGAAGGAAGGCGTCGACCGCGACGCGCCGATGGCGGGCGCGAAGGCGTCGTCGTCGTGCGGCCATTCGCATTGAGACGGCCGGTCTTTCGCGGCACGCGATGAGCGAGACCCACTTCGGCTTCAGCGCCGTCGACGAGCAGGCGAAGGCCGGGCGGGTACGCGGCGTCTTCGACTCGGTCGCGCGCAAGTACGACGTCATGAACGACTTGATGTCGCTCGGCTTGCACCGCGCGTGGAAGGCATACGCGGTCGCGGTCGCGCGCATCCGGCCGGGCGACCTCGTCCTCGACGTCGCCGGCGGCACCGGCGACCTCGCGCGCGCGTTCGCCTCGCGCGTCGGTCCGCGCGGGCTCGTCGTCCTGAGCGACATCAACGAGTCGATGCTGCAACGCGGCCGCGACCGGCTGCTCGACGACGGCCTGATCGTGCCATCGCTCCTCTGCGACGCCGAGGCGCTGCCGTTCGCCGCCGGTTCGTTCGACCTCGTAAGCGTCGCCTTCGGCCTGCGCAACATGACGCACAAGGAGCAGGCGCTCGCCGAGATGGCGCGCGTCCTGAAGCCGGGCGGGCGCCTCCTCGTGCTCGAGTTCTCGAAGGTCGCGGCGCCCCTCGCCAAGGCCTACGACTGGTACTCGTTCAGCGTCTTGCCGCGGATCGGCCGCCTCGTCGCCGGTGACGCGGAGAGCTACCGCTATCTCGCCGAGTCGATCCGCGTCCATCCCGACCAGGAAACGCTGAAGGCGATGATGAAGACGGCGGGCTTTGGCCACGTCGACGTCCACAACATGAGCGCCGGCGTCGTCGCCTTGCACGTGGGGATCAAATGCTGATGGTCAGCGCTGCCGGCTTCGAGCTGCCGCTGCGCCTGGCCGGCCGCTGGCGCGCGCCGCTCTCGCTCGGCGTCGGCGTTCCGTTCCTGCTCGGCAGCACGCCGGCAGCAGCGGCGGATGCGGGCGGCTTCGTCGTCGGCGGCGTCACGACTGTCTTCGGCGTCCTCGCCGCGCTCTGGACGCTGCTTGTGCCGCGCCGCCCGGGCGACTTCGCGGGTGCGGCTGCCGTGCTGGCGGTCGGCACGATGGCGTTCGCCTGGCTCGCGTGGCGCTCGCGCGGCAGCGGGCGCGCGCGGTCGTTCGCCGCCGGCGCCAAGCCATCCAGCGGCGCCGTGATCACGCCTGTCGCGCCGCCGCGTCTGCCGCCGGCGCTGGACGGCAGCGAGGTGCTCGCCGCGGCACGCACGCGCTTCCTCGGCCTGCAGGCGGCGTGGGATGCGGGCGACGTCCAGGCGCTCGGTCACTTCACGACGCCGCACATGCTGCAGGAGCTGCTGCCGGTCCTGACGAGCCGCGCCGGCACGAGCCGCACCGAGGTCGTCACGCTGCACGCCGAGCTGCTCGACGTCGAGGAGCTCGGCGCGGCGTGGCTCGCGAGCGTCGAGTTCTCCGGCCTGATCCGCGAGTCGGCGGAGCGCGGCGCGGTGCCGTTCCGCGAGCTGTGGATGCTCGCTGCGGCAAAGGATGGTGCGCCGTCGTGGCGGCTGGCGCGTCAGCAGGCGCTGCTGTAGTCAAGCGACGCTCCAAAGGAGCAGCTCAGGCACCAAGTCGGGCTCCGCGCTAGACAGTAGCCAGTAGGGTCGAGCCGCTTCGTCACTGCCGATCGCTGCAGTGAGCGGGGCTCACAAGATCGTTGCGCGCGCGTCAACGGGAGGTGCGCCGCCTCGGCCGCTCGTGAGCGAGGGCCACTCCAGTTGTCAACTCCCAAGAGGTGGGCTTGAGGAGTTGGCTCACCGGTGGGATGCCACGCAATTCCCTAGGAGTTCAAAGTTCTCCCGACAGGGCACTGTCTTGGAGAACCGTCATGAGTTTGCGTTCGTCACCGGTCATCGCGCGGTCTGACCGCGCTCTTGCTGCCGCGGTCGCGCGAGGTGTCGGCGGAACGCTGCTGTTGTTGACGGCCTTCTTCGCGGCGGCGCAAATCGCGCCAACACCGACCGGCCAGACCAGGTCCGGAGCAGCAGCGCCGGGCATCACTCCAGCGCCTCTCGGCAGTGGCACAGGGGACGCTCCCACTCCCAAGACATATTTCGAGCAGGGGATCCTGGTTCGCTCGGGCGAGGTCATCGAGGCGCTCGGCCCGAACCTGATGGGCGATTCCATCAATGAGTACAGCGGCGCCCTCGAGTTCACCCAGACGGACGTCTCACTGCCCGGAAACAACGCACTTCCTGTCGCGGTGGGCCGTCACCGAGCGGTCGGAGCCCCGCAGACCAATGGCGGCGGATTATTCGGCGACTGGGACCTGGAAATTCCCCATCTGCACGCAGTGGCGACGCAAGCCGAGCCGAACTGGTATGGCGCAGCGACGACGACGAACTTCAACCGTTGCAGCCAGTTCTACTACCCGCCATGGACTTACGCGTACGTGGCTGGCGGAAATTTGTCGTACGACTACAGAGCCTTTTGGGATGGTGCACACCTCTACGTCCCCGGCGTTGGCGACCAGACGCTGTTCAGCCGCTTTCCGGAGTACGTGGGCCAGGGCCCGGCCAATCCGATCTACCCGAGCGACGGGACGCCGTCGACGTACCCGGTCCTGACGAAGAACCATTGGGAGCTCAAGTGCCTGCCACTCGAAAACGGCCCCGGCGAGGGCTTCGAAGCCCGATCCCTCGACGGAACGAGATACCGCTTCGATCACATCGCCGTCCGCTCGTGGCCGATTGCCAAGGTGGCCGGAATAAATCGCGGCATCGCAGGTTCCGGAACCATTCCCCGCGTCGAGATCTGGATCTTGCCGACGTCGATCACCGATCGCTTCGGCAATTGGGTGCGCTACACCTACACGGGCACGGACGGCTGGCGCGTTGCAACGATCACCTCGAGCGACGGCCGCACCATCACCTTCGGCTACAGCGGAAACGGTAACCGCATCCAAACCGTGTTCGACGGAACGCGGACGTGGACGTATGGGTACAACGGCAGCACCGGGTCGCTGCAGACGGTGACTCAGCCCGACGGCTCGCAGTGGCAGTTCGCGATGGACAGCGTGCCATGGCAGCCGTTCGCCCTGCCCGATCCGGACTGCGACGGTGGCGAGAACGGAACAGTCGATCAGACCGAAAAGACACTGACGATCACCCACCCCTCGGGCGCGGTCGGCTCGTTCACGCTGAAGGCGACCTATCACGGCCGTTCGAACGTGCCGGGATCGCAGGTGACGTGCGGTACGACGTCGAATCCGGTTTCCCGGTACTTCATCAGCCGCTCGCTGTCGACCAAGACGCTGAGCGGTCCCGGAATGCCGGCGATGACGTGGTCGTACGCCTACAGCCTTGCCTATGGCAGCTTCGCGCCATGCAATGGCTGCGTCAGAACGAAGACGGTGACAATTACCGACCCGCTGAGCAACGTCGCGGTGAAGACCTTCGGCACGCAGTACGGACTCGACGAAGGGCTGCCGGTCGCGAGCACGGAAGGACCGGGCAGCGGTGGAGCGTTGCGGTCGACGTCCTATGTCTACGCTGCGTCCGACGCGGGGCCGTTCCCAAGTCGTGTCGGCTATGTCAATGCTCCTGCGGATTCGATGAGCCGCATATACCGGCCACAGAGTCAACGCGTCATCGCGCAGCAAGGAGTGACGTTCAACAACACGGCGACGGGCTTCGATCTCTACGCCCGAGCGACGGGCTCGACCAGCTCGAGCGATCTCGGCTTCAGTCGTACGGAGCTCATCGGCTACTACGACCACACCAGCCTCTGGATCCTCGGCCAAGTTGCGAGCCGCACGGTTTCCGGCATCCAGGCGTCGAGCACGACCTTCAATACCGGTACCGCGTTGCCGACCGCGACCTACAAATTCGGCAAGCTCCAGGCCAACTATTTCTTCGCCAGCGACGGCACGCTGTACCAGGTCGTCGACCCCCTCAACCACCCGACGACCTACAGCAACTACATGCGCGGCCTGCCACGCAACATCACGTACGCCGACGGGAAGGGGATCAGCGCGACGATCAACAACATCGGCACCATCGCGAGCGTGACCAACGAGGTGGGCCCGACCTCGACGTGGAACTATGGCTACGACGCAATGGGCCGGCTCGCCAGCGCGACGCCGCCCGGCGGCTACAGCACGAAGTGGCTCACTTTCGCCCAGATCCACACGCCTGAATATGGTCTCGAAGCCGATCACTGGCGCCAGACGATCACCGAAGGCTCGGCCACGACGTTGAACTACTTCGATGCCCGTTGGCGCAAGCGCCTGACGCTGACCTACGACGCGAACAATCCAGCTGCCACGCAGCGGATGCAGAGTTTCGCCTACGACCCCTACAACCGGACGACCTTCGCTTCGTACCCGGCTCGCTCCATCGGCTCGATCGCAGACACGGTGCCAGGCACCACGACCGCGTACGAGCCGCTCGGCCGCGCGGGACTAATCGTCGCCGACAGCGAGCTCGGCCCGCTGACCACCAGGTTCGCGTATCTGGACCACTTTCAAACGCGGGTGACGAATCCGCGCGGGTTCCTGACGACCACCAGCTACCAGGTCTTCGACGAGCCCGACGAGTCCTCGATTCTCTCGATCGTGGCTCCCGAAGGACTCACGGTGAATTTCTCCCGCGATCTGTTCGGCACGCCGCTGAGCGTCACGCGCAGCGGCGCGTACGCCGGCACTCCGGTCAGCGCGACCCGCAGCTACGTCTACGACGCGAATCACCTCCTTTGCAAGACCGTCGAGCCCGAAGTGGGCGCGACGATCCAGCAGCTCGACGCCGCGAACAACGTGTCTTGGCGCGCAACGGGCCAGTCGTTCACGAGCTTGTCGACTTGCGACGCCGCCAGCGTTCGAGGCACCAAGATCGTCGCCTACACGTACGACGCCCGCAACCGGCTCACCGGAACCGGCTTCGGCGACCGCAGCCCCTCGATCGGCCGCGCGTACACGGACGACGGCTTGCCGGCCTCGATCGTCTCCAACGGCAGCACCTGGCTCTACAGCTACGACGCTGCCCGCCTGCTCAGGCAAGAGAGCCTCACCTTCGGTTCTACCTACACCGTCGGCTGGGCCTACAGCGGCAACCGCCATCTCAACCAGATCACGTATCCCGACGGCGCGGTCGTCGCCTACAACGCCAACGCCCTCGGCGAAGCCACGCAGGTTGGTGGCTACGCCGCCGGCGTGAGCTACCACCCCAACGGCGCCGTCGCCGGCTACACGCTGGGCAACGGCATCGTTCACACGGTCAGCCAGAACACGCGCGGCCTGGCGCTCGTCAACCGCGATGCCGGCGTGCTGCAGGACCAGTACAGCTACGACGCCGACGGCAACATCACCGCCATCGCCGACCTCCAGGAAGGCATCAATGGCCGCAGCATGGCCTATGACGGCCTGGACCGGCTCACCGCCGCCAACGCGCCCGGCGTCTGGGGCAGCGCCAGCTACGGCTACGACCCGCTCGGCAACCTGCGGACGAGCGCGGTGGGATCGCGAAGCTCGATTCACAACTACGACGCCAACAACCTCCTGAGCGTTCTCAACACCAACGGCGTGCGCACCAGGTACGCCTATGACGCGCAAGGAAATGTCACGAAACGGGGCAACGCCAGCTTCGACTTCGACATCGGCAACCGCATGTCGCTCGCCGAAGGCGTGGCGACGTATGCCTACGACGGCCTCGGCAGGAGGACCGCGATCAGCTCGGCCGACGGCACGTACCAAGTGCAGGTGTACAGCCAAGCCGGCCAATTGCTCTACGGAACCCGGCAAAACGGGATGACGCTGACGAGCACGCGCTACGTCTACCTCGGCAGCAAGGCGATCGCGGAGACGAGCAGCGTCAGCGGAACGACGTATCTGCACACCGACGGACTCGGAAGCCCGGTCGCAGTGACGAGCGCCACGGGAGCACTAGCGAGTCGCACGAGGTACGAGCCTTATGGCGCTACCGCTGCGGGGACGGTGCCGACGGAGCTAGGCTTCACAGGACACGTCAACGATCCGAGCACGGGGCTCGTGTACATGCAGCAGCGGTACTACGATTCCCTCGCTGCGAGGTTCTTGTCGGTTGATCCCATCGTGACCGATGCGAATAACGGGGAAGCGTTTAACCGGTTCGCGTATGTCAATAACAATCCGTACCGGTCTATCGATCCCGATGGTCAAGGAGAAACAATTTGTGAAGGTATGGGGTGCAAGGATGTCATGGAACAGCTCGCGAATGCTAAAAAGCAGAATCGCCTAGCTTGGGAGCGCGCAGTCGCCGCCGGCGACCTTGACGGGATGCAGGACGCGGCGGACGAATACGCGGAAATGCCCGGGGCCCAGCCGATGAAAAACGCGGGGCGAGCTAGCGTGCTACTGCGAGGACTAAGCGATGCCGGACGATCGAGAGACGGAGGCCACGCATTAGCTATCGGCGCCTTGGCGGGGTTCCAAATTGGAATGTCAGGTTTTGCCGAAGAGGGAGCCGGGAAAACGACGACGGTTATCGGCCGCCTCAAGGATTTGGAGAAGCTCGGTCCGGGCGAGAAGTCGTTGCTTGACCGATTGCCATATGTCGGCAATGGGAAGGCGAACTGGGAGCAAAATGCAC
Source organism: Caldimonas sp. (assembly GCA_036496385.1). Classification (GTDB taxonomy): domain Bacteria; phylum Pseudomonadota; class Gammaproteobacteria; order Burkholderiales; family Burkholderiaceae_C; genus Schlegelella_A. The sequence continues at coordinate 75,202 of DASXLD010000070.1, read as the reverse complement.
GCGTCTTGCGAGTAGAGATGCGTCTCGGTAGACCGATTCGTGACGCGTCGCCCGGCGACACAGGTCAGTTCCTCAACGCTGAGCGCAACCTGCTGAGAGACCACGGCTGGACGTTTAATGCCCAAACCAGCTTCTGGATGCCGCCGAAGCCATGATGAGGTATATAGATGCCATGGACGCGCCAGATCGTTCGCCGCTGCACTTCGCGCAGAAGGTTCGGGGGGCCTTCTCGTTCCTCGTCGATGAGGGCTTCACGGAGATCGAGGCGAGGCCGACGCTGGTGCGGTACCGGAACGGCGATGGCGATGTCGAAGTCGATATCTATCACGGCCGCCAGTCGTACGAAGTCGGAGGCGGCGTCACAATCTTCGGGCTCCGCTACGCGATGTCGGAGATTATGCGTGCCAGCGATCCTGACATGGCGAAGGAATATCGCAATGCAGTGGCGACAACGCCCGAGGGGGTCGCTGCTGGTCTGAAGGAATTGAGCGCGTTGATGCAGCGCTACGGTTCGGCGGCGCTGCTCGGCGATCCGCGATTCTTCTCCGTCCTCGAAGAGGGGCGAAGGCAGTGGGCGCAGGAGTTCGCCCTTGATGTTCTCGTGGGTCAGCTGCGGCCTCAGGCCGAAGAGGCCTTCCGTCGAGGCGACTATTCGATGGCGGCTGAGTTGTATGGCCGCATTAGAGAGCGTCTTAGCCCTGCCGAGGCCAAGAAGTTGGCTCTTGCTGAGGAACGCTGCAGGGTTTGATCGAACGCAGGTGCATGCGACGGCTCAAAGCACGTCATCAAGGCGGCGGCGCACTAGGCACGCGACTTCACCAACGGCGGGTTCGCTCTCAGGAGGGATTGAGCGATAGACGGATCGCGTGAAATTTGAGTTGTTGAACGCCCAACACTGAACAAGCCTGTAGTCAGGAACTTGTATGGTTCCGATTTGCAGATGACGAAGAGGGTCGCTCGGTGTCAACGAGCCGCGGCACCCTTGCTCAAAATTCGTAGCTATTCGGGTTGCCAGATTGCCAGTGCCATGCGTCGGCGCACATCGCGTCGAGATTGCGAATTGCGCGCCAGCCGATCATCTGGAACGCGCGCGATGAATCGGCATAGCAAGCGGCGACGTCGCCCGGCCGGCGCGGCGCGATCTCGTACGGCACGCGCCGGCCGCTCGCGCGCTCGAACGCGTGGACGAGCTCGAGCACGCTGGTGCCGCGGCCGGTGCCGAGGTTGATCACCAGCGAGCGCGCCCCGCCGAGCAGATGGCGCAACGCCGCGACGTGGCCTTCGGCGAGGTCCATCACGTGCAGGTAGTCGCGCACGCCGGTGCCGTCGGACGTGTCGTAGTCGTTGCCGAAGATGCGCAGAACGGGGCGCTTGCCGACCGCGACCTGCGCGACGTACGGCATCAGGTTGTTCGGCGCACCGCGCGGATCCTCGCCGATCGTTCCGCTCTCGTGCGCGCCGACCGGATTGAAGTAGCGCAGTAGCGCGACGCGCCACGCCGGGTCCGAGCGTTCGAGGTCGCGCAGGATGCCTTCGCCGACGAGCTTGGTCGCGCCGTACGGATTCGTCGCCGCGAGCGGCGCGTCCTCGCGGATCGGCAAATGCTCGGGCTGGCCGTAGACGGTCGCGCTCGAGCTGAAGACGATCGTCTTGCAGCCGTGCGCCTGCATCGCCTCGCAGAGTAAGACGAGCCCGCCGACGTTGACGGCGTAGTAGCGCAGCGGCTCGGCGACGCTTTCGCCGACCGACTTCAGCGCCGCGAAATGGACGACCGCGTCGATCTTGCCGGCGCCGAACAGCCGGTCGAGTGCGGCGCGATCGCGGACGTCGGCGGCGGCGAAGCGCGAGACGTCGGCGCCGAGCGCGGCGAGGCGCTGCAGCACCTCGGGCGAGCTGTTCGAGAAGTCGTCGATGCCGGCGACCTGGTAGCCCGCCGCCTCGAGCGCGAGCCAGGTGTGCGAGCCGATGTAGCCGGTGGCGCCGGTGAGCAGGATCATGGTGGGCGGCGGGAGCCAGCGATTGTCGGGCAAGCGGCGGTACTGGCGCGCGGCCGGGGCGCGGCCGCACGGATCGCCCCGGCCGCGCCCGTGCGAGCGCAGGCGCGTGCCTACAATCCGGCCATGCTCGACGCGATGAAGGCGCTTGCCGAGCGCTCGGTGATGGAGCGCCTCGTTCTTCTCGTCAACCACGTCATCGCCGCCGAGCCGGCGGCGCTCGACCGGCTGCGGCCGCACGCGGGGCGCACGGTGCAAATCGAGTTGAGCGGCTGGCCGAAGCTGCTGCCGGTGGTCGGCCCGTTCGCGTTTCGCATCACTGCGGCGGGGCTGGTCGAACGGGTTGCCGAGGGCACCGGGCTGCCGGCCGACCTGTGCATCGCCGTCGATGCCGCCAACCCGGCGCTCGGGCTGACGCGCTTCGTCGCCGGTGACCGGCCCCAGGTGGTCGTCTCGGGCGACGCCGCGTTCGCGAGCGACATCGACTGGCTGATCGACAACCTGCGCTGGGATCTGCAGGACGATCTCGAGCGCGTCGTCGGCGCCGGCCCGGCGCGGCAGATCGGCAAGGTCGGCGGCTGGTTCGCGAGCGCCATGCGCGAAGGCGCCAAGGTGCTGCGCGATCTCGCGCTGCGTGCGCCCTGATGCGGCACGTCGTTCGTCTCGTCGTCATCTGCGTCACGGTTCTTCGCTACGGGCTCGACGAGCTTGCGCTGTCGACCTTCCGGCAGCGTTGGGTGCGCTTGCTCGTGCGCGTCATCACGATCGGCCGCAAGCTCGATGCGCCGCGCGGCGTTCGGCTGCGCCTCGGGCTCGAGCGGCTCGGCCCGATCTTCGTCAAGTTCGGCCAGGTGCTGTCGACGCGGCGGGACCTCTTGCCGCCCGACATCGCCGACGAGCTCGCCAAGCTGCAGGACCGCGTGCCGCCGTTTCCCGCCGCGGTCGCGCGCGAGATCGTCGAGAAGGCCTTCGGCCGGCCGATCGACGTTGTGTTCGCGAGCTTCGACGCCGCGCCGGTGGCGAGCGCGTCGATCGCGCAGGTCCATTTCGCCGTGTTGCGCGACGGCCGCGAGGTCGCGGTCAAGGTGCTGAGGCCCGGGATGCTGGCGGCGATCGACGACGACGTCGAGCTGATGCGCGAGCTCGCGCGTGTGGTCGAGCGCTTCTCGGCCGACGGCAAGCGGCTGAAGCCGCGCCAGGTCGTCGCCGAGTTCGACAAGTACCTGCACGACGAGCTCGACCTCGTCCGCGAGGCGGCCAACGCGGCGCAGCTGCGGCGCAACATGGAGGAGCTCGGCCTCGTCCTCATCCCGGAGATGGTCTGGGAGCTCTGCACGCAGGACGTGCTCGTGATGCAGCGCATGGACGGCGTGCCGATCAGCCAGGTGCAGCGGCTCCGCGACGCCGGCGTCGACATCGGCAAGCTCGCGCGCGACGGCGTCACGATCTTCTTCACCCAGGTCTTTCGGGACGGCTTCTTCCACGCCGACATGCACCCCGGCAACATCCAGGTCTCGATCGCGCCGCAGACCTTCGGCCGCTACATCTCGCTCGACTTCGGCATCGTCGGCACGCTCACCGAGCTCGACAAGGATTACCTGGCGCAGAACTTCATCGCCTTCTTCCACCGCGACTACAAGCGCGTCGCCGAGCTCCACGTCGAGAGCGGCTGGGTGCCGCCGGCAACGCGCGTCGACGAGCTCGAGGGCGCGATCCGCGCGGTCTGCGAGCCGCAGTTCGACCGGCCGCTGAAGGACATCTCGCTCGGCCAGGTGCTGCTCAGGCTGTTCCAGACGTCGCGCCGCTTCAATGTCGAGATCCAGCCGCAGCTCGTGCTGCTGCAGAAGACCTTGCTCAACGTCGAAGGCCTCGGCCGCGAGCTCGACCCCGAGCTCGATCTCTGGAGCACCGCCAAGCCCTTCCTCGAGCGCTGGATGGAAGAGCAAGTCGGCTGGCAAGGGCTCGTCGAGCAGATGAAGAGGGAAGCGCCGCGCTTCGTCCACCTGCTGCCGCAGCTGCCACGCCTTCTGCACGGCGCGCTGCAGCCGCAGCAAGGCGCCCAGCAACGCCTGCTCGAGGCGCTGCTGGCGGAGCAGCGGCGCACCAACCGGCTGCTCGCCGGGCTCGCCTACAGCGCGGTCGGCTTCCTGCTCGGCCTCGTCGCCATGCAGATCGTGCTCAAGCTGCACTGAGTCGGGCCAGCCCTCAAGATTTATACTGTCGGGTTGCTTTTTTCGAGGTCCGGCAATGCCGATCTACGCCTACCGCTGCGCCACCTGCGGCCACGCGCAGGACGTGCTGCGGAAGATGTCCGATCCGCCGCTCAACGTCTGCCCGGCGTGCGGCGCGCCCACGTTCATCAAGCAGGTGACTGCGGCGGGATTCCAGCTCAAGGGCTCGGGCTGGTACGTCACCGATTTCCGCGACGGCAAGAAGCCCGGCGGCAAGCCCGCGGAGGCCGGCGCCGCGGCCGAAGCGAACGGCAGCGCCGCGAGCGAGGCTGCCGCACCGGCGAACGGCGCCAAGACGGACGCTGCCAAGCCGGACGCTGCCAAGCCGGCAGAAGCGGCCGGCCCACCCGCCGCGAAGAAGAGTGACACAGCGGCCCCGGTCGCCGCGCCGGCACCGGCCGCGGCGCCGGCAGCCGACAAGGGCAAGGCGTGACGCGCCGGCGGCGCGCGGTCGGGCAACGACGCGGATGAAGAAGTACCTGCTCGCCGGCCTCCTGGTCTGGCTGCCGCTGGTGGTCACGATCTGGGTGCTGCAGGCCGTCCTCGGCATGCTGAACGGCGTGTTCGTGTGGTTGCTCGGCGTCTCCCAGGCGGTCTTGCCCGAGGGCAGCCATGCGTTCATCGCAATGCTGCAGAAAATCCCCTTCCTCGGCGTCGGCGTGATGTTGATCGCGCTGTTCCTGACCGGCGTCTTCGCGGCCAACGTCGCCGGCCAGTGGGCGCTGCGCCAGGGCCACCAGCTGCTGTCGCGGATCCCGATCGTCAAGTCGATCTACAGCTCGGTGCAGCAGGTCTCCGACACGCTGTTCTCGAGCAGCGGCAATGCGTTTCGCCAGGCCGTGCTCGTGCAGTACCCGCGCGCCGGTTGCTGGACGGTGGCCTTCATCACCGGCAAGCCCGGCGGCGAGGCGGCCGAGCACCTCGGCGGCGATTACGTGAGCATCTACGTGCCGACGACGCCGAACCCGACCTCGGGCTTTTTCCTGATGCTTCCCCGCAGCGACGTCATCGCCCTCGCGATGAGCGTCGACGAGGCGCTGAAGTACGTGATCTCGATGGGCGTCGTCGCGCCGCCGACGAAGCGCGACAGCCGGCCGGTGCCGCTGCCCAATCTGTCGGGCTGAGCGTCGCCCCTGACGCTCGGCCCGAACGGATCGCGCCGGCCGCTGCCACGTGCCGCGGCCGCCCGCTGAAGGCGCATTGGGTGCGCCTCGCCCCCGAACAGAAGATGGAGTGACGAGACGATGAGAACGACGTATTGCGGCCTGGTCAGCGAAACGCTGCTCGGCCAGACGGTGACGCTGATGGGCTGGGCGCACCGCCGCCGCGACCATGGCGGCGTGATCTTCATCGACCTGCGCGATCGCGAGGGCCTGGTGCAGGTCGTCTGCGATCCCGACCGGGCCGCGACCTTCGCCGTCGCCGAGGAGGTGCGCAACGAGTTCTGCCTCCAGGTCACCGGCCTGGTGCGGGCGCGGCCGAAGGGCACCGAGAACGCGAACCTGACCAGCGGCAAGATCGAGGTGCTCTGCCATGCGCTCGAGGTGCTGAACGCGAGCGTGACGCCGCCATTCCAGCTCGATGAGGACAACCTCTCGGAGACGACTCGCCTGACCCACCGCGTGCTCGACCTGCGTCGGCCGCAGATGCAGCGCAACATGATGCTGCGCTACCGGATGGCGATGGAGGTGCGGCGCTTTCTCGACGCCAAGGGCTTCATCGACATCGAGACGCCGATGCTCACCAAGAGCACTCCCGAGGGGGCGCGCGACTACCTGGTGCCGAGCCGCGTCCACGACGGCATGTTCTTCGCGCTGCCGCAGAGCCCGCAGCTCTTCAAGCAGCTGCTGATGGTCGCGGGGTTCGATCGCTACTACCAGATCACCAAGTGCTTCCGCGACGAAGACCTGCGCGCCGACCGCCAGCCCGAGTTCACGCAGATCGACATCGAGACGTCGTTCCTCGACGAGACCGAGATCCGGTCGATGTTCGAGGAGATGATCAGGAGCACCGTCAAGCACGCGATCGGCGTCGATCTGCCGGCGTTTCCGGTGATGGCGTTCGACGAGGCGATGCGACGGTTCGGCTCCGACAAGCCCGACCTGCGCGTCAAGCTCGAGCTGACCGAGCTGACCGATGTCATGCGCGACGTCGACTTCAAGGTCTTCTCGGCGCCGGCCAAGGCCAAGGGCGGCCGCGTCGCCGCGCTGCGCGTGCCGCGCGGCGGCGAGATGAGCCGCGGCGAGATCGACGGCTACACCGAGTTCGTCAAGATTTACGGCGCCAAGGGGCTAGCCTGGATCAAGGTCAACGACGCCGCGCGCGGCCGCGAAGGCCTGCAATCGCCGGTCGTCAAGAACCTGCACGACGCGGCGCTCGCCGAGGTGCTGAAGCGCACCGGGGCGGCCGACGGCGACCTGATCTTCTTCGGCGCCGACAAGGCGGGCGTCGTCAATGACGCGCTCGGCGCCCTGCGCGTCAAGATCGGCCACAGCGAGTTCGGCAAGTCGGGCGGCCTGGTGCAGGGCGAGTGGGAGCCTCTCTGGGTGGTCGACTTTCCGATGTTCGAGTACGACGAGGCCGAGCAGCGCTGGTCGGCGATGCACCACCCGTTCACGAGCCCCAAGGATGGCCACGAGGACTGGCTCGAGACCGATCCCGGCCGCTGCGTCGCCAAGGCGTACGACGTCGTCCTCAACGGCGTCGAGCTCGGCGGCGGCTCGGTGCGGATCCACCGCGAGGACGTGCAAAGCAAGGTCTTTCGCGCCCTCAAGATCGACGCCGACGAGGCCCGCGCCAAGTTCGGCTTCCTGCTCGACGCGCTGCAGTACGGGGCGCCGCCTCACGGCGGCATCGCGATCGGTCTCGACCGCTTCGTCATGCTGATGACCGGCGCCGAGTCGCTGCGCGACGTGATCGCGTTCCCGAAGACGCAGCGCGCGCAGGACCTGCTCACCAACGCGCCGAGCCCGGTCGACGAGAAGCAGCTGCGCGAGCTGCACATCCGGCTGCGCAACACGCAAACCGCGACCTGAGCGACGGTTGCGGCCGACATGACGACGATGGATGACGGCCGGCGCTTCAAGGTCCCGGAGTCGGTCCTCGTCGTCATCCACACGGCGCAGCTCGACGTCTTGCTGCTCGAGCGCGCCGATGCACCCGACTACTGGCAGAGCGTCACCGGCTCGAAGGACACGCCCGGCGAGTCGCTGGTCGCGACCTGCATTCGCGAGGTCGGCGAGGAGACCGGGATCGTCATCGGCTCGGCCGCCGTGCCGCTCGGCCATCTCGTCGACTGGCAGCTCGCGAATGTCTACGAGATCTACCCGGTCTGGCAGCACCGCTATGCTGCCGGTGTGACCCGCAACACCGAGCACGTCTTCGGCCTCGAGGTCGACGCCGACACCGCAGTCCGGCTCGCGCCGCGCGAGCATCTGCGCTTCGAGTGGCTCGACTGGCGTGCCGCCGCCGACCGCTGCTTCTCGCCGTCGAACGCCGAGGCGATCCTGCAGCTGCCGCGCCGGACGAAGGCGCCGCGCGGCTGAGGCGGCGCGTTTTTTGCTCGGTTCAGGCCTCGATGCGCGTCTTCCACAGCACCCAGCATTCGGGCTTCCACAGCACCCAGACCCCGAGCACGTTCTTGCGCGTCGCGACCTACAACATCCACAAGGGCGTGCGCGGGGTCGGGCCGAGGAAGCGGCTCGAGATCCACAACCTCGTGCTCGGCATCGAGGCGCTCGACGCCGACTTCATCTTCCTGCAGGAGGTGCGCAGCATGAACCGGGCCGCGGCGCGTCACTTCCCCGATACCAGGTTCGGCTGGCCGAAGGTGCCGCAGGCCGACTATCTTGCCCCCGAGGGCTATGACGTCGCCTACGTCACGAACGCGGTGACACGCGACGGCGAACACGGCAACGCGCTGCTCTCACGCTGGCCGATCGGCGACATCGGCCACCACGACGTCTCCGACCATCGCTTCGAGCAGCGCGGGCTGCTGCACGTTCCGGTGACGTGGAACGGCACCGTCGTGCACGCGATCGTCGCCCACTTCGGCCTCATCCACGCCAGCCGCGTGCGCCAGTCGCAGCGGCTCGGCAAGTTCATCGCCGAGACGGTGCCTGCGGAGGAGGCGGTGATCGTCGCCGGCGACTTCAACGACTGGGGCGACAAGCTCGACGCGCTGATGGAAAGCTGCGGCCTCGAGCGCGGCATCGTTGCCGGCGACCCGCCGGCCCGATTCAACACCTTCCCGTCGCGGCTGCCGCTGTTCTCGATGGACCGCATCTACACGCGCGGATTCAGGTGCCGCTCGACCAGCGTTCCGCGCGGCGCCGCCTGGGCGCGCATGTCGGACCACCTGCCGCTGGTCGCCGAGCTCGAGCTCGCCTAGGACCCGGCTCGGCACGCGACGGCGATGAGCATCGACGCCGAATCGCGGCGCGCGGCAGCGACCCGGTCGCTTCGCCCGGGCCACACGCTGACGTTGCTGAAGGGCGGCGCGGCGCTCTTCGATGCGCTCGTGGAGGCGATCGACGGCGCGCGTGCCGAGGTGATGCTCGAGACCTACATCTTCGAGTTCGTCGGCGCGACGATCGCCGTCGCCGAGGCGCTCGAGCGCGCCGCGGTGCGCGGCGTCACGGTGCGCGTCGTCGTCGACGGCATCGGCACCGGCGAGCTCCCTGCGGAATGGCGGCGGCGCTGGCTCGCTGCCGGAGTCCGCTGGCGCATCTACAACCCGGCGCGCGGCTGGCGCATCCTGCTGCCGGGGCGCTGGCGGCGCCTGCATCGCAAGCTCTGCGTCGTCGACGCGACGATCTGCTTCTGCGGTGGCATCAACCTGATCGACGACTACTACGACCAGACCCGCGGCGCGCTCGACGAGCCGCGCTTCGACTTTGCCGTGCGCGTGATGGGACCGCTGGTCGAGGACGCGCACGAGACGATGACGCGGCTCTGGCTGCGCATGCAGGCGGCGCGCCAGGCGCGCCATGTCGACGCCCAGGCGGCGTTGGCGACGGTCCGCAAGGCGGCGCGTGTCGGCACCGACGCCGGCGATCCGCAGCTGAAGGCCGGCGACCTCGGCCTCGGGCCCGGGCCGCAGGGCCGGGGCATCCTCGCCGGCCTGGTGCTGCGCGACAACCTGCGCTTCCGCAAGCGCATCGAGCACTTCTATCGCTACGCGATCGCGCAGGCGAGGCAGGAGATCCTGATCGCGAACGCGTACTTCGTCCCGGGCGTCGCGCTGCAGCGCTCGCTGCTGCGCGCGGCGAAGCGCGGCGTTCGCATCACGCTGCTGCTCCAGGGGCGCTACGAGTACTTCATGCAGCACCATACGAGCCGCGCCATGTACGGTGTCATGCTCGACGCCGGCATCGAGATCATCGAGTACGCGCCGAGCTTCCTGCACGCCAAGGTGGCGACGTTCGACGGTGCGCGCGGCGGCCTGTCGACCGTCGGCTCGTCGAACCTCGACCCGCTGAGCTTGCTGCTCGCGCGCGAGGCGAACGTCTTCGTCCGCGACGACGCGTTCGGCGCCGAGCTGCGCGCGCATCTGCAGGAGGCCGTCGAGCACGGCGGCCAACGGGTCGAGACGGCGGCGCACGTGCAGAGGCCGCTCCTCCACCGCAGCCTCGCCTGGATCGCGTACGGCGCGATGCGCTTCGCCCTGTTCGCGACGCGCCACCGCTATTGAGCCGATGCGCGATGGCGCGTCGCGTCGCAGTGAGCGAAGACCTGGTCGTCCAGCGCAAGGAGGGCCTCTACTGCCCGCCGGGTGACTTTTACGTCGATCCCTGGCGACCGGTCGAGCGCGCCGTCATCACCCACGCGCACGGCGATCATTCGCGCCGCGGCCATGCCCACTACCTCGCTGCCGCGCCGGCCGAAGGCGTGCTGCGCACGCGGCTCGGCGACATCGACCTGCAGACGCTGCCGTACGGCGAGGCCATCGATCACTTCGGCGTCCGCGTCAGCTTCCACCCGGCGGGCCACGTCCTCGGCTCGGCCCAGGTGCGGCTCGAGCACGGCGGGCGGGTCTGGGTCGCCTCGGGCGACTACTACCTCGCCGGCAGCAGCGCCGACGCGCGCGAGGACAACCAGACCTGCGCGCCGTTCGAGCCGGTGCGCTGCCACTGCTTCGTCACCGAGTCGACCTTCGGCCTGCCGATCTACCGCTGGCGTCCGCAGGCGGAGCTCTTCGCCGAGATCGACGACTGGTGGCGGGCGAACGCCGACGTCGGCCGGGCGAGCCTGCTGATGGGCTACGCGTTCGGCAAGGCGCAGCGCATCCTGAAAGGCGTCGATCGCTCGATCGGCCCGATCTTCGTCCACGGCGCGGTCGAGCCGCTCAACCGCGCCTATCGCGCCGCCGGTGTCGACCTGCCAGAGACCCCGATCGCGACCGAGATCAGCGACAAGACGTTGTTCAGACGCGCCCTCGTCGTCGCGCCGCCGTCGGTGCAGGGCTCGCCATGGACGCGCCGCTTCGGCGACTACGGCGACGCCTTCGCGAGCGGCTGGATGATGCTCCGCGGTGCGCGCCGTCGCCGCTCGATCGACCGCGGCTTCGTCCTCAGCGACCACGCCGACTGGCCCGGGCTGCAGCGCGCGATCGTCGCCACCGGCGCCGAGCGCGTCATCGTCACCCACGGCTACGAAGCGGTGATGGTGCGCTGGCTGACCGCCCGCGGCCTCGAGGCCTCGGCGTTCGCGACCGAGTACGGGCACGACGACGACGCCGACGACGTCGCATGAAGCTCTTCGCCCACCTGTTCGCCGAGCTCGACCGCAGCACCGCGACGCTCGCCAAGATCGACGCGCTGAAGCGCTACTTCGCCGCCGCGGCGCCGCGCGACGCGGCGTGGGCGGTGTACTTTCTCGCCGGCGGCAAGCCGCGCCAGGTGGCGCCGAACAGCGTGCTGTGGGCGGCCGCCTGCAACGACGCCGGCATCCCCGACTGGCTGTTCGATGCCTGCTACCAGGCGGTCGGCGACTTCGCCGAGACCGTCGCCCACGTGCTGCCGCCGCCGTCGCGCCGAAGCGACTTGGGCCTTGCGGACTGGGTCGAAGAGCGTCTTCTGACCTTGCGTGGGCTCGCGCCTGCCGAGCAGGCGGCGCGCGTTTCGTCGTACTGGGACGAGCTCGACAGCGCCGAGCGATTTCTCCTCAACAAGCTGATCGGGGGTGAATTCCGCGTCGGCGTCAGCAAGCTGCTCGTCCAGCGCGCGCTCGCCGAGGGCGCCGGCATCGACGCCAAGCTCGTCGCCCAGCGGATGATGGGCTACACCGACAAGCGCGCTGCGCCGACGCCGGAGCGCTACCTGCAGCTCGCCGCATCGAGCGAGCCCGGCCCGCTCGACATCGGCCAGCCGTATCCCTTCTTTCTCGCTCATTCGCTCGAGCTCGCGGAGGGCGAGCTCGCGGCCAGGCTCGGCGTACCCGCGAACTGGATCGTCGAGTGGAAGTACGACGGCATCCGCGCCCAGCTCGTCAAGCGCGCGCGCCAGGTCTGGATCTGGTCGCGCGGCGAGGACCTCGTCACCGAACGCTTCCCCGAAATCGTCGAGCTCGTGCGTCCGTTGCCCGATGGCACCGTGCTCGACGGCGAGATCGTCGTCTGGAAGGACGGTCGCGTCGCGCCGTTTGCGCTCCTGCAGCAGCGCATCGGCAGAAAGGTCTTGACCAAAAAGGTGCTCGCCGATGCGCCGGTCGGCTACATCGCCTACGACCTGCTCGAATGGCAAGGCATCGACGTCCGCGAGCGGCCACAGCAGGAGCGGCGCGAGCTGCTCGAGTCGGCGCTCGTCGGGGCCGGGCCTGCCATCGGCGCCGCCGAGCGCGACGCCCGCCTGCGCCTGTCGCCGATCGAAGCGGCCGACGACTGGTCTGCGCTGGCGACGCTTCGCCGCGAATCGCGCGCGCGCGGCGTCGAGGGCTTCATGCTCAAGCACCGCGACGCGCGCTACGGTACCGGCCGCAGGAAACAGGACGACCTCGCCGGCGGCACGTGGTGGAAGTGGAAGATCGATCCGCTCAGCGTCGACTGCGTGCTGATCTATGCCCAGGCCGGCCACGGTCGCCGTGCCAGTGTCTACACCGACTACACCTTTGCGGTCTGGAATCGCCGGCCGGCCGACGCCGCCGAGGCGGCCGAGGCCATCGATGCCATCGCCCGACGCGAGCCGCCGGCCGACGATTCGCTCCAGCTGGTGCCGTTCGCGAAGGCGTACTCGGGGCTCAGCGACGAGGAGTTCCGCGTCGTCGACCGCGTCGTCCGGCAGACGACGCTCGAGAAGTTCGGGCCGGTGAGAAGCGTCCGTCCGACGCTGGTCTTCGAGCTCGGCTTCGAGGGCATCAACCGGAGCGCGCGCCACAAGAGCGGCATCGCGGTGCGCTTCCCGCGCATGCTGCGCATCCGCACCGACAAGCCGCTGCACGAGGCCGACACGCTCGCCGAGCTCGAGGCGCTGCTGTCGCTGTGGCAAGGCGCGGCCGCAGAATGGCCGCCGGGCTGAGCCGAGCGTGCCCAGGGGGCGGTTGCCGATCTTCCTGCGACGGAGCCTCTGAGCTAGCGGCCCCTTGCCAGGGCGTCGCGAAGCTCGTCGGTCGCGCGCAGCGCCCCGACCTCGATGCCGTTCCAGTTGCGCAGGCTGACGTCGCTCAGGTGGCGAACGAGCGATCGTTCCTCGTCGTCGAGCTCCACCAACGCCTCGATCGCGGCTGCCATCGCGACTTCGGCGGCGCGCGCGGTGTTGCCATCGTCGATCTTGATCGCGACGCCGAGGCCGCGTTCGGGAAAGGCGGCGCAGAACACCGCCTCGGCGCCGACCTTGCAGTAGACCCGCTCGCCGAGCGCCGCCATCACGGTGGTGTCGAAGCGGTCGCTTCCGGCCGCCATGAAGGGCTCGCTCGCGACTGCCTGGCGCAGCCGCGCCGCCGCGCGCGCATGGCCGGGGCGAAGCCCGGTGCCGGTGCCGATGCGCGCGAACGCGAGCGCCAGCGCGTCGAGCGGGATCGCGAAGGTCGGGATCGAGCAGCCGTCGATGCCGCGCGGCGCCTTGGCCAGGTCGTGGCCGGTCGTCGCCTGCAGCGCCTCGGTGACGGCGCGCATTACCGGATGGCGCGGCGCGACGTAGCCCTTCGCGTACTGGCGCACGTGGCCGCCGCCCGAGAGCATGCAGGCGAGGCAGAGAAAGCCGGCGTGCTTGCCGGAGCAGTTGTTGTGCAGCGGGCCCGGCTCGCGATGGTCGGCGGCGATCGCGTAGGCAACCGGGCCGAGCCGCGGCCAATGCGTTCCGCATTCGAGCGCGCTCGCGTCGAGGCCGGCCTTGGCGAGCATCCGTTCGACGACGGCGACGTGCTGCGGCTCGCCGTTGTGCGAAGCGCAGGCGATGGCGAGCTCCTGGTCGTCGAGCTCGAGGCGTTCCGCAGCGCCGCTCTCGACGAGCGGAATCGCCTGCAGGAGCTTCACCGCGGAGCGCGGAAAGACCGGTCGCACGACGTCGCCGAGGCCGACGACACGCTTGCCGTCGCCATCGACGACGACGACCGCGCCGCGATGCGCCGACTCGCGCGCGCCGCCGCGCATGGCTTCGACGAGGATCGGATTGGCCGGCTGCGGGGTCGACATGGTCCGGACTGTAGCGTGAGCATCGACAACAATCGCCGCCGATGTCTGCCCTTGCCCTCGCCCTCGCCGGCATCGACTTCAGCTGCAACCCGTCACGCCAGAAGCCCATCACGATCGCGACCGGGCGGCTCGACGGCGCGCGGCTGTCAGTCGATGGTGTCGCCGAAGTCGCGACGCTCGCGGCGTTCGAGGGTTGGCTGCGAACCGCGGGCCCGTGGCTCGGCGGCTTCGACTTTCCGTTCGGCCTGCCACGCGCGTTCGTCGAGGCGCACGCATTCGGCGACGACGCCGCCACCGTCATCGCCGCAGTGCGCCGGCGCTGCCCGACCCGGATGGCGTGGCGCGAGTTCATCGATGCGTGGGGCAACACAAGGCCCGCGGGCGCGCGGCTGCTACACCGTCGCACCGACGCTGCGTCTTCGGTGGTCTCGACGAGCCCGATGCAGACCCGCTACGTCCCGGTCGGCTTGATGTACTACGAAGGCGTCGCGCGCCTGGTCGCCGCCGGTGTGACGATCCCGGCCCTCGGCCGTGGCGGCGATCCATCGCGGATCGCGCTCGAGGCGTATCCGCGCCGCCTCGCCCACGCGCTCGTCGGTCGCAGCTCGTACAAGAACAGCGCGCTCGACGATCGCCGTGTCGCGCGCGAGGCGATCGTCGCCGGGCTCGAAGAAGGGCGCGCGCGGTTCGGCTTCGCGCTCGCCTGCGAGCCCGCCCTGCGCGCTGCCTTGCTCGACGATGTCGGCGGCGATCGGCTCGACGCCGTGCTCTGCCTGGCGCAGGCGGCGATCGCGTCGAGTCGCGACCGCTACGGCATGCCGGACGACGTCGACCTTGTCGAAGGCTGGATCGCTGCCGATTGACGCTCGGCCTACTGCGCGTCGCGGCCTCCTCCTGGCGGCGCGGCGGCATCGCTCTGCTAAGGTCGTTCGCAACTTGTCATTCGCCACTTCGCCGCCATCCTCCTGCATGGACCTCGGTTCCTCTTCGGCCGCCGCCGCCACTTCTCCGGCCGAGGCGTGGTTCGCCGAGCAGGGCTGGCAGCCGTTCGCCTTCCAGCGCGAGGTCTGGGCGGCGATGGCCGAAGGCACGAGCGGCCTGCTGCACGCGACCACCGGATCGGGCAAGACCTACGCCGTCTGGTTCGGCGCACTCGCGCGCGCGGCCGGGCTCGGCGTGCCGATGCACGGTGCCTCGGCGCCGCCCCTCGGCGTCCTCTGGCTGACGCCGATGCGTGCGCTCGCCGCCGACTCGGCGCGCGCGCTTCGCGCACCGGCCGTCGACCTGGCGTTGTCATGGTCGATCGGCATCCGCACCGGCGACACCGCGCCGGCCGAGCGCGCGAAGCAGGACCGGCGCTTCCCGACCGCGCTCGTGACGACGCCGGAATCGCTCAGCCTGATGCTGACGCGCGAATCGGCGCGCGACGAGCTCGCCGCGATCCACACCGTCGTCGTCGATGAATGGCACGAGCTGATGGGCACCAAGCGCGGCGTCCAGGTGCAGCTCGCGCTGGCGCGGCTGAAGCGCTGGAACCCCGGGCTCGTCGTCTGGGGCCTGTCGGCGACGCTCGGCAACCTCGACGAGGCGATGCACGTCCTGCTCGGCCACGAGCGCGGCCGGATCGTGCGCGGCCGGATCGAGAAGAACCTCGTCATCGATACCCTGCTGCCCGTGAACCCGGGCCGCTTCTCGTGGGGCGGCCATCTCGGCAAGCAGATGCAGCTTCCCGTCGTCGACGAGATCGAGCGCTCGGCGACGACGCTCGTCTTCGTCAACATGCGCTCGCAAGCCGAGGCGTGGTACCAGCTCATCCTCGAAGCGCGTCCCGACTGGGCCGGCGTCGTCGCACTGCACCACGGCTCGCTCGACAAGGAGGTGCGCGACTGGGTCGAGCTCGGCTTGAAGGAAGGGCGGCTGAAGGCCGTGGTCGCGACCTCATCGCTCGACCTCGGCGTCGACTTCCTGCCGGTCGAGCGCGTGCTCCAGATCGGCTCGGCGAAGGGGGTCGCGCGCCTGTTGCAGCGCGCCGGGCGAAGCGGCCACGCGCCCGGGCGGCCGAGCCGCATCACGCTGGTGCCGACCAACACGCTCGAGCTCGTCGAGGCGGTCGCGGCGCGGCGCGCGGCGATCGCGGGCCGGATCGAGAAGCGCGCCGTGCCCGAGAAGCCCTTCGATGTCCTCGTCCAGCACCTGGTGACGATCGCCCTCGGCGGCGGCTTCAGCGCCGACGAGATGTACGCCGAGGTGAAGGGCGCCTGGGCATACCGCAAGCTGACGGCGCCCGAGTTCCAGTGGGCGCTCGACTTCGTCGTCCGCGGCGGCGCTAGCCTGTACGCGTATCCCGAATACCACCGCGTCGTCGAGGCGGGCGGCATCTACCGGGTGCCGAACCGGGCGATCGCGCGCCGCCACAAGCTCAACGTCGGCACGATCGTCAGCGACGCGTCGGTGCAGGTGAAGTACCTCTCGGGCGGCAAGATCGGCGTCGTCGAGGAAGGCTTCGTCGCGCGGCTGAAGAAGGGCGACTGCTTCGTCTTCGCCGGCCGCACGCTCGAGTTCGTCCGCGCCGAGGAGATGACCGCTTACGTCAGGCGCGCCGAGGGCAGGAAGGCGTTCATGATCGCCTGGGCCGGCGCGAAGATGCCGCTCTCGAGCGAGCTCGCCGACTCGGTGACGGAAGTGCTCGCCGATGCGGCGCAGGGCGACTTCTTCGATCCGGAGCTGGCGGCGGCGCGGCCGATGCTCGAGACGCAAATGGCGCTGTCGCGCATTCCGACGGCGAAGACGCTGCTGATCGAGAAGCTCGACTCGCGTGAGGGACGGCATCTCTTTCTGTACCCCTTCGCGGGCCGCAACGCCCACATCGGCCTCGGCAGCCTGCTCGCGTGGCGGCTTTCAAAGGAGCAGCCGAACACGTTCTCGATCGTCATCAACGACTACGGCCTCGAGCTGCTCTCGGCCACGCCGGTCGATCCAGCGCCGCTCGTCGACCAGAGCCTGTTCGAGGAGGGCGAGCTGCTGCACGACGTGCTCGCGAGCCTCAACTCGAGCGAGCTCGCGCGGCGGCGCTTCCGCGAGATCGCCCGCGTCGCCGGGCTGATCAGCCAGGGCTATCCGGGGCAGCCGAAGTCGACCCGCCAGCTGCAGGCGTCGAGCTCGCTCTTCTATGAGGTGTTTCGCAAGTACGACGGCGAAAACATGCTGCTCGGCCAGGCCGAAAGCGAGGTGCTGAGCCAGGAGCTCGACATCAAGCGGCTGCGCGAGGTGCTGAGGCGCATGCGCGAGCAGAAGGTCGTCTTCGTCGACCTCGCCGTGCCGAGCCCGTTCGCGCTGCCGCTGATGGTCGAGCGCTTCCGCGAGAAGCTGACGACCGAAAAGCTCAAGGACAGGCTGGAGCGGATGCTGAAGGAGATGGAGAGGGAAGTCGAGCGCGGCTGAGCCTTACTCGGGAAGGCTACCCAGTCCGAACAGAACCTGCAACTCCTGGCTCGGTCGTCCGAGCGCGGCGAACCACCTGGCGTAGAGCTCCGGCAGGGTGCTGCTCTTGTAGATCTGCGCCAGCGCCGTGTTGACCGCCAGCCGCATCGCCCAGTCGCCGCGCGGCAGCACGATGGCGTACGGTTCGAACGACAGGGCATCGGCCATCAGTGCCAGCGAGCCGGGATCCTTGGCGTTCTCGGCGAGGCCGATCAGGAGCAGTCGATCGCTGGCGAAGGCGTCGATCGAACCGGCCTCCAACTGCGCGAGCCCTTCATCGCGAGTCTTCAGCCGTACCACGGTCGCGGTCACCAGCTTGGCCTTGAGAGCATCGTTCAGCGCGCGCTCGTTGCTGGTGCCGCCGATCACGCCGATCTTCTTGTTCGCGAGGTCGAGGAGCGAGTTGCCCGCCGTACTCTTCTTGATCAGCAGGCCGGTGCCGTCGGCGAAGATGAGCGACGAGAAGTCGACCTCCTTCATGCGGCCGAGGGTGACGGTGGTCGCGCCGCACTCCATGTCGGCCTGGCCGCTGATGACGGCGGCGAGGCGCGCCTGGACCGTCACCGGCACCCATTTCACGTTCAACGGCGGCCCGCCGAGCTGGCGCTCGATCGCCGCGACGACGCTGCGGCACAGCTCGACGGTGTAGCCGGTCGGCTTCTTGTCGCTGTCCTCGAACGAAAAGGGCAGCGCATCGGTGCGGTACGCGACCGTGATCGTCCCGCTGTCGCGAATCTTCTTCAGCCGCCCGTCGAGCGGCGCGGATACCTGCGCGAGGGCCAGGGTCGGGGCCAGGGACAGGACAGTCAACAGGGTCGTCAATCGGGACAAGGTCTTCTCCTCGGGGTGCTCGTGAAGATGCCGCGGCGGACATCGAGAATCTGGCATTACGCCCGTTGCGGGAGTGTCCTGTCGATTGGACCTTGGGACCATGAGTCTCCCGCTCCTGCTTCGCGTCGGCAGGAGGAAATCACGGCCGGGGAGAATCGGAAGTCCGTCGCTGTCGGCACCATTCGGCTCGGCCGCCGGTCGGGGCTGAGTCCCAGGCCGGGCGCCGAAGTCTAAGATCGGCCACCGCGGATTCATCGCGAGGAGGTCGACATGACTCTGCATCGTCTGGCCGGATCGGCATGCGCAGCATTCGCGTGTGCCTTCGTCACTCCGATGGCCGAGGGTCAGACCCCGGGCCAGATCCCCAATCCCGGCACGTACAAGGGCAGCACCGAGCTGCAGCGCCAGTACGACCAGCAGCAGCAACAGCAACGCGACCAGCAACAGCAGGGACAACAGCAACGCGATCAGCAGTGGGACTCGACGGTGCGTCAGCAGCAGGCGCAGCAGAACGCCGCCGTCGCGCAAGGCCAGGACGTGCTTCGGACCTGGCAGAAGCGGCCGCCGCTCGCCCCCGACCACAACCCCTTGCTCGGCCGCTGGAATTCGCAGGGCACGGCCGGTCGTCAGGCCGGCGGCGGCGACATGGCGGCCCTCGCCCAGTCGCTCATCGGTGGCATGACCGCGGGGATGTGCGATTCGATGCTCGGCCGCGGCCTGATCGAGTTCCGGCCGGCCGCACTCGTCGCGATCGCTGCCAACGGCAGCGAGCGCGTCCTGTACCACCTCGAGTACCGCGGCGGCGGATCGCGCGTCGTCGTGCTGCCGAAGGACGCGCGGACGTTCACGCACATGATCATCGACTTCGACCGCCCCGACCACGGCACCGTGGCCGCGGTGGGCTGCGGGCTCAGCCGCGCTGGCGCTGCAAAGAGTATGGCGCACGGCGCCGTCGAGCCCGTGCACGACTGGGCGTCGACGTGCAGCTCGCCGATGCACGGCGGCACCGACATCTACGTTGCGCGCTCGAGCATCCGCAAGTCGGGCGACGCGGTGCAGATGTGGGACCTGTACGACTTCAAGCAGGTGCAGACGGTCGCCGGCTCGCGGATCCTGTCGGCCCGCAATCAGTACGAATACGACTGCCGCGGGATGCGACGCAGGATGCTCTACTCGCAAGGGTTCGCCGAGCACATGGCCAAGGGGCCGGTGGTCGATGAAGGCGCGGCCACGACCGGCTGGGAACGCATCGGCGCCGGCAGCTTCGTCGACGCCTGCTACGTGAAGACCGCCTGCGCGCGGCCATAGCCGCTCACAGCCGCGCCAGGTCCGGCCCGCCCGGCGGCCCGAACCACGCGCGCGCATAGGCCCGCTCGGCCGCGGCCGCGCCATTGCGATCGCCCTTCTGGCGATACACCTCGGCCAGCCCCGCGAGCGCCCAGCCGTTGTTGCGCACCCGCGCGAGCGAGTCGCGAAACGCCCGCTCGGCATCGTCGAGACGACCCTGGCGCAGGCGAACCCCGCCGAGCGATTGGCGCACCGGGTAGTACCAATAGGGCGGCTCGGTGTAGCTGAGGCTGTCCTGCAGCGCGATCGCCTCCTCGTACGCCTTGGCGGCGCCCCCGAGGTCGCCGGCGGCATCGGCGATGCGCCCGAGCGCGACCATGCGCGCCGTCTGCACGATCGCCTTGGCCGGCAGGCCCCAGGCGTCGTACGGCTTGAAATCGGCTTTCGCCTCGATCGCGGCGATCGCATCGGTCTCGGCGCGTGCGGCGGCGAGATCGTTCTTGTGCGCCAGCGCGACGGCGCGCGCGTAGTGGTACATGGTGCTGACGACGACGAGCTGCTCGTCGGGCTTGGCCAACGCGAGCACGGCGTCGGGGTCGGCGAAATGCAGCTCGGTCGTATACGGCGCCGCCTTCACCGGCTCCATGATCTGGAACTGCTTGGCGAGCTCGGCCGGAACCGCGGCGTCGAGCTTCTTCGCCGCCTCGATCGCGGTCGCGCCGTCGCCGCCCATCTGCGCCGAGACCATCACGAAATGGATGTTGTGCGGGTAGTAGGCGCTGCGGTAGAGCGGATCCGACGGCGACTTGCCGAAGTACTGCTCGTCGACCGCGACCGCGTGCTTGTTGGTGTCGAGCGAGCGCCGGTACTGGCCGACCCGATAGTAGATGTGGGCCGGCATGTGGACGATGTGCCCGGCGCCTGGCATCAGCGCGCCGAGCCGCTCGGCCGGCGCGAGCGCGCGCTCGGGCGTCGTCGACGCCTCGACGGCGTGGATGTAGAGATGGATCGCGCCGGGATGGTTCGGCTTGCGCTTGAGCACCGTCTCGAGGTTGGCGATGATCTCGCCGCCTCGCCCCTTCGGCGTCACGCCGCCGGGCTCCCAGTAGTCCCACGGCTGCGTGTCCATGGCGCTTTCGACGTAGAGCGTGCGGAGGGTGTCGTCTTGCGGATAGCGCGCCGAGACGGCCTTCATCGCATCGGCATAGGCGGCGTCGAGCGCCGGTCGCTCGACCTTCGGGTCGGCCGAGTAGCGCTTCTCCAGCGCTTCGATCAGCGCGCGCTCCTTCGGCCTCGCGCGTTCCTTCAGCGCCACCGCCCTGGCGAGCGCGGCGACTGCCGGAGCGTTCGCCTCCGGCATCATCGGCACGTTGATGTTCGGGCCGAGGATCAGCGCCTCGCCCCAGAAGCACGCGGCGCACTGCGGATCGATCTTTTGCGCGGCCTGGAAGGCGCGTTGCGCCTCGGCGTGGTTGAACGCGAACGAAAGCCGCAGGCCTTGGTTGAAGTAGCGCTGTGCCTGCGGGCTCGTGGTGGTGATGGGAAAGGCGAGGTTGCCGAGGTCGCTGTACAGCGGCACGTTGCCGCCCGCCGCCTGCATCGGCTGCGGCTGGAACGGCGCCGTTTCGGTCTTCGCCACGGCGGCGAGCAGCCAGGCTTTCTGCATCTGCACGCTGACCGGCGGTCCGCAGACGGCGCCGTCGCCGTCGAGGAGGGGATCGAAGGTGGGGTCGGCGGCGGTCGAGGCCGGGACCGCGCCGACGCTGCGGCGATCGGCGATCGAGAGCGCCGCCAGCAGCAGAACGGTGGCGGCGAGCGCGAGCGCGAGTCGGCGCGGCGAGCGAGCGATGGACAGTTGCAACATGAGACGGCCCTCCTGTCGTCGTCCATGGTCGGACTGCGTCGGCGATCCTGACAGCGGGTCCGTACCGTACATCCGCCGCATTGAGGATGCGGGGCGGGCGCTGTCGTGATGGCAGGCGCGCACGGCCGCCGACCCGTCAGGCCAAGCGCGTGAACCCGTCGCTGCTCCAACGTTCGCTGCCGACCCCGTGGTGGACGAAGAAGAGCCCCTCGGGGTCGAACCGATCCTTGACGGCGAGCAGCCGCGCGTAGTTGTCGCCCCAGAACGCGCGTTGCCAGTTCGCCTCGAAGAAATCGCTCTCCGACACATACGACCCGGGATCGGAAACGAGCTTGCGCAGCTCGGCATGGGCACTCCTGACCGCGCGCGCATGCGCTCGCGCGAGCGCGACGTCGGGCTCGTGGCCGGCGACTCGCGGATACGCGGGCTGCTCCTCGGCGCCCGAGATCGCGAGCGCGAAAGCGTCGAGGACGGCCGGATTTGTCGCCGTGTCGCGCGCTGCCGCGATCGCCTCGGCCGGCGCGCCGGCGAGCCCCTTGTTCACGTGCAGCGAGACGCCCCAGTGACGCGAGGCGGCGAACAAGGCATCGTCGAGCGCCTGCCTGCGATCGTCGCGGAGAAGGGCGGCCGGCAGCCAGGTCGAGCTGTAGCCATGCAGGACCTGCCCGGCCTGTCCCTGGTCGCCGGGCCAGAAGACGTTGCTGCGTGGCGCGCCGGCGCGGTCGTCGGTCGCGATGAAGCCGAGGACGCGCTTGACGAACGTCGGTGCCCAGAACTCGCGCGCCGAGGTCGAGACGATCTTCAGCGGCGCGAACTCGACCTTGAACGCTTCCGGCGCGGCATCGAGGGCGGCGAAGAAGGGCTGCCAGACGGCCTGGGCCTGGCCGCGCGTGAGGCCTTGGAACACCATCGAGATCTTCAGCGCGTTGTCGGGGCGAAGGCGGATCTGCTCGCCCCAATGCGGGTTGGCAAGGCTCTTCGCGTAGAACGCGGTCACGATCGCGATCAGGCGTCGAAACGCCGCATCAGACGTCGCCCGGACCGTCACGTTCACCGCGCCGAAGTCTTCGGGAAGCGGATGCACGCGCAGCGTCACCCGCGTGACGACGCCGAGGCTGCCGCCGCCACCGCCCTTGAGAGCCCAGAACAGGTCGGGATTCATGCAAGCATTCGCGACGCGAACCGCGCCGTCGGCGGTCACGACCTCGGCTTCCAGGAGGCTCGCCGCTGCAAGGCCGTATTCCTTCGAGAAGCTGCCGAAGCCGCCGCTCTGGATCAGGCCCGCGACGCCGACGGTCATGCAGCCGCCACCCTGCACGTAGCCGCCGGCCTGGGTCGTCACTGCGTCGTACACGTGGGCCCAGATCGCGCCGGCACCGACGGAGACGGCACGCGTCGGCGCCGCCCGGCCGCTGCAGCCGGCGCCGACGAAGGCGTCGTGCAACACGATCTCGTTCATCCGCCGCGTCCAGACCAGCAGCGAGTCGGCCGCGTTGGACGTGCCCTGGTAGCTATGGCCGCCGCCCTTCACGACCAGGCGCAGGTTGTGATCGCGCGCGAAATTGACGGCCGCGACGACGTCTGCGGTGCGCCGGGCGATGAGCGCGTAGCGGCTCGGCATCGACGTCCAGGCGTCGACCCAGCCGAGCGTCTGCGTCAGCGCGACGTCGTCGCCGAGAGCGTAGGGATTCTTCAGGCTCTTCCAGAGCGCCGTGCAAGCCTGCGAGCCGGGCGCCGCGACGCACTCTTCGAGCGGCGACCGCACCGCAGAGAGTGCACCGCCGACCTCGGCCCGCAACGCATCCCAGGACGCTGGCGAGGGCCAGGCCGCATCGCCCGGGCGCACGCGCGACCTTGGCGCGGCCGCTGCCGACCGCTGCGGCAACGAGAGGCCGAGCACGGACGCGAGCGGCAGAGCTGCCGCGGCACGCAGGAGGCGCCTTCGTTGCGATCCAGAGTCGCTCATCGTTCGCCTTGCGCGCCAGGGAGAGGTTGTCGAATCGGACGCCGGACGACCGTACCACGAAGTCGCGACCGACGAGCACCTCCCGGCGTACCCTGTCGACCCTCGGACACCGCCATCCTCGTCGATCTCGTCGAGCGCGGCGTCGTCACCAATGCGGCGAAGGGAATGGACGCGGGCGTCAGCATCACCGGCGTGCTGTTCGGCACCGACGCGAAGCTGTACCGCTTCGCGCATCGCAACCCCGCACTCAAGCTCTGCCCGGTGAACTACACGCACGGGGCCGACGTGCTGTCGCGATTGCAGCGCTTCGTCTCGCTCAACTCGGCGCTCGAGGTCGATCTCAGCGGCCAGGTCAACGCCGAGAGCGTCGGCGGCGACTACATCGGCGCCGTCGGCGGGCAGGTCGACTTCGTCCGCGCCGCCGGTCGCTCGCCGGGCGGCGCATCGATCATCGCGTTGCCGAGCACCGCCGGGGGCGGCGCGCTGCCGCGCATCGTCGCCCGTCTGAGCGGGCCGGTGACGACGGCGCGCAGCGACGTCGACATCGTGGCCACCGAGCATGGCGCCGTGCGGCTGCGCGGCTTGCCGTTTCGTGAGCGGGTGCGGGCGATGATCGGCATCGCCGCGCCGCAGCACCGCGAGGCGCCGTCGCGCGAAGCGCACAGCTTGTTCGGAGTCTGAGCCGATCGATCGGAACGCCGAGGCGAAAGGCCTTATCGCGAAAGCGGCGGCAGCGTGCGCAGGTAGGCGACGATCGCGTCGAGGTCGTCGTCGTGGATGCCGGCGTACCACGCGAACGCCATCGGCGGGTCCAGCGTGCGGCCGTCGCGGCTGATGCCTTGCGTGATCGCGCGCTTGATCTCGGCGTCGCTCCAGGCACCGAGCCCCTGCTCCCGATTCGAGGTCACGTTGCGCGAGACCGAACCTTTCCAGCTCGCCGGCAAGCCCTTGACGAACGAGGGCATGAACGGCCGGCCGCCGGCGCCGAGCGAGGTCCCGTACTGCACCTCGCCCTTCTCGTCCATCGGCGTATGGCACTCCAGACAGTGCGCGATGGTCGCGAGATAGGCGCCGCGGCGCACCTTGTCCTGCAGGTCGAGCTCGCTGAAGCCGCGATCGGCGAGCGCGAACGCCTCCAGCCCGACCGATGCGCGGTAGACCGGTGCGGCGACGGCGTTTCGCACCGGTGGCAACGAGCGCAGATAGGCGACGACGGCGTCGAGATCGCGGGGCAGCAGCGCCTTGAAGAAGTTGCTCGCCATCACCGTCAGCGGCTTGCCGGCGAGCGGGTCGTGCCGAGGCCGCTCGCCGTGCGTGATCGCGCGCTTGATCTCGGCATCGGTCCAGGCGCCGATGCCGGTCTTCTTGTCCGGCGTGATGTTGGGCGTCATGACCGCGAACGGCGGTATGTCGATGCCGACGCCACCGCCGGACAGTTCCTTGCCGGCGATCGGGCGCCCGGCAGAGTCCTTGGGGGTGTGGCAGTTGCCACAGGCCATGACCGCGGTCACGAGATAGCGGCCGCGCTCGAGCGGCGAGCCTTGCGCGTTCGCCGAGGCCGTCCCGACCAGCAGCCCGGCGACAGCAATCGACACGAGGCGGATGGAAGCGATCATGGGGTCGTAGCGCAGGCGCCGAATGGAGGTGGCGCGGATTCTGGCGTCTTCCTCGCGCTGCGTGCGCTCGACGTTGGCGTGCAACCACGGTTCGAGTCGCCGCCGTCCGTGGCATCCTCGCGTCGCGTCCCACTCCACGCCGCGCCGCGCCGCGCCACCGTCATGCTCGAGCTTCGTCCGTCGTGTGAACACTGCAACGTCGCCTTGCCGCCGGAGTCGACCGACGCTCGCATCTGCAGCTTCGAGTGCACCTTCTGCGCTGCCTGCGTGCGCGACGTGCTGCGCGACGTCTGCCCGAACTGCGGCGGCGGCTTCGAAGCGCGGCCGATCCGGCCACGACAGAACCTGCGCAGCGGCAACGACCTCGCCCATCATCCGGCGAGCGGCACCGTTCGCCATCGGCCGGTCGACGTCGAGCGTCACCGTGCGTTCGCCGCGGCGATCGCGCAGACGGCGCCGAAGGACCGCTGAGCGGGCGCCGCCGTCGCGGCTTGCGCGGAGATCAGTAGTAGATGCTGCGCGGCACGCCGCCGCCGGCGGCGATCGTCTCGCCGTTGATCGCGATCGAGCGCGGCGAGGCGAGGAACGCGACGACGTCGGCGACTTCCGACGCGTCGACGAAATGGCGGATCGAGTTGCCGTCGGCAATCCGCTTCTCGACCTCGCGCGCGTCGACGCCGAGCGCGGCGACCCGCGCCTCGATCAGCGCGGCGGTGCGCTCGGTGCGCGTGACGCCGGGGTGGACGACGGTGACGTTGATGCCGTCGGGCCCGAGCTCGTCGGCGAGGTTCTTGGCCAGCGCCGCGACCGCGACGTTGCGGATGCTGCCGACGGTGTTGCCGCTTTGACGCGCCGCAAGGCCGCTGATGAGGATGATCCGGCCCCAGCGGCGAGCGCGCATGTGCGGCGCGACGGCCCGCGCGCAGCGCACATAGCCCATCACCTTGGTGTCCATCTCGCGCTGGAACTGCGTCGCGTCGATCTCGGCGAGCTTGGGTGGCGGCGCATAGCCGCCGGGCTCGGCCGCGGCGGCGACGAGGATGTCGATGCCGCCGCCGAGGGCGCGGATCGCCGCGGCGATCGCGCTGTCGACCTCGGCCTGGTCGGTGGTGTCGGCGACGACCGGGACGATCGTGCGCCCGCTTTCGGCGGCGATCTCGCTTGCCGCGGCAGCGAGCCGGGCCGGGTCGCGCGCGAGGATCGCGACGTCGGCGCCTTCACGGGCGAGCGCGCGTGCGACCGCCTTGCCGATGCCGCGGCTGCCGCCGGTGACCAGTGCGCGCTTGGCGCCGAGTTCGAGATCCACGTGAGTGTCCTGAAGCGCCCGGTTCGGGTGCCAAAGAATAGCCCGGCGCGAAGCCGCGCATCGGAGCGGGACCCGCCAGAGGATCAGGAGGTCTCGCTGCCGGTGGCGCATCGCCATCCTGGTGCCGCAGCCGCGATACCAGCGTCACCCCCGCAGTCGCCTGTAGACTGCCTCGCGCCCCACCGGGCGAGGAGGACCGCGCCGATGCGTGCCGCGCAAGCCTTGCGCCGCTCCCGAACCGCTGCGACGCCGGCTCGGCGGCTGCTCGACGCCGGCCTGCGCATCGCCGAGCTGCGCGATGAAAGCGCCGTGCTCGCCGCGCTCGTGCGCGAGGCGCGCTCGCTCACCGGCGCGCGCCGCGTGCTGATCATCGCGTCCGCCGCTGCCGAAGGGCTCGTCGTCGTCGCCGCCCACCTGCCGCGCGGCCAGGACGCGCGGGCGCTGCTGGGCGTCGTCGCCCCCCTGCTCGAGGAAGCACGGCAGACGCGCACCGCTGCGCTGCGGGCGATGCCGTCGGCGAAGGCCGGCGCCACGCGCCGCCGTTGCGTCATCGTTCCGCTCGTCGCGCGCTCGGAGCTCCTCGCCATCCTCTATGCCGATGCCGCCGGCGCGCCGGTCGACCTCGGCCGCGCCGACTGCGAAGCCCTCGGCGTCGTCGCCGCCCAGGCGGCGTCGGCGCTCGCCAACGCGCGCGAGCACGATCGCCTCGGCAAGGAAGCCGGCCAGCGCGGCGCCGAGCTCGCGGTGGTCAATGCCATCCAGCATGGGATCTCGGCCGGCCTCGACCTGCAGACGATCGTCGACCTGGTCGGCGACAAGGTGCGCGACGTCTTCGCCACCGGCAACGTGAACATCGCCTGGTGGGACGACAAGACCGACGTGGTGCATGTGGTCTACCGCTACGAGCACGGCCGGCCACTGCCGTTGCCGCCGCCGTGGCCGCTCGACCGCGGCGGGCCGGTCGCCGAGATCATCCGCGAACGCCAGCCGCGTGTCGCCAACACGCGCGCCGAGCAGACCCTCGCCGGCATCGGTCCGGCGCCGGGAACCGACTGGGCGCACTCGATCGCCGGAGTTCCGATCGTCGGCAGCGACCGAGTGCTCGGCCTGATCTCGCTCCAGAACCACGATCGCGAGTACGCGTACGGCGAAGATGACGTCCGCTTGCTGCAGACGATCGCCGCGAGCATGGGCGTCGCACTCGAGAACGCCCGCCTGTTCGACGAGACGCAGCGGCTGCTCAAGGAGACCGCGCAGCGCAACGCCGAGCTGGCGGTCATCAACAGCATCCAGCAGGGCATCGCCGGCTCGCTGTCGTTCCAGGCGATTGTCGAGCTCGTCGGCGACAAGCTGCGCGAGGTGCTGCACATCGACACCATCGGCATCAGGTGGTACGAGCACGCAACGCGGACGGCGCATTTTCTCTACGAGATCGAGCACGGCTCGCGAGTGACGATGGCGCCGGTGACGGCGTCGGAGGCGCGCTGGAGGGAGGTCACCTCCGACCGCAGCGTCATCGTCCGCAACACGGCGGCCGAGGTCGCGGCGGCGGGCATCGCGGCCGGCACCGAATGCTCGCTGTCGACGCTGACGGTCAAGATCGTCGCCGCCGACCGCGTCGTCGGCGTCGTCGTGGTCGAGAGCTTCGAGCGCGAGCACGCCTTCGGTGCCGGCGAGGTGAGGCTGCTGCAGACGATCGTCGCCAGCATGGGCGTCGCGCTCGAGAACGCGCGGCTGTTCGACGAGACGCAGCGCCTGTTGAAGGAGACCGAGCAGAGGAACGCCGAGCTGGCGGTGATCAACAGCGTGCAGCGCGGCATGGCAGGCTCGCTCGACTACCGTGCCATCGTCCATCTCGTCGGCGACAAGATCGGCGCGATCTTCGACGCCCAGTCGGTCCTGGTCGCGACCTTCGACCACGCGCGCGGGCTGGAGCACATCCTGTACAGCTTCGAGAAGGGGGTGCTCGAGGAGCCGCTGACTCGGCCATTGCCGCAGACGCGGCGGGCGATGATCAGAACGCGCGAGCCGATCTTCGAGAACCGGATCGACGACGCCGTGATGCGCCGCCACGGCGGCGACACCACCCTGCCGGGAACGGCGCGGCCCAAGGCGGTGATCTTTGCGCCGATGATCGTCGGCGACGTCGTCACTGGCTGCCTCAGCATCCAGAACGTCGATCGCTTCGACGCCTTCACCGACGCCGACCTGCGCCTGATGCAGACGCTGGCGGCGAGCACCGGCGTCGCGCTCGAGAACGTGCGCTTGTTCAACGAGACGCGCGAGGCGCTCGAGCAGCAGACCGCGACCGCGAAGGTTCTGCAGGTGATGTCGCAATCGCCGACCGACGTGCAGCCGGTGTTCGAGGCGATCGTCGAGAGCGCGCTCGCGCTGTGCGGTGCGCACATCGGCGGCGTCGCCAGGTTCGACGGCGAGCTGGTCCACCTCGCGTCGTTCCACGCCGATTCGCCGGAAGGGCTGGAGGCGATGCATGCGGGCTTTCCGATGAAGCCGGGTCGGGGCTCGATCCTGGCGCGCGCGGTCCTCGAGCGCGACGTGGTCCAGATCTACGATGTCCTCGCCGACCCCGACTACGAGCTGAAGGACGCGACGGTGCGGATCGGCTACCGCAGCAATCTCGGCGTGCCCCTGATCCGCGACGGCCAGGTGATCGGCTCGATCGGCGTCTGTCGCGAGGAGCCGAGCGTCTTCTCGGAAAAGCACGTGCGCCTGCTGCGCATGTTCGCCGACCAGGCGGTGATCGCGCTCGAGAACGTGCGCCTCTTCCACGAGACCAAGGAGGCGCTCGAGCAGCAGACCGCGACCGCCGAGATCCTGCGCGTGATCAGCGGCTCGATCACCGACACCCAGCCGGTGTTCGACGCGATCGTGCAAAGCTGCCAGCGGCTGTTCGGCGGCAAGGCGGTGCACCTGGCGATGCCGCGCGACGACATGATCGAAGACGTCGCCTTCGCGTCCGACACGACGCCGGCGCGCAAGGGCGTCGGCTTCCTCAAGCCGTGGCCGCTCGACCGCGGCAGCGGCGCGGGCACCTGCATCCTCGAAGGGCGCGTCGTCGCTGTCGCCGACACTGTGGAGGGCGCGAAGCAGTTTCCGCGCATGCACGACCTGGCGATCGCACTCGGCTATCGCTCGTGCCTGTTCGTCCCGCTGCTGCGCGACGGCAAGGCGCTTGGCTCGATCACCATCCTGCGCGCGACGACGGGCGAGTTCGACGCCCAGGAGATCGCGCTGGCGCAAACCTTTGCCGACCAGGCCGTGATCGCGATCGAGAACGTGCGCCTTTTCAACGAGACCAAGGAAGCGCTCGAGCGACAGACCGCGACGGCCGAGATCCTGAAGGTGATCGCCAGCTCGCCAGGCGACGTGCAGCCGGTCTTCGATGCGATCGCGGGCAGCTCCAACCGGCTGATGGCCGGCCTCTCCACCGCCGTCTTCCTGATCATCGACGACGCCATGCACCTCAAGGCGTTCACCCGGATCAGCGAGGAGGCCGATGAGTTGTTGAAGTCGGCGTTCCCGTTGCCGCTGGGTGCGTTTCCTGCCGCCGCAGTGCTCCGGCAAGGTGCCGTCGCCCAGATGACCGATGTCGAGGTCGATTGGGCAGCCCATCCCAACTTGATCGCGATGGCGCGCAAGCGCGGCTTTCGCAGCGTGCTGTGGAGCCCGCTCATGCGCGAAGGCGTTGCCGTCGGCATGATCAGCGTGACCCGCGTCGAGCCTGGACCCTTCGCGCCGTATCACATCGAGTTGCTGCAGACCTTCGCCGACCAGGCCGTGATCGCGATCGAGAACGTCCGCCTCTACAACGAGACCAAGGACGCCCTCGACCGCCAGACCGCCACGTCCGAGGTGCTGAAGGTCATCAGCGACTCACCCACCAACGTCCTGCCGGTGCTGCACACCGTCGCCGAGCGGGCGGGGTTGCTCTGCAAGGCCGAGTTGAGTCGGGTCTGGCTGGCAGTCGGCGACACGCTGCGCGCGATTTCCGCCAACGCCACAGGGAGCCTCTCCTCCGACCTCGACGAGCTGCCGATCCGCTCGACCTCGGTCGCAGGCCGGGCGTTCCTCGAGCGCCGCGTGTTGCACATCGAAGACGTCGTCCCGCTCCTGGAAACCGAGTATCCCGACGTGCGCGAGCTGCAAGAGCGCGGCGGCTTTCGCACCGTGCTCGTCGTGCCGTTGATCCGTGAAGGGCAGGCGATCGGCGTGATCGCCCTGCTGCGAATGCGCGTTCAGCCCTTCGCAGCGGCCGAGATCGCTCTGGTGAGAACCTTCGCCGACCAGTCGGTGATCGCGATCGAGAACACGCGGCTCTTCAACGAGACGCAGGAGGCGCTCGCCCACCAGACCGCTACCGCCGACATCCTGCGCGTCATCAGCGAATCCCCGACAGACGTGCAGCCGGTGTTCGAGGCGATCGTGGGCAGCGGCCTGCGCCTTTTTCCAGGCGCCGCGGTCGCCGTCAGCCGGCCCGTCGACGGCGAGGTGCGCTGCGTCGCCATCGCCGAGGACGATCGCGAGCGCGCGGAACGATGGCGCGACGTCTTCCCGTTTCCCCTGTCGCGCGACTACATCCACGGTGCGGCGCTTCTCGATTGCCGCGTCGTCGATGTCGCCGACGTGTTGGAGGAGGGCGGGCAATTCGGCGCCGGCAAGCGCAATCTCGCGCCGGCGGGCTACCGCGCCATGACCGTCGTGCCCATGGTGCGTGGCGCAGTGGCGATCGGCGCCATCGCCGTCGTCCGCACCGCGCCCGGCCTCCTCGCCGACAAGCAACTCAAGCTGCTCCAGACCTTCGCCGACCAGGCCGTGATCGCGATCGAGAACGTGCGCCTGTTCAACGAGACCAAGGAGGCGCTCGAGCAGCAGATCGCCACCTCCGACGTGCTGCAGGCGATCAGCAACTCGGTCGCCGATACCGCGCCGGTGTTCGACAAGATCCTGAGCGCGTGCGAGACGCTCTTCAGCGGCAGGGATCTGGTCGTCTTCCTGCTCGAAGGCGAGGATCGGCTCGCGATCGGCGCCATCCGCGGGCCCGATTCAGAACGGATCGAGCGCATCTGCAGGCTCTTCCCGGTGCCGCTCGCCGGCACGGCCACCGAGCAGGCAATCCGCGAACGCCGGCTGGTGACGTATGGCGACGTCCTCAACGATGCCGACGTTCCCGATGGCCTGCGCCGGATCGCAACCGAGTTCGGCGAGACGTACGGCATCGCGATCGCACCGTTGCTGTGGGAAGGCCGCTCGATCGGCTCGATCATGGTCGGCCGCCCGGAGCTGAGGCGATTCGACGACAAGGAGCAGCGGTTGCTGCGGACCTTCGCCGACCAGGCGGTGATCGCGATCCAGAACGCGCGCCTGTTCCGGCAGGCACAGGAAGCGCGCAGCGCCGCCGAGACGGCGAACGAGGCGAAGAGCGCGTTCCTCGCCACCATGAGCCACGAGATCAGGACGCCGATGAACGCGGTGATCGGCATGAGCGGTCTGCTCCTCGACACCAAGCTGGACGGCGAGCAGCGCGACTACGTCGAGACCGTACGCGAGTCGGGCGACGCACTGCTGACGATCATCAACGATATCCTCGACTTCTCGAAGATCGAGGCCGGCCGGATGGACATCGAGTCGCATCCGTTCGACCTGCGCGAGTGCGTCGAGTCGGCGCTCGATCTCGTCAGCACGCGCGCGACCGAGAAGAAGCTCGACACGGCGTACGTCTTCGAAGGCGATGTCCCGGCGGCGATCAGCGGCGACCTGACGCGGCTGCGCCAGATCCTGCTCAACCTCCTCTCGAACGCCGTCAAGTTCACCGAGACGGGCGAGGTTGTGCTGACGGTGCGCAGCGACACGCTCGACGGCGGACGCGTCGCGCTGACGTTCGCGGTGCACGACACCGGGATCGGCCTCAGCGCCGAAGGCATGGGGCGGCTGTTCCAGTCGTTCTCGCAGGCCGACTCGAGCACGACGCGCAAGTACGGCGGCACCGGGCTCGGTCTGGCGATCAGCAAGCGCCTGGCCGAGCTGATGGGCGGCCGGATGTGGGCCGAGAGCGGCGGCCCGGGGCACGGCTCGACCTTCCTCTTCACGATCACGGCGTCGGTCGCCGAGCTGCCGCCGAGCCGGAGGCGCGAGTTCGCCGGCGTCCAGCCCGAGCTGCAGGGCAAGCGCATTCTCGTCGTCGACGACAACGCGACCAACCGGCGCGTGCTGTCGTTGCAGGCCTCCAAGTGGGGCATGGCCGTGCGCGACACCGAGTCGCCGCTCGAGGCGCTGCGCCGGCTCGAGGACACCGGCGAGCGCTTCGACCTCGCGATCCTCGACATGCACATGCCGGAGATGGACGGCATCGCGCTGGCACGCCGCATCCGGGCGTTGCGTCGCGCCCTGCCGCTCGTCCTCTTCAGCTCGCTCGGCAGGCGCGAGGCGGGCGACGCCGAGTCCCTGTTCGACGCCTACCTCGCCAAGCCGATCCGCCAATCGCACTTGTTCGACACGCTCGTCGGCCTGCTCGCCAAGGAGCCGGCGGCGCCGGCAGCGACGACGGCGGCCAGGCCGCTGTTCGACCCGGAGATGGCGGCGCGCCACCCGCTGCGCATCCTGCTCGCCGAGGACAACGTCGTGAACCAGAAGCTCGCGATGCGGCTGCTGCAGCAGATGGGCTACCGCGCCGACCTGGCGTCGAACGGCATCGAGGCGGTGGAATCGGTGCAGCGCCAGGCCTACGATGTCGTGCTGATGGACGTCCAGATGCCCGAGCTCGACGGCCTCGACGCGACCCGCCGGATCTGCGCGCTGATGGCGGCACGGCGGCCGCGCATCGTCGCGATGACCGCCAACGCGATGCAGGGCGATCGCGAGATGTGCCTGGAGGCGGGAATGGACGACTACCTGACCAAGCCGATCCGCGTCGACCGCCTGGTCGAGGTGCTCAATGCCGTTCCGATTCGCGAAGGAGCGGTGCGATGAGCGCGCCGGCGATCGATGCCGCGGCCTTTGCCGAGCTGCAGGCGAGCGCCGGCGCCGATTTCGTCCACGAGCTGATCGACACCTTCCTCGAGGAAGCGCCGCGCATGCTGGCCGAGCTGCAGTCGGCCGCCGCGACGGCGCGAACCGACGCGTTTCGCCGCGCTGCCCATTCGCTGAAATCGAACGCGAACACCTTCGGCGCTTCGACGCTCGGGATCATGGCGCGCGAGCTCGAGTTGAACGGGGTGCCGGCCGGCGGCGACGAGGCGGCGATCGACGCCCTCGCGGCGGAGTACCGGCGGGTCGCGGTGCGGCTCACGGAGTTGCGCGGTGGCTGACGGGCTGCGGGGGCCGGCACGCCTGCTCGTCGCCGACGACAACAAGGTCAACCGCCTTCTGCTCGCGCGCAGCCTCGAGCTGCAGGGCCACAGCGTCGAGTGCGCGGCGAACGGGCGGGTCGCCCTCGAGATGCTGCGCGAGGGCAGCTTCGATCTGATGCTGCTCGACATGGAGATGCCGGAGATGGACGGCTTCCAGGTGCTCGAGCAGCTGACCGCCGACCGCGCCCTGCGCGACCTGCCGGTGATCGTCACGTCGTCGCTCGAGGGCATCGCGCACATCGTGCGCTGCATCGAGCTCGGCGCCGAGGACTACCTGCCCAAGCCCGTCAACGCGGTGCTGCTGAAAGCGCGGATCGGTGCCAGCCTCGAGAAGAAGCGCCTGCGCGATCAGCAAAAGGAGCTCGTGCGTCGCTTCGCGACCTCGGAGGTGGCGCAGGACCTGCAACAGTCCGGCTTCGCGCTGCAGGGCAAGCGGGTCGACGCGACCGTGCTCTTCTGCGACATCCGCGACTTCACGGCGCTCGTCGAGTCGCAGCCGCCGGAAGAGACGATCGAGCTGCTCAACACCTACTACACGCTGATGTTCGACGCCATCAACGGCCAGGGCGGCGTCGTCAACCAGATGATCGGCGACGGGCTGATGGCGATCTTCGGCGCACCGCTGCCGCTGCCCGACCACGCCGCGGCGGCGGCGCGCGCGGCGCTCGACATGATCGAGATGATCGAGCTGTTCGGTGTCGAGCGGCGCGACGCCGGCCGGGCGCCGATCCGGATCGGCGTCGGCATCGCGACCGGCGAGCTGATCGCCGGCTACACCGGCACCCAGAAGCGTGCCACCTATACCTGCATCGGCGACACCGTCAACCTCGCGGCGCGGCTGGAGACGCACACCAAGGTCGCGCAGCGCGCGATCCTCATCGATGCGGCGACGCGGGCCGGGCTCGGCAGCGAGATCGCGGTCGAGGCGCTCGGGCCGGTCGCCGTGCGCGGCAAGTCGGCGCCGGTGGAGATCTTCGCCTTGGAGACCGTGCCGCTCGTGCCGCCCGGACGGTAGCGACGGGCGCCCTGCGTGCGCTTCGGCTACGGGGTCGCGCGCACGAGACGCAGCGGGAACTTCTTCTGGCCGAGATTCGCGCGCACCTTGCCATTGCTGAAGTTGACGAGCCAGGCATTGAGGTCGTCGTCGTGGCCTTCGCGGATGGCCCAGAACAGGTTCTTCGGCGTTGCCGGAAACGCCTTGGCGTCGATCAGGGGCTTCTTCTTCGCGGTCTTGTCGACGATGGCGACCAGCTCGTCGCGGTCCGGGATGCGCCAGAACTTGACATGGTCG
Source organism: Caldimonas sp. (assembly GCA_036496385.1). Classification (GTDB taxonomy): domain Bacteria; phylum Pseudomonadota; class Gammaproteobacteria; order Burkholderiales; family Burkholderiaceae_C; genus Schlegelella_A. Next base: position 40,341 of record DASXLD010000070.1, on the reverse strand, counting down.
TGGGCGGCGTCGGCGGCCTGCTTGGCTTCCTTGTAGGTGAAGGCGGCCGGCTTGCCGCTGCAGGTCTTGCCGTCCCAGTGCATCCCCTCGGCACAGCGGCGCCAGATCAGGCGCGTGGTCGAGTCGGTGACTTCCTGGCCGTCGGCAGAGATCGCGAAGCGTCCCTGGGCGAGGCTTGCACCAGCGGCGAAGGCGAGCAGCGAACACGCCGCGATGCGAGAGCCGAGCGCGGCCCCACGAGACAGTGTCATGAAATCTCCCCCTGGTCGGCGTTCGGACGCCGGTGCGGACCGCATCGGCGGGCAGATTATAGAAATGAACTCCACGCCGGCCCGACCGGGTTGGCCGTCGAGCGATGTGCCGCGCGCGGCGTGGCGACTATCCTTGCGCGCGGAGCACGTGCGCATGGAGAACGACATTCTGGTGATCGGCGCCGGGCCCGCAGGGCTCGCGGTCGCGGCAGCGCTGATCGACAAGGGCAGAAGGCCCCTCGTGATCGAGAAGGCGCAGGCGGTGGGCGCTGCCTGGCGCACGCACTACGAGCGGCTCCATCTCCACACCGTGAAGTCGCTGTCGGCGCTGCCGGGGCTGGCGTTTGCGGGTGAGCAGCCTCGCTACGTGCCGCGCCAGGGAGTCGTCGACTATCTCGACGCGTACGCGGAACGTTCCGGGGTCGAGCCGCGCTTCGGCGAGGAAGCGACAACGATCGCCCGCGACGGCGAAGGCTGGCGCACTGCGACGCGATCGGGGCAGGCATACCGATCGAACGTCGTCGTGATCGCGACCGGCGCGAACAATCAGCCCAACGTGCCGCGGATCGACGGCGAGGATGCGTTCGCCGGCAAGATCCTGCACAGCCGCGACTACCGCAACGCGACACCTTTCGCAGGGCAGCGCGTTCTCGTCGTCGGCATGGGCAACACCGGCGCCGAGATCGCGCTCGACCTCGCCGAGCACGGCGTCGCCGCGACACTCTCGGTACGCTCGCCGGTCAATATCGTCCTGCGCGATGTCCTCGGCCGGCCGACGCAGGAAACGTCGATCCTGCTCGCCCGTCTGCCGACCAGGCTCGGCGATGCGCTGGCGCGCTTCCTCGCCGGAATCAGTGTCGGCGACATCCGACAGCTCGGCTTGCGTCGTTCGCCGATCTCGCCGCTGCGCGAGCTGCGCGAGCTCGGCCGCACGCCGGTGATCGACGTCGGCACGTTGGCGCGAATTCGCGCCGGCGAGATCGGGGTCCGGCCGGGGATCCGCCGCCTGGGCGGTGACGGTGCCGAGTTCGTCGACGGCAGCAAGGCGTCGTTCGATGCGATCGTGCTCGCGACCGGTTATCGCGCCGGCATCGACGCGCTCTTTCCGGGCATCGTGGTGCCGATCGACGCAAGTGGGCTGCCGCCGGCGATGGCCGGCGATGGGCCGCTCGCGGGGATCTACTTCGTCGGCTTCGACACCCGCCAGCCCGGCGGCCTGCTGCGCACGATCGCCGCACAGGCGCTCGCCGTCGCCGCGCGGATCGGCGCTACCTCCGCAGTCATGCCGACCGCATAGTGGTTCGCGCCCTATCGGGCGGCTGCGGCGCCGACTAGCATCCGCTCCCAGCCGCGCGCGACCCGCCGGCCGCACGCGGCAGAGGGCACGCGTTGCGCAACGGCGCCCGAAGGGAGGGCGTCGCTTCGCATCCTTGAGCGAACGGGAAAGAACGACCTTGAGTCCGAACGAGATCGCGATCTACGCCGTCGAGACCAAGGCCATCATCCAGATCCTGTGGGGACTGCTGCTGATCATGTCGATCACGCTGGTCGCGGTCTCCATCATGTACGTGCTGCTCCGTCTGCAGAGCCGCTCGAGCCGGCGCCGCGAGGCGCAGCTCGCCCGCAATGTCGCCGCCAAGTCGGAGGAGATCAACCGTCTCGAGGCCCGCATCGCCGAGTACGTCGAGATGGAAGAGGGCGTCGAGGAGCTGAAGGCCGAAGTGCGGCGCGCCGACGCGATCCGGGGCAAGACCGAGGAACGGCTGCGCGCGCAGAACGCCGAGCTCGGCGAGCTGCAGACGGTCGCGCAGGAACGAATGAAGGAGCTCGAGTTCCTGCGCAAGATCGTCGAGCACGTCGACGGCTTGTAGAGTCCGGTCATGGACAACGTGCCACCGGTCGGCTCCTCGGCCGCCATGCCGTGGCGCTACAGCGGCACGGCCATCGCCCTCCATTGGCTGCTCGCGATCCTGATCACGCTGACGACCGCAATCGGCTGGCGGATGATGTGGATCGAGCATGAGCCCGGAAGCGAGCAGTTCTTCGAGCTGCACAAATCGATCGGCCTGGTGATCGCCGCGCTCGTCGCCGCGCGCGTGCTCTGGCGGCTGACGCACCGGCCCGAGCCTCGCCCCGAGGGAGCCGCGTGGGAGTCGAGGCTGGCGTCGGCCAGCCACGCCTTGCTCTACGTCCTCATCGTCGCGCTGCCGATCACCGGCTATCTCGGCGCCTCGTACAGCAAAGCGGGCGTGCAGTGGTTCGGCATTGCGACGCCGCGGTGGACGGCTCCCGACCACGACACGTCCGAGCTGTTCTTCACCGCCCATGGCGTGCTCCTGTGGACGCTGGTTCCGCTCGTCGCCCTCCACGTCGCGGGCGCGCTCAAGCACCTGCTGATCGACAAGGACGGTACGTTCTGGCGCATGTGGTTCGCACCGCGACGCTAGCGAGGGCGCCTCGTGACGCACGACCGCTTGGCGAACGAACAGCGCGTCGCAGCGTGGACCTGTCCGAGCTGCAGGGCGGCGGTGACGACGCCGTTCTGCCCCGGCTGCGGCGAGCGGCCGATCGTTGCCGCGGATCTCTCCCTGAAGGGGATCGTGGCGCAGCTGGCGAAGGCGGTCGGCGGCGTCGACGGGCGCCTCCTGCGAACTCTGCGCGGCCTGTTGCGACATCCGGGCAGCCTGACCCTCGCCTACGCCGAAGGGCGGCGCAAGCCCCTGGTCGGCCCCCTTCAGCTCTTCCTGCTCGCGAACGTCGCCTTCTTCGCCGCCCAGTCACTGACGCACATGCGGGTGTTCTCGTCGTCGCTCGCATCGCATCTGCACCAGCAGGACTGGAGCGCGCTCGCGCAGGATCTCGTCGCCGATCGACTGGCGGCGACGAGGACAACGCTGGAAGCCTACGCGCCACTGTTCGACCGTGCCGTCGTGCTTCATGCCAAGTCGCTCGTGATTGCGATGGTGCCGCCGTTCGCGATCGCGCTGCCCTTGCTCTTCTTGCGCAGCCGGCAGCCGTTTTCGGTCCACCTCGCCTTCGCGCTCCACTTCTATGCCTTCGTCCTGCTGCTGTTCTGTCTCTGCCTGGCCGCTGCTGCGGTAGCGGTGCTGTTCGGCAGCCGCGGTCTCGAGTCGGCGCCGGTCGACAACGCGCTGACGGGGTTGATCGTGGTCGCGTCGGCGCTCTACTTGTATGCGGCGGCAGCGACCGTGTACGGCGCCCGAGGTCTCGCCGGCGCCGTCAAGGCGATCGTTCTCGCGATCTGGGTCGTTGTCATCGTCGTCGCCTACCGCTTCGCGATGCTGCTCGTGACCCTCTACACCACTTGATCGCAGGACACGCGGCCGGGCGTGCCGGTTGCGTCCGGACACATGTGAAGCATCTGCACGCACACCGTGAAAAATTCGTCGCTTCCCGCGTTGCGGCCGTTCGGGAGCCTCGGCGCAGCGGGCAAATAGTGGCGTTTCTCGACCCAGTTCGGCATTTGCGCGCACGGGCACGTCATCTGCGTGAGGAGGCGGGACCGGCATTCGTATCCATCTGTCGCTGCCGCCCACTCCGCAAGAGCGCCACCCGTGTACGCCACCCTGAAGGCAAGCCGTCGTGAGGCACCCGTGCTAGGCAGCTTCCTGTCCGGCAAGCGCAGCGCGTGGCTGAAGCGCGAAGAGTCGATCATGGGCACCAGCATCGTCGTCGAGCTGTGGGCCGACGAGCAGGCCGGCGGCGAGGCCGCGGTCACCGCGGTGATGGACGAGATGCGCCGCATCGACCGCACGATGAGCCCCCACAAGGAAGATTCCGAGCTCTCGCGGATCAACCGGGAGGCCTTCGCGGCGCCGGTGCCGGTCAGCGTCGAGATGGCGCGCCTGATCGTCCGCGCGGCCGAGTTCTCCGAGCTCTCCGTCGGTGCGTTCGACATCACCTACGCCGCGGTCGGCCAGCTCTACGACTACCGCAATCGTGTCCGCCCGAGCGACGCGGAGCTCGCCAGCGCCCACGCCGCCGTCGGCTGGCGCGGGCTGGTCCTCGACAGCCAGCAGAGGACGGTCCGTTTCGCCAAGCCCGGCATGCGGATCGATCTCGGCGGCTTCGCCAAGGGTCACGCCGTCGACAACGCGACCGCGATCCTGCGTCGGCGCGGCATCGCCCACGCGATGGTGAGCGCCGGTGGCGACAGCCGTGTCATCGGTGACCGCCGCGGCCGACCCTGGACGATCGGCGTCCGCGACCCGCGCCGGCCCGGCCAGGTCGTGGCGATGCTGCCCCTGGAAGACGTCTCGATCTCGACCTCGGGCGACTACGAGCGCTATTTCGACGCCGACGGCACGCGGTTTCACCATCTGATCGACCCGGCAACCGGTAAATCTCCACGCGGCATACAAAGCGTGACGATTCTTGCCGCCGATGGCTTGACCAGCGAGGCCCTTTCCAAGATCGTGTTCGTGCTCGGCGTCGAGCGCGGAATGGCTCTCGTCGAATCTCAGTCGGGTGTCGACGCGATCGTCGTTGATGCCGACGGCGCGCTTCGTTTCTCGTCAGGATTGCTTTCAGCTCCACCTCCAACCAGCGCGTCGACGACGCAATGACTTTCGCACCCGAGACCACCAGGAGACTTCCATGAACAAGGTCGTGACCGGATCCTTATGGGCCAGCACCTTACTGTTGGGCGCGCTGGCAGGCTGCGGAAGCGGCAGTAGCAGCGGCGACTCGGCCACCGTCACGGTGGCGGGGGACGTGCCGATCGCCTACGCACAGCGTGCCAACACGATCAGCCAGAACCCGACCAACGGCGGACCGAGCGCGCCTGGTGGCGACTTGATGATCCGCGAGAAGTCCTCGGCGAGCGCGCTCGAGCACAACGTCACGGCGCAGTTCACGCAAGGCCTCGGCGATGTCCAGAGCCCCGACGTCTCGTACGACGGCAAGAAGATCGTGTTCGCGATGCGCTGCCCGGCCAGCAACACGTCGAAGATCGGTGCCGCGGCGGCCTGCACCGGCGCCTGGAACATCTGGGAATACGACATGACGGTGGGCGGCCTCACGGGCGGTACCTTCCGTCGCCTCACCGCAACCGGCAACGACGACGTCGAGCCGACCTATCTCCCGGCGGGCCGCGGCTACGTCTTCACTTCCAATCGCCAGACCAAGTCGAGCGTCAACCAGGCCCTCGGTCACAGCTACAAGGCCCGCGACGAATACGAGCGCGAGACTGTCTTCAACCTGCACACGATGGACGCCGACGGCGGCAACGTGACGCAGATCTCGTTCAACCAGAGCCACGACCGCAGCCCGACGGTGCGCCAGAACGGCGACATCATGTTCTCGCGCTGGGACCACGTCGGTGGCCGCAACCACTTCAAGATCTTCCGCGCCAAGCCGGACGGCACCGACCTGTTCGTCCTCTACGGTGCCCACAGCTCGGGCAACAGCTTCCTGCACCCGCGCGACATGGATCCGAAGGGCAAGTACGCGGGCTTCCTGGCCTCCGACCTGATGCCGCTTTCGCGCACCCACGAAGGCGGCGGGCTGGTCTTCATCGATGCGGCGAACTTCTCCGAGGAGAACACGCCGTCACAGCCGGGCGTCACCGGCATCGGCCAGCACCAGGCGACGGCGCAGTCGCTGAACATCGGCACCGGGCTGTCGCAATACGGCCGGATCAGCACCCCGTATCCGCTCTGGGACGGCACCGACCGCGTGCTCGTGTCGTACACGCCGTGCGAGGCGAGCCGCAGTGGCGTCATCGTCTCGTGCGCGACGCTGACGGCGGCCGAGATGTCGCGTCTCGGCATGGAGCGTACGAACGAGGACGTCGCCGCGGACGACCTGAAGGACAACGTCAACCCGTCCTACGCGATCTACATGTTCGACCCGAAGGCGCAGACGTTCCTGATCGTCGCCGCGGCGCCGCCGGGAATGATGAACACGCACCCGGTCGCGATCCAGGCGCGCACCGAGCCGAACGCGACGCTGCCGACCAACGTCGACGCGACGCTCGCGGCGCAGAACCTCGGTCTGCTCGAAGTGCGTAGCGTCTACGATACCGACGGCCTCGGCCGCATGGGCAACGGCGTCCTGACCGCCGCCGACATGCCGGCCGGCTGCGCGACGCAGATCGCGATGACCGCGCCGAGCGATCCGCTCGACACGCGCTCGCAGGTTGCCGACCTGGTGAAGATGAAGGATCCCGCCAATGCGGCCTACAACTGCTCGCCGGCGCGCTTCATCCGCGCCGTCCGCGCGATCGCCCCGGGTGCCGGCATGAGCGGCATGCGCGAGGCGATCGGCGAGACCGAGTTCGAGATGCAGCAGATCGTCGGCTATGCGCCGATCGAGCCGGACGGCTCGTTCAAGCTGACCGTCCCGGCCGACACGCCGATCGGACTCGCGGTCGTCAACGAGCAGGGCCAGGCGTTCCAGACGCACACCAACTGGATCCAGGTCCGGCCCGGCGAGCGTCGCACCTGCGACGGCTGCCACAGCCCGCGTCGCGGCGGCGCGATCAACTCCGGTGCGGTGGCCAACGCCGTGCCGGCAGGGATCAAGACGGCGCTCTCCGTAGCGCACCAGTCGGGCGAGACGATGGCCGGCACGCACACGCGACTCGACGCCAACGCGCTCAAGATGATCCCCGACCTCGTGTCGACGGACTACTGGGCCGACACCACCCAGGCCGGCGTCACTGCGCGCAAATCGGTCGCGCTCATGTACGTCGGCAATGCCCTTCCGGCCGATGACCTCAAGACCGCGGTGCCGGCGAACGGGATCATCAACTACCCGACGCACATCGCGCCGCTGTGGACGATGAACCGTGGCGCCAACACCTGCACCGGATGCCACAACGACCCGGACAAGCTCGACCTGACTGCGTCGATCTCGGGGACCGGGCGGACCGAGTCTTACCAGGACCTGATGCTCGGCGACCCGCAGATCGACCCGACGACGGGCCTGCCGGTGACGCGCATCGAGGAAGGCGAGATCGTGATCGTCCGCGGCCCCGCGCTCGTCAACACGATGGCGAGCGAAGGCGAAGCGCTCGGCCTCGCACGCAAGAGCCGCCTGCTGGAGATCATGACCGGCCAGAGCCTGATGTCGAGTGCAGAAGACAAAACGGCGCATCCGAATCCGCCGGCGACTGCGCCGGATCACTCGAAGATGCTCAACAGAGCGGAGATTCGTCTGATCTCCGAGTGGATGGACCTCGGCGGCAAGTACTACAACGATCCGTTCGATCCGGGTGCCAACGTCGCCACCATCACGGGCCTGGACATGGACGTTTTCGCGCAGAAAGTCCTGCCGATCCTCACTACGACGTGCGCCGCCACCTGCCACCAAGGCGTCAGCAGTAGCATGGCCGGCGCTCCTGCAATCGGCACGTCTTTCACCAACAACCGCTTCGTGCTGATGGGCGATGCAGAGGGCGACTACGGAGTGACGTTGTCGATGATCTCGAATGCGTGCAATCCGGCGTCGAACTACTTGCTGAGCAAGCCGTCGACGGTGCCGCACCCGGCATTGCGGGCAACGCCGCAGACCACCGCCATCCTGCCGATCGGCAGTGCCGACTACAACACCATTGCCAGCTGGATCGCTACAGGCTGTTGACGCTGATGACCGTACTGCGAAGGACGACACTTTCGATCGCGTTGCTGGGAACCCTGGCGGCATGCGGAGGCTCATCGAACCCACTCGGCAATCCGCCTGTGGTGAGCAACCCGCTGAACGACCAGGGAAACCAGCACCTGTCCTTCGCGTACTTCGAGAAGTGCATCGACCCGATCTTTCTCGCTAAGCTGCAGATCCAGGGAAGTTCAGCCACCAACACATGCGCCGGTGCCGGCTGTCACGATACGGTGACGGGCACCGGCGGTGCTTTTCGGGTGGTGCCTGCAGCCACGCCGCTTGACGTCTCCGATCCGGCCAACACGCCGGACGTGATCCGCGCCAGCGACATGTACAAGAATTTCTATTCGGCGCAGGGCATGGTCGTGATCGGCAACACGCAGGAAAGCCGACTGCTCTTCAAGCCCTTGCTGCTCGGCGTCTTCCACGGCGGCGGCCAGGTCTTCCCGGACCAGAGCGACCCCAACGTCATCCTGATCAAGTACTGGATCACCCATCCCGCCCCCTTAGGGCAGGACGAATTCAGCTCCGCATCGGACAACATGTTCACGCCGGCCGATCCGAAGACCGGCACGTGCAACACCCAGTGAACGCCGCCATCTGCGCGGGGCCGCGGAGCAGGCGCGGCAAGGGGAGGGCTTGGCTGCTCCGCCGTTTCGCCGCCCTTTTGTGCACCGGTGTGGCGCTGTTCACGAATCCCGCGGCCGCCGCCGATGCGGTCGCGCCTGCCGCCGTTGCGTCGGCACCGACGGCTGTTGATGCCGCGGCGGCCGCTGCATCCGCGGCCCAGATTGCAGCGCCTGCGGCGAGCGGCGCGGCAGCGGCTACCGCGGCCGCTGCAAGCGCCGCCGCTCCGACGCCGGAGCAGCGACCGCCGCCGAAGCCGCACTCGCGCAAGTCGGAGCAGGTGCAGATCAGCGATCCCTACATCGAGCTGCGCACCGGGCCGGGCCGCGGCTATGCGATCTTCTTCGTCGCACCGCGCAACGACTGGATCGAGATCGAACTGCGGCATACCGACTGGTTCCGGGTCCGCACCGAGGGCGACAAGGTCGGCTGGGTCAGCAGGCAGCAACTCGAGTCGACGCTGACTGCAGCAGGAGGCACAAAGACCTTCCGTGATGTTCTTCTCGACGACTACCTGACGCGGAAGGTTCAACTCGGCGCAGCTTGGGGACACTTCCAGGCTGAGCCGTTCCTGAAGCTATGGACCAGCTATCGCCTCTCCGACACGTTGAGCATCGAAGGCACCATCGGCCAGGTGCAGGGCGTGTTCTCGGGCACCGATCTCTGGCACGTCGATCTGATGATCGAGCCGTGGTCGGACAAGCGCATCTCGCCGTTCTTCGCCCTCGGCCTCGGCAAGTTCAAGAACTTCCCGAACCAGAGCCTGATCGGCGCCACGACGACCGACGCCAAGATGGGCGTGGCTCGGATCGGCGTTCGCTACTACCTCACCGAGCGCTTCGTGATGAGTGCCGATTACGCCCTCTACACCGCACTTCTGAGTGACCTGAAATCGACAGAGTACCGCGCCTGGACCGCAGGACTCTCCTTCTTCTTCTGAAGCCCTCGGCCAAGACCGCGGGCCACCGGACCCAACAAATGAACAACAAGACCTTGTGCAAGGCGCTCCTGGCAACCGCGCTGGCAAGCGCGGGCTGCGCCGCGCTCGCGCAGAGCACGCCGCCGGCCAACAACGACCAGGTCGTCATTCCCCAGGTCGACCGGCGCGACATCGAAAAGCCCAAGTTCCCGTCGAACGACTTCGAGGTCGGCCTCTTCACCGGCACCTACGCGACGCAGAACTTCGGCTCGAGCTGGGTCTACGGCGGCCGCATCGGCTACCACATCACCGAGGACTTCTTCGTCGAGGGCGTCTACGGCCAGACCAAGGTCAGCGACGAGCTGTTCCGCCAGATCCTGCCGGGCGGCATCTTCGGGACCAGCAGCGAGAAGCTGAGCTACTACAACTTCTCGGCCGGCTACAACCTGTTCCCGGGCGAGATCTTCATCGGTGGGCGCCGGGCGCGGCCGTCGCAGTTCTACATCGTCGGCGGCGTCGGCAGCACCAAGTTCGCCGACCAGAGAAAGCCCACCTTCAACTTCGGCTTCGGCTATCGCGTCTATCTCGCCGACTGGATCGCGCTCCAGCTCGACCTGCGCGACCACATCTTCTCGCTCGACCTGCTCGGCAAGCGCCAGAGCACGCAGAACGTCGAGCTCACCGGCGGTCTCACCGTCTACTTCTGACCTCCTGCTGCCATGAACACCCGATCGCCCGCTCGACTCTCTTCGTCGTTACGGACCATCGCCTGCGCCGCGATCGTCGTCGTCGCCGGCACGGCCTCGTCGGCGATCGCGCCGGCGACTCCGGCTCCCGACTTCACCCTGCACGCGATGAGCGGTCAGAACCTGCGCCTCAAGGAGCAGCGCGGCCGCGTCGTGATGGTCAACTTCTGGGCGACCTGGTGCGCGCCGTGCCGGCAGGAGATGCCGCAGCTCAATCGCCTCTACGAGAAGTACCGCACCTCGGGCTTCATGCTGCTCGGCGTCAACGTCGACGACGACCCGAGCAAAGCGGCCGAGGTCGCGGCCAAGCTCGGCGTCACCTTCCCCGTCCTGCTCGACGCCGACAAGACGGTGAGCAAGCTGTACGACCTCAGCACGATGCCCTCGACCGTGATCATCGACCGGGACGGCAAGGTCCGCTACGTTCATCGTGGCTATCTCGCCGGCTACGAGGACAACTACGAGAAGCAGATCCGGGAGCTCCTGAAATGACGATGTTGCGCGCGCTCGCGGGCACCGTCCTGCTCGGCTCGGTGCTGCTCGCCGGCTGCGCGGTTCCGAAGTTCGAGCCGTGGGTCAAGCCCTACGAGCGCGAGCGCCTCGCCGATCCGATCATGAAGCTGTCGCGCGACGCATTGCCCGACAAGCACTTCGAGCACGTGCGCGACGTCCGCGAGGGCGCGCGCGGGGCGACCGGCTTCCAGGGAGGTGGATGTGGCTGCAACTAGAGCCGCGATCGGCCTCTGGCGGCGGCTGCTGGCGCTGCTCGGCGGGGTGCTCGGCCTGTTCGCGGCCGGCGGCGCGCGCGCCGTCGACTTGCCAGAGGACAAGGCCGAGGCGCTGTTCCACGCCTACACGGGCGGCGGCGTCAACGCCTACGGTCCGGCAGTGCTGGTGAGGAAGAGCATCTACGACAAGGTCTCGCTCACCGGAACGTACTACATGGACGCGGTGAGCAACGCGTCGATCGACGTCGTCACGACGGCCAGCCCGTACCACGAAGTCCGCAACGAGTTCGGCCTCAGCGCCGACTACGTCTACCGCGACGCGCAGATCACGATCGGCGCGATGACCAGCCACGAGCCCGACTACGTCGCCAATACCGGCAACATCGACGTGACGCAGGAGGTGTTCGGCGGCATGACGACCGTCGCCTTCGGCTACACGCACGGCAGCGACAAGGTCGGCAAGAAGAACTCGCCGGAGTTCTCCGATACCGCGCGCCACTGGCAGTACCGGCTCGGGCTGACCCAGATCCTGACCTCACGCTGGCTCGCGAGCCTGAACTTCGAGGCGTTGTCGGACGACGGCTATCTCGGCAGCCCATACCGCTTCGCGCGCGTCTTCGGCGCCACGGTGCCGGAGCGCAATCCGCGGACCCGGACCGGCCGCGCCGTCAAGCTCAGGCTGGTCGGCGACCTCGGCAACCGCGACGCGATGCACGCCGAGTACCGCTACTTCAGCGACACCTGGGACATCAAGGCGCACACCGCCGAGATCGGCTACAGCCGCTACATCGGCGAGTCCTGGCTCGCCGACGCGTTCCTGCGCTACTACACGCAGACGCATGCGATCTTCTACAGCGACAACGCGCAAAGCGAGACGGTCTACATCTCGCGCAACCGGCAGCTGAGCACGTTCAACGACATGGGCCTCGGCTTCAAGCTCGCCTACAACCTGCGCAAGGTGCCGGGGCGCTACGACCTGAAGCTGAACGGTACCTACGAGTACACGCGCTACAAGTTCAAGGACTTCACGGACATCCGCACCGGAAGCCTCTATGGCTACAGCGCCAGCGTCATCCAGATGTACCTGTCGGCCACCTATTGAGACAGCCATGAAACGAAGCTGCACACTGATCGCCGTTCTCGCGCTCGCCGCATCGTTGCCGATCGCGCGCGCTGCCGATCCTGCACCTGCACCTGCGCGAGCATCGGCAAGCGCTCCGGCACCGGCCGCGGCGAAGACGTCGGCTGGATTGCCGTTGCTGTCGGTGCCGTCGGTCGCGTTGCCCTCGGCTGCTGCCGCTTCCGCCAGCGGCGCTGCAGCGGCCGCACCCGTGGTCGCCGGCGCAGCTTCGGCGGCGGAGGGTCCTGCCGGGTCCGCGAGCATGCCGGCGATGGTGAGCGCGGCGCTCACGCCCGGCGCGCCTTCGAGCGCACCGGTGGCGGGAACGCTCGACGGGCGCATCCAGGACGCCAAGGCCGATGTCATCAAGCTCAACCGCGACCTGCTCGTCCTCGAGGAGGAATTGCTCTTCCCGGCGAATACGCAGGTGGCGCTCTTCGTCTCGATGGACGTCGGCACGATGTTCCAGCTCGACTCGGTGCAGGTGAAGCTCGACGACAAGGTCGTCGCGAACTACCTCTACACCGCGCTCGAGGTCGACGCTCTGCATCGTGGCGGTGTGCAGCGCGTCTATCTCGGCAACCTGAAGACGGGCAAGCACGAGCTCGTCGCGTTCTTCACCGGCAAGGGCCCGCACGAGCGCAACTACCGGCGCGGCGCCAACGTCAAGTTCGAGAAGACGACCGAAGCGAAGTACATCGAGCTTCGCATCCAGGACTCGACCGGCAAGCTCCAGCCCGAGTTCGACATCAAGCTCTGGCAGTGATTTCCGATGGCTCCAGGTTCTCCCGCCCGCCTCGCCCCCGGCATCGGCCGCGCCGCCGCTGCCGCAGCGGCGCTCGTGCTCGCGGCGTGGCCGCTCGCGCCGGCTGAGGCAGCGTGGTTCGGCGCCAGCGCGCCGGCCGAGCCAACGCACGAGATCAAGGCGCCGTACTACGGCGACGCGCTGTTCTACTTCTTCCAGGACCGCTACTTCACGTCGATCACGACGATGATGGCGTCGCAGCAGTTCGACCGCCTCGTCCATCACGACGACGAAGCCGAGATCCTGCGCGGCGGCATGCTCGCCTCGTACGGCATGACCAGGGAAGCGGGCGACATCTTCGCGACCATGGTCGCCCGCGGCGCAGCGCCCTCGGTGCGTGACCGCGCCTGGTTCTATCTCGCCAAGATCCGCTACCAGCGCGGCTACCTGCCCGAGGCCGAGGAGGCGCTCGCCAAGGTCGAGCACAAGCTGCCGCGCGATCTCGAGGAGGACAAGGGCCTGCTGCTCGCGCAGCTGCTGATGCTGCGCTCGGACTATGCCGGCGCTGCCGGCGCGCTGAGCGGGCTGCCGTTGAAGGGCAACGGCGCGCGCTACGTTCGCTACAACCTCGGCATCGCCTTTCTGAAGTCGGGCAATCCGAAGCGCGGCACCGAGCTGCTCGACGAGCTCGGCAAGGAGTCGGCGCCGAGCGAGGAGTACCGCAACCTTCGCGATCGCGCCAACGTCGCGCTCGGCTTCTCCGCGCTGTCGGAGGGCCGGGCCAAGGATGCACGGGTCTATCTCGAGCGCGTTCGCCTCGAGAGCCTGCAGTCGAGCAAGGCGCTGCTCGGCTTCGGCTGGGCCGCCGACGCGCTGAAGGACCCCGAGCTCGCTCTCGTGCCGTGGCAGGAGCTCGCCAAGCGCGACTTCGGCGAGACCGCGGTCCTCGAGGCGCAGATCGCCGTCCCCTACGCCTACGCCGAGCTCGGCGCTCACGGCCAGGCGCTGCAGCGCTACGAGGGCGCGATCGCGGCGTTCGAGCGCGAGAGCGCAGCGCTCGAGGAGTCGATCAAGGCGATCCGCAACGGCAAGATGATCGACACCCTGGTCGAGCAGAACCCCGGCGAGGAGATGGGCTGGTTCTGGAAGATCCGCGACCTCGCCGAAATGCCGCGCGCGCGCCATCTCGCGCAGGTGCTCGCGCAGCACGAGTTCCAGGAAGCGCTCAAGAACTACCGCGACCTGCGCTTCCTCGCCAAGAACCTCGAGGATTGGCGCGACAAGCTCGTCATCTTCGACGACATGCTCGCGACCCGCCGCAAGGCCTTCGCCGACCGGCTGCCGGTCGTGCGCGAGCGGCAGCAGCAGATCGACATCGAGGCGCTCGTCAAGCGGCGCGACACCATCGCCGCCGAAGTCGCTGCCGGCGAGGCGGCGGGCGACGGCGTCGCGTTCGCCGACGCCAAGCAGCAGGAGCTGCTCGAGAAGCTGAAGGAAATCCACCGCATCGTCGAAGCGCCGACCGCCGACGAGGAGGCGTTCAAGCAGCGCGATCGCGTGCGCCTGGTCGGCGGCGTGCTGGCCTGGCAGCTGTCGCAGGATTCGGTCGGCCGCCTCTGGGACGCCAAGGTCGAGCTCGAGCGCATGAGCGGCTGGCTCGACGACGCCAAGAAGCACGCCGAAGCGCTCTCGACAGCGCAGCGCGAGGAGCCGCTCCGCTTCGATCGCTTTGCGCACCGGATCGCGGCGATCAGCCCGATGCTGCAGGTGATGATCCCGCGCGTCGCCAGCCTCAGCCGCGAGCAACGCGAGGAAGCACAGGAGATCGCGATCACCGAGCTGACCGGCCAGCAGCAGCGGATCGCCGGCTACACGACGCAGGCGCGCTTTGCGCTCGCCCAGCTCTACGACCGTGCCTATGGCAAACAGGATGCAGACAAGGCCGCCTCCGCCAAGCCGTAGGCCGGTGCTCGGCCGGCCGACCGCGATCGCGGTGGCTGCGGCATGCGCGCTCTCGGCGTGCTCGATGTTCCGCGGCGGCGGCACGCCCGACAACGAACCGACGCTGAAGACGCTCGCCAATCGCAAGGTCACGGTCGACAAGGAAGACGTCGCTGCCGTCGACGAGAAGAAGGCGATCGAGGCGTACCGCAAGTTCCTCGACATCGCGCCGGCGGCGCCGCAGCGCTCGGAAGTGATGCGACGCCTCGGCGACCTCGAGATGGACAGTGCCGACAGCGACAGCAATTCCGGCAAGGTGGCGGCGCCGGACTACAAGGCAGCGGTTGCGCGCTACCAGGACTACCTCAAGAACTTCCCCAAGGATCCCAACAACGACCGCGTCCTCTACCAGATGGCGCGCGCGTACGAGCAGAGCGGCGACCTCGAGTCGGCGCAGAAGACGCTCGACCGCATGGTCAAGGAGTATCCCGGGACGCGCTACGCGAGCGAGGCGCAGTTCCGTCGCGGCGAGCTGCTCTTCACGGCGAAGAACTACGCCGGCGCCGAGAAGGCGTTCGCGACCGTCCTCGCTTCGCCCGATGCGACCCCGTACCAGGACCGCTCGCACTACATGCTCGGCTGGTCGCAGTACAAGCAGGGCCGCCTCGACGACGGCCTGAAGTCGTTTTTCAGCGTTCTCGATCTCAAGATCGCCGGCCGCGAGGGCGAGTTCGGCCTCGACACGATCGCCGATCTGACGCGCGCCGACCGCGAGCTGGTCGAGGACACCTTCCGCGTCGTCAGCATCAGCCTGGCGAACCTGAAGGGCGCCGAGTCGATTCCGGAATACGTGACGACGCCGGCGAGGAAGACCTACGAGTTCCGCATCTACGAGCAGCTCGCCGAGCTCTACATCAAGCAGGAGCGGAGCAAGGACGCGGCTGACACGTTCAACGCGTTCGCACGCAAGAATCCGCTGCATGCGCAGGCGCCAGTGATGCAGGCGCGCGTGATCGAGATCTACGAGAAAAGCGGCTTCGTCAATCAGGCGATCGAGGCGCGCAAGGAATACGTCGCCCACTACGGCCGCACGAGCGAGTTCCGCCGCGTCAACCCCGACGGCTGGGACAAGGCGCAGCCGCTCGTCAAGACGCGCCTCGCCGAGCTCGCGCGCCACTACCACGCGATGGCGCAGCGCACGAAGTCGAGCGCCGACTCGCAGGAGGCGGTTCGCTGGTACCGCGAATACCTGGCGTCGTTCCCGAACGATCCGAAGGCGGCCGAGAGCAACTTCCTGCTCGCCGAGCTGCTGTTCGAGGACGGCCGTTTCGCCGAGGCCGTGATCGAATACGAGAAGGTCGCGTACGCTCACGCGGGCTTTGCCAAGGGAGCCGAGGCCGGCTATGGCGCCCTGCTCAGCTACGCGCAGTTGCTGAAGAAGGCGGCGCCGGCAGATCAACCGGCGCTGAAGCGCGCGACCGTCACGAGCGCCTTGAAGTTCGCCCAGGCGTTCCCGAACGACAGCCGCAACGGCCTCGTCCTCACCGACGCCGCCGAGAAGCTCTACGCGCTGAAGGACACCGAGCAGGCGGCGCTGGTCGCCGAACGCGTCGTCGAGCTGAAGCCGCCGGCGGCCGAAGCGCAGCGGCGCGTCGCCTGGACCGTGATCGCGTACTCCTCGTTCGACCGCAGTGCGTTCGCGGCCGCGGAGAAGGCATTCGCCGAGGCGATCAAGCTGACGCCCGAGAAGGACCCGGCGCGTGCCGATCTCGTCGAGCGCCAGGCGGCCGCAATCTACAAGCAGGCCGAGGTCGCCCGTGCGAGCGGCAAGCAGAAGGAAGCCGCGGCGAGCTTTGCCCGGGTCGGCACGGTCGCGCCGGCAGGCTCGGCGGTGCGCGCCAACGCGCAGTACGACGCCGCCGCGGCGCTGCTCGCGATCAAGGATTGGGACGGCGCGATCAAGACGCTCGAGGACTTCCGCCAGCGCTTCCCCAACCACGCGCTGCAGCCCGAGGTGAGCAAGAAGCTCGCCGTCGCCTATTTCGAGACGGGTCAGTGGGCGAGTGCGGCCGCCGAGTACGAACGCCTGGCGATCGCCAGCAAGGACCCGAAGCTCGCCCGCGACACGCTCTGGCAGGCCGCCGAGCTGTACGAGAAGGCGAACGCCAAGCCGCAGGCGGCGAAGGCCTACGAGCGCTTCCTGGCACTGAATCCGCCGTCGCTCGAGTCGGCGGTCGAGGTGCGCTGGCGCCTCGCGCAGATCGCGAAGGACACCGGCAACGCAAGCCGCGAAGCGGCGCTGATGCGCGAGATCTTCGCCGCCGACCAGGCCGGAGCCGGCGCGCGCACCGACCGCACCCGCTATCTCGGAGCGACCGCGGCGCTGGGGATGGCCGAGCCGGTCGCCGCCGAGTTCCGCAGGATCGAGCTGGTCGAGCCGCTGCAGGTCAAGCTCAAGCTCAAGAAGCAGAAGATGGAGGAGGCGCTGAAGGCATATTCGGTCGCTGCCGAGTACGGCGTCGCCGACGTCACGACCGCCGCGACCTACCGCATCGCTTCGGTCTACCGCGACTTCGGCAAGGCGCTGATGACCTCCGAGCGGCCGAAGAAGCTCAGCAAGGCCGAGCTCGACCAGTACAACGTGATGCTCGAGGAGCAGGCGTTCCCGTTCGAGGAGAAGGCGACCGAGCTGCACGAGCTGAACGCGCGTCGCGCCGCGACCGGCGTCTACGACAAGTGGGTCAAGAGCAGCTTCGACGCCTTGCGCGAGCTGCGGCCGGTCCGGTACGGCAAGACCGAGATCAGCGAAGGGGTCGTCGATGCGATCCGCTAGCCTCTTATGGCGCTTCGGCGCGGCGGCGCTCCTGCTTGGCGCAGGAGGATGTTCGACGGTCGGTGACGGCATCAGCGCCGTGCGCGGGGCGGTCACGCCCGGTAGCGGCTCGGGCACGACGTCGAGCACCGCAGCTGCACCGGTGCGGCCGGCCCCGCCCGTCTATGCCACGCCGGTCAACCCGGCGACGCAGCGTGCCTTCGACGACGCCAGCCGCGCCCTGCGAAGCGGCCGCGTCGACGAGGCGGAGCGCGCCTACCGCGCGCTCGCCCAGGCCAATCCCGAGCTCGGCGGACCGCACGCCAACCTGGGTGTCATCTACCGCCAGGCCGGCAAGCTCAAGGAATCGTTGGCCGAGCTCGAGCAGGCGGTCAAGCTCAGCCCGCAACAGCCGATCTACCTCAACCAGCTCGGCATCGCCTACCGGCAGCAGGGCCAGTTCGCGAAGGCGCGCGACGCCTACCAGCGCGCGGTCGTTCTCGATCCAGGGTACGCAGCCGCGGTGCTGAACCTCGGCATCCTGTATGACTTGTATCTAGGTGACACGCCGCGCGCGCTGGAACAGTACGCACGCTATCTTTCCCTGGTTCCCAACGGCGACCCGACCGTCACCAAGTGGGTCGCCGACCTCAAGAACCGCAAGCCCGGGCCGATCACGGTCAGTCGTCAGGAGAAGCCATGAACGTCACTCGCACCCTCGTGGCCGGCGTGGTCGCCGGTGTCGTCGCGCTGGCGCTCGTTCCTGCGTCGGCGCAGAGCAGGAAGCCGGCGCCGGCAAAGGAGCCGGAGCCTGCCGTGCCGGCGCCCGACCGCGCCGACCTCGACCGCAGCCAGATCATCGGCAACCGCGAGCTGCCCAAGGTCACCTACATCGTGCCGTGGAAGAAGCCCGGCGCCGGCGACCTCAGCGGCCGTCCCCTCGTGAGCGTGCTCGACGAGGCGCTCTCGCCGGTCGACCGCGAGGTCTTTCGCCGCCAGGTTCGCTACGACGCGCAGGCCGTCGCGCAGACCCCGCCCGCAGCACCTGCGGCGCCTGCCAAGTGACCGACTTTCACCTCTAGAGGTTTTCAGAACTTTCATCGGAGTCAGCCATGGATCCCCTCAGCACCGTCATCAAGTTCTTCCAGGACTGCGGTTTGTTCATCTATCCGAGCGCGCTCATCATGGCGCTCGGCGTCACGATCGCAGTCGAGCGCTTCATCTTCCTCACCAAGGCGCGGACCGAAAATCGCAAGGTCTGGGCGCACATCCTGCCGCTGCTGCAGAAGGGCCAGCTGCGCGACGTCCAGAGCGTCGCCGCCCAGTCCGACGCCGCGGTCGGCAAGATCGTCAGCTACGGCCTGACGCGGATGCAGAGCCCCGGCCGGCGCGAGGATTTCGACGCCGCGATGGAAGAAGGGATGATGGAGATCGTGCCGCGCCTCGAGAAGCGCACGCACTACATCGCCACCTTCGCCAACGTCATCACGCTGGTCGGCCTGCTCGGCACCATCATCGGCCTGATCAAGGGCTTCACCGCGGTCGCCCAGGTCAACCCGGCCGAGAAGGCCGAGATGCTGTCGGCGTCGATCTCGATCGCGATGAACAACACGGCGTTCGCGCTCATGGTCGCGATCCCGTTCCTGCTCATCCACTCGTTCCTGCAGGCGAAGACGAGCGAGATCGTCGACGGCCTCGAGGCCGCGAAGATGAGCTTCCTGAACCTGGTGCAGCGGCTCAAGCTCGAGCACGCGGCGTCGAAGGGCGGTTGAGGCGCCGCCGCCCCCGACCGAATCCCTCCGGAGACCCGACATGCCCGCTCGTCGCCTCAAGAAGACGCCGGCTCACCTCGAGATCACCGCGTTCATCAACCTGATCGTGGTGCTGGTGCCGTTCCTGCTGTCGGTCGCCGTGTTCACGCACTTGGCGGTGATCGACCTCAGCCTGCCCGCGCAGTCGAACGAGCAGATCCAGAAGCTCGACCCGGACAAGCCGCTCAAGCTCGAAGTGATCATCCGCGCGAGATACGTCGAGGTCAACGACAAGCACGGCGGCCGGCTGATCGACCCGCCGATCCCGAATCTGCCCAGCGGCCCCGACGTCAAGACCTTGTCGGCGACGATCCAGGCGATCAAGGAGAAGTTTCCGCAGCACGACGACGCTTCCGTTCTAGCCGAGAGCGAGATCCCGTACGACTCGCTGGTGCAGGTCATGGACGCTGTCCGCGCAGGACATCAGGTGCAGGGTGCTCGCGTCGTCAGTACCGACTACTTCCCCAACATCTCGATCGGCGATGCGCCGATCATCAAGCAGTAGCGAGCCATGAAACCGATGACTCCGCTGCAGCGGCGCAACGAGCGGCGTGGCCGCAACCAGTCGATGGTCGACATGAATCTCGTGTCCCTGATCGACGTCTTCACGATCCTGATCTTCTTCCTGCTCTCCAACAGCGGCGGCGTCGAGACGCTCGCCAGCCCGCGCGCGGTCAAGCTTCCGGAGTCGATGTCGCAGAAGGCGCCCAAGGAGACGCTGCTCGTCGTCGTCACCGGCACCGAGATCCTGGTCGCTGGGCGCGTCGTCGCGTCGGTCGCCGACGCGGTCAAGGTCGACGGCGACCTCATCGAGCCGCTCAAGGCGGCGCTCGACGTCGAGATGTCGCGCGAGGTCATCCGCAAGGAGAACGAGGCCGACAGCAAACGCGTCACGATCATGGGCGACAAGGACATCCCGTACCGGCTGCTGCGCAAGGTGATGGTCAGCGCGGCAAGGGCCGGCTACAGCGACGTTTCGTTTGCCGTCCGTCAGAGGTTCGAGCCGTGAGGGCAGGGCGCATGTCTTCAGTCGGCCGCGTCTCCATGCACAGCAGTCGCGACGATCCTCGCGAGCCGCGGCGCAAGAGCTCGAGAAAGCGCGGCCGCGTCTCGTTTCGCTCGCGCGTCCTGCCGTGGTCGTCGTCGTCGGACGATGACGCCCGTTTTCGCCGGATCGCCGACCGCGTCCTCATCGCCTGCGCGATCTTCTTCATCCTGATGCCGTGGCTGCCGGTGAGGAAGCCCGATCCGAAGCTGGCGCCGGTCGTCTCGGCGCCGATGGCCAAGCTGCTGCTGGCGCAGGAAACGCCGAAGCCGAAGCCGCCGCCCCCGCCGAAGGCCAAGGCCGAAATTCCGAAGCCGCCGCCCGACAAGCAGGTCGCGGTCAACAGCAAGCCTGATCCGGTCAAGCCGCCGGCGCGGCGCCCGGATGCGCCGGCGAAGGTCGCGCTCAACAAGGAAGCTCCGGTTCCCGAGGCGCGCGTGCCGATTCCCGACAAGCCGCCGGGCGAGATCGAAGGCGCGCGCCGCAAGGCCGCGGGCATCGGCCTGTTGGCGATGAAGGACGACCTGCAGGAGCTGCACGGAGCGCCGATCGCGGTCCAGCTCGCACCGGTCAAGCAGGGCCCTGGCGTCGGCACCGGCGTCGGCGTCGGCGTCGGCGCCGGCAACGAGGCCGGCGTTCCGGTGCGCGCGATGATCACGTCGAACGCCACCACCGGCAGCGGCGGCATCAACACCGCCGGCTACAGCACGAACACCGGCGGCGGCGGCCTCGCCGGTCGCGCGACGACGATGGTCGAGGGCGTGATCGGCGGTGGTGGCGGCGGCGGTCCCGGCGGCGGTGGTGCGCGCGGTCGCGGCGACGGCACCGGCAGCGGCATCGGTGGTGGTGGCGGCGGCGGGGGTGGCACCGCGACCAAGGGTGGCGGCGGCAAGGCGTCGCGCGCGATCGAGGACGTCCGCCTCGTGTTCGAGCGCAACAAGGGCTCGATCTACGCGATCTACAACCGCGCCCTGCGCGAGGAGCCGAGCCTGCAGGGCAAGGTCGTCCTCAAGCTGACGATCGCACCCTCGGGCGCGGTCACCGACCTGCGCATCGTCTCGAGCGAGCTGAAGCAGCCCGACGTCGAATCGAAGCTGCTGTCGCGGATCCGGACCTTCGACTTCGGTGCGAAGGACGTCAACGAGATGGTGGTGAACTACCCGCTCGACTTCCTGCCTTCGTAGCGCCGGCCGCTCAGTCGCGCAGGGTGATCCACGCCGGCGCGTGGTCGCTCGGCTTCTCGCGGGCGCGAACGAAGCGGTCGACACCGGCCGACTCGAGCCGCGTCGCCGCCGAGGCGTTGAGCAGCAGATGGTCGATGCGCAGCCCGGCGTCGCGCGCGAACCGGTTGCGGAAGTAGTCCCAGTACGTGTAGAGCGGCTGGCCGGGATGGAGGTGCTGGATCGAATCGGTCCAGCCCAACTGCAGCAGCCGCCGGTAGGCGCTGCGCGTCTCGGGCTGCAGCAGCGCATCGTCGAGGTAGGAGCGCGGCGAGTAGATGTCGCCGACCTCGTCGGTCGCGACGACGTTGTAGTCGCCTGCCAGGACGACCGGGCCGCCGCCGACGAGGCTCGCGGCATGCGCGGCCAGACGGTCGAACCAGGCGAGCTTGTAGTCGAACTTCGGGCCCGGCTGCGGGTTGCCGTTCGGCAGGTAGATCGAGGCGACGAAGAGGCCGTGCGTCGTCGCCTCGAGATAGCGGCTGTGGGTGTCGTCGGGGTCGCCGGGCAGGCCGCGGCGCACCTCGACGAGGTCGTCGCCGCGCGCGAGCACGGCGACGCCGTTGAAGCCCTTCTGGCCGTGCCAGACCGCGCCGTAGCCGGCATCGCGCAGCGCAGCGGCGGGGAAGGTCTCGTCCGATGTCTTCAGCTCCTGCAGGCAGACGACGTCGGGCCCGGTCTCGGCCAGCCACTCGAGCAGGCGCGGCAGGCGTGCGGTGATGCCGTTGACGTTGAACGTGGCGATCTTCATGGCCGCCGATGATGCACCCGCGTAGGGCAACTCCGACGCCGGATTGCGCCGCAGTCGGCCACGCGCTCAGGAAGCCGGCCGGATGCACGGCCGGCAGCGCGCCGCAATACTGCTCCGGCACAAGCGGTCGCAGTTGCGCGCCGCGACGCTTTCGGAGGAACCGACATGAAGACCATGATGCCCAGGATCGCTCTCGCCTTGAGCGCGTTCGCCGTCGTCGGCGCCAGCGCGCAGACCTACTACAGCGGCCAGGCCGACAACGAGAGGCGCGAACGCAATCGTGAGGAGGCGCTCGCCGACTATCAGGCCGGCCACACTTCGGCGAGGGCGACGATGCGCCACGACGCGCACGAGGTCGCCGAGGCGACGCGCCACGGCGGCCACGAAGTCGCCCGCGACACTCGCCACGGCGCGCACGAGGTCGCAGAGGAGACGCGCGAAGTCACGCACAAGTCGGCCAACGCCGTCCGTCACGCCGGCCACAAGACGGCCGAAGAGGCACGTCACGTCAGCAACAAGGCGAACGCCAAGTTCGGCCAGCCCGTCAGCGCAGGCAAGGCCAACCCGGATGGGATCAACCCGCTCGCCGTGAGCAGCGCGTCGCCGACGGCGCCTTCGAACGGGACGACGAAGTAGGCGTGACGCCGCACGCGCAGACCTGGCGCGATCACGCCGGCGGCGCGATCGCGTCGAGGGCGGCGTCGAGCGCCCGGCGGTTGCGCGGCCGGACAAGGCGCTCGACCTCCTGACCGTCGACGAGGAAGACGAGTGTCGGCCAGAGCTTCACGCCGAACGACCGGCCGAGCGGCAGGCCGCTGCTGTCTTCGACCTTGACATGACGGATCCCGCGATGGCTCGCAAGAGCTTCGGCGATGAGCGGCTGTGCCGCCCGGCAATGGCCGCACCACGAGGTGCCGAACTCGAGCAGCGTTGCTCCCGCGAGCGCGTCGATCTCGGCGCGCGTCGGTTCGTGGGAGGAGTGGACGAAGTCGGTGGTCATGTTGCCCGCGCTGGCGCAGCAAACCGCGCGCCAGCGCGACTGTAAGCAATGGCTGCTCATGCGCGGGCGTGCGTGAGCAACCGGGGAAGGGAGCCATCGTGGCGAGAATGATCTGGAAGGGCGCGATCAGCTTCGGCCTGGTCCACGTCCCCGTCGGGCTCTTCCCGGCGTCGCACGAGATCGGCATCGATTTCGACTGGCTCGACAAGCGCACGATGGACCCGGTCGGCTACAAGCGGGTCAACAAGCGCACCGGTAAGGAGATCGACCGCGACGACATCGTCAAGGGGATCAAGCAGGACAACGGCGAGTACGTCGTCTTGAGCGAGGAGGAGATCAAGGCTGCGTATCCCGTCTCGACGCAGACGATCGACATCGAGACCTTCGTCAAGGCCGACCAGATCCCGTTCACGTATCTCGAGAAGCCTTACTACCTCGCGCCCGTTGCCAAGGGCGAGAAGGTGTATGCGCTGCTGCGCGATGCGATGGCGAGCGCGGGCGTCGTCGGCGTCGCCCGCATCGTCATGCATGCCAAGGAGCGGCTCGCGGCCCTGATCCCGGACGGCGAGGCGCTGTTGCTCGATACGATCCGGTGGGCCGAGGAGCTGCGCCCGCGCGACGAGATCGCCCTGCCCGCGGCCGGCAAGGGCGCGACGCGCGCGAAGGAAGGCGAGCTGAAGATGGCCGTGCAGCTCGTCAAGGACATGACCGGCGAGTGGAAGCCGGCCGACTACCACGACAAGTTCACCGCGGCGATCCACGCGCTCGCTGCCCAGCGCCTCAAGGCCGGCAAGACCGAAACGGTGACTTCGCTCGAAGACGAGCGGACGGGGCGGCCGGCGAGCAACGTCGTCGACCTGACCGAGCTTCTGAAGAAGAGCCTGGAGACGCGGAAGTCCGGCGGCGCGCGCGCGGCCGCCGCGGGCGAGACGCCTGGAGCGAGGAAGTCGGCGAGGAAGGCCTCGGCCACGGCGGCCAAGCAAGGCGCCCGCACGGCCAAGGCGAAGACGAAGCGCGCCGCCTGAGGCGATCGTCAGCGCGAAGCGTCGTAGCAGTTGCCTGGCGCCATGCAGTTGCGGACGAAGACCCAGTTGCCATCCGTCTGCTGCTCGAAGACGAGATTGACGTTGTGCATGTGCGGCCCTTGCGTCGTGCTGTCGCCGTCGACCGGGACCTGGGTCGAGAAGACGTTGCGTCCCGGCGCATCCGGGAACGCTCTGACCGGCAACTCGCGATGACCGAGGCTGCGCTTCGTCTGCCCGTCGGCGACGTCGACCGACAGGTGTGCCGTCTGCGATCGGCCGTCCCACGACAGCGTCCCCTGGTACAGGAGCGCGTAGTCGCGCCAGGCGAGCCGGGTGCTGAAGACCGGCGCGGCTGCCGCCGCGACCTGCGCAGCGGCGGGCCCGGCGCCGTTCATGGGCGCCTCCTGCTGCTCCGCGACCAGCGATGCGAGCCCGGCGATGACGAGGACCACCAAGATGCCGCCGATCCACAGCCAGCGTGCGCTCGACGGCGCGCGCGTCGTCTCGGCGACGGCTGCGGCGGGCGGCCGCGGCGCGGCCGCGTCGGGCCGCGCCGGCGTCGGAGTCGGCGCTACCGGCGGGGGCGCGGGTGCGACAGGCGGCGGCCGCGGCGCCGCGACGTTGCGCGCGATCGCCTCGCAGAATTGCTGGAACTCGACCGAGTCCTCGCCGCCCCAGCGCGACAGGTCGGCGGCCTGCAAGCGGCGAAACTCGAGCGGGATCCTGAGGTCGGTGTCGATCAGCGCGGGGATCAGCATCTTGCGCTGCATCGCGTCGCTCGCTTCGTTGCGGACCCAGCTCGACGCCGTCGACGCATTCGACCACAGCACGACGACGCAGCGCGCCGCCGCGAGCGCTTCCTCGATGACGTCATCGAAGGTGCGGCCGGGCGGGATCTCGCGGTCCCACCACACCGACCAGCCGCGATGCTCGAACGCCGCCGCGAACATGCGGGCGCGCTCCCGGTCGGGCCGCGCGTAGCTGATGAAGATGTCGCTCAACGTCGTTGCCTCGGCACCGGAACGCGCGGAGTGCCGCGCGGGCCGGGCGAGCTTACGTCAAGCGCGCCGCCCGGGCCAGACGCTCAGCGCTTCGGCTGCCCGGGCTCGGCCGCCTCGCCGGCGGTGATGGTGCCGGCGATCGCGCGACCGAGCGACTTCAACGGGTTCGGTTCGTCGACGGGTGCGACGGGTTCGTGTCGCCACGAGTCGGCGTCATCGTCTGCAGCGGCGTCGACGTTGGCGACTCCGGTCGTACGGGTGACGGTGGAGCGTGCGGCGTCATGGGGTTGCGAGCGGCGGCGCTCGGTCGGGTCGGCCGACGGAGCCGCTGATCCAGGCTCGTCCAGGTTACCGGGCACGTTCTCGCTGCGCTGCGGTGCTGGCTCGGCGAGCGGCGGGTCGGCCGGACTTCTGGGGGCGCTCATCGTCTGCTCTCCTCGGCTCGTGCCGTGACCTCGTTCGAGCAAGCGCCGCGCCTGCTGCGGACGTTGTGGTGGGCTGGGGGAGGGCTCGCGGCGATTGTCGCGCTCGCGCTCCTGCTGCAACCATGGTGGCTCGCTCCGCTGCTCTCGCACCGCCTCTCGGCGAGCTCGGGACGCGCCGTCCACGTCGACGCGGTGTGGCTGAGCATCTCGTCGTCGTTCGAGCCGGTGGTGCAGTTGCGTGGCGTCCGCATCGCCAACGCTCTCTGGGCCGATCCGCACCGGCCCTTCGCCGTGCTCGCTGCGGCGACCGCGGTCCTGTCGTGGCGCAGCGTCGCGGAGCGGCGGCCGATCATCGCGTTGATGGTGCTGCGCGAAGGCGAGGTCGATCTCGAGCTGCGCAGCGATGGCCTGCGCAACTGGCGGCTGACCCACCCCGACGACCGCGGCCCGGGGTGGGTCAAGGTGCTCGCGCTCCGCGGCGAGGGGGCGACGCTGCGGGTCCGCCACGAGCCGCTCGAGATCGACCTCGAGGCGCGCGCAACGCCGAACCGCGACGGCGCCGCAGGGGCGGCGGCGGCCGCCGACACGCCGACCTGGATCGACGTCATCGGCACCTGGCGCGGCGTGCCGTTCGTGATCGGCGCCGCGACGGCGAGCACGATCACGCTCATCGAAACGGGTCGCACGTTCCGGATCCGCGGCCACGCGAACGCAGGCGGAGCGCGGCTCGATCTCGACGGCCAGGCGGGCGACATCGTTCGCTGGCCGCGATTCGACTCGACCATCGCCTTCGTCGCGCCGTCGGTCGGGCGGCTGCTCTCGCGGTTCGGCGCGCCCATCGGCGAGACGGCGAAGGCGATGCGCGTCGAAGGCACGCTGAAGGGCGACCGCGACGGCTACGCGCTTGCCGCGCTGCGCGGACAGCTCGGTGCGACCGACCTCGCCGGCAGCGTGCGCTGGACGCATGGCAAGCAGCGCGACGTCGTCCACGCCGACCTTTCGAGCGACGCTGCCGATCTCGCCGACGTGCGTTCGCTCGGCGGCGGCAAGGCGACGACGGCGATGCGAGCAGCCAGCGCAGTGGCAGCGCTCGCCAGCGCGGACGCCATCGCGAGCGCACCCCCGGGAGTGCGTCGCGCGCGGCCGGTCGATGTCGAGCTTCGCCTTGCGGCCAAGCGCGTGCACGGTGCCGACATCCCTTCGCTGCAGGGAGCCGCGCTCGAAGCGTCGCTCGCCGATGGCGTGCTGCGAGTGCCGCGCTTCCAGGTCGGCCTTGCTGGCGGCGAGGTCCTCGGCAAGGGCAGCATCGCGCTCTCGCAACGGCCGATGCGCGGTCAGGCCGAGGTCGACGTCCGTGCCGTGCGGATCGAATCGCTGCTCGGCGAGCGCGCCGCGCGCAACCAGTTGAGCGGCATCGTGAACGGCCGCGCGGCGCTGCAGGCGAGCGGCGGATCGCTCGATGCGCTGCTCGCCAACGCCGCCGGCACGGTCAGCGCGTTCGTCTCCGACGGCACGATCTCGAGCCTGCTCGACGCGAAGATCGGCTTGCAGGGCGGCCGGATCGTGCGCGGCCTGCTCACCGGCGCCGAGCCGATCGCGCTCCGGTGCGCGGCGGCGGTCATCGACGTTCAGCAAGGCGAAGGCCGGATCCGCACGCTTGTCGTCGACACCGACCGGACGAGGACGACGGGCAGCGGAACCATCGACCTCGCTCACCGCACACTCGACGTCGTTCTCACGCCGCAGGCCAAGCAACCGGGGCTCTTCATCCTCGACCGCTCGATCCATCTGCGCGGCGCCGTGGGAGAGCCGAGGCACGAGCTCGTTGCGCGAGCCGACATCGCGCCGGCCGCCGGCCCGAGCTGCCGGGCGGAACGGCCCTGAGAAGCAACCCGGGGCGCTAGCGACGCATCAGCGTGCTCTTGCCGAACAGGCTCTCGATGAGGTCGACGGCGATCTCCGCGGTCCGGTTCCTGACGTCGAGCGCAGGGTTGAGCTCCATCACGTCGAGCGATGCGAGCGCGTCGGTGTCGGCGATCATCTCCATGCACAACTGCGCTTCGCGGTAGGTCGGGCCGCCCTTGACGGTCGTGCCGACGCCGGGCGCGATGTCGGCGTCGAGGAAGTCGACGTCGAAGCTCACGTGCAGATGCGTGTGGGCGTCGATCGTCGCCAGTGCGAGCTCCATCGTGTGGCGCATGCCTTCCTCGTCGATGAAACGCATGTCGAAGACCTCGAGGTCGGCATCGTGGACGAGGCGCTTCTCGCCGGCATCGACGCTGCGGATGCCGATCTGGCGCACCCACTTCGGGCTGATCGCCGGCACCTTGCCGCCGATCTCGATCAGCTCCTTCGGCCCGTTGCCGCACAGGCAAGCGACCGGCATGCCGTGGATGTTGCCGCTTGGCGTCAGGACGTTGGTGTTGAAGTCGGCGTGGGCGTCGAGCCAGAGGATGCGAAGCTTCTTCTGCGTCTCGCGGCAGTGGCGTGCGACCGCGCTGATCGAGCCGATCCCGAGGCTGTGGTCGCCGCCGAGCAGGATCGGCATGCGGCCCGCGGCGAGCTCGGCGTAGACGGCGTCGTGCACGGTCCGGCTCCACGCGGCGACGGCGTCGAGATGGCGGTAGCCGTCCGCGGGCGGCTGCCATGGGTTCGCCGGGCCCCCGAGATTGCCGCGGTCGACGACATCGAGGCCGTGGCGCACCAGCACCGGGCCGATGTCGGCGACGCGCAGCGCCTCCGGCCCCATGCTCGCGCCGCGCTGGCCGGCGCCGACGTCGGTCGGCGCGCCGATCAGGCTGACGAGACGGTTCATCGTTCGCTCTGTCCGTTCAGATGTCGAGCGCGAGCTCGCCGCCCTCGGTGTTGGGCAGGTCGTAGCCGTACTCGGCGGCGAGCAGCGCCCAGGCGTCCTCGGCGGTCTCGACGAAGTGGAACAGCTTGACGTCCTCGGGCGAGATCATGCCGGTCTCGATCAGGAGGTCGAAATCGATCAGGCGGGTCCAGAAGTCGCGGCCGAACAGCAGGATCGGGCGCATCCGCGACTTGCCGGTCTGGACCAGCGTCAGCACCTCGAACAGCTCGTCGAGCGTGCCGAAGCCGCCAGGGAAGCACACCAATGCGATCGCGCGCATCAGGAAGTGCATCTTGCGCAGGGCAAAGTAGTGGAACTGGAAGCAGAGCTCGGGAGTGATGTAGCGGTTGGGCACCTGCTCGCGCGAGAGGACGATGTTGAGCCCGATGCTCCTGCCGCCGACCTCGAACGCGCCGCGGTTGCCGGCTTCCATGATGCCGGGGCCGCCGCCGGTGACGACGTAGATGGGCTTTTCGAGCGACGCCGAGCGGCGCGTCACGATCGCCGCGAACCGCCGCGCCTCGTCGTAGTAGCGCGACATGGCGAGGCGCGTTTGCGCCGCCTTCAGCAAGCGCGCATCCGCGCCCGCGCGCGCCGCCGCGAGCTCGCGCTCGGCGACGTCGGGGGCGACGACGCGCGCGCTGCCGAAGAGAACGATCGTCGCCTCGATGCCTTGCTCGTCCTGCACCAGCTCCGGCTTCAAAAGCTCGAGCTGGAGCCGGATCGGCCGCAGCTCCTCGCGGAGCAGGAAGTCGACGTCGGTGAATGCGAGCCGATACGCGCTCTCCGGGCCTTCGTAGCGCGCGTTCGGGCTGACGATCTTCTTCTCGGCGTCTTCCTGCGCGGTCGGGAAGGTGCGCGCCGGGACGGGGCCGGGCTTTTCCATCGCCGGCTAGCTTACGGCAACCGCGCCTTGCCCCGCCGGCCCGAGGCGTGCGATAGGTCCGCTAGCATGGCGTCGAATTGCGGGACGAGGAGCATTCGATGATCCATTGCATCTTGCACGACGCCGCCGACACGGTCGCCGTCGTAGTCGTCGAAGGTGTCACGAGCGGCACGGCGATGACCGGCTGGATCATGGACGAGGACCGCACGATCGGCCTCGAGGCACGCCAGGACATCCCGATCGGCCACAAGGTCGCGCTCAAGGACATGGCCCCGGGCGATACCGTCGTCAAGTACGGCATCGACATGGGCAAGGTCGTCGCGCCGATTCGCAAGGGCGAGCACGCGCACGTCCACAACATCAAGACCAAGCGCTGGTGAGGCCGCAATGACCATCGTCTCGCAAGACACCACCTTCCTCGGCTTCCGGCGCGAGAACGGCCGCGTCGGCGTTCGCAACCACGTCATCGTGCTGCCGCTCGACGACCTCTCGAACGCGGCGGCCGAGGCGGTCGCCCACAACATCAAGGGCGCGCTCGCGATACCGCATCCGTACGGCCGGCTGCAGTTCGGGGCCGACCTCGAGCTCCATTTCCGCACCCTGATCGGCGCCGGCTGCAATCCGAATGTCGCCGCTGTCGTCGTCATCGGCATCGAGGACGGCTGGACGAAAAAGGTGGTTGACGGCATCGCGACGACGGGCAAGCCCGTGGCCGGATTCGGCATCGAGGGTCATGGCGACCACGGCACGATCATGCGCGCGTCGAAGGCGGCACGGGAGTACGTGCAGTGGGCGAGCGAGCGGCAGCGCGAACGCTGCGCGATCGAAGAGCTCTGGGTCTCGACCAAGTGCGGCGAGAGCGACACCACCTCGGGCTGCGGCTCCAACCCGACCGTCGGCAACGCCTTCGACAAGCTGCACACGCTCGGCAGCACGCTCTGCTTCGGCGAGACCACCGAGCTCACCGGCGGCGAGCAGATCGTCGCCGAGCGCTGCGCCAGCGATGTCGTGCGAGAGCGCTTCATGTTCATGTTCGACCGCTACCAGGACGTCATCAACAGGCACAAGACGAGCGACCTCTCGGACTCGCAGCCGACCAAGGGCAACATCGCCGGCGGCCTGACGACGATCGAGGAAAAGGCGCTCGGCAACATCCAGAAGATCGGCAAGACCTGCACCGTCGACGGCGTCCTCGACAAGGCGGAGATGCCGACCCACCCGGGACTGTGGTTCATGGACTCGTCGAGCGCCGCCGCCGAGATGGTGACGCTATGCGCGGCCTCCGGCTATGCGGTCCACTTCTTCCCGACCGGCCAGGGCAACGTCATCGGCAACCCGATCCTGCCGGTGATCAAGATCTGCGCGAATCCGCGCACGGTGCGTCTGATGGCGGAGCACATCGACGTCGACACGTCCGGGCTGCTGCAGCGCGAGATCAACCTAGATCAGGCCGGAAATCGCTTGCTCGAGTGCATGCTGCGCACGGCGAACGGCCGGCTGACCGCGGCCGAGGCGCTCGGCCATCGCGAGTTCGTGTTGACGCGGCTGTACGAGAGCGCCTGAGCCGCGACGCGTCAGCCCGCGGGCAGCGGGCGCGCCGCGCGCGCAGTTGCACACACCGGGCACCGCTCATCGCGGGCGACGCGCAACTCGGTCCATTCCATCGTCCGGGCATCGAGCATCAGCAGACGACCCGCCAGCGGGCTGCCGATGCCGACGAGCAGCTTCAGCGTCTCGGCGGCCTGCATGCTGCCGACGATGCCGACCAGCGGAGCGAGCACGCCCATCGTCGCGCACGCGACGTCCGCGAACGCGGGATCGGGCGGAAATGCACACGCGTAGCACGGCGCGTCGGCGCGGCGCGTGTCGTAGACCGAGAGCTGGCCGTCGAAGCCGATCGCTGCGCCGGCGACGAGCGGCCGTGCCAGCGCGACGCAGGCGGCATTGACCGCGTGGCGCGTCGCGAAGTTGTCGCTGCAGTCGACGACGACGTCGGCCCCGGCGACGAGCTCGTGCAGCCGGTCGGCGTCGGCGCGCTCGTGCAGCGCGGTCACGTGGACGTGAGGATTGATCGCCGCGATCGAGCGCGCCGCCGAGTCCGCCTTCGCTGTGCCGACCCGCGACAGGTCGTGTGCGATCTGTCGCTGCAGGTTGGTGAGATCGACTCGATCGTCGTCGACGATCGTGATCCGGCCGACGCCGGCGCTGCCGAGGTAGAGAGCGACCGGCGAGCCGAGGCCACCGGCGCCGATGACGAGCACGTTCGCATCGAGCAGGCGCTGCTGGCCCGCGATGCCGATGTCGTCGAGGAGGAGATGGCGCGAATAGCGCAGCAGGTCGTCGTCGTTCATCGCCTCGATCGCAGATCCGCCAACGAAAACGCCCGCGCGGGGCACGGGCGTTTCGCTGCGGGCGGGGCGGCCGCGCTCAGTTGGTCGTCTCGACCTCGGCCTTGCGCTCGACCGCAGTCTTGCTGGCCATCACGGTCTTGCCCTTCAGCCGGTTGAGCGCCTGCGAGAGCTGGAAGTCCTCGGCGCTTCCGAACTCGGGCGGCGGCTTGGGCGCGCCACTGCGGGTCGCGATCTCGGCCTCGTATTTCTTGCGGGCTTCCTCGCGTGCCTTCTCGCGCGCCTCGTCCTTGATCTCGGCGCCCTGACCGCTCTGCAGATGCTTCTCGAGATCGGCCTCGCGGGTGCGCAGCGCGGCGAACAGGTTGCCCTCGGCGGTCTCGTCGAGCATGACGTCGGGAACGATGCCCTTGGCCTGGATCGACGCTCCGCTCGGCGTGTAGTAGCGCGCGGTGGTGATCTTCAGCGCCGTGTCGGGCGAGAGCTGGCGCACCGTCTGCACCGAGCCCTTGCCGAAGGTCTGCGCGCCCATGATGATGCCGCGCTTGTAGTCCTGCAGCGCGCCGGCGACGATCTCGCTCGCCGACGCCGAGCCTTCGTTGACGAGGACGATCAGCGGCACCTTCTTGACCGCATCCGGCAGGCGGCGCAGCACGTCGCTGCCGCCGCGGCGCTGGTAGAACTCCGGCGAGGCGCGAAATGTCGCCTTCGAGTCGGGAATCTGGCCATTGGTCGTGACGACGACGGCATCGGAGGGCAGGAACGCCGCCGAGATCGCGATCGCGCCTTCGAGCAGGCCGCCGGGGTCGTTGCGCAGGTCGAGGACGAGGCCCTTCAGGTTCGGGTCCTGGCGGTAGAGGTCGGCCACCTTGGCCACGAAGTCCTCGACCGTGCGATCCTGGAACTGGCTGACGCGGACCCAGCCGTAGCCGGGCTCGATCATCTTGGCGCGGACGCTCTGGGTGCGGATTTCCTCGCGGATGATGTTGACCGGGAAGGTACGGCCCTCGCTCTTGCGAAAGACGGTCAGGACAACCTTGGTGTTCGGCTCGCCGCGCATGCGCTTGACGGCCTGGTCGACCGTCAGGCCCTTGACGAGCGTGTCGTCGATCTTGGTGATGAGGTCACCGCTCTTCAGGCCGGCGCGAAACGCGGGCGAGCCTTCGATCGGCGTGACGACTTTCACCAGGCCGTCTTCCATGCCCATCTCGATGCCGATGCCGACAAAGCGGCCGGTGGTCGCCTCGCGGAATTCCTTGAAGCTCTTCTTGTCGAAGTACTGCGAATGCGGGTCGAGGCCGGCGACCATGCCGCCGATCGCGTCGCTGATCAGCTTCTTCTCGTCGACCGGCTCGACGTAGTCGGTCTTGACCATCCCGAACACGGCGGCAAGCTGCTGTAGCTCCTCGATCGGCAGGCGCGAGACCGAGTTGCGCGCGGTCGCCTCGAGTTGCATCGTCGCCAAAGCACCGGTGACGGCGCCCAACGCCAGCCAACCGGCGACTTTCAGTTTGACCCCCATGAACAACCCTTTCATTACGCGGCGCAACGCCGCCGCACCCACTCGCGCAGCCTCGCGATCCCAGTATATTCCGGCGAGCAATTCCGAAGCCCGGCCTCCTGGGCAAAGTTGCGTTTCGCATCCGATTGTCAAGGCCCCGCGGGCGGTCCCACCCGGGCGCCCGCCCAGATGACCTGCCCGGGTGGCCTGCCCGGGCGCCGCCGTCGCCGGCCGAGCTCGCCAGGGCGCCCCGTGTTCGTGGGGGTTGCCACGGCGCGCTCCGGGCATATCCTCCGCCGCCGGGCACTTTTGCACGCCGCGCCGGGGGCAGTGATTCGCCCTCGCAATACACTCCGCGGTCCGCCCTGGCCGAGATGGGCCGAACCACGAGTGAGCCTTCCATGACCCTGAAGCTTTCGTCCTGTTCGCGCCCCGGGCGCCGCCTCGGCGCCGTGCGTATCGCGGCGCTGGCCATCACGGTGGGAGTCGCTCTCCTCGCCGGCTGCAGCAAGAACAAGGAAAAGCAGGCGACGCAGACCGCGGCCAAGGTCAACAAGGAAGAGATCACGGTCCACCAGATCAACTTCCTGCTCAGCCAGCAGCGGGCAGTGCCGGCCTCGCAGGCAGCGTCGGCGAGCCGCCAGGTGCTCGAGCGCCTGATCGACCAGGAGCTCGCCCTGCAGAAGGCGCAGGACCAGAAGCTCGACCGCGACCCGCGCGTCGTCCAGCAGATCGAGGCGGCGCGGCGCGAGATCATTTCGCGCGCCTACCTCGAGAAGGTCAGCGAGGGTGCGCCCAAGCCGACGCCGGCCGAGGTCGAGGCGTACTACCAGGCCCATCCGGCACTGTTCTCGCAGCGCCGCGTCTACAGCCTGCAGGAGGTCAACATCGAGGCCTCGCCGGAGCAGGTCGAGAGCCTGAAGAACATGCTGGTCGGCTCGAAGAGCTTCGCCGACTTCGTTGCCTACCTCAAGGCCAACAACATCCGCTACGTCGGGGGAGAGGCGGTGCGGGCCGCCGAGCAGCTGCCGCTCGCCGCCGTCGACCAGTTCGGCAAGATGAAGGACGGCCAGGCGAGCTTCAACGTTCGTCCGGGCGGCGCGCAGGTGCTCTACCTCGCCGGCTCGCGCTCGGAACCGGTGACGCTCGACCGGGCGCGGCCGGCGATCGAGCAGTTCCTGCGCAACGAGCGCAAGCGCAAGCTCGTCGCCGACGACTTGGCAGCGCTGCGCAGTGCGGCCAAGATCGAGTATCTCGGTGACTTCACCGCCGACGCGGAAAAGTCGCCGTACCGGCCGGCGTCGGCACCGGAGTTGCCACCGATGACCGCGTTGCCGGCGACGCAGCCCGCATCGGAGGTCAACGCGGCGCCGCAGGTCGACATCGCTCCGATCGACTCGAACGCGGCGTCGACGCCCAGCACGGCGACGCTTGACAGAGGCTTGAAGGGACTGAAGTGAACTCTCTGGTCGCACGCTTCGCGCAATTCACTGCCCGTACGCTGCTGCTATTCACCTGCGCGAGCAGTGTCGCGCTCGCGCAGGCGCCGCAGCGCCCGGAGCCTGTGCTGGGTGTCGGCGACGTGGTCAGGATCACGGTCTACCAGAACCCCGATCTGGCCGTCGACGCGCGCGTCTCCGAGAACGGCCAGATCAACTTTCCGCTCATCGGCGCCGTGACGATCGGCGGCCTGTCGATTCCCCAGGCCCAGGAGCGGATCGAGAAGATGCTGCGCGACGGCAGCTTCGTGATCCGGCCGCAGGTCACGATCCAGACGACGCAGATCAAGAGCAGCCAGATCTCGATCCTCGGCCAGGTGGCCAAGCCCGGGCGCTATCCGATCGAGATCGTCGGCAGCAAGGTCTCGGAGATGATCGCGGCGGCCGGGGGTGTCGTTCCCGGCGGCGCCGACATCGTCACGCTGGTCGGCAACCGGGACGGCAAGCCCGTCAAGCTCGACATCGACCTGCCGCTCGTGCTGCAGAAGGGGCGCGCCGATCTCGACGTGCCGGTCGAGAACGGCGACATCATCTATGTCGACCACGCGCCTACGTTCTACATGTACGGCGAGGTCCAGCGCCCGGGCCAACTGCGCCTCGAGCGCGGCATGACGCTGAGGCAGGCGCTGGCCCAGGCCGGCGGCCTCTCGCCGCGCGGCACCGAGCGGGGCATCCAGGTCCATCGCAAGGACGCATCGGGGGCAGACAAGATCCTCGAGCTGAAGATGACCGATCCCGTCGAGCGCGACGACGTCATCTATGTCAAGGAATCGCTCTTCTGAGGTGATGCCGTGATCCTGAACCAATACCTTCGGATTCTCTGGGCACGCAAGTGGCTGGTTCTGGGCCTGTTCGGGCTGGTTGCGGCCGCCGGCGTCGCGATCACGCTGCTGATGCCGCGTCAGTACACGGCGGACACGTCCTTGGTCGTCGAGATGAGAATGGATCCCGCCTTGGGCGCGCTGGCCCCCGCCCTCGCGGCACCGAGCTACATGGCGACGCAGGTCGAGATCCTGAAGAGCGAGCGTGTCGCGTCGCGTGCCGTCAAGCTCCTCGGCGTCGAGCGCTCGGCCGCTGCCGTAGCGCAATGGCGGGAGGAGACCAAGGCCAAGATTCCTCTCGAGCGTTACTTCGCCGGAGTCCTCCAGCACGGCCTCGCGGTGGAACCGGGGCGTGGCAGCAACATCATCAACCTGAGCTTCGTGGCCCCGGACCCGATCTTCGCGCAAGCGGCCGCGAACGCGTTCGCGCAGGCGTACATGGATGTCTCGGTCGAGCTGCGCGTCGCGCCGGCGCGGCAGTCGAGCGCGTTCCTCGAGGAGCAGGCGAAGTCTCTGCGGGCAAACCTCGAGCAGGCGCAGGCGAAGTTGTCGAAGTTCCAACAGTCGAAGGGGATCGTCGTCACCGACGAACGCCTCGACCAGGAGACGGCGCGCTACAACACCCTGATCACGCAGCTCGCGATGGCGCAGGCGGAGCGAATCGATTTCGAGACGCGGCAGCGCAACACCGGCAGCGAGACGTCGCCGGACGTTCTGAACAGTCCGGCCGTGAACGGCCTCAAGGCGCAGATCGCTGCTGCCGAGACCAAGCTGACGGAAATGAGCAGCATCGTCGGCAAGAATCATCCGGCGCGCATGCAGCAGGTGGCGGAGATCAACGAGCTGAAGCGCCAGCTGGCGGCAGAGACCCGGCGCGTCGCCGGCGGCACGTCGACCTCCAGCCGAGGCAGCTCGCAAAAAGTCAATGAGCTGCAGATCCTGGTCGACATGCAGAAGAAGCAGGTTCTCTCGATGCGCTCCGATCGCGACCAGATCGCGGTCTTCCAGCGCGACGTCGACGCGGCGCAGCGTGCCTACGACGCCGTCATCCAGCGCGTCGGTGTCACCAATCTCGAGGGCCAGAACAACATGTCCAACACGCGTCTGCTGAGCCCCGCTGTCGAACCGCTCGAGCCGTCGCGGCCGCGGATCACGCTCGGTATCGTGGCGTCGCTGCTCGGCGGGCTTGCCGCCGGCATCCTCGCCGCGCTCGGCATGGAGGTGATGGACCGGCGCGTGCGCCAGCCGCAGGACCTGATCGTCGTCGCCGGCGTGCCGGTGATCGGGGTGCTCAGGCCGCAAGGGTCGAAGCAGCCGATCTTCCGCCGCTTGCTCATGATCAGCAACGCGCCGACGCGTCCGGCGCTGGCCGCTCCGGTGATTCGCTCATGAAGACAGCCGTCTCGATGCTCGGCACTCCGGCGCGCGCGACGCGCACGCTCGGTGCCATCCTGGTCGACGGCGGACAGTTAACGCCCGAGGACGCCGAGCGCGTCCTCCAGTACCAGAAGCAGCAGAACCTGCGCTTCGGCGAGGCGGCGATGCGGCTCGGGCTGATCAGCGAAGCCGACATCCAGTTCGCCCTCTCGCGCCAGTTCGCCTACGCCTACCTTCGCAAGACTCCAGGCGACATCCGGCCGCTGAGCGACGAGCTGGTTGCGGCCTACCAGCCGTTCAGCACCCGGGTCGAGCAGTTGCGCGCGATCCGCAGCCAGCTGATGCTGCGCTGGTTCGACCGCGCCGAGGAGCGCCAGGTCCTGACGGTCGTCGGCGCCGAACGCAGCGAAGGTCGCAGCTATCTGGCGGCCAACCTCGCGATCGTCTTCTCGCAGCTCGGCGAGCGCACGCTTCTGGTCGATGCCGACATGCGCGAGCCACGCCAGCATTACCTGTTCCATCTCGAGAACCAGATCGGCCTGTCGACCCTGCTGGCCGGCCGCTCGCGCGAGGAGGCGATCGTTCGCATCTCCGACCTCGCCGGCCTCTCGGTGTTGCCGGCCGGGCCGACGCCACCGAACCCGCTCGAGCTGCTCAACCGCCTCAACTTCGACGAGTTCATGATCCAGGCCAAGACCGCGTACGACGTCGTCATCGTCGACACGCCGTCGATCTCCAGCGGCGAGGACGCGGCGATGATCGCCGTGCGCACCGGCGCCGCGCTCGCCGTCGCGCGTGCCGGCTCGACCCGTGTCGCCGCCTACACCGACCTCGTGCAGGGCCTGATGGATGCGGGCGTCGCCGTGATCGGCTCGGTGCTGAACGAAGTCCCGCTCAAGAAGAAGAAGAAGGCGAAGTGAGCGGCGTACTGCCCGGCGCGATGCCGAGCCGGCTCACTCCCAACGCGGATGACCTGCCGTGGTGGATCGCCGTCGCCGGCTACGCCGCGATGTACCTGCCGTTGTACTGGTGGGCCGCAAACGGCATCTGGCAGAGCGACGAACAAGCGCACGGAGCGTTGATCCTGCTCGTCATGCTGTGGCTGTTCTGGGGCCTGCGCGGCCCGATCGCCAGCGTCGCCACGAAACCCGCGCCCGCCTGGGGCTGGCCGATCTTCGTGTTCGGCCTGTTGGTCTATTTCGTCGGCCGAGTGTTCGAGATCTCGATCTTCGAGTTCGGCTCCCAGCCATTGGTTGTCGCCGGCGTCCTCTTGCTCCTGAAGGGGAAGGGCGCGATCCGGGTCGCCTGGTTCGCCCTCTTCTACTTCATCTTCATGATTCCGCTGCCGGGAATCATCGTCGATGCGGTGACGGGCCCTCTCAAGCAGTGGATCTCGGTCATCGTCGTCGAGCTCCTGTACGACGTCGGCTATCCGATCTCCCGCAACGGCGTCATCCTCGAGATCGGCCAGTACCAGATGCTCGTGGCCGACGCATGCTCGGGCCTGCACTCGATGTACAGCCTGTCGGCGCTCGGGACGCTCTTCATGTACATCATGGGCCGGCGGAACAAGCTCCACAACGCCATCATGCTGGCGAGCATCCTGCCGATCGCGTTCGTCGCGAACATCGTTCGCGTCATCGTGCTCGTGCTGATCACCTATCACTTCGGCGACGAGGCCGGTCAGGGCTTTCTGCACGGCACCGCCGGCATGGTCCTGATGCTGGTGGCGCTGGCCTTCTTCTTCGCGCTCGACGCCGTGCTCGCACGGCTGCTGACGAACGACGACCGCAGGCCCCCGCCGCCCGCGGCACCCGAGGCTCCGGCAGCGGTCTAGCCGTCGCGGGCGAGCGGCCAGCTGCCGACTTGAAGTCAGGCACCGGACCAACGGGATCAGAACATCACGTAGGTGAAATTCGACACCTCGCTCTCATCCTTGCTCACCGTCCGCAAGTCCTTGGCGAGGGCGGCCATTCCGGCACTGAGCGTGTTCAGACCTGTGCTTCTTTCATCCCGCCACAGCGCCTGAAGATCCGCCTCGACCGTCTCCGGCGATACGCACCCTCCCGATTCGAAGTCTGCCTTGGACATGGTCTTCCGCGACCGCTGCACGTAGTACGTGGGCGCATCGCGCTCGAAACCGGTCTCCAGAAATCGTACGCCGGCCGACTTGGCCTTCGTCGCCAGCGGCAGCATCCGCTCGCCGAAGAATCGATCGATCTGCGAATCGAGTTTGTCAGTCATGCCCGTACTCCGTTTGCCACTTTCCGTCGTCGGCAAAACGAGGCTGTTCGTCTTTCCACAACAGAAATTCTCCCAGGACCAGAAGATCTATCTCGGTGCGCATGAAACATAGGTATGCATCCTTCGGGCTGCATACGATCGGCTCCCCGCGCACATTGAACGACGTGTTCACCAGCACGCCGACGCCAGTGATCTCCTTGAATGCCTCGATGAGCGCGTAAAAGTCCGGATGGTCGGCGGCATGAACCGTCTGGACCCGCGCGCTGTAATCCACATGAGTGATCGCCGGCAGGTCCGAACGGGCCTCATTCACGATCCGCAACAGATCGTCGTCGCTGTCGCTCTCAAAGAGATCGGGATCGATCGGCAGGCGCCGATCCTTTCGCACCGGCGCGACCAGCAGCATGTAGGGACTCTCGCCCGTCAGCTCGAAATATTCGCTGACGTCCTCGACCCTCACCGCGGGCGCGAACGGACGGAACGATTCGCGGTACTTGATCTTCAAGTTCAGTTTGCTCTGGGTATCCGCTCGCCGAGCATCGCCCAGAATCGAGCGGGCTCCCAGCGCACGGGGGCCGAATTCCATGCGGCCGGAGAAGAATCCCACCACCTTGCCGTCGGCAAGCGCCGCGGCAACCTTGCGCGCCCTCTCGTGTGCATCTTCGACGCGGCCCGCCGGATAGTCGTGGCGGTTCAAGAAAGCCGCAATTTCCGCGGATTGGTATGCGGGTCCGAGATAGCTGCCGTGTTGGCTGTCCCGGCCATCCGCCGCTACTTGTCGCGGTGCTTGGAAGTAGTTGTGGTGAACGAGTAGGGCGGCACCCAGCGCGCCTCCAGCATCGCCTGCAGCGGGCTGAATCCACAGATCGTCGAAGACCCGCTCGCGCAGGAGCAGCCCGTTGGCAACGCAATTCAGCGCGACTCCTCCAGCAAGCACGAGGTTCCGCGCACCCGTCTCCTTGCGCGCGTGACGGGCAAGGCCGATCACCAACTCGTTTGTCACGGCTTGAATCGACGCAGC
>DASXLD010000069.1:0-33924 GCA_036496385.1 Caldimonas sp. | reverse complement strand
CCAGCCCAGTCACCGCCGCGAGCAGCGTCGGTATCGAATCGATCCGAACCGTCGCGCTCGTCGGCCCGTCCGGAGGCGGCAAGACCTGCCTCGCCGAAGCGCTCCTCGTCGCCTCCGGGACGATCGCCAGCGCCGGCACGCTCGAGCGCGGCACCACCGTCAGCGACTTCGATCCGCTCGAGCGGAAGATGCAGCACTCGCTCAATGCCAGCGTGCTCCACTTCCAGCACCGCGAGACGCGCATCCATTGCATCGACACGCCGGGAGCCCCCGACTTCTTCGGCCAGAGCCTGCCGGCGCTCGAAGCCGTCGAGACCGT
The DNA here is from genome assembly GCA_036496385.1 of Caldimonas sp. Taxonomy (GTDB): domain Bacteria; phylum Pseudomonadota; class Gammaproteobacteria; order Burkholderiales; family Burkholderiaceae_C; genus Schlegelella_A. The sequence goes on along the minus strand of DASXLD010000069.1, from coordinate 33,605 downwards.
CGCGGTCGTGATCAACGCCCAGACCGGCGTCGAGCCGATGGCGATCCGGATGATGGAGCACGCCGCCGCGCGCGAGCGCGACCGGTTGATCATCGTCAACCGGATCGACGCCCCCGGCGTCAACCTGCCCGGCGTGCTGGCGCAGATCCAGGCGGCGTTCGGCAAGGAGTGCCTGCCGCTCAACCTGCCCGACGCCGGCGGCACGCGCGTCGTCGACTGCTTCCACAACCGCGACGGCCACTCCGACTTCGGCAGCGTCGATGGCGCGCACCGCGCGCTCGTCGAGCAGGTCGTCGAGGTCGACGCCGACTTCGTCGACCGCTACCTCAACGACGGCGACATCGACGCGAGCGAGCTGCATGCACCGCTCGAGCAGGCGCTTCGCGAAGGCCATCTGATCCCGGTCTGCTTCGTCTCGGCCAAGAGTGGCGCCGGTGTCGCCGAGCTGCTCGACGTCGTCGTCAAGCTGCTGCCGCATCCCGGCGAGGCGAACCCGCCGGCGTTCCTGCGCGGCGAGGGCGCTTCGGCGGCGCCGCTCGCCGCCAAGGCGGACGCCTCGAAGCACGTCCTCGCGCACGTCTTCAAGGTCACGGTCGATCCTTTCGTCGGCAGGCTCGGTGTCTTTCGCGTCCACCAGGGAACGGTGAGCAAGGACAGCCTTCTCTACATCGGCGATGGCAGGAAGCCCTTTCGCGTCGGCCACCTCTTCATCCTGCAAGGCAAGGATCACGTCGAGGTCGCCCAGGCGCTGCCCGGCGACGTCGTCGCGGTCGCCAAGGTCGACGAGATCCGCTTTGACGCCGTCCTCCACGACGCCGCCGAGGACGATCACATCCACCTCGCGCCGCTGCCGTTCCCGAAGCCGGTGCACGGCCTCGCGATCGCGCCGAAGCGGCACGGCGACGAGCAGCGCATGTGGGAGATCCTCACCAAGCTCGTCGACGAGGATCCGTGCCTGAAGCTCGAGCACGTCGCCGGCACCAACGAGACGATCGTCTACGGGCTCGGCGAGCTGCACCTGCGCGTGCTGCTCGAGCGGCTGCGCGAGGTCTACAAGTTCGAGGTCGAGACGCGGCCGCCGCGGATCGCGTACCGCGAGACGATCACCGCGCCTGCCGAGGGTCACCATCGCCACAAGAAGCAGAGCGGCGGCGCCGGCCAGTTCGGCGAGGTGTTCCTGCGCGTCGAGCCGCTGCCGCGTGGCAGCGGCTTCGAGTTCGTCGACCAGGTCAAGGGCGGCACGATCCCGGGCCAGTACATCCCGGCGGTCGAGAAGGGAGTGCGCGAGGTGCTCGCCACCGGCGCGATCGCCGGCCATCCGGTCGTCGACGTCCGCGTCGTCGTCTACGACGGCAAGCACCATAGCGTCGACAGCAAGGAGGTCGCCTTCGTCACCGCCGGCAAGAAGGCGTTCATGGCGGCGTGTCGCGAGGCGCGGCCGATCGTTCTCGAGCCGATCGTCAACATCGAGATCACGGCACCGCAGCAGGCGCTCGGCGACATCACCGGCGACCTGGCGTCGCGCCGTGGCATGGTCAGCGGCACCACCAACGGCGCGCCGGGAACGATGATGGTGCGCGGCCAGGCGCCGATGTCGGAGTTGCTCGGCTACCAGAGCCGGCTGAACGCGCTGACCAGCGGCCAGGGCCGCTACACGATCGACTTCTCGCACTACGAGGCGGTGCCGCCGAACACGCAGCAGCAGCTCGTCGGCCAGTTCAAGGTCCGCGACGACGAGTGAGCGCGCCGTTCAGGCGAGCGCGGGCTCGATCCGGGTATCGCCGTCGCAATGGACGGCGTACAGCAGCCCGAGCGGGTTGCCGTGCGACTGCAGGAACTCGCGCCTGAGGTCGAGGAAGACATCACCGAGCGCGGCACCGTCGAGAAAGCGCTCGAAGAACCGCTTCGCCCACTCGGCCGCGAACAGCGCCGGCGTCTTGCACTGGGTGCCGACGACGCCGCGGGCGCCCTTGGCCATGAAGTAGGGAACGAAGCCATCGTAGAACGCCGGCGACAGCTCAGCCGACTCGCAGGCGTTGAGGAAGACGAGCGGCTTGCCGCGCAGCGGCGTCGTCGTCGGCGCATCGAGCGCGAGCTCGGCGAGGCTGACCCTGGCATCGGTGAGGACGAGCGTCGATGCGTCGGGGCCACCAGGATCGGCGAGGCCGGCCGATTCTGCATGGCAGTAGAAGTAGACGATCTGGTCGTCGGTCGCCGCGTCGGCGAGCGCGCGCAGGATGTCGTCGCGCGTTGCCCGCGACGTCACGCCGATGCGCGGCCACTTCGCCTGCGTCGCGGTCCAGTAGGTCTCCTGGTCGGCGACCACGGGGATGCCGAGCTGGGCGTCGATGCCGGCGTTGACGTTGACGCTGATCGCAAGCCGCGGTTCGCTCGCGATCGCACTGTCGGCGACGGTGAGCGTCGTTTGCAGCGGAATCTCCTCGACGACGTGACGCATGCCGACGAAGAGATCCCAGTCGAGCTTCGCCCCTGCCGCGGCGTCGCCGACGTAGAGCAGCCCCCACGGAATCGGCGCTGACTCGGCGACGATCTGCAGCTTCAGCCGCCGTGTCCGGTCGCTCGCCGCCTCGCGCAGGTAAGTTCCGACCGACTTCGAGTCGGCGCCGGCGCCGGGACCGAAGAAGATCTTCTGGAACAGCAGGGCGCCGGCGCGCGCCATCGTCGTCAGGGCAGTGTCACGGTCGGCGTCGGCGATGTCGATGCCGGCCTGGAACACGTAGTTGCCGCCGCCGTCCTGCTGCATGACGACCTTCATCAGCTCGTGCCGCAAGGCATCGATGGCCGACGCGAGATAGGCCGGCTGCAGCGGCAATCTGGCGCGTGCCGCGACCTCGCCCCAGACGACGCAGTCGTAGCCGCCGTTGCCGATCGCGAGCGAGACGCCGATGTCACGCGGCTTGAGGACGCTGGCCGCGGCGAGCGGCCGCCCGCGTGCCGTCGATTCGACCGCGGCCGGCCGATCGCCGCCGATCGTGAAGGTGATGACGATGCTCTGCAGGAAGTTGCCGTCCTTGTGCAGCGTTGCCGTGATCGTCGCAGCGCCGTCGTGCCGCGGCGAGACGTCGAAGCGCGCCTTGTTGTTCGACTTGCCCGAGCGCGGCACGCGCAGCGTCCGGATCGGGTCGGCGATCTCGAAGTCGGCGCTGTCGAGCTGGACCATGACTGCGACCTCGTCGACGCCGTCCGGAAACAGCGAAGCGTCGGCGAACGCCGCGGTCGCCAGCGCCTCGACGCGCTGCGTCACGTCGACGTCGAACGCCAGCGCGTACCAGCTGCCGGTCTGGAGGGTCTGGTCGCGGGGATGGTCCTCGAGCGAGACGTTGACCCAGCGCGAGATCGTCAGGTCCTCCGTCGTCGTCGTCGTCGTTGCCGTCGTTGCCGTCGGCTGCGGCGGCCCATCGCGCGCTTGCGGTGCTCGCGGCGGCGCGCCTTTGCCGCGAAACGTCGCGCGCGGCGGATCCCTCTCCACGCGCCGGAGGACATCCGGGATCTCCAGCGCGTCGGCATCGACGGCGCTGTCGTGCGTTGGCCGCTCGGCCGCAGAGGCGACGGCCGAGGGCACGACGTCAAAAGGGCGGGGGGACCCTCCCAGCACCGCCGACCAGAAGGCGTGTGCGACCTCCGGGTGGGCAATGTCGCTGTGCGCTCCCGACACACCGCTGCCGTTCTTGATGACGCCGCTCGCCTCGAGGTTGTAGATCGCTCCCGGTTTGAATCCGTAGGCGAACGTCGCCGGCCGCATCGGCTGGTCCTCGATCCGTTCGACGCCCTGGATCCCGAACGTGCCGATGCCGCCGTAAGCGGGTAGCTCGGTGCCGAGGACGAGCTGCTTCCTGATCTGCGCGCCGAGCGGATAGAGGCGGCCGACGGCGGTGTCGAAGGTCGATCGCGTCGTCACGATCGGGCCGCTGACGAGCCCGCGCGAGACGATGCTGTGGAAGTAGCCAGCGGTTCCCGGCGCGGCGGGGATGTCGCTCGCGTACGACCACAACGACAGGGCGCCCTGGACGAGGAAGAGCGACTCGACCGGGCGCGGCAGGTCGGGCTGTCCTGGCGCCCCGGCGACCGTCGCCGATGCGACGATGCAGCCGAAGCTGTGCCCCATCATGTGAAAGTGCGCCTGCGGCGCGATCGTCTGCAGTCGCGCCAGCAGCGCGTGCGCGCCGTTCTCGCCGAACGCGCGCGCGCGGTCCTTCATCTTCCAGAACGAGAGCTGGCGAAGCGGCGAAAGGAAGAGGCCGCTGACCGTGTCGGTGATGCCGAGCAGCTGCGTCGCGGGTTTCGCGGTGCCGCCCATTGCCTTGCTCTGCGCGATGATCGCTGCCGGGTCGAACGCATCCTGGTCGGCTCCGGGCGGCGCGGCGCTGCCGCGGGCGCCGAGCCCCGATTCCTCGAACAGCTCCGCATAGGCCTGGAGCAAAGCCGGCGACGGCGCGGCGGCATTCGTCTCGCGCCCGGTCGCATCGAGGATCGCCTGGATCGCGCGCCGCGCCCGCGGCGTGTCGGCGATGCGCCGAGCCCAGGCGTCGACGTCGCCATCGCTCGCGGCGCCGCCGCCGGCGTCGGCCGAGAGGAGCGCCGAGCCGCCCGGCGGCACTTTCTCGTCGCCGAACGGCAGGCTCGGCCAGTGCAGTCCGACGATGACCGGCGCGAAGCCGCCCGGTCGGTTGCGCGCGGCCGTGCGGTCGCTTTCCGCGGCCGCCATCGCCCCGATCCAGCGGTCGAACTGCACGATCGCTGCCGGCACGTCGCCCTGCCAGCCGTGGGCGATGAGGAAGACGTCGGTCGCCGGTCGCGCCGGGTCGGCCAGGCGCGCCGCGATCGTCTCGCTCATCATCGTTCCGTCGGGCTCGGCTCGCTCGGCACCGTTCTCGTCGAAGACGACGAGGGCGTATCCGAGATCGGATCCGGGGAGAGTGCGAACGGGCATGGCAGGCCTCCTTGTCGATGCAGCGAGGTCGAGGCTACTCGCGGCGGCCGCGCTCGACAACGGCCAAAGAGGGGAAAGCGGCGGTTGCGCCGCGGCGATGCCGCGCGCCGATCAGCCGGAGGTGCGCAGCGCGGCGGTGGTGTCGTCGAACGGCGGACCGATCTTGAAGATGCCGCTGACTCGCGCCACCGGAACGGCGTCGGCGTGCACCAGGCCCTGCATGAAGACGAGGCTGCGCGTCGCCCGCAGCAGCTGCGCTTCACCCTGCACCCAGCTGCCGAGCGGCGACGCGGCCAGGTAGTCGATCTGCAGGTTGATCGTCGGCAGGAAGCGGTTGCCGATCTCGGCCGAGACCGCGTGGGCGGAGATCGGCAGCAGCATGTCGCAGAACGTCGCCATCATGCCGCCGTGGCAGATGCCCATCGGGTTGCAGTGGCGGCGCTCGACGCGAAAGCCGAGCTGCAGGCCGGCTTCGGTGCGGCGCACATACAGCGGGCCGTTGACGCCGATGAAGCCTTCGCCGAAGCGGCGTTCCTTGAACCCTTGCGGAATGTCGGCCGAGGAAGCGGCAGGGCTCATGGCGGGAGGGCTGTCGGGATCCAGAGACGGGATACTACGGTGCTGGCCGCCACGCGCGACGACTCGTCGCGAACGAGGCGAAGACCGAGCCCCTGAACGATTCCCCGGAGCATCCGATGAACGAAGACACCCTCAATATCAGCATCCGCAAGTTCCTGAAGATGGTCGGCGTCAGCTCGCAGCGCGAGATCGAGCAGGCCGTCGCCCGCGGCGTGTCGAGCGGCGTGATCGCCGGCAAGGAAAGCCTGCCGGCGACGATGACGCTCGAGATCGCGGGGCTGCAGCTGCGCGTCCGCTTCGATGGCGAGATCCGGCTGCAATAGGTCAGGCTTCGATCGATCGGCCTCGCGATCCACTCCCGTCACGCGCCGGCACGGGCGCTTCCGATCTTTCATGAAAATGTCCATTGCCATCACGGGCGCCTTGTGCGCCGCCGCCGTCACCACCGCCGCGCTCGCCGCCAAGCCGACGACGCGCAATCGCGCCGAGATCCCGGCCGAGTTCCGCTGGGACTTTTCGGCGATCTACCCGAGCTGGGCGGTGTGGGAAGAGGCCCTGAAGGAGATGGACGTGCGCATGGATGCGTTCACCAAGCTGCAGGGCACGCTCGACCAGGGTCCCGCGGCGCTCCTGAAGGCCTACCAGTCGTTCGACGACATCGGCAAGCTCCAGTACCGGCTCTATCGCTACCCGCAGCTGCAGCGCGACGTCGACACCCGCGACCAGGCCGTCGCCGGGCGCTTCCAGCGGATGAACGCCGTGTTCGCCAAGTTCGACACCGCCTCGGCATGGTTCACCCCCGAGCTGCTGAAGATCCCCGAAGCGACGGCAGAGGGTTGGATCGCGCAGACGCCGGCGCTCTTGCCCTACCGATTCCCGATCCTCGATGCCTACCGCCGCAAGGCGCACGTCCTCGACGACAAGGGCGAGCGGCTGCTCTCGCTGTCGACACAGGTCGACCAGGTGCCGCGCACCATCTACCAGGAGCTGAGCACTTCCGACATCAAGTACCCGACGCTCGGCCTGGCCGACGGCAGCAGTGTCATCCTCAGTCCAGGCAATTACGCCGCGCTGCTCGAGAAGAACCGCGACCAGGCCGAGCGGGGCAAGGCTGCGGCGGCGCACGTCGGCACCTATGGCGCCACCGTGCACACGTACGCGGCGATCTACAACGGCACGTTGCAGCGCGACTGGTTCCTCACGCGCGCGCGCAACTTCGAGACGACGCTCGACGCGGCGCTCGACGCCAATGCGATTCCGCGCGCGGTCGTCGAGACGCTGGTCGACGCGACGCGCGCCGGCACGGCGCCGCTCAAGCGCTACGTGCGGCTGCGGCAAAAGCTGCTCGGTCTGCCGAGCTATCACCTGTACGACGGCTTCCTGCCGATCTACCGCAGCGACAAGACTTACCCGTTCGAGCAGGCGCGCGACCTCGCGCTGGCGTCGGTCGCGCCGCTCGGCGCCGACTACGTCGCCAAGTACAAGAAGTTCGTCTCCGGCGGCCGGATCGACGTCTACGAGAACGAGGGCAAGCGCACCGGTGCGTACAGCGCCGGCGTCTACGGCGTCGGCCCGTACCTGCTGATGAACTACAACGACACGCTCGACTCGGCGTTCACGCTCGCCCACGAGGCCGGGCACGCGATGCACACCGTGCTGTCGTACGAGAACCAGCCGTTCGTCACCTCGGGCTATACGATCTTCGTTGCCGAGGTCGCTTCGACGACGAACGAGCGCTTCCTGCTCGACCAGCTCCTCAAGCAGACCAGCGATCCGAAGGAGCGGTTCCTCCTGCTCCAGCATGCGGTCGATTCGATCGTCGGCACGTTCTACACGCAGGTCATGTTCGCCGACTTCGAGCTGCGCGCGCACCGCATCGTCGAGAAGGGCGAGCCGCTCACGACCGACGTCCTCGACGGCCTCTACGCCGGGCTGCTGAAGGAGTACTACGGCGACGCGCTGACGGTCGACGACTTCTACCAGTGGACGTGGGCGCGCATCCCGCACTTCTTCAATTCGCCGTACTACGTCTACCAGTACGCGACGTGCTTCGCGTCGTCGGCGCAGCTCTACGACGCGATGACGACCGGCGCGCCTGAGGAGCGTGCGGCGGCGACCGAGCGCTACCTGACGCTGCTGAGGAGCGGCGGCAACGACTATCCGATGGCGCAGCTGAAGAAGGCCGGCGTCGACCTGACGCAGCGTGCGACGATCCAGGCCGTGATCGACCAGATGGACCGTCTCGTCTCGCAGATGGAAGCCGAGGCAGCGAAGATCCGCTGATCGGGAACCGGACGCCGGTGTGCACTGTTGCCCCGGTCGGCCGTCCGATCGGCCCCGCCGTTGCCTCTATCATCGCGGCTCGCCGTCAGCAAAACAGGAGCAACCCCTATGTCGAACCGTCTCGATTCCAGCCGCCGACGCATCCTCCAGGCCGGTCTCGGCGGAGCTGCCGCGACCGGGCTCGGTCTTCTCGGTCGCGCTGCGATGGCGCAAGGCGCCGGGTTCGAGCACCCGTTCGCCAACGGCAAGCGGCAGCTCGCCGCGTTTCCGGAGAAGCGGCCGCTGATCGTCCTCACCACGCGCCCGCCGCAGCTCGAGACGCCGTTCGAGGTCTTCAACGAGGGCCTGATCACGCCGAACGACGCCTTCTTCGTTCGCTACCACAACGCCGCCATCCCGACCTCGATCGATCCCGACAAGCACGTCATCCGCATCGGCGGCAACGCCGCCGGCAAGACCGTCGACGTCACCGTCGCCGAGCTGAAGACGCAGTTCAAGCCGGTCGAGATCACGGCGGTCAATCAGTGCTCGGGCAACAGCCGGGCGCTGTTTTCTCCGCGCGTCACCGGCGGCCAGCTCGGCAACGGTGCCATGGGCAACGCGCGCTGGGTCGGCGTGCCCCTGAAGGACCTGCTCGCCAAGGCCGAGGTGCGCAACACCGCTCGCCAGGTCACCTTCAACGGGCTCGACAACGGCGTCATGGGCGGTGGCGACTTCGTCAAGTCGCTCGACCTCGGCCAGGCGATGGACCCCGACGTGATCGTCGCCTATCAGATGAACGGCGCCGACATCCCGATGCTGAACGGCTATCCGGTCAAGCTTGTCGTTCCCGGCTATTACGGCACGTACTGGGTCAAGCATCTCTCCGAGATCAACGTGATCGACCACACGTTCGAGGAGTTCTGGATGAAGCCGGCGTACCGCATCCCCGACAACGATTGCGCGTGCATGGCGCCGGGGACCACGGTTGCGACGCGGCCGATCGGCCGCTTCAACACGCGCTCGTTCATCACTTCGCTGAAGAACGGTGATCAGGTCCACGCCGGCCAGGCGACGGGCGTGCGAGGCATCGCATTCGACGGCGGCCAGGGCATCCGCGAAGTCGCATGGTCGGCCGACAGCGGCCAGACCTGGCGTGAATGCACGCTCGGGCCCGACCTCGGCCGCTATTCGTTCCGCGAGTTCACGTTCGGCGTCAATTTCCCGAAGGGGTCGTACGACCTTCTGGTGCGGGCATCCAACCGGGCCGGCGCCAGCCAGCCGATGGAAGCGCTGTGGAACCCGTCGGGTTACATGCGCAACGTCGTCGAGTCGATCCATGTCGTCGCAGCCTGAGGAAACGTCGATGCACCGCACCACCAAGCTCCATGCCGGCAAGGCCGTTGTCGCGCTCGCCGTCTGCGCTGCCGCAGCGCTCCTCGCGCCGGCCGGCGCAGCGCCGAAGACGATCACGCTACCGGCCGATCCCGTCCAGCTCGTGCCGAGCAACCTGCCGGGCTATGCAAAGGCGCAGGCGAGCTGCGTCAGCTGCCACTCCGCCGAGTACATGCTCTACCAGCCGCCCAACGCCGGCCGCGCCTATTGGGAGAACATGACCAAGCGCATGAAGGCGGTGTTCAAGGCGCCGATCAACGATGCCGACATTCCGGCCATCGTCGACTATCTGACGGCGACTTACGGCAACCACGGCAAGTAGAGCCGGCCGGTTTCCCGGGACGAACGGAAGATGTAAGCGCGGCCGTTGCGGTCGCGCAACCGGACGCGTGACGCGAACCACGCGTTCGTCCGGACAGTTGCAACGTCGATTGCGCGCCGCCGCCTGCAAGCGCATTCTGCAATCACGCCGACGGCGTCGAGGCAGGGTGATTTGCGATGCGGCAAGTGGTCGAGATCCTGAGGGCGATGGGGCCCGAGCAGCTCTTCCTGGCGCTCGTCTTTCTGACCGGCTATGCGCTTTCGCTCGGCCAGTTCGCGACCCCGCGCGGGCGCGTCATCGCGGCAACGAGCGCGGCAGTGGCGGCGATCGTGTTCGCCGGCTTCAGCAGCCCCTGGGAAGCCGGCGTGATGCTGGTCGGCTTCGCTTCGGTCGGGATGGCGCTCTTTGCTGGCACGGCCTGGATCCTCTGGGCCGCAACCGAAACGCGCGCTGCGCCGATCGCTTCTCAGCCGGCAGCGGCGAATGCCTCGAGGACGCGGGCAATGCTTTCGTCGAGGTCGGTGAAGACAGCGCCGATCTTGAACTCGCCGGGCGCCGAATAGGACGAGTAGACGACCTTCGCCGCCGTCGTGACGGTGGCGGGCTCACCTGCGATCGGCAGCTCGAACGTGATCTTGCAGCGCGTGCCCGGCGCGATCGGCCGCGGCGCCAGCAGGCACATCCCGTCTCGTCCGAGATCCCAGGTCTGGACCGGCCTGGCGACGTCGCCCTGGACGACGGTCGCGGGCCCGCGAATCGCCTTCCGCACGGTTGCCCTGCGGTTGCGGTCCTGGGGCAGCGGCGAGACGTTCATCACGAGCCCATTCGAAGCCGGATCGTGAGCAAGCAGCGACCCGCAGCCAGTCTATCGGTGGAACGCCGTGCGGCGCCGCCCGAAGTGCGCGCGTTGCGCGACATAGTGGGAGGCTTGGCGGGCTTCGCGACGACCGGCGCGGCGCGACCTCGCGCAGACCGCGACCGGCAGCCTCTAGGCGCGCGCGCTGTGACAATCGCCGCATGAGCCTTGCCTCCGTTCGCGCCTATCTCGCCGAGCACGCCCCCGACATCGAGATCCTCGAAGCGACGTCGAGCACCGCGACCGTGGCGCTCGCCGCCGCCGCGCACGGGGTCGAGCCGTCGCGGATCGCCAAGACACTGTCGTTGCGCCTGCAAGGCGAGCCGATCCTGGTCGTCATGGGCGGCGAGGCACGCCTCGACAACCGCAAGTACAAGGACCGCTTCGGCGCCAAGGCGAAGATGCTCGACGCTGCCGAGGTGCTCGAGGCGACGAGCCATCCGGTCGGCGGTGTGTGCCCGTTCGGGCTGCCGCGGCCGCTGCGCATCTACGCCGACGTTTCGCTGCGCGCCTTCGACGTCGTCGTGCCGGCCGCGGGCGACACACACGCGGCGATGCGCATCACTCCCGAGCGACTCGTCGCCCTCGCCGGCGCCGAGTGGATCGACGTCGCGCAGCGCTGAAGGAAGTCATCGCGCCGCCGCGCCGCATCCTGAACGGCCCGGCTCGCGTTCGTTCACACTGCGAGGAATCCAACGCAGGGAGGTCGCCATGAAAGATACCCGCCCCGATCTGGCCAGGTACACGCTCGGAGTGTTGAGCCTCGTCGCGATGATCGCCGCCTCGCTCTGGATTCTTCGCCCTTTCCTCGGCGCCACGATCTGGGCTGCGATGCTGGTCGTCACCACCTGGCCGATGCTGCTGTGGATCCAGGCCCGGCTGGGGAACCGGCGCAGCTTGGCCGTCCTCGCGATGGTGCTGATCCTGTTGCTGCTGTTCGTGTTGCCGCTGACGCTGGCCATCACCACCATCGCCGCCAATGCGGACGTCGTCGTCGACTGGGCCAAGTCGCTCTCGACTCGCGGCTTGCCGCAGCTGCCGGAGTGGATCGCGCGGCTGCCCTTGGTGGGCCCGAAGCTGGCCGCGATCTGGGACGACTTGGTCGCCTCCGGAGTGGCCGGGCTCGAAGCCAAGGTCACGCCGTATGCGCGCGATGTCACGTCATGGGTGGTGACCCAGGCCGGCGTCATCGGCGCGCTCACCTTGCAGTTCCTGCTCACCGTGGTCATCGCCGGCATCATGTACGCCCAGGGCGAAGCGGCGGCCCGCAAGGTGCGCCAATTCGGCTACAAGCTCGGCAGTACGCGCGGTGAAGACGCGGTGGTGCTCGCAGGCAAGGCGATCCGCGGCGTGGCGCTCGGCGTCGGCGTGACGGCGATCGTCCAGGCCGTCATCGGCGGCATCGGCCTGGCCGTCGCCGGCGTGCCGTTCGCGGCGCTGCTGACCGCGGTGATGTTCATGCTCTGCATCGTCCAGCTCGGCCCGACGCTGGTGATGGCGCCGGCGACGATCTGGGTCTTCTGGAACGGCTCGACGGGGTGGGGCGTGTTCCTGCTCGTCTGGAGCATCGTCGTCGGGGTCATGGACAACTTCCTGCGCCCGATCCTGATCCGGCGCGGCGCCGACCTGCCGCTCCTGCTCATCTTCGCCGGCGTCATCGGCGGGCTGCTCGGCTTCGGGCTGGTCGGAGTCTTCGTCGGCCCGGTGATGCTCGCCGTCTCGTACACCCTGATCGACGCCTGGATCGAGACGCCGTCGGACAGCCCTCAGCTGCAGACGCCCGAGGCGGTTCAATCGAAGACCGACAGCGACATGCCGCAGTTGCCGCCGCTGGCGACGACATAGATCGTGACTTGATCAGCTCGTCGATCGATGTCCTGATGATGAAGGCGTCGATCCGAGCACGAACGTGCCCTCCTGCGCGATGTACGGCACGTAGCGGAAGTCGCGGATCGTCGCAACGCGGCCGTCGCGCCAGCCGAGCTCGATGAAATACCGCGGCACGGTGTCGTTCGCAGCGGCGAGCACGGCGAGAACTTCGCAGCCTTCGAGCAGCGCCGGTGCCATGTGCCAGCCGGCAGTGCGGTCGTAGTTGCTGAAGTAGTTCGCAACGGCGCGGCGGCCGGCGGCCTTGCGCTGCGAGACGAGATCGAGCCGGACGTCTTCGGCCAGGAGCTCGCGAACGCCGTCCCAGTCATGCGCGTTGAAGAGGCTGGCGTAGTGGCGCAGCGATTCCGAGATGGCCTCGGCGCGCGGCGCCTCGGCCGACTGTTCGACCGACTGCTGCAGGAGGAGTCGCCCCCGATGCAGCGCAGCCTTGACCGCGGGAACGGTAAGGCCGAGCTCGGCGGCGATCTCGGCGAGCGTATGGTCCAGCACGTCTTTCAGGATGACGCAGCCGCGTTGCGCCGGAGCCAGCGCGAGGAATGCCGTGAGCGCAGCGCGCACGGCCTGGCGGCGCGCCATCGCGCTGTCGGGCTCGAGCTCGGCAGCCGCTGCGACGCCGCTGGCCTCGTCGAGCGGCTCGGTCTGGCGGTACGTTTCACGGCGCCACTGGTCGATCGCGCGATGGTGGGCGATGCGAAAGAGCCAGGGCCGCAGCGGCGGCAGCTCCGTGAGCTGCGAGAGCTCGTAGTAGGCGCGTGCCAGGGTGTCCTGAACGACGTCTTCGCCGTCGGCCACCGAGCCGGTCATGCGGGCGCAATAGCGAAGGAGCTCGGGCCGCACTTCGGCAACGAGGGCGAGAAACTTTCGCCGCGCCTGCTCGAGCACGCCGATCAGCTCGGCAGCCGGGGCCGCCGAACCTGAAGCCGTCTCGTCAGTCGGCGAAGAACTCATACGATCCGATCTCCGTCAGCTGCACTCGCCTCGGCGGCTCGGCACAGCGATCCTTGATGCCCGCTGCGAACGCCTGGAACGCCGGCAGCGATGTCAGCGAATTGGTGCCGTCGGCTTCGCCGTGGGCAACGATATGGACGAAGCTGACCCCGTCGTCGAGCCGGAACGTGGCGTAGCGCAGCCCGGCCGGGCGGGCCTCTCGCAGAGCGGCGTAGACGCCGGCCGCAAGTCGCTCGTTCTCGGCGACCTGGTCCGGCTTGAGCTTGTAGCTGACCATGTGCAACATCATCGTTCCTTTGCCGGCCCGGACGTGGGCCTTCCACGCGATGACGAATGAGACCGCTGAAAGGATGCGGTTCGCTTGGGCCGGCCGTCAAAAAGGCTCACCCGATACGAGTGGAACCGAGTCGTACACTGATCGACGCCACGAGGAGGTTTGCCATGAGACGACGCACGCCAGTGCTCTTGGCCGCGGCCATGTGCTTGGTCTCGGCGGCTGGAATCGCAGCGCGCCCGGATGTCGTGCGAGGCCGGCGGATCGGCCTCGAGGAGCGCGTACCCAAGGCCTTCGGTGACTGGACCCGCGTCGCGCCGATCCAGGGGCTTTATGACGTTGTTCTTGCTCGGACATATGTCCACAAGGACGGTTACCTCATCATGCTGTCTCTCGCCTATGGCGGCGATCAGCGAGGCGCACTTGCAGCTCATCGGCCGGAGGTCTTCTATCCGGCCCAGGGCTTTCAGGTTCGAACGATTCACGATGGCGCGCTCGCAACCCCCTATGGGACGATCGATGTGCACAGGCTCGAGACAAACCTTGGAACTCGGAACGAACCGGTGACCTATTGGCTGACCGTTGGCCACGAGGTCATCCACAACAAATGGGACAGGCGGGTTGCAGAAATCCTCCTCTTGCTGACCGGGCGGGTACCGGACGGGCTGCTCGTTCGCGTTTCTTCGATCGATGAGGATTCCAGTCGGGCGTTCGCGATGCAGCAGCGATTCGTCGCCGACTTGATGGCGGCCGTCCCGGCGGACTTTCGCCACCGTCTTAGCGGCCTCACGGAAGTCCGGCTGTGACCGCTTTCCGAACGCGACCTCGATAGCGGCAGTGGAGCGAGGATGGATTTGCGAGATCGGGCCGGGCTTGACAACGACGTGACTTGCAGTTCTTCGCCCTTACGCAGCAGCAGCCATCTGATACCCCGGCGTCGAGCGCGACAAGGCCTCCTCCTCGGCAGTCATCTCGGTCGCCACGCCCTCGAACAGCGGCGTCGACAGGTAGCGCTCGCCGGTGTCGGGCAGCATGCAGCAGAGGACCGAGCCTTCCGGTGCGCGTTCGGCGACCTGGACGGCCGCCGCGAGCGAAGCCCCGCCGGAGATCCCGGTGAAGATCCCCTCCTCGACGGCGAGCCGCCGCGACCAGGCGATCGCGTCGGGGCCGGTGATCGGGATCAGCTCGTCGTAGTAGTGCTTGTCGACGGACTCCTGCAGGACGTAGGGGATGAAGTCGGGCGTCCAGCCTTGGATCGGGTGCGGCGTGAAGGCCGAGTGGCTGCCGGCGGGAGAGTGATCGGCGCCGCGCTCCTGCGCGACGCCGCTGCCGAGCAGCTGGGCGATCGAGGGCTCGCTGAGAATGATCTTCGTCTTCGATCGCTCCTTGCGCAGCACGCGCCCGACGCCTGTGATCGTGCCGCCGGTGCCGTAGCCGGTGACCCAGTAGTCGAGGCGCTCGCCGTCGAAATCGGCGAGCAGCTCGCGCGCGGTCGTGTTCTCGTGGATCTTGGCGTTGGCGGGGGTCTCAAACTGGCGCGCGTAGAACCAGCCGTTGGCCTCGGCGAGCTCCTGGGCCTTGCGGTACATCCCCATGCCCTTGGCCGCGCGAGGCGTCAGCACCACCTTCGCGCCGAGGAAGCGCATCATGCGGCGCCGCTCGATCGAGAACGAGTCGGCCATCGTGACCACCAGCGGATAGCCCTTGGCGGCGCAGACCATCGCCAGCCCGATCCCGGTGTTTCCGCTCGTGGCCTCCACCACCGTCTGCCCCGGCTTGAGATCGCCACGGCGCTCGGCCTCCTCGATGATGCTGATCGCGAGGCGGTCCTTGACCGACCCGGCCGGGTTGAAGAATTCGGCCTTCACATACAGCCGCACATGCTTCGGTGCGATGCGGTTGAGGCGAATGCACGGCGTGTTGCCGATGGTGTCGACGACGCTGTCGTAGAGGCGGCCGCGGCCGTCGGTCTTGCGTGAAGAGGGCGAGGTCATGGTGGGGCTCCAGCTGGGTCGTCGGAGCATGGTAGCCAAGACCCTCGTGGGCGGCAGCGCTTCGCGCTCGAGCTCGGCGCCGTCTTCCTCAGTTTTGCCTACGGCCGCAGCGCCGGATTGGGGCCGCCGCCCCGGTCTTCCGTCCACAGCTCGGGCCGCTCGAGGCGGAACCTTTGCTTCCACGCGAAGACGAATGAGACCGCCGAAAGGATGCGGTTCGCTCGGCGCGCTCCCGGCGGCGTGTTCGGGCCCGGGCCCGCCGCAAGCTCAGACCGCCGCAAGCGCGCGCGTCAGGTCCGCGGTGAGGTCCTCGATATCCTCGATGCCGACCGAGAGGCGCACCAGCGCGTCGCCGATGCCGAGCTTTTCGCGCGCCTGCAGCGGAATCGTCGCGTGCGTCATGATGGCCGGGTGCTCGACCAGGCTCTCGACGCCGCCCAGGCTTTCGGCGAGCGCGAAGACCTCGCAGTGCTCGAGGAAGCGTCGCGCCCCCGCCAGGTCGGTGGCCAGATCGATCGAGACCATGCCGCCGAAGCCGTGCATCTGGCGCTGCGCCAGAGCGTGCTGGGCATGCGACGGCAGCCCCGGATAGCGGACCCGCGCGACCTTCGGCTGCGTCTCGAGCCAGCGCGCGAGCGCGAGCGCGTTGGCGCAGTGGCGCTCCATGCGCAACGCCAGCGTCTTGACGCCGCGCAGGGCGAGGAAGCTGTCGAAGGGGCCGGCGATGGCGCCGATGGCGTTCTGCAGGAAGCCGAGCCGTTCGCGCCACTCGGCCTGGTGCTGCTCGTTGCCGACGATCGCGACCCCGCCGATCACGTCGGAGTGTCCGTTCAGGTACTTGGTCGTCGAATGGACGACGACGTCGAAGCCGAGCTCGAGCGGCCGCTGCACCCAGGGGCTGGCGAAAGTGTTGTCGGCGATGGCGATGAGGCTGTGGTCGCGCGCGATCTGCGCGAGCGCGGCGAGATCGGCGAGCTTGAGCAGCGGATTGCTCGGCGTCTCGACCCAAAGAATGCGCGTCTCGGGCCGGATGGCGGCGACGACGGCATCGAGGTTGGCGACGTCGACGAAGCTGAAATCGGTGCCGGCGCTGCGGCGGCGCACGCGCTCGAACAAACGATAGGTGCCGCCGTAGAGATCGTCGCCGGCGACGACGTGGGCACCGGCGTCGACCAGCTCGAGCAGGGTCGAGATCGCGGCCAGGCCGGACGCGAAAGCGAACGCCTGGGCGCCGCTCTCGAGATCGGCGACGCAGCGCTCGAAGGCGAAGCGCGTCGGGTTGTGCGAGCGCCCGTAGTCGTAGCCCTTTTGCACGCCGGGGCTGCTCTGCACATAGGTCGACGTCGCGTAGATCGGCGGCATGATCGCGCCGGTCGTCGGGTCGGGCGACTGGCCGGCGTGGATCACGCGGGTCGCGAAGCGCTGCCGGTTCGTCGCCTCGATGGCGCCTTCGTCTCGTTTCATGGCCGTGCCTTTCGCAGATGGTTGAGCAGATCGAAGCGGGTGATGAGCCCGTGAAAGCCGGTCTGGTCCTCGATGATCGCGACCAGCCCCTTGTCGAGCACCGAGCGCAGCTCCGGCAGGCCGGCCGAGGGCGGCAGCGTCTGCAAGGCGGTGCTCATCGCGGTGCGCACCGCGTCTTCGTAGCGCGACGGATCGTCCTGCACGTGGAGCAGCAGGTCCGATTCGTCGACGACGCCGACCAGCCGCGCGCCGTCGAGCACCGGCAACTGCTGCAGATCGGCAGAGCGCATGCGCCGGAATGCGTTGAGCAAGGTGTCGCCGGGGCCGACGGCGACGACGTCGCCCGCCTCGGTCCGGCGCGCGATCAGGTCGCGCAGGTCGCCGTAGCGCCGCTGCTGGAGGAGGCCCTCGTCGATCATCCAGGCGTCGTTGTAGACCTTGCTGAGGTAGCGCGTGCCGGTGTCGCAGACGAAGCTGACGACGCGCTTGGGCCGGGTCTGCGCACGGCAGAAGCGGAGCGCCGCAGCGAGCAGCGTGCCGGTCGACGAGCCGCCGAGCAGGCCTTCGGCCTTCAGCAACTCGCGCGCCATCGCGAAGCTCTCCTCGTCGGGGATCGAGTACGCGTGCTTGATCGCCGAGAGGTCGGCGATCGGCGGCACGAAGTCCTCGCCGATCCCTTCGACCGCCCACGCGCCGGCCGCGCCATGCTTGCCGGTGAGGACCAGGTCGCAGAGGATCGAGCCGGCCGGATCAGCGAGAACGAACTCGAGCTCGGGCCGGGCGCGCCGGAAGAACCGCGTCAGCCCGGTCACCGTGCCGGCCGAGCCGATGCCGACGACGATCGCGTCGATGTCGTGGCCCATCTGCTGCCAGAGCTCGGGTCCGGTGGTGAGCTCGTGCGCCAGCGGATTGGCCGGGTTGTTGAACTGATCGGCGAAGAACGCTCCCGGGATCCCGACGGCGAGGCGCGCCGCGAAGTCCTGGTAGTAGTCGGGGTGGCCCTTGCCGACGTCGCTGCGCGTCGTGTGCACTTCAGCGCCCAGCGCCTTCAGGTGCAGCACCTTCTCGCTCGACATCTTGTCAGGCACGACGAGGACGACGCGGTAGCCCTTGGCGCGCGCGACCAGCGCCAGGCCGAGCCCGGTGTTGCCCGCGGTCGCTTCGACCACCGTGCCGCCGGGCTGCAGGCGGCCTTCGCGCTCCGCGGCTTCGATCATCGAGACGCCGATCCGGTCCTTGATCGAGCCGCCGGGGTTTTGCGATTCGAGCTTCAGGAACAGCGCGCAGCAGCCGGTGTCGAGGCGAGTGACCTCGACCAACGGCGTGTTGCCGATCAGGTCGAGAACGGCGGGGCGCGCTGTGCGTTCCATGGCCGTGACGGTAGCCGTTTGACCGAGCTTGCCTAGGGGCGCAGCACCGGATTGGGCCCGCCGCCCCAGTCCTCGAGCCACAGCTCGGGGCGTTCGATTCGAAACCTTGCCGCGAGCGCGATGCATCCCTGCGCCGCCGCGCTGGCGGACGGATCGAGGACAGCCACGTCGACGCCGTGCGAGCGCAGGAAGTCGATCGTTTCGGGGCCGGCCGCATTCACGGCATCGCCGATCACCACGCGCGGGATGCCGAACTGCACCACGGTGCCGGCGCACATGAAGCACGGCTGCAGCGTCGTGTACATCGTCGTGCGGTGGCGATCCTTCATCCGTCCGGCATCCCGGATGGCAGCCATCTCGCCGTGAACGATCGGATTGCCTTCCTGGACCAGGCCGTTGTGCCCTTGCCCGAGAACGGCGCCGCTCCCGGAATCGGCCAGCACGGCACCGATCGGGCACCCGCCCTCGTCATAGCTCTTCCTGGCGAGCTCCAGGGCCCGTGCCATGAGCGCTTCGTCATCCAAGACCATCTTCTCTCTCCGGCCGTGGCGTTGTTCGCGTGCGTTGCAGAGAACGAGCGTCGTCGCCGCCTGCGATGCGCCAGTGTTGCGCATGGTCCTGAGGATGGCAATCGAAGGCGCGGACTCTTCGTGAAGCGCACGCTCGGTTTCATCAGCCGCGACGATCGGCCCGGCGCGCCGCCGACCAACGTGTTCTGGCCGGGCGACCAGGGGCAGGCGGGCCAGTTCCTGCATGGCTACAGCTCCACCTGGCTTCCCGCGGCGCAGCTGTAGCCCGCGCGCCGCGCCGCGCCGGCCGATGTGCTCTTCGAGGCGAGCCGGCATTGGCGCGGGGGAAATACTTTCTGGCATCACGCGCTGACGCATGAACCCGCCCTCGGCCAGACGCGCTGCCACGATCGCGACCTCCGAGGTGTCGCCACCGAAGCCCTTCAGATCGAGTTCACCGCCTGTCGGCAACGCATGTGACAACGAGTGCTCCGAGGAGCATCTCGAAGCTGCGCAGATCCGGCCATCTTCATCTTATTGGCGCTGGCGCTCCTCCGAACGCCCGAAGCGGAGCGCAGGAGCGGGCGGTATTGGCCGGTTCTGCATACCGCGAGCGCTCGCCGGAGTGGGCCCGCCATGGCGGAGTCGAGCCATGTAACAGGTTCTTGCCGAACCATGGGCTCGCGCGCATCATCGCTATCGAAGTTCTGCGCCTCGCCGCCGTTTTAGGACGCAGATTTCAAGACGAACGTTCTGGCCGCCTGGCGCATCTGGTTTCCTGCAGCCGCAATGACGCGGCATTGGGGGATGTGATGAGAAAGATATTCGTCCACGCAGTGGAGGTCCTGGGACTGCTGTGCGCGTCCGTCGCCGCGAACGCAGGCATCACGTTCACGGACATCTATGTGCAGCAGAACTACTACCAAACGGGAGGCGGCACCTTCATCGACCTGATGAGCTCTCCGTTGTCGGGCTTGCTCGCCTCCCTCGGCGCAAACGGTCCGGGCGGCAACGCGAAGATCACGTTCATCACGGGCGTTGCCACGCCATCGGACTTCACGTCGATCACGCTGTCGGGGCCTGGCTTCGGGTCACCCGTAGCGCTCGGCGCGCCGGTGCTGGACGGCGGACACTACCAGGCGAGCTATACCGACTACGGCTTCGCCAGTCTTGCGGCACTCAACGCCAAATACCCGGTGGGCAGCACGTACACGTTCACGGCGACGGCCAGCAACCCGGCCCTCAATCAGACCAGGACCAACCCGTACCCTGCGAACCTTGTGCCGACCAGCAGCCCCGGCGGTCCTTCAGTAGTTCCGCTGCTCACTGGAGCGAGTTTCGCGAGCCTGCAAGGGCTCAACGCCGCGTCGTCGATCTTCGTCGCGTTCAATACCCCGTTCTTCGGGGCTGGCACGAAGACGCAAATGGAATTCTCAATCTTCGACCTCGCGACGACGCAGGTCTACGCGTCGGGCTTTCAACCGGCGACGACGACAGGTCTGCTGCTCCCGGCCAATACGCTGGCGGCGAATACTGACTATGTCTTCGCACTCGGCTACAACGTCGATGAGTCGATGAATGGAACCAACGTCGAGTTCGAGAACTACGGATTCGGCGAGTTCAGGACGGCGGCAGCGGTTCCCGAGCCAGCGACATTTGTTTTGCTTGGCGTTGGACTTGCCGGTCTCGGTTGGCGCCGTCGCAAGCATCACTAGAACCTGGAGCCAGGGCTCGCTGCCAAGGCGCACGCGAGCCGATCTTCCGGCCATCGACCCCCGTGGCCCTCATCATCGGCCGAACCCCGGGCGAGGACTTGCGGATCCGAGGTGCACGACCGGACAGCTGACGCTGGTGAGTGACCGCAACTGGCCGACTGCATGAGTCTGCAGCAGCGCGAGTAAGCTGTCTTTCCTTCCGGAGGCGCAACCCACAACGGGCTGCTTTCCGAGACTTCGAGGAACTCACGGCGGCGGATTCAACCGGTCGATGCAACGGTATGGCTAAACATTTCAGCCGGAGTAGCCGTTCGTGAATGGCGGCCTGCAGGCAGCACATGTCGAGATGTGCGAGTGCCTCGGCTATCCGTTCTTCCAGCGAGCCTGAACGATGAGAGCTCCATCAAGTCCCGCCTCCCACCGGACGAGTCGGCCGGTCGCGCCAACTCGCCGCGGGCTCTGGACGCCGACTTCATTCATGCGCGAATTCAGCGTTGTCGTCCGCGCAGCTGGTCAATCGTTCAGCGGGTATCCGGCGGCCAGTTGCGGACTCCCTCCCATGCCTGCTGGGCCGCAGGCGGGAGCTTGTCCATGTGCTTGAGGAACAGCGCAAGCGTCCAAATTTCCTTGTCGCTCAGGGTCGAGCTGAACGATGGCATTCCGGTCAGCCGGATGCCATGCTTGATCTTCCAGAACGACACGCCCTCGGGATCGTCCTCGACCCCGTTGGTCGCCATTTGCGGGGGCTTCTGGTACAGACCTTTGGCAATCGGCGACGCCGCTGGGAGCCCCTTCGAGTCGCCGTGGCAGACGGCGCAGTTCTGCGCGAACAGATGAACGCCCGCGAGCAGGTTCTCGTCGGTCAGTGCAACCGGGTTGGGCTCCTTCGGCGCCTCGCTGTTCAGCGTCGCGTTCAGCGAGGTGCTCGCGATCCAGGTCTCCAGGCGACTGGGCGGTGCGTCGGCGTTGGCCGGGATATAGCCGCTTTCGATCAACACGAACGCTGCTGCGACAAGCAGCGCCAAGGCCAAGACAACACCCGTCAGAGCTGATTTCAGCATTTGAGACCTTTGAGGGCAGGAAGGCCGATGGTAGGGCTCAGCCCTACATCGCTCGGTTCGAGCGGTGCTCCGTCCTCAATATATGCGCCACGCCCCCACAGCATGTCGGAGAAGCGACCAATCCCGACCGCGGAGTGCGGGCGGTGAGTTTGCGCTTATCGGTGTGGGACGGGAAGTAGCCGCGGGCGTTTTCGCTTGCGGTAGCAGACGTTCAGGTCGTCCAAGCCCAGGTTCGCAACCGAGCGTCGGCAGCACCCCTCTAACCAGTCGTCGAACCCATGCGGTCGTTGACGCCTGGATGACCGCATTGCGGTGCAAACCGTGAGTTGACTGTGCAACGATCTTCGACAGCAAGCGCTGCATTGCCGTCTTCCGCAGCCTTCGGCTAAAGGACGGCAATGGGTCCGGAAGCTGCCGATCGGCCCTTCGCGAAGTAGTCGCCAGTCGCTTCGACAGACTTTGCAGCGACAACTCCGTGGCGCCCTTATCCGCCGCGGATGTTCAGGGGGAAACACGTGTAATTGTTGATCGGTCTGGCTCACCTTCGGCGTTCGGCAGCCAGTTCCCGTGGAAACCCGGCGGCACGCGGTGCGGCAGGTGGACTGCGGCAACGGCCGCTCCCTCAAACGCTTGCGCATCGAGGATGACTAACTCGGTCGTCTCGTGCTCACTGTCGACCACCAAGCCGATCAGCCAGCCTTCGTCCTCAGCGGAGTCCGCCGACGCCGGCACAAAGACGAACTCACCGGGATGCCGACCGGCACCGAAGTCGTGAGCCTGCCGAGATCCTCCTTCCATGTCGTGCTTGAAGAGCTTGCTGCCCGCAGGCACCCGTTCCTCGGCGGTCGGCGACGCGCTGGTGTAAATGTAGCGATAGGGCTGGCCGAAGCGCCGCTCGTCGGGACGCGGAAACTCCTGCGCTTCCGCGTCGATCACCTTGCGCTCGACCGACTTCGCAACCGGATCGATCGTCCATCGCTCCAGCGCGCCCTTCGCGTCCGGCCCGCGCAGGTGCTCATTGAACATCGACGCGTATGCGACGACATCCATAATCACGGTTCCGCCTGGTGCGTCGAATGCGTTCGCCACATGAAAGACGTAGGCGGGATCGACGTCGCACCAGATCACCGCCGAGGCGTCGCCGCCGCGCGGCAGTAAACCGACGCGGGCCCGATGTTTCGGGTTCCACTTGTACGGAAAGCGATGGCCGCCGATCAGCGAGCGCATCGAGAACGTCACCGGCAGATCGAGGATGACGACGTATCGCGCCGTGAGGCCGCAGTCATGGATCGATGGGCCATGCTCGACCGCAATCGGCATCTCGCGCAGCACCCTGCCGGCAGACGACAGGACAATGTGGCGAACTGCGTTCGGCTCGGTCGCGTCGTAGGCGATCGCGTGGTGCTCGCCGGTCTTCGGATCGAAGTGCGGATGCGCCGTGAACGAGCCGGCCAGGGTGTTGTCGAACGGGTTGTGGCGCTGCGACTCAAACGTTGCATCGAGTTCGACTGGGTAGGCGCCTGCCTCGACGAGCGCCCAGGTGCGTCCGCCGATTCCCACGACGTTAGTGTTTACCGTGTCATTGTGGCCGTGGCGCGGCCCGGGCGCGGGCGGCTTGCCTTGCGCCGTGCTGACGGCATCCGAGCGGATCCAGCGATTTCGGTACCAGAGCGCGCGACCATTCTCAAGCGCGATGCCGTGCACCATGCCGTCGCCGGTGAACCAGTGGTGGCCCGCAGCATTCGGCTTGATAGGGTTCGGCCCGATCCGCAAGTAGCGGCCGTCGAGTGACTCGGGTATGAGCCCCGTGACGGCGAGTTCGGTCAAGGTTTTCTCGTCCGTCATCGGGCGGTGAATGCCGGTCAGGTACGGATGGGGCGTCTTGTTCCAACCGAGGCGCATGCGATTGAAGTCGGCGAGCAAGTGGATGCCCTTCGTCACAGTGGAACGAATGGCCGTTTCGATCGCGTTTGCCAAGGGGCGGCTCCTCGGTTATGTTTACGGCATAAACATAACCGAGTATGGTGACGGTGTCAACATTGAAGGACGAGGTGGGCAAACAGACGGCCAAGAAGCGCTATCACCATGGGGACCTTCGCGCCGCCCTGGTGGACGCGGGGCTGGTCCTGCTGGCGGACCGCATTGCTGACGACCTGTCGCTGCGAGAACTCGCTCGCAAGGTCGGGGTGAGCGCGACGGCGGTGTATCGGCACTTCCCCGACAAGCACGCGCTGATGTCGGCGCTGGCGGGCGAAGGCCTGCGCCAGCTCTCGGTCGCACAGCATGCGGCATCGGATGCCGCGGGCGGCGGCCCGGCGGGCTTCAACGCGACCGGCCGCGCCTATGTGCGCTTCGCGCTCGGCAACCCTGCACTCTTCCGCCTGATCTTCTCGCACCCTTCGCGCGCGGGGGCGCTGTCGCCCGACAGCGACGATGTGCCCGACGCCATGGCCTTCCTGCGTGCAAACGCCGCCGCACTCGCCCAGCCCGGCGGCGATCCGCGCGCGATCGCGCTGCACGGATGGTCGGTTGCCCACGGCTTGGCGATGCTGATGCTCGATGGTCAGGTTCCGGTCGATGAGTCGACGATCGATGCGGTCGTTGACGGCGAGTTGGGACTGCGCACCCCGGGGAAACCGGCGGCCCGCAAGCGGACAAGAGCGCTGACTCGTTAGCCGGACCGCTGACTAGAGTCACCCGTTCTCCGCGCCGCGGTCCTCGAGTCCGCGCTGGGCCGCTTGCGGACTCGACCGTCGGGGGCGAACGGCTGGTTCACTTCGGAACCTGCCAGTCACTCGTGATCAAGCCGCTGACACGAACTCGCCCCAGACGCGGTGGCCGGTCAGCGGCAGCCTCCTCGGACCCCGGAACGGGGACTACCGACCCACACCCGTCGTTCGATGTTGAGCGACGCAGGCATCTCGACGGCATCGATCACCAACCTATGGAGCGTGGAGTCCCTAAAGTGATAGAACGATACTGGTTGAAGGAATACGATAGTTAGAGCTAGTCGTCAACGGAGATGAGCATGTTTCAGATCGGTGGCTTCATTGAAGAATGCCAGGCTGCAATCAAGGAATCCGATGCTCTTGGCGCGGTAAACGAGCTGGTCGGGCGAGTCGTGAGCGAGCCAGCGAAAGTGTTGCGAGCGCTTGGAGAACCCGAGCGCTCCGGGATCCAAACGATCTACAAGGCAAACGATTTGACGATTCTCAACGTGTGCTGGGGCCCGCGCATGGGAGTTCATCCGCACGATCATCGGATGTGGGCGGTTATTGGCATCTATGGAGGTCGCGAGCAGAACACGTTTTATCGCCGGAGCAAAGCAGGGCTTACGAAACACGGCGCCAAAGAGCTGAATGTGAAAGACGCCATTGCGCTGGGCGACACCATCATTCACGCCGTTACCAATCCGCTCGATCAGATTACAGGAGCGATCCATGTTTACTCTGGCGACTTCTTCGGGACACCGCGGAGCGAATGGGATCCTAAGACCCTTGAGGAGCGTCCATACGACGTGGAGCACACCATGCGAGCGTTCGAAGCGGCCAATGAGCGACTTCGTGCCGAGGTGATTCGATCACGGAGTGCTTTGTAGACGCGTGCGGCCGCTGTTGGCCGGGGCCGTCAGGCCAACGCGCCAGAAGCTGACTGACTGCAGTTAGTCTGAAGCCGAGAGGTCGGAACCTCGCAGGAATGCGAGGACTGACCTTCGGAGGTGCCCTTGGGCGTGGTTGAGCCGCTCATCCCGCCCGGCGCGGAAGGCAGTCGGCCGCCAGCAGCAAGATCGACCGTTGGTTAAGCGCGCGGCCTTCGTCGAAGGCCTCTTCAAAGGCGTCGGCCGGCATGGCTGAGCGCGCCGTCGTCAGGAAGGGCGCGAGGGGCGCCATGTCGAGCGGCTCGAGTCGCTGGCCGATGCGCAGCAGGTGCGCCTCGGCTGCTCCGTGAAGGCGCACGGCCTCCTGCTCATTCCGGTCTGCGGTGTGCAGGGCTGCCGCGACGAGAAGAATGAACGCCACGCCGTACACCCCATAGTCACCTTGCGTGCGAACTTCGATGATGCGCTCGACCCATTTGCGCGCAGCGTCGAGATCCGGTCGCGCGAGGGAAAGTAGCGCCAGGTTGATGGCAGCGAGGATGATGTGGTGGGCATGGCCGCCGCTGACGCCTTCGTCCAGGTTCTGCCGGTAAAGCGGTTCGGCGTCGTTCAGGCGACCCATGGCGCGTAGCGTCTCTGCCTTCATGTGCCGCGCGCCGCGAAGGCCTCCCGGCCAGTCTGCGGCCAGCGCCTCCATCGACGCAACGTCCGACCAGGCCCCCGCTGCATCGTCCAGCGCCAGCCTCGCGGCCACCAGGCGTTCAAGTGCGCGGAACGCGCCGCCCTGGTCGCCCAGGGACCGCGCCAGCCGCAATTGCTCGTCGGCCAGCTGCTTGGTGCGTTCAAAGCGGCCGGTGCGCACGGCCGTATCAATCAGGGCCGCCAGCGCCATCACCCGTGTTTCGCCGTGCGTCTCGGCGCCCCTCGCCGACAGCATTGATTCGAGAAGGGAATATCCAACCTCGGCCGTTCCGCTCGTCTCCCAGTACCTTGTCAGTGAACGCGCAAGTCCCCACGCAGTCCGCGGGTCGCCGTCGTTGGCACCATGGCGAAGAGCCGTGATCAGGTTGTCGCGGTCGGCATCGAGCCGTGAGGGCGCGCTGGACCGAACCGCGGGGTCGGGGTGCTCGACCAGATCACGGGCCCGCTTCTCGAAGAAGGCCAAATGCCGGCCGCGCGCCTCGCCCGCCCGCCCGCTGAGGTCGAGCTGCTCCAGAGCAAACAGGCGCATCGTCTCCAGCATCCGATGGCGCGGTTGATGTCCGTCGGAATCCAGCGCAATGAGCGATTTCGCGGCCAGACCCGAGAGCGCATCGATCACCTGGGGCTCGGACACGTCTTCCCCCGAGACGAAGACTGCCGCCTCCACCGTCGAGCCGCCGCTGAAAACGGCCAGCCGCTGCAGAAGCCGCTGCTCGTCGACGCTCAGGTGTTCATAGCTCCAACGCACCACCGCGTCGAGCGTCTGCTGGCGGGGCAGGGCGCGGCGCCCGCCTGTCAGCAGCCGGAAGCGGTCGTCGAGCCGGTCCCGTAGCTGGTCCACCGACAACACGCTGAGCCGCGCGGCGGCCAGTTCCAGCGCCAGCGGAATGCCGTCCAGACGCCGGCAGACTTCGTGCACCGCGGCGGCGTTGCGCTCGTCGATGTCGAACTCGGGGTTCACCAGGCGCGCTCTGTCGGCAAAGAGCCTGGCGGCGTCACAGTCCTTGAGCGCCGCCAGGTCCTCGGCGGCGGCGAGCGTCAGCGCCCCGACCGGCTGCACGCGCTCGCCCTCCAGTCCCAGTGCCTCCCGGCTGGTGACCAGCACGCGCAGGCCCTCGCAGTGGCTCAGCAGCGCATCGACCAGCCCGGCGACCTGCTCCAGCAGGTGCTCGCAGTTGTCGAGCACGAGCAGCCGCCGCGACGCGCGAAGGCGCTGCAGGAGCAGCTGCCGGATCGGCGTCCCCGGCACTTCCAGGATACCCAGGCCACTGGCCACCAGGGCGTCGACGTCCTGCGGGTCGCCGATGGCCGCCAGATCGAGGAAAGCGACACCGTCCGGAACGACATCGGGCAATTGCGCCTCAGCTTCTCGGGCGAGCTCCAGCGCCAGCCGCGTCTTGCCGCTGCCGCCGATGCCGATCAAGGCGAGCAAGGGGTTATCGCGCAACGCGGCGAGCGCCTTGCGCTTCTCCCGGTCGCGCCCGAAGAAGAGCGTGCGCTGCTGGGGCAGCCCGGCGGCCAACCCGCGCCCGGCCTCCTCGGTCGCCTCGGTGACCTTCGGCAGGGCACCAGCCTCGGGTTGGGCGACGAAGCGATAGCCGCGGCCCGGAATGGTGGCGATCGCTCCGACGCCCAGGAACTTGCGCAACGCGCCGATCTGGACGTGAAGATTGTTCTCCTCGACGATGCGGCCTTCCCAGACCTTGCCGATCAACTCGTCCTTCGTGACGACGCGATCGCGGTGCTCCAGCAGCACGAGCAGCACGTCGAAAGCCCGCGCGCCGATGGCCGCAGGGCGGCCGTCGACCAGGACTTGTCGCTGGGCCGCGCGGACCTCGACCGCTCCAAAGTGCAAAGCGTCTTCCATCGATGCGTCTGACGATCTCCCGCTTCGTCGCTCGATCCCAGCCGCGAACTGCGCAGGCACAGCGCGCCTCGCAAGCGCGCTAACGAGCGAAGCGAGCGTAGCTCCATCGCGCCAGCGCCACAACGTGTGTTACGGAGCCAGTACACCCAGTACACCAGCACTCAGGCGGCTCCTCAGAAGGCTTCAGAGCGTTTCAGTCAGCTTCAAGACTAAAGGTGACTTTCGGGTCGACAGTGCGGCCCATCGCGACGCACTTCTGCGCACTAGCCGAGAAACGCCATGAAGACCAGTCTGAAGACGCGCGCTCTCGCTCTCGTCGCCTCGATCCTCGTGACGACCACGACGTTGCACCTGATCTCCAACTACGCTCTTCCAGGAGAGCAGGTCCTCCCGCTGGTCAGGCCACACCGCGTGGCTAAGGATGGACTACTTCGTCAACCTTGCCGACCAAAGGACCCAACGGGATCGGGAGCTACTTCAACCGTCGTTTCACGGGGGAACATCTGATGAAACTCCATTCTGTCGATCTCAGCCCCTACGCTGCGCGGGTGCGGATGCAGATCTACGCAAAGGGAATTACGGGCATCACGTTCGAGCAGCCTGCGGATTGGGGTCTGCCGAAGTTCCGCGAGAAGTTTCCGATCGGCCGCATTCCCGTACTGGACATCGATGGGGACACGATTCCGGAATCCGCGGTGATCGCGGAATATCTCGAAGAGATCCGTCCCGAACCCTCGCTGCTAGGCACCACACCGCGCGAGAACGCCCACATCCGAACGCTTGCCCGGATGGGCGAGATCTACCTCATGAACAACATGTTCACTTTGGCCCGTCAGACCGGCGCTCTATCCCGCGGAACTCCCACTCACGCACGCAGCGATGCTGTTAGCGAGCAGCTCACCGTCGAAGTGCGGCGAAACCTCCAGGCGCTCGACCGGTTCATCGGCAAGGATGGTTACGCTTGCTGTGGTCGAATCACGCTGGCGGATTGCGCGCTCGTGCCCGGGCTCTTCTTGGTCGAGAACATTTTGCCCGTCGTCGGTGTCGACTCCCCGATTCCCGCGCTTACGAATGTCGCTGCCTATTGGGGCGCTATCCAGAAGGACAAACACGCGGCAAGAGTTCTGGTGGAGTTGCACCGCGGCGTTGAAGAGCGCCGTGAAAGGATCCGCGACGGCTCCATTGACCAGTTCAGAGCTGCAGCCGCCGCTGCATGGGCCGCAGCCGACGCGCAACGCCAATGAGTTGCTGCATACGGGCCGGCACCTGTTCGCACCAGGTCGCCGCCACGGCTATCGACCCCTCAGAACGTTTCTTCAGACCTGCTTGCCGATGGGATACCAGAAAGCTGACTTCGAAAATCGGCGGAGCTTGAACATTGAGGACCTTCGCAACATCATCGTTGCGGAGCTTGGCAGCAACAAACCGTGGGAAGTCTTGCTGGGTCAGGAGATCGCGGCAACGTTGGGACAGCCGATCCGGGTGCGAACTCTCTTCAGAGCTACCTTGGACACAAGGTCGTGACTAGGCTTCGCCTGATTCTTGTCCAGTTTGCCGGCCAACTGATTCGTTCGTGCGTGACTGCTACTGCCGTGAGCGCGAGGCCGACGCGACTCGAGGAAAACGCCCTTCGAATCAGCGGAGTGGTTTGGTCGAACTATTCGTCCATAGCGTGCATTCCGTTTGAGGGACGATTGCCAAGCGAATTCACGCCCATCACAAATCTCAACGACTCGGAAGCGAGTTACTCGGCCTCTTGGTGGGCAGGAACACCCTCGGCGGCCGCCATCTGCGAAGTAGACGAGCCAAGCGTTCTCCGGATTCGCGATGTCGCTTGCGTAGGAACGCTGGGGCTGTACCTAGCCGGTATGCGTGATCGGTCGACGTGCCCAGGCCGTTCCGATGCCGACAACTACAAAGAATCCGCCAAGTGCGACCCAGTTGACCATGTCTGACTCGCGCATGCGAGCCACAAGCCAGCCGAGAACATCGATGACCTCGCGATCGACTTCGGCTTCATCGGATACTCCGACCCAAAGAATACCAAAGTGCCGCCCACGCGGCGCAACCACTTGTCGCAAGCACCCCTCTAGGCTGCCGCCGTTCTTGTTTCGGTAGTCGTGCTGCCTTTCGTTTGGCTGGCGCAGCGCCATGTTGCTACCTTCAGCGACGGAGGGCGAAGACGCGAACCGCAGCATACGCTGTGCGTTTGGCCTGCTCGCACAATCGCCTAAAGGAGAGTCCCCGATGGTGAGTCTTTGGGTAAAGCTCATTCTTCTCGTCGGCGCCGGCGGCTACTTCCTCCTCATGGGAACGCCCTGGCTGATCACTGGCTGGGGTCCGGTCCGGCCTCCCACGCCGAGAGGCGGAGCACACGGACTTGGCCCCGGCCACCACGACGTCGGCTCCCAGGCCCGAGTAGATGGCGCGTTCTTCGTCGTGTTGGGCGTGTGCTGCTTTATTTGGGCCTATCGGATCTATCGCGAGTATCGCGATCCGCCGGACTGAGCGGCGGCAGCGCCGACAAACGCGGGCGTTTTCCGCCGCTCTTGTCCAGGCGAAGCGATCGAGAGGCAACATCACGAGGTAAAAACAGTGGAGCTCAATTCCTCGCCGTATGCAGTCGGAGCCTATAAGGCTTTGGGTTCCTTCCTCCTCTCGAAGCCGTACAAGCCTGAAGGAGCGGTCGCCACGCGGATGGCTTGCTGGCTCCCGGTCCGCGGCTTAGAAACAGCGCAGGCCGACGCTGAACTTCAGCAACCGCTGCATCGCAGTCTCTCGTGCTCTTAGCGTCTGATCAAGACTAGATGCAGCCCGTCGGGTCGGCCTCGCGAATGACCGCTCCTACCGACAGCTGTCATTCCCGGTCCGCCCGGCCGTCCGACCGCCGGCTCTCAAGGCCGGGTGCCTCTGAACCGGGCCGTAGTGACGGAGCGAATATGCTCGATGACCACCCGGCCGGACCGGCAGGATCATCAGACCTCAGTCTGTTCAGCGATCTCGTTCCAGTACCGTGGCATCCTCTAGCTTCGCTCTGCGGTAGGCAAAGATGAGCGAGTTGTCTCGTACGCCGCGTTGGCGCTCGGCCCGTTCTGGAGCACTTGCTTGCGCAGTGATGTTGCTGGGCTCAGCCATTTGCCCCCATGTCGTCGCTGATGAGAGCTCTGCGGGCGACCCCGGAGTCCCACGTGCCGTCAAGCCGAGCCTGACCTATAACAGCGCGGCATTCGCCAATGTGTCAGGAGGCCTCCGGGAAGGCGGGACCTATACCAGCAATCTGAATCTTCAACTCGATATCGACACGGCTGTACTCATTGGCTGGCCCAACACGATCGCACACCTTGATGGCCTCTGGCTGCAAGGCGGACAGCCCAGCAATCTTGTGGGCGACGCGCAAGGAGTCAGCAATATCTCCGCGCCGAACACCGCGAAACTCTACGAGGCCTGGCTCCAGAAGAACTTTCTGGGAAATCGGCTCTCGGTGCTCGCGGGCCTCTACGACCTGAGCAGCGAGTTCTATCGCCTCCAGTCGGCTGGATTGTTCCTCAACAGCTCGTTTGGCACCGGGCCGGAGTTTGCTCAGAGCGGCGTCGGAGGCCCGTCGATCTTTCCGGATACGTCGGTCGGGATGCGCGTCGCCTTTAAGCCCGCGGACGGTGTCGTTATCCGCGGCGCGGTGCTCGACGGTGTTCCGGTAAACCGGCCCGATGGAAGCCGCGCTGTGTTTAAGGGCGGCGACGGAGGCTTGATCGTGGCCGAGCTCGACTTCTTGGATCGCCCGGGGCTAGAAGCACGTCCGCCAAACCAGCGATTCCGGATCGGAAGGAAGGCGATGCTCGGCGAGTACGATACCAAGATCGGGGTCGGCGGTTGGTACTACACGGCATCGTTCGATGACTTATCGGAAACGCAACCCGATGGGCAACCGGTCCGCCATCACGGAAGCAGTGGGTTCTATGCACTGATTGATCGACTGCTCTACAAGAATCCAGACCGTCCCGACCAGAAACTAACAGTCTTCGTGCAATCCGGCATCGGCGACGACCGAGTCAACCGCTTCGGCAGATACCTTGGTGCGGGACTGACTGTTTCCGGCTTGCTCGAAGGTCGCGGTGCGGACGAGCTCGGAGTAGGCCTGGCCTACGCCCGCAACGGATCGCACTACATGAGCCTTCAGCGGATGCAGGGGATTTCGGTGACGAATGCTGAGAAAACTATCGAGCTGACCTACCTGATCCAGATCAATTCCTGGCTGGCGCTGCAACCGGACCTGCAATACATCATCAGACCTGACACGGCCCCATCGATTCCGAATGCCCTGGCGTTCCAGTTGCGCTTTGAAGTGATGTTCTGAGGTGGTCGACCGAATTACAAACAGCTCCTGGCGGCCCGAAAGTCTACGCTTGACGAACCTGGGTTCAGGAAGTCGGCAAAGCAGTCAGTCATAGGTGCAGCGCTAACGACCGCATAGATCGAAAAGGCGGCGGGTGCAAGCGCCTCAACGGCTAGAACCTTGCAATGGTCCTTGACATCGACGGGATCAGATCGTCACGCCGCCGTCGACGACGATGGCCTGCCCGGTCACGAACGAACCGGCCTGGGAGGCGAGGAAGATCGCTGCGCCGGCGATCTCGTCCGGCTCGCCGATGCGTCTGAGCGGCGTGCCCGACGTGCGGAGCTTCAATGCCTCCGGGTCTTCCCAGAGTGCCCGCGCGAAATCGGTCCTGATCAGGCCCGGCGCGATGCAGTTGACGCGCACGTGGCTCGGCCCGTACTCGACGGCGAGGTTGCGTGCGAGCTGGAGGTCGGCCGCCTTCGAGACGCAATAGGCGCCGAGCACCGGCGAGCCGCGCAAGCCCCCGATCGACGACACGATGATGATCGAGCCGTCCTTCCGCTCGAGCATCTGCGGCGCCACGAAGCCGATCAGCCAGTGGTTGGCCAGCACGTTGTTCTCGAGGATCTTGCGGAACTGGCCGTCCTCGATGCCCGCCATCGGCCCGAAGTACGGGTTCGACGCCGCGTTGCAGACCAGGACGTCGATCTGCCCGAGCTGGCGCATGGTCTCGTCGACGAGGTGCTCGAGCTCGTCCTTCGACGAGATGTTGGCCGGGATCGCGACCGCGCGGCCCGCGCCGTGCGTGGCGACGATCGCCGCGGCGACCGCCGCGCACGCCTCGGGCTTGCGCGACGAGATCACGACGTTCGCGCCGGCCTCGGCCATGCGCTCGGCAATCGCCTTGCCGATGCCGCGCGTCGAACCGGTGATCACCGCAGTCTTGCCGGCGAGTGAGAACAATGACATGGCATGCTCCTTTGCAATCGATGGGCGGGGGATCCCCAAGGTTGAGGAAGACTCTGGTCCGAGCGTCCTTCTGGGGGAAGTCGCGCTCCGGCTCACGACCTACTCTACGGCCATGAACCATCCCTGGCTGTCCTTGATTGCCGCGCTGTCGGGCCAGCGCATTCATACGCCATCCACCTGGCCGGTGCGAGAGGTCCACCGACTCTTCGAGGTTCACGCGACGGTCAGGCCATCCCTTGTGGGTGTACCCGGATCGCGGCATGCTGTGCACCAGGCAGACGCAGTGAGGGCATGAATGGAGCTCGTCGAAGCAGCGGTCGCCGTCGATCTCGGCGTGCGGTCGCTCGGTGCATCAGGTGCCGGCGTCGTCTACGTCGATCGTGCCGTGCGCGAGCCGGGCGAGGTCGTCGTCGGTCCGCGCACGTTCTCGTTGACCCGGCCGGCGCTGCTGGTGTTCCGCGACGAGATGCCCGGCGCGAACTGGATGCACCCCTGCACGTATGCACTGGTCGATGCGCAGTCCGGCGAAGCCGTGCTGACGGT
>DASXLD010000068.1:0-36323 GCA_036496385.1 Caldimonas sp. | reverse complement strand
TTCTTCATCACCGAGTTGCCGATCTTGCCGGTCTCGTCGGAGGCGCCGATCACTGCCACCGCCTTCGGCTGCATGATGCGGTTCATCGACTTGACGACGTCGGCCTCGGCGGGCCGATAGCGCGCCGGCTTCTGGTGGAAGTCGACGACGATGCGGACGTCGGCGGCGACCGCGCCGTCCTTCGTCGCGAAGACCGGGTTCAGGTCCATCTCGGCGATTTCCGGGAAGTCGCTGACCAGCTCGCTGACGCCGACGATGAGCTCGGCGAGCGCGTCGCGGTTCACGGCCTCGCCGCCACGAACGCCCTTCAGCATCTCCGCCGCCTGGATGCCGTCGAGCATCGAGAGCGCGTCGGCCTGGCTCGCCGGCGCGAGGCGGAAGGTGATGTCCTTCAGCACCTCGACGAGGACGCCGCCGAGGCCGAAGGCGACCAGCTTGCCGAAGCTGCCGTCGCTGACGGCGCCGACGATCACTTCCTGGCCGCCCTTCAGCATCTGCTGCACCTGGACGCCGTCGATCTTGGCGTCGGCCTTGTACTGCTTCGCGTTGGCGAGGATCTTGTCGTAGGCCTTCTGTGCCTCGTCGGCGCTCGTCACGCCGACGATGACGCCGCCGGCCTCGGTCTTGTGGAGGATGTCGGGCGAGACGATCTTCATCACCACCGGATAGCCCATTCCCGAGGCGAGCTTGGCCGCCTCGGCGGCGTTCTTCGCGACGCCCTCGCCGGGCACCGCGATGCCGTACGCATCGCAGACCTGCTTGCCCTCGGGAGCGGTGAGCGAGGTGCGTCCCGACGCGCGCACCGCGTCGAGCAGTTGGCGAACCTTGGCCTTGTCTCTGTTCATGGTGTTGTCTCGCTTGGAGCTGGAACGGGGAGCGAACGCGAACGCGTCAGATGATCTTGGCCTCGCGCAACGCCGCCAGGTCGCCGGTCGAGTAGCCGAGCTCGGCCAGCACTTCGTCGGTGTGCTCGCCGAGCAGCGGCGAGCGCTTCACTTCGGTGGCGCTGTCCGAGAGCTTGATCGGGTTGCCGACGGTGAGGTACTTGCCGCGCTTGGGATGGTCGACCTCGACGACGGTGCCGGTCGCTCGCAGCGAGGGCTCCTCGGCGATCTCCTTCATCGACAGGATCGGCCCGCACGGGATGTCGAGCTTGTTGAGGATGTCCATCGCCTCGAACTTGGTCTTGGTCATCGTCCATTCCTCGATCCGCGCGAAGATCGACTTCAGGTGCGGCAGGCGCGCCTTCGGCGACGAGTAGTTCGGATCGGTGATCCAGCTTTCCTCGCCGATCACCTTGCAGATCGCGCTCCACACCGGCGCCTGGGTGATGAAGTAGATGTACGCGTTCGGGTCGTTCTGCCAGCCCTTGCACTTCAGGATCCAGCCCGGCTGGCCGCCGCCCGACGCGTTGCCGGCGCGCGGCACCGCATCGCCGAAGCCGACGTCGGGAAACTGCGGGAACTCGCTCATCACGCCGGTGCGATCGAGCCGCTGCTGGTCGCGCAGCTTGACGCGGCAGAGGTTCAGAACGCCGTCCTGCATCGCCGCGAGCACCTTCTGTCCCTTGCCGGTGGTGTTCCTCTGGTAGAGCGCGGCGACGATGCCGAGCGCGAGGTGCAGCCCCGTTCCCGAATCGCCGATCTGCGCGCCGGTGACGAGCGGCGGGCCGTCGTCGAAGCCGGTCGTCGACGCCGAGCCGCCGGCGCACTGGGCGACGTTCTCGTAGACCTTGCAGTCCTCGTACGGGCCCGGGCCGAAGCCCTTCACCGAGGCGACGATCATGCGCGGGTTGAGGGCGTGGATGTGATCCCAGGTGAAGCCCATGCGGTCGAGCGCGCCAGGGGCGAAGTTCTCGACCAGCACGTCGCACGCCTTGATCAGCCGGTCGACCACTTCCTTGCCCTTCGGGTCCTTGGTGTTGACCGTGATCGAGCGCTTGTTGTGGTTGAGCATCGTGAAGTAGAGGCTGTCGACATCGGGGATGTCGCGCAGCTGGCCGCGGGTGGCGTCGCCTTCGCCGGCCTTCTCGACCTTGATCACGTCGGCGCCGAACCAGGCGAGCAGCTGCGTGCACGTCGGCCCCGACTGGACGTGCGTGAAGTCGAGGATGCGTACGCCGTCTAGAGCTTTGGTCATCGTGGGTTCCTGAGGGATCGAATCGGGGGAGCTTGCGTCACTTCTTCTTGGCGACGGTCGGATTGAGGCTCGTGATGCGGCCGCTCTCGGTGCCAGCCGTCTCGTCGATCACCGCGTTGATGAGGGTCGGCTTGCCCGAAGCGACGGCCTCGACGAGGCCATTCCTCAGCTCGTCGGGCGTCGTCGCGTGCACGCCGACGCCGCCGAAGGCCTCGATCATCTTGTCGTAGCGCGCGCCCTTGACGAACACCGTCGGCGCGACGTCGCCGCCGCGCGGGTTGGTGTCGGTGCCCTTGTAGACGCCGTTGTTGTTGAAGACGATTACGCATACCGGAAGGCCATAGCGGCAGATCGTCTCGACCTCCATCCCCGAGAAGCCGAACGCGCTGTCGCCCTCGATGGCGATGACGGGCTTGCCGGTCGTCACCGCCGCGGCGACGGCGAAGCCCATGCCGATGCCCATGATCCCCCAGGTGCCGACGTCGAGGCGCTTCCTCGGCTCGTACATGTCGACGATCGAGCGCGCGAAGTCGAGCGTGTTGGCGCCTTCGTTGACGACGATCGCCTCGGGGTTGGCCTTGACGACGTCGCGGATCACGTTGAGCGCGCTCTGGAAGCTCATCGGCGCGGGGTTCTTGGCGAGCGTCTCGGCCATCTTGGCGAGGTTCTTGTCCCTGCGCTCGTCGATCGCGCCGGTCCACTCGGCCGGCGGCTTGGCCCATTTGTCGCCGAGGCCGCTCACCAGTGCCTCGACGCACGAGCCGATGTCGCCGACCAGCGGCGCGGCGATCGCGACGTTGCTGTCCATCTCGGTCGGCGAGATGTCGACCTGGATGAACTTGCGCTCGATCGCGTTCGCGCCGCCCCAGGTCTTGCCCTTGCCGTGCGAGAGCAGCCAGTTGAGCCGGGCGCCGATCAGCATGACGACGTCGGCTTCGGCGAGCACGTACGAGCGCGTCGCCGACGCCGACTGCGCGTGGGTGTCGGGCAAGAGGCCCTTGGCCATCGACATCGGCAGGTAGGGAATGCCGGTCTTCTCGATCAACGCGCGGATCTGGGCGTCGGCGCGCGCATACGCCGCGCCCTTGCCGAGGATGATCAGCGGCCGCTTGGCGCTTCTCAGGACATCGAGCGCACGTTGCGCCGCTTCGGGCGCCGGCAGTTGGCGCGGCGCCGGGTCGACCACCTTCACGAGCGAGCGCCTGCCGGCCGCGGCGTCGATCGCCTGCGCGAAGAGCTTGGCGGGGAAGTCGAGATACACGCCGCCGGGGCGGCCCGAGACGGCGGAGCGGATCGCGCGCGCGATGCCGATGCCGATGTCTTCGGCGTGGAGCACCCGGTACGCCGCCTTGCAGAGCGGCCTGGCGATGGCGAGCTGGTCCATCTCCTCGTAGTCGCCCTGCTGCAGGTCGACGACCTCGCGCTCGCTCGAGCCGCTGATCAGGATCATCGGGAAGCAGTTCGTCGTCGCGTTGGCGAGCGAGGTCAGGCCGTTGAGAAAGCCGGGCGCCGAGACGGTCAGGCAGATGCCGGGCTTGCCGGTCAGAAAACCCGCCGCCGCCGCGGCGTTGCCGGCGTGCTGCTCGTGGCGAAACGAGATGACGCGCAGCCCCTCGGCTTGCATCTTTCGCGTCAGGTCGGTGATCGGAATGCCGGGCAGCCCGAAGACGGTGTCGATGCCGTTCAGCTTGAGCGCCTCGATGACGAGATGGAAGCCGTCGATCGTCTGTTCGGCCTTCACGTCGGCTCCGCCGCTCGTCGGCGCATCGTTCGTCGAGGCGGCGCCCGGCTTGAGGACTGCGGACATGCATCTCTCCTAGGAAGAAAACGTCAGCCGTTGTGGGCGGAATGGGTTCGCACGGCCGGAGGGGGCGTGCCCCGGAGGGGCTTGGGGCGAGACTTATCATAGGAAGTCTGACCTTCCGGCACCGTTGACCCGGGTCAACTTTTCAGGTTTGAGCGCACGACGGCGTCGTGCGCTGCCCCACTGCATGCCAGCGATTTCCCTCGAAAGCCACCCTGAGCGCAACATCATCCGCGCCCAGCTGATGCATAACGTCGTCCTGAAGGAGATGCTCGACGGCGAGCGAGCGGAGCTCGAGCCGCACCTGAAGGTGGTCGACTGCGCCAAGGGCGAGACCCTGCTCGAGCAGGGCGTGCACGAGATGGAGCAGTACTTCGTGATCGACGGCATCCTCAAGCGCGTCGTTGCCAACGCCGACGCCCGGGAGATGATCCTCCGCTTCGCCGACGCGCGCGACATCGAGACCAGCTACGCCGCCTGGCGGCTGAACACGCCGACGCCGTACAGCATCGTCTCGCTGACGAAGTCGCGGGTCGCCAAGCTGCCGATGCCGACCTGGGTCGCGTTCATGGACTGCCATCCCAAGTTCAAGGCGACCTTCGAGCACGAGGTGATGCGGCTGATGAGCGAGATCATGGCCCACACGATCACGCTCCACCTCCTCGACGCACCGGGCCGCGTCCACCGCTTCGTCCGCAAGCATCCCGAGCTCACGGAGCGGATTCCGAAGAAGGAGCTTGCGACCTATCTCAACCTATCCGCCGAGACCCTCAGCCGATTGAAGCAGCGCGGCAAGATCTGACACGTCGCAGGGAGCCGGTGGTGGTCCGGCCTTGCAGGCGACCCTTCGAGCCGATGCGCGCGGCGCACCTCCGCTTCCGACTTGCCGGAGTTGTCTGGGCGCAGAGAGCGAAGCGCGCTCGCTCGTGACATCGAGCAACACCCGATCGCGGCCAGCGCGCCCGGTCGCTTCGAGAGAGAGGCTACGCCTGCGGAAACAGGCGCGACCTCGCCATCACCCGCAGCCGGTTGTCGACGCCGGCGACGCCGGACACTGCGCGCGCGACGCGCTCGGCGGCCGCCAGCTCGTCGGCCCGAAGGACCATGCCGGTGAGGACGACGCGCCCTGCGTCGCTGGCGATGGTGATGTCGACCTCGCGAGTCGCTTCGTCGGCGCGCAGGGCGGCGCGGACGCGGGCGTCGAGCGCGAGGTTTCGCAGCAGCGCGCGCGAGGCGTCGGTGGCGGCGAACTCGGGGCGGCGCGCCAGCGCCGCGATCTGCTCGGCGCAGCTCTCGACCGAGACGCGGTCGGTGTTGAGGACCAGGTCGTAGAGGAGCGGGTCGCCCCAGGCGACGCCGAATTGCGCGTGCATCCGGGCAGCGTGAGCACGGTCGCTGCGCCGGATTTCCGCCTCGGCGAAGTCGACGTCGTCGTTGCCGAGCTGATCCTGCAGCCAGGCGACGCGCTTGGCGAACGAACGCGTGACGCGGACGCAGACGACGTGCGGCACCTGGCGCAGCAGGCAGGTCGCGCCCCAGCCGCGCAGGACGACGTCGCCTCTGGCAGCGATCTCGAGCACTTCCTCGCTCATGTAGACCGCGAGGCTCGCCTTGTCGGTGCGCAGGCGCTCGATCGTTCCGGCCTTGCCCTCGCGCAAGCGGTTGATCAGGCTGGTCGGCACTTGCATCCTGCTCGACACGTTGTCGACGACCTCGTGGCGCATCACCGCGAGGCCGAGGTCGCGCGCGACCTGCTCGGCGACGTCCTTGGCGAGCGAGCCCATCTCCTGGGTTAGGGCGATGACGATCATCGCGGTCTCAGTCGACAGGGCGCTCGGCGAGGAGCGCGTCGCGCTTTGCGGACCGCCGCATCCTGGCCACGAGCGTCGCGAGCAGCGGCCAGAAGAGCATGACCATGGCCAGCATCGTGATCGACCCGACCAGCGGGTTCGACCACATGATCCCGATGTCGCCCTGCGCGCCCACCATGGCCTGGCGGAAGGAATCCTCGGCGCGATTGCCGAGCACGATCGCAAGAACCATCGGAGCGAGGGGATAGTCGAGCTTCTTGAACAGGTAGCCGATGATCCCGAACATCACCATGAAGATCAGGTCCGACGGAGCGTTCGACAGCGTGTAGGAGCCGACCGCGCAGAAGACGATGATGATCGGCGCGATGATCGAGAACGGGATCCGCATGATGCTCGCCCAGAGCGGCACCGTCGTCAGCACGATCAGCAGCCCGACGACGTTGCCGAGGTAGATCGACGCGATCAGTCCCCAGACGAAGTCCTTGTGCTCGACGAAGAGCAGCGGCCCGGGCTGCAGGCCCCAGATCAGGAGGCCGCCGAGCAGCACGGCCGCGGTCGGCGAACCGGGAATGCCGAGCGTCAGCATCGGCAGCAGCGCGCTCGTGCCGGCGGCATGCGCGGCCGTCTCGGGAGCGACCACGCCCTCGAGCTCGCCGTTGCCGAAGTTGTGGCCGTTGCGCGAAAAACGCTTGGCGAGCCCGTAGCCCATGAACGACGCCGGAGTCGCGCCGCCCGGCGTGATGCCGAGCCAGCAACCGACCGCCGCCGAGCGCAGCAGGGTCGGCCAGAACTTGGGCAGCTTTGCCCATGTCTGCAGCACGACCCAGGGGTTCATCTTCGCGTCCTTGCCCTCGAAGGCGAGGCCCTTTTCGATGGTCAGCAAGATCTCGCCGATGCCGAACAGCCCGATCACCGCGATCAGGAAGCTGAAGCCCGTCAGCAGCGTCTCGGTGCCGAAGGTCAGGCGCAGCCGGCCGGTGATGTTGTCGGTGCCGACGCTCGACAGCACGAAGCCGAGCATCATGGCCGAGAGGATCTTGAGCGGCGCCTGCCGCCCCATCCCGACGAAGCTGCAGAAGGTGAGCAGGTACACCGCGAAGTACTCGGGAGGGCCGAAGTCGAGCGCGAAGGCGGCGACAACCGGCGCCAGGAAGGTCAGCACGAGGACCGCGATGAAGGCGCCGACGAATGACGACGTCAGCGCCGCGGTCAGCGCTTCGCCGGCCCGCCCCATCTTGGCGAGCGGATAGCCGTCGAAGGTCGTCGCGACCGACCACGGCTCGCCGGGGATGTTGAACATGATCGCGCTGATCGCGCCGCCGAAGAGCGCGCCCCAATAGATCGCCGCCAGCATGATCACCGCCGTGGTCGGCGACATCGTGAAGGTGAGCGGCAGCAGGATCGCGATGCCGTTCGCGCCGCCGACGCCGGGCAGGAAGCCGAGCAGGATCCCGAACAGGATCCCGAGGACCATGTACATCATATTGACCGGAGTCAGCAGGACCTCAAATCCGTGCATCAGCGAAACGAATGCGTCCAACCGCGTCCCCCTTGCTCGTCGCTCGTCGCTCGCGCTGCTCGCCTGGCAAGCGCGGGTGCCCGTTTCGGATCGGTGTCTTCAGTACCCCAGCAGACGCTCGAGCGGTCCCTTGGGGAGTGGCACGAGGAACCACTTCTCGAACACCAGGAACAGCAGGATCGGCAGCGCCAGCGCCACCGGGATCGTCTTCTTCAACGGATAGTGGCCCAGCCAGAGCATGAACAGACTGATGAAGAGAAACGTCGCCACGTAGATGCCGATGTAGATGGCAAGCACCACGAAAGCGGCGGTCGGAATCAGCACCTGGAGCACGCGGACGAGCTCGCCGCGCTCGATGAACGACTGTGACTCCTTCGTCTTGCGAAGGATGCGCTGGACCAGTGTGCCGCCACTAGCGAACAGCATGATGAGCGCGACGTAGAACGGGAAGTAGCCCGACTGCGGCCCGACGTTGCGCGCCCATCCGGCGCCGGAGCGGTAGCTGGAGACCATGACGATCGCGGCGACCGCCATCAGCAGTGCGGCGACGACGATTTCCATCGTCCGTTCGGACACGACGCCGTCGCTCGATTTGTCTTCGGAGGGTGACGTGCTGATTTCCGGCTCCTCGGCTGGAATGCGCGAACTCATGCGAGTGGCTCTTGGCCGGGAGGCGGCGCCGGAGCGGGCGCCCGGTGCTCCCGCTTCCGTTTGCCGTGGCGCCTCTACTTGTTGATGAAGCCGGCCTTCTCCATCAGCTGGTGGTGCTGATTCTCGGTCTTGCTGACCCAGTCGACGTACTCCTTGCCGGTCATGAAGCTCTGGTTGAACGCACCGTCGCTCATCAGCTTTTTCCATTCCGGCGTTTCACGCAGCTTCTTGAAGAGGTTCACGTAGTACGCAACCTGCTCGTCCGTCACGCCGGCCGGCATGAAGATCCCGCGCAGCATCAGGTACTCGATGTCCAGGCCGCTCTCCTTGCACGTGGGGATGCTGTTCCACGACAGATCGCCGACGAGCTTGTCGTGGTAGTCGAGCCGCTTGGAATCGAAGACGCACAGCGGGCGCACCTTCTCGGCTCGCCACTGGGCGACCGCCTCGATCGGGTTGTTGACGCTGGAGTCGATGTGCTTGCCTGCGAGCTGCACTGCGATCTCGCCGCCGCCCTTGTACGGGACGTAGGCGAAACGGGCGCCGGTCTGCTGCTCGATCATCGCCGTGATGATCTGGTCTTCCTGCCTGGAGCCGGTGCCGCCCATCTTCATCTTGCCGGGCTCCTTCTTGACCGCCTCGAGGTAATCCTTGGGCGTCTTGAACGACGTGTCGGCGTTGACCCAGAGGATGAACTCGTCGAGCGCGAGCATCGCGACCGGCGTGTAGTCCTTCCAGCTGAACGGGACGCCGGTGGCGAGCGGCGTGGTGAACAGGTTCGACAAGGTGATGATGAGCTTGTACGGGTCGCCTTTGGCGTTCTTCATGTAGAGGAAGCCTTCGGCACCGGAACCGCCGGACTTGTTGACGACGACCATCGAGGTCGGCAACAGGTTGTGCTTCTGGATCACGCCCTGAATGAGGCGCGCCATCTGGTCGGCGCCGCCGCCGGTGCCGGCAGGGACGATGAACTCGACCGGCTTGGTCGGTTCCCACGCCGCCGCGGCGGGCGCTGCGGCGAGCGAGGCGGCGAGCAGGGCGGCGGCGGCCGCACAGCGCGCCTGGATCGAACGGCCGGCAAGCGGTGGTCTGGCACTCATGTTGTCTCCTGATGGAAGGAAGCGGCGGCTCGATTGGACGCCTCGATTTCTGGAACGTTCAAGGCCGACTATCCGATCGGGCATCGCCCATCGCGTTGACCGGAGTCAATGACACGGGTAACTACTGACTTCGCCGACGCTCAGACGAAGAGCTCGCGCGCCCGTTCGCTCGCGCCCTTCCGCACACGGCCGGCGATCGCGAGCGCGACCGGCGCCTCCAGCATGCGGGCGAAGACGCGGCGGACGGCGTCGGCGTCGATCGCCTCGACCCGCGCCAGCGTCTCGGCGCGCGAGCG
Source organism: Caldimonas sp. (assembly GCA_036496385.1). GTDB lineage: Bacteria > Pseudomonadota > Gammaproteobacteria > Burkholderiales > Burkholderiaceae_C > Schlegelella_A. The sequence goes on along the minus strand of DASXLD010000068.1, from coordinate 27,003 downwards.
GACGCGACCGTGGACGAGCAGGTCGAGGGCGGCACCCTCGAGGCGGTGCGCCGGGCGCTCCTCGGTGCCGAGCGTTCGCACCGCGATCTGCCGCTTCGCGCGCTCGAGGTCGTCCGCTGCGACCCGTTCCGCCTGGCCGACGAGCAGCCGCCGCACCTCGACCAGGAACTCGTCGAGCTGTGCCGGCGCGGTCGACGCCTCGACGACGAACTGGCCGGAGAGCTCGTTGAGCTCGGCGGCGCACGACGCGTAGTAGACCAGGCCGCGCCGCTCGCGGATCTCGTCCATCAGCGGCGAGCTCATTCCCTCGCCGAACAGCGCCGCCGCGACCATGCCTGGATGGTGATCCTCGCGCAGCGATGCGATCGGGTAGCCGAGCACGACGTGGGTCTGGCTGTAGCCCGGCTGGGCACGCGACGCGACGCCGCCGAGGTAGGCCGGCGGCTCGACGCGGTTCTCGCTGCCGGCGGGCACGGCCGCGAATGCCGACTCGGCGGCGGCGACGATCGCATCGAGGTCGAAGCGGCCGGCGACGCCGACGACGATGTTGGCGCCGGTGTATTGGCGGGCGACGTAGTCGAGCAGGTGGTCGCGGCCGATGTGCTGGATCGTGAGCCGCGTGCCGATCACCGGCTGCGCGATCGCATGGCTGCCGAACGAGAGCCGGTCGAACAGCTTGTCGGCGGTCGAGAGGACGTCTTCCTCGTCCTCGGTCAGCTCGTGGAGGATGACCTGGCGCTCGCGCTCGAGCTCGGCGTCGGGGAAGCTGCTCGCGAGGACGATGTCGCCGAGCATGGCGACGAAGCGCGGCGCGTCGGCCGCCAGACCGCGCATGTGGTACGCGGTGTGGTCCTTGTCGGTGTGCGCGTTGACGTCGGCGCCGAGGCGCTCGGCGTCCCAGTTGATCTGCTGGCAACTGCGGGTCCGCGTGCCCTTGAATGCCATGTGCTCGACAAAGTGGCTGATGCCGTTCAGGCGCCGGCTCTCGTGGCTGCTGCCGCTGCGCACGAACACGCTGACGTTGACGCTGCCGAGATGCGGCAGCGAGATCGCGACGACGCGCACGCCGTTGCCGAGGCGGACGACGACGGTGTCCCGGTCTGCGGCGTCGGCGCTCACGGCGCCGCCTTCTGGCCGCCGGCGACGGGCCCGAGGAGGCGCGCGAGCTCGTGCAGATCGAGCGGCTTGACCAGATGGTGGTCGAAGCCCGCCTCGGCGGTGCGGCGGCGGTCGTCGTCGCGGCCCCAGCCGGAGAGCGCGATCAGCACCATGTCGCCGGCCCAGTCGCTGCTGCGCAGCTGCTGTGCCACCTCGGTGCCGCTGAGGCGCGGCATGCCGAGGTCGAGGATCGCGACGCGCGGGCGCAGCGTCGCCGCTGCCTGCAGCGCATCGTCGCCGTCGTAGACGACGGTCGTCTGAAAGCCCAGCAGGCCGAGCATCAACGCCATGCTGTCGGCGCTGTCGCGATTGTCGTCGGCGACCAGGACGTGGACGCCTTCGCCGGCTGCGTCGCTCGCCGCAGCGGCGCGGCGCCCGGCCGCGGCGACGCGGCCGACCGCCGGCAGGCGGACCTCGAAGCGGCTGCCGAGGCCCGGCCCAGCGCTCGCCACCGAGACGCTGCCGCCGTGCATCTCGACCAGCCGCTTGACGAGCGCAAGGCCGATGCCGAGACCGCCCTGGGCGCGTGCCGACGAACGGTCCAGCTGGGCGAACATCTCGAACACCCGGGGCAGCTGGTCGGCCGCGATGCCGATGCCGGTGTCGCCGACGCGCACGACGGCGTCGCCGCCCTCGAGCTGCGTCGCCAGCGTGATCCGGCCGCCCGGGGGCGTGTACTTGGCGGCGTTGTTGAGCAGGTTGGCGACGACCTGCGTCAGCCGCGTCATGTCGCCGTCGACGGCGATGCCGGCCACCGGCCCGGGCTCGATGACGAGGTCGTGGCGACCGCCATCGATCAGCGGCCGGCTCGTCTCGACGGCGTTGCGCAGCACCGCAGCGAGCTCGATCCGCTCGCGCCGCAGCTCGACCTTGCCCTGCGAAATGCGGCTGACGTCGAGCAGATCGTCGACGAGGTGGACGAGCTGGTGCAGCTGGCGGTCGACCATCTCGCGCGCTTCGGCCAGCGTCTGCGGATCGGACGACAACCGCATGATCTCGATCGCGTTGCTGATCGGAGCGAGCGGGTTGCGCAGCTCGTGGGCGAGCGTCGCGATGAAGACGTCCTTCCTCCGGTCGGCCTCGCGCAGCGCTTCGGCGGCGGCGCGTCGCTCGACATCGGCGACCTCGCGCTCGGTGACGTCGCTCGCCACCGAGAGCACCGAGCCGACGCTGCCGTCGGCCGAGACTTCCGGGATCAGCCGCGCCTCGAAGAGGCGGACCTCGCCGGAGGGGGTCGGAAACGAGAAGCGCGCCTCGCCGAGCCGCCCGGTCTCGAACGCCAGCGCGAGCAACGCGTCCCATTCTTCGCAGAGCTCGGCCGGCATGCCGGTCTGCGCGTGCGTCTTGCCGACGAAGAAGCCCGGCGGCACGCCGGTGATCTTCTCGATCTGCGGGCTGACGTAGCTGTGGCGAAGCGCGCGGTCGAAGCGGGCGAAGACGAACGGCGAGTTCTCGACCAGCGTCGAGAACTCGCGCTGGCTGCGCGCCAGCTCGCGCATCGCATCCTGCAGCGCCGCCGCGGCGTGGTAACGCTCGCTGACGTCGCGGCTGACGATCAGCTGACCGGTGGCGGCGCCGCTCGCGTCGCGCAGCGCAGTCACGGTCGACTCGGCATGCAGCTCGCCGCCGTCGCCGCGCACGTGCATGCATGCGCCGCGCCACGAGCCCGTCTCGTGCAGGCCGCGCTCGGCCTGCGCGCGGTCGTCGTCGCCGTACCAGCGCACGCGGTAGAGCACCTCGAGCGGATGGCCGAGCGCCGCCGAGGCAGCGAGCCCGTACTGGCTCTCGGCCGCGGCGTTGAGGTAGATCACGCGGCCGCCGAGATCGACCGCGACGACGGCGTCCTTCATCTGCGCCAGCACATCGCTGCGCAGCCGGTTCGACGCCGCATTGGCGCTGTCGAGGGTGTAGATCGAGTCGTCGACGACGAGCGCGTCGACCTCGCCCGAGCGGATGGCTTGCAGCGTCTGCTCGGCTTCGCCGAGCTGGATGCGCAGCGCCGCCAGCTCGCGCGCTTGCTTGGCGTCGGCTCGACCCCCCGACATGTGGTGCTTCCGGCCGGCGCGCTACGCCGGCGTGGCGACGACGTCGAGCCCGCGCAGGATCCTGGCGCTGTTCGACATGTCGCCGATGAACTTGCGCGCCGGCAGCGGCAGCTCGCGCACGAGCGTCGGCGCGGCGATGATCTGATGCTGCGATGCGAGCGCAGGCGATTGCGACAGGTCGACCACGGTGAGGTCGTAGCGACCGGGCAGGCTCTTTTCGCACAGCTCGCGGACGTTGACGATCGCCTCCGCCGAGCGCGGCGTCGGCCCGCTGACGAACAGCCGCAGGACGACGCGCACGGCCTGCGCGGCGGTAGCGGCGGCGTCGAACTCTGCGTTCATGGCCCGGGGCTAGCGCACCGCCCTGACGTCGAGGCCGACCAGCACGCGCTCCTCGTCCGAGAGGTCGCCGATGATCTTGCGGATCGGCTCCGGGAACTTGCGGACGAGCGTCGGCACGGCGAGGATCTGGTCGCCGGCGGCGAGCTTGGGGTTGACGAGCAGGTCGATCACTTCGATGTCGTAGCGGCCGGCGAGATGCGTTTCGCAAAGGCGTCGCAGGTTGGCGAGCGCAGCGATCGACTTGGCCGTCGCCCCGGCGACGTAGAGGCGCAGCTGCCACTCGGCCTTCTGCGCCCGCGCCGGCTTGACCATCTCGCCGACGGCATCCCCCTTCATGGCCTCCTCCTGACCGGAACCGCGGCAGGGGCTCGCCCCTTCGCAACTGCCTTGGCATTTGCCTTGGCATTTTGCGCGCCCACGCGCAGCCGCCCGGTCAGGACCCGGCCGCTGTCGAGGTAGACGTCGAGAAGATCGATGCCGCGATCGGAGAAGACGAACTCGCGGATCACGTTCGAGTGGGGCATGCCGCGCGACTTGACCACCTGCAGCGCGCGCGTGCGCTCGCCGTTGGCCTCCAGATTCGAGAGCAGCAGCCAGGCATCCATCAGCGAGGAGACGCCGATCTCTGTCTCGGCGATGGCGGCATCGCCGATCAGGCTCGTGAAGATCGCCGTCACGTGGCTCTGCTTGAGGAAGTCGATCAGCCGCATCAGCGTCGGCTTGAGGCCGGCGTCCTCGGCCTGCAGCGTCAGGTTGCTGATCGGGTCGACGACGACGACCGCCGGCCCGAACCCGCGCACGGCGTCGTACATCAGGACCAAGTGCTGCTCGAGCCCCTGCAGCGTCGGCCGCGAGGCGTGGATGCGAAGCAGCCCCTTCTTCAGCCAGCGCTCGAGGTCGATGCCGATCGATCGCATGTTGCGAACGAGCTGCCCTGCCGACTCCTCGTACGAGAACAGCAGGACGCGCTCGCCGCGCGCGCACGCCGCCGCGGCGATGCGCGCGGCGAGGCTGCTCTTGCCGGTTCCGGGCGCACCCGAAACGAGGACGCTGCTGTCGCGATAGAAGCCCTTGCCGTCGAGCATCTCGTCGAGCCGCGCGATGCCGGTCGGCACGCGCTCGGTCGGGGCGGCGTGTTCGAGCCGCAGCGACGTGATCGGCAGGACGACGATCCCGCCGGCCCCGATCAGGAACGGATACTCGTTGGTGCCGTGCGGCGAGCCGCGGTACTTGACGACGCGCAGTCGCCGCGTCGAGATCTGGTCCGTCACGCGGTGGTCGAGCAGGATCACGCAGTCGGCGACGTACTCCTCGAGGCCGTAGCGCGTCAGCGTCTCGGCGCCGCGCTCGGCCGTGATCACCGCCGTCATGCCGCGGTCCTTGAGCCAGCGAAACAGGCGGCGCAGCTCCGCGCGCAGCACGGCGTGATCCGACAGGCCGGAGAACAGCGCCTCGAGCGTGTCGAGGACGACCCGCTTGGCGCCGACCGATTCGATCGCGTGGCCGAGGCGGATGAAGAGGCCCTCGAGGTCGTACTGCCCGGTCTCTTCGATCTCGCTGCGCTCGACGCGGACGTGATCGAGCGCGACTTTCTTCTGCCGGATGAGCTTGTCGAGATCGAAGCCGAGCGAGCGCACGTTGGCGGCGAGCTCGTCGGCAGTCTCCTCGAACATCATGAAGACGCCCGGCTCGCCGAAGCGCATCGCACCGCGGACGATGAACTCGGCCGCGAGCATCGTCTTGCCGCAGCCCGGCCCGCCGATCACGAGCGTCGGCCGGCCGCGGGGCAAGCCGCCGGAGGTGATCTCGTCGAGGCCGTCGATGCCGGTCGGCGCCTTCGCGATCGCGACCGCCTCCGTGCCTTCGCTCACCGCTGATTTCTGCCTCGCTGTCATCGACGCGGTCCCGCTCCTCTGTCGCCCGCTCCCGGTCTGACGCCGAGAGCGGCGGCCTCCGGAGCGCTGGATTATCGCGGCCCGTCCGATGCACGATGGCCGTGCAAACCCCGCTCGCTGCACCACCTGCCGGGCGTGCGCCGCCCCATCGATGCGCCCTTTGCCGCGAACCGGACACGGTCGAGGTCACGCGCCGCAGGCTGCGCGGGCACAATCGGCCGCGTGCGACGCCCCATCGTCCCGTGAACGGCGATCCGCTGCGCGCGGTCTTCTTCGACGTCGACGGCGTCCTGCTCGATTCGCTGCCCCAGCACCTGCGCTATTGCGCGCTGAAGGCAGGTGACTACGGCCTCGTCCTGCGGATTCCCGATATCGAGGACTTCCGCGAGGCGATCAGCCGCGGCCTGCGCGTGAGCCCCATGCTTCACTTCTTCCTGGCGGTCGGTTTCCCGCTCAGGTTCGCGAAGCGCGGCGTCGCCGACTACGAGCGCGAGTTCGTGCTGCGTTGCCCGCCGGCGCCGTTTCCCGGCATCGAAGCGATGCTTCAACGCCTCGCCGACGCCGGACTCGCACTCGGTCTCGTGACCTCGAACACGCGCGCCAACGTGGCGCCCGCGCTCGGGCCGACCATGACCGTCTTCGATCCGGGCCTCGTTTTTTTCTTCGAGCACGGCAGCCCGGACCGCGACAAGCCCTGGTGCCTCAACGAGGGCGCGCGACGACTCGACGCGGCGCCGGCGTCCTGCGTCTACGTCGGCGACCAGCCGGCCGACCGGGCGGCCGCCGCCGCCGCTGGAGTACGCTTCCTCGGCGTCCGCTACGGCTGGGGCCTCCCGCACGCCGATCCTGCCTTCGTCGCGGTGGACAGCGTTGCCGCAATCGCCGACGCGCTGCTCGCCGGGCAGCCGCCCTGAGCGCGAGCGGGCGGTCGAGGAGAACGCCGCATGGACACCGCGCAGCCGCCCCCCGCTCCCCAGCCTGCACCCCCGCCCAGCGACGGGACGTTGAACGACGTCGAGAAGGTGCGCTTCGACTATGCGTGGAAATGGTTCAGCTTCCACGCCGAGCAGCGCACCAAGATGTTCAACTTCATGCTGATCGGGCTCGGCATCTTCGCGACCGGCGTCGCGTCGGCGATCGAGAAGCACTTTCGGCTCGAGGCTGCGGTGCTCGCCTCGGCGGCGGCGCTGATCGCGATCGGGTTTCGGTTGCTCGATCGGCGCAACAGGCAGCTGTATCAGGTCGGGCTCGACGTCCTGATCGACCTCGAGCAGCGGCGTCTGTTCGTCGGCCAGGAAGGCATCGCGTCCGGGACGGTACACAAACCCAAGAGCCTGGTGTGCGAGGTGTACGAAGGTCGTCACGGACGGCTGATGCCGCTCGTGACCTGGATCTTCGTCGCCCTCTTCGTGGCCGGGGCCGTGTGGTCGTTCAGCGAATGGCGGCGCTGGGGCAATCGCGACGACGGGACGGGCGCTTCGGCGGCGTGCTGCCAACCGATCGTCGTGCTGCCGGCGAGTGCAGCCGCGAGCGCCGCGCTTTCCAGCGACGGTCCCGGCGCGGACACCGTGGCCATCGACGGCACCGGCCAGCTCGAAGGCCGCCGCTGGTGGCTCATGCTCGCCGGCCTCGCCGTGCTGGCGGCCGGGATGGCGGCGCTCGTCTCCGGACGTCGCGTCGCCGGCGGTGTCGGGGTCGCGGCGGGCGCAGTGCTGAGCGCGGCCTCGGCCTTCTCTTTGCCGCTCAAGGCCGAGTTCCACTTCGACCCGAAGATCGACGCCAAACTCGCCGAGCACGTCGACGTCCGCGTCGACCGTCTGCTCGAGATCGCGCGGCGCTCCCAGCCTTCGGTGCTGGCGCGCGCGCGGTTCGGCGGCTTCGGCGACGGGGTCGAGCGCTTCGACTGCCTCGACGCCGCCAACCACGATGCGATCGGCAGCGTGAACCAGGGCATCGCCATGGGTCGCGAGCGGGGTCAGCAGCTCATGGTGCTGCTGGTCGGCGGCACCGACCGGCGGCCGCTCTCGCCGGCGCTGCGACGACGGTTCGAATCGAACACCGGGCTGGCGCGCGCACGCGTCGCAGAGGTGGAGCGTTGCCTCGACCTCACGGTCTCGGGTGACCGGCGGGTACCGGAGGTGATCCGGCTCGTGACCGGGCCGTCGTACACGCCGATCGAGCGGCCCGCCGACGAAGTGGAGCGCCAGCGGATGGCGAATGACCGTGAAGTGCAGGCCTTCGTGATCGGAGTTCCGGTGCGGCCATGACGGCAACCCTCCGACCGCAGCCGACCTTGCGTCAGCGGCGCCGCATCGTCCGCAGCCGCCCGACGACGCCGGTCGGGAAGTAGTAGACCGAGAGCACGAACAGGATGCCGAGCCAGAGCAGCCAGCGATCGGGCGAGACGATCTGGGCCAGGAACGGGACGTCCTGCACCGCGGCGGCGGCGATCTTCATCAGGTCCTGCAGGTAGTTCTGCGCCAGCACGAGCAGCACGCTGCCGACGACCGCACCGTAGATCGTCCCCATGCCGCCGATGACGACGATCAGCAGCACGTCGAGCATGATCTCGAACGACAGCGTCGTGTCGGGGCCGTTGTAGCGCAGCCAGAGCGCGAGCAGGACGCCGGCAAGGGTCGCGAACAGCGCAGAGACGACGCTCGCGAGGGTGCGGTAGACGACGGTGCGGTAGCCGATCGCCTCGGCGCGGAAGTCGTTCTCGCGAATCGCCTGCAGGACGCGGCCGAACGGCGAGTTGACGATCCGAAGCAGCGCCAGCACCAGCACGAGCGCGGCGACGAAGATTGCGTAGTAGGTGAGGAGACGGCCGTCGATCGAGGCGCCGAGGAACGGCTCGGCCGCGTACCCGGTGCCCGGCTGCAGCGCCTCGGGGACCTTGAAGGTGAGGCCGTCCTCGCCGCCGGTGAAGTCCGAGAGCTGCGACGCCAGCGTCGCGAACGCCGAAGCGACGGCGAGCGTGATCATGGCGAAGAAGATCGCCCGCACGCGCAGGCTGAACAGGCCGATGACGAGCGAGAGGACGAGCGAGACCGAGAGCGCGCCGGCGACGCCGAGCGCGAGCGACGGCCAGGTCGGGCCGATCCGTGTCGCCGCGATCGCGACGCCGTAGGCGCCGATGCCGAAGAACATCGTGTGCGCGAAGCTGACGATGCCGGTGTAGCCGAGCAGCAGGTCGAAGCTCGCCGCGAGGACGATGAAGACGATCACCTTGGCGGCGACGTTGAGCGCCTTCGTGCCGGGAAAGATGAACGGCGTCAGCGCCAGCGCGACGACCATCAGCACGAGCACGATCGCGAGCCACCGGCTGCGCGGCAGATCGTGCGAGACGAGGCGCGCGAGCATCAGCGATTCACCACCGGATAGACGCCCTGCGGCCGCCACAGCAGGATCGCGACCATCACGCCGATGCTCGAGAACATCGCCAGCTTCGGCGCCAGGAAGCCGACGTAGTTGGTGATCATGCCGATGAGCAGGGCGCCGAACAGGCAGCCGAGCGTCGAGCCGAGGCCGCCGATGATGATGACCATGAAGAGCAGCACGTTGACCTGGCCGCCGATCTGCGGGATGACGATCTGCTGGTTCATTCCCCACAGGCATCCGCCGAGGCCGGCGAGCGCCGAGCCGGTGGCGAAGACGCCGACGAAGAGGCGCCGGATCCGGTAGCCGAGGCTCTCGACCATCTCCCGGTCCTGCACGCCGGCCCGGATCAGGAGCCCGATCTTGGTGCGGTTGAGCGTGTAGAGCAGCCCGGCGAGGACGACGAGACCGACGACGACGGCGACGAGGCGAAGCTTCTCGACGCTGGCATCGCCGAGCAGGAGCGAGCCGCGCAGCGCCTCGGGCGGCGGCAGCGGGATCTGCGCCGGGCCCCAGATGACCTTGATCAGCTCCTCGCCGATGATCGCGCCGCCGATCGTGACGAGGATCTGCTTCAGGTGCTGGCCGTACACCGGCCGGACGATGACGCGCTCGAAGCCGAGGCCGACCACTCCGCCGAGCACGATCGCGGCGAGCATCGCGACGGCGACGACGCCGAGGTTGCTCGCGACGCTCGGCGCCGACGCCGCACCGCCCATCGCCGCGAAGACCGTCGTCGCCAGGTACGCGCCGAGCGCGATGAACAGGCTGTGGCCGAAGTTGAGGACGTCCATCAGCCCGAACACGAGCGTCAGCCCCGACGCCGCGATGAAGACGATCATCCCCATCGCCAGGCCGGCGATCGTCAGCGTCAGCCATGTCGACGACGAGCCGACCAGCGGCCAGGCGACGAGCGCGATCGCGACGACGAGAACGAGCGGGCGGGCGTCGAACGCACGTTTCGGGATGGCGTCGGGCGCGGTGGCTGCGGCGGCAGGGGTGACGACGGCGGTCATGGTCGAAGCGCGGGCGCGGCGGTCACTGGTGGGCGGCGAGCGAGAGGCCGAGCAGGCGGTGCTGCAACGCCTCGTCGGCGGCGAGCTCGGCCATCGCGCCGCGATGGACGATGCGGCCGTCGTCCATCACCGCGACGCGGTCGCCGAGCGCCTGCGCGACGGCGAAGTTCTGCTCGACGAGCAGGATCGTCGTCGCGGTGCGCTTGAGCTCACGCAGCGCTGCGATCAGGTTCTGCACGATCACCGGCGCCAGACCCTTGCTCGGCTCGTCGATCAGGAGGAGGCGCCGCGGCTCGACCATCGCGCGCGCGATCGCGAGCATCTGCTTCTGGCCGCCCGAAAGCTTGCCTGCGGGATGGAGCCAGAACTTCTTCAGCGCCGGGAAGAGGCCGAACAGCCACTCGAGGCGCGCCGTGTCGAGCTGGTCGAGCCGGCGCGCCGAGCGCGCCGCGAGCAGCATGTTCTCGGCGACGCTCAGGTCGGCGAAGATGCCCATGTTCTCGGGGACGTAGGCGATGCCGAGCGCGGCGATCGCCGGCGTCAGCAGCTGCGACTGCGCCGCGTTGCCGACGCCCGTGTTGCGATCGGCGCCCTCGACCCGCGCGACCGCCGGCCCGCCGATCGGCCTGCCGTCGAATACGACCCGGCCCTTGGACGCCGCCCACAAGCCCATGATCGTGCGCAGCGTCGTCGTCTTGCCGGCGCCGTTCCTGCCGAGCAGCATCGTCACTTCGCCGGCGGCAACGTCGAAGTCGACGCCGTGCAGGATGTGGTACGCGCCGATGTGCGTGTGCACGCCGGCGAGCTCGAGCAGCGGCTTGGCGCTCACGCCGGCTCCGCTTCGGGCGCGAGGCCGAGGTAGGCTTGCTGGACGATCGGCGAGGCGATCACCGCCGCGGGCTCGCCGTCGGCGACGAGCTGGCCGTTGTGGAGGACGATGATGCGGTCGGCGAGCTCGCGGACGACGTCCATCTTGTGCTCGACGAGGAGGATCGTCTTGTCGCGCGCGCCCTTCAGGCTGCGCACGAGGTCGAGGATCACCGGCACGTCGTCGACGCTCATTCCCGCGGTCGGCTCGTCGAACATGTAGACGCTCGGCTCGAGCGCCATCAGCATCGCGACCTCGAGCTTCCTCTGGTCGCCGTGCGGCAGGCTGCTCGCCGCCGCCTCCATCCGGTCGCCCAGGCGGACCTGCTCGACGAGGGTGCGCGCCCGCGCCAGCGTCTCCTTGCGATCGAGCCAGACCGCGAACAGGCTGAGGCCCTCGCCGCGCTTCGACTGCACGGCGAGACGGACGTTCTCGAGGACGCTGAGGTTGGGAAAGAGCTGCGTCAGCTGGAACGCGCGGCCGAGGCCGCGGTGGGTCCGCGCCGAAACGCTCAGGCCGCTGATGTCGGTACCGTCCAGCCAGACCGAGCCCGAGCTCGCCCGCAGCTGGCCCGAGATCAGGTTGAAGTAGGTCGTCTTGCCGGCGCCGTTCGGGCCGACGATCGCGGTCAGCGTGCCGGGCGCGAAGGCGCACGAGACGCGGTCGACCGCGACGTGGCCGCCGAAGCGGATCGTGAGCTCTTTGGTCTCGAGCATGGCGCTGCCATGCGCCGCCGCGCGCCGATCAGCGCTTGTTCTTGATCGGGACGTTCATCTCCTCGGGCTTGATCTCGCGCACGAGCTCGGGGACGCCCCAGGCGAACGCCGGATCGTTCTTGATCCGCGTGTGGTACATCGACTGCATCGCCTGGTGGTCTTCCTTGCGGAACGTCATCTTGCCCTTCGGCGACTCGAAGCTCATCCCTTCCATGGTCTTGATGAGCTTGTCGGTGTTGGTGTCGCCGCCGGTCTTCTTCAGTGCCTCGACGATCGCGATCGCCGCGCTCATGCCGCCAGCGGTGAAGAAGTCGGGCGGCGTCTTGAACTGCTTGTAGTGGTTGGCGACCAGCCATTCGTTGACCGGGTTCTTCGGCAGGCCGAAGTAGTAGTAGGTGGCGCCTTCCATGCCGGCGTACGGCTTGTACGCCACCATCGCCGGCAGGATGTTGCCGCCCGCGGCGACCTCGATGTTGTAGCGCTTCAGGTCCATGTCGGCGACCTTGAGCGGGTTGCCGGCGCCAGCCCAGTAGAAGTAGATGATCTTCCTGCCGGGCTTGTCCTTCAGCGCGTCGATGATGCGCTGGCCGCCGGCCGTGAAGTCGCTCGTGTTCTGCGGCAGGTATTCCTCGTGCACGACCTTGGCGTGCTTGAGCGAGTCCTTGAACGCCTTGATGCCGTCGCGACCGAACGCGTAGTCCTGCGCCAGCGTCGCGATCGAGACGCCTTCCTTGTCGAGCGCGACGGCGTTGGCGATCGCGTCCTGCGAGCTGTTGCGGCCGGTGCGGAAGATGTACTTGTTCCACTTCTCGCCGGTGATGGAATCGGCGACCGCGGGCTCGACGAGCAGGATCTTCTTGTATTCCTCGGCGACCGGCAGCAGCGCGAGCGCGACGCCCGACGACGTCGGGCCGATGGCGAGATCGGCCTTGTCGTCGCCGTAGGCGGTCGCGAGCAGGCTCTTGCCGACGTCGGGCTTGCCCTGGTCGTCCTTCTCGATGACGACGATCTTCTTGCCGCCGACCATCATCGTGCCGCCGGTCGCGTAGTCGAAGCCCATCATCAGGCCGGTCTGCGTCTGCTTGCCGTAAGCCTCGAGCGGACCGGTCTTGCTGTAGACATGGGCGATGCGGATCTCGCCCTTGCCCTGCGCGATGGCGGCAAGCGGCGACGAGCCGAACGCGGCGACGGCCGCGAACGCCAGCAGCGAACGACGCGACGAGAAGACAGACACGATGGGCGACATGGGGAACCTCCGGACGGCGGCAGACGCGGGCTCGCGCGGTGCGAGCGATCGGCGGGAAGTTTAGGGGATCGTTTTTCGTTCGACGGGCTGAACGGATCGCTTCCGGCCCTAGAGCTTCATCTCGAGGCGAAGCTGCACGTTGATGAAGGTCGGCGCCCGCGTCTCCGAGGTTTCGCGCACCGGCACGCCGAAGAAGTCGGGGCCGTCGACCGCGCCGCCGGTGACGTACGCGCGCGGGTCGAGGTTGCTGAACGAGACGCGCAGCGCGAGCGCCGGGTTGAAGGTCCACAGGCCGTAGGCGTCGATGATGAGCTTGATGCTGACGACGGCGGACTGCACGTCGCTCAGGCGATCGGCGCCGGCGGCGGTTGCCGGCGCGGGCGCGCCGGGGGCCGAATCGCCGCTCTGCGCGCTGGCCGGATCCGCTCCGAGAACGACGAGCCCGCATGCGACGAACGCCGCTGCCTCGCGCACGCCGACCACCGGCCCGCGCGGGCGTGCGACCTTCTGCATCGGCGCGCAGTCTATCGGGCCGGCCGGCCGCACTCGCCCCGAGCGCACCCGCAGGCCGGTGGACAGCAACGTCGCGTCAGCGGCCGACGGCGCGCTCGAGCTCGGCCTTGGTCATCCTCGAGCGCCCCTTGACCTTCGCCTTCGCCGCCTCGGCATAGAGCTGGGCGTAGGTGCGGCCGCCCTCGCCGCGGTGCGAGCGCAGGCCGCCGCGCCGCTCGGACGAGAGGTCGTCAAGCGAAGTCCGACTCGCGGTCAAGCTCTCGCCGGCACGCGCGCGCTCCTTGTTGACAGTGCGCGCGGCGATCTCTTCGGCCGTCTTCTCGCCCTTGCCGCGCTCGAGCAGGCTCTCCTTGATGTGCTCGTACTGGCGCTCGCGCTTGTTGCTCCATCGTGCCTGTGGCATCGCGATCTCCCGTCGGACCGATCGAACCGTCAGGGCAATCCGGATGCCGAGTCAGGCCGCGGGAACCGAGCGCCAGGGCGGCGGGGCGGCATCGGGGCGCTCCGGCCCGATTGACGCGACGGCGAACCGCGCAAGAATCGTCCGCCCCGCCGTCCCATCGCGCCGACGAGACGCTTCGCATGACTGCTGCCGACACCAACGCCAATCTGTTCCTCGCCCTGCGCGGCGGCTTCCCAGCCGAGCTCGACGGCGTCGCGATCGAGACGGTCGAGACTGCCCTCGCCTATACCTGGCGCGACCTCGAGCGCGCGACCGCGATGCTCGCCAACATGCTCGAATCGCTCGACCTGGCGCCATCGAGCCGGATCGCGGTGCAAGCGGAGAAGTCGGTCGAGTCGCTCCTCTTCTATCTCGCCGTCTTGCGTGCCGGCCACGTCTACCTGCCGCTCAACACCGCCTACAAGAGCGACGAGATCGCGTACTTCCTCGGCGACGCCGAGCCGGCCGTGTTCGTCTGCGCGCCGAAGGACTTCGTCTGGGCGTCGAAGCGCGCCTTCGCCGCCGGCACGCGCTACGTCTTCACGCTCGGCGACGACCGCGGCGGCAGCCTGCTCGAGCGCGCGACGCACTTCGGCGACAGCCACGCGCCGGCGCGGCGCAAGAGCGACGACCTGGCGGCGATCCTCTACACGAGCGGCACCACCGGGCGCAGCAAGGGCGCGATGCTGACGCACGGCAACCTGCGCTCGAACGCGCTCACCCTGAAGGCGTACTGGGGCTGGCGCTCGCCGACGCAGGGTGGCGACGTCCTGATCCACGCGCTGCCGATCTTCCACGTCCATGGCCTCTTCGTCGCGTCGCACGGCGCGCTCCTCGCCGGCGCGCGCATGCTCTGGCTCGGCCGCTTCGATCCGGCCAAGGTCGCCGCGCTGCTGCCGCGCGCGACCGTCTTCATGGGGCTGCCGACGCTATACGTCCGCCTGCTCGGCGAGCCGGCGCTCACGCGCGAGGCATGCCGCAACATGCGCGTCTTCATCAGCGGCTCGGCGCCGCTCCTGATCGACACCTTCGACGCCTTCCGCGAGCGCACCGGCCAGACGATCCTCGAGCGCTACGGCATGAGCGAGACAGTCATGTTGACGTCGAATCCGTACCAGCCGGCCGATGGCGAGCGGCGCGGCGGCACGGTCGGCTTTCCGCTGCCCGGCGTCGGCCTGCGCATCGTCGACGGCGAGGGCCGGGTCCTGCCGGCCGCGACGATCGGCGCGATCGAGGTCCGCGGCCCGAACGTCTTCGCCGGCTACTGGCGGATGCCGGAGAAGACGCGCGAGGAGTTCAGCGCCGACGGCTGGTTTCGCACCGGCGACGTCGGCATGGTCGACGAGCTCGGCTACGTCACGATCGTCGGCCGCAGCAAGGACCTCATCATCAGCGGCGGCTACAACGTCTACCCGGCCGAGATCGAGCGCGTCCTCAACGAGCTGCCCGGCGTTGCCGAGAGCGCCGTGGTCGGCGTGCCGCACCCCGATTTCGGCGAGGCGGTCGTCGCCGTCGTCGTCGGCCGCGACGCTGCCCCGGTCGTCGACCCCGCCGAGTGGACGCGGGCGCTGAAGGCGAAGATCGCCAACTTCAAGGTGCCGAAGGCGATCTTCGTCGTCCCCGAGCTGCCGCGCAACGCGATGGGCAAGGTGCAGAAGAACCTGCTGCGCGAACAGCACGCCTCCTTGTTCGCCTGACCCGCGACGGCGACGGGCGCGCCGCGCTGCAAGAAAGAAAAAGGGCCGGCACTCGCGGCCGGCCCTGGTGAATCGACGACGACGCCGCAATCAGCGGTCGTGCGCGTAGATGTCGACGTCCTTGGTCTCGCGGATGAACAGCGTGCCGATGACGAAGCTCATCGCCGCGATCACGATCGGGTACCACAGGCCGTTGAACATGTTGCCGGTCGCAGCCACGATCGCGAACGCCGTCGTCGGCAGCATGCCGCCGAACCAGCCGTTACCGAAGTGGTACGGCACGCTCATCGACGTGTAGCGGATCCGGGTCGGGAACAGCTCGACCAGCATCGCCGCGATCGGCCCGTAGACCATGGTCACGTAGATGAGCAGGATGAACAGGATGCCGACGATCTTCCACCACTGGCCGCTCATGAAGTCGATCGCCTTGGCCTTGGCGGGATAGCCGGCGGCGGCGAGCTCGCCACCGATCTCCTTCTTGAACGCCGCGATCTTGGCGACGCTGTCGGCATCGAACTTGCCGTTGGCCACGGTCGCCGCCGGCGGATCGATCTTCTTGTCACCGATCGTGACCGTCGCGACGCTGCCGGCAGGAACGTCGACGTTGTCGTAGCTGACCGAGCTCTGCGCGAGGAAGCGCTTGGCGATGTCGCACGGGGTGCGGAAGTCGATCTCGCGCGCGATCGGGCTGCCCTGGAACGAGCAACGTGCCGGGTCGGAGTGGACGACGACCTTGTTCTTCGCCTGTGCCTCGGCAAGCGCCGGGTTGGCCGCCTCCGTCAGGGCATGGAAGAGCGGGATGAAGGTGAGCGCCGCGAGCAGGCAGCCGGCCATGATGATGGGCTTCCTGCCGATCTTGTCCGAGAGCGACCCGAAGACGATGAAGAACGGTGTCCCCAGCAGGAGAGAAGCACCGACCATGATCTGCGCGGTCGTCGGATCGACCTTGAGCTGGGCGGTCAGGAAGAACAGGGCGTAGAACTGGCCCGTGTACCAGACGACCCCCTGCCCGGCGGTCAGGCCGAGCAGCGCGAGCAGCACGATCTTGCCGTTGCTCCAGTTGGCGAGCGACTCGGTGAGCGGCGCCTTCGACGTCTTGCCTTCTTCCTTCATCCGCTTGAACGCCGGAGTCTCGTTGAGGCTCAGCCGGATCCAGACCGAGATGATCAGCAGGAAGAAAGACAACCAGAACGGAATGCGCCAGCCCCAGTCGGCGAAGGCCGCGCTGCCGAGCATCTGCTGGCAGGCGATGACGACGATCAGGGACAGGAAGAGGCCGAGCGTCGCGGTCGTCTGGATCCACGACGTGTAGGCGCCGCGCCTGCCGTGCGGCGCGTGCTCGGCGACGTAGGTCGCGGCACCGCCGTACTCGCCGCCGAGGGCAAGGCCCTGCAACAGGCGCAGGGCGATGAGGATGATCGGCGCTGCAACACCGATCGTGCCGTAGCCCGGCAGGACGCCGACGAGGACCGTCGACGTCCCCATGATCAGGATCGTCACCAGGAAGGTGTATTTGCGACCGATCATGTCGCCGAGGCGGCCGAAGACGAGCGCGCCGAAGGGCCGGACGAGAAAGCCCGATGCGAAGGCGAGCAACGCGGCGATGAACGCCGCCGTCGGGTCGAGCGCCGCGAAGAACTGCTTCGCGATGATCGCCGCGAGCGCTCCGTACAGATAGAAGTCGTACCACTCGAAGATCGTGCCGAGGCTCGACGCGAAGATGACTTTCTTCTCTTCGCGCGTCATCGGCCGGGCGAGGTTTGCATTGACAGGCACCGCGGTTGTCACCATGGGGATCCCTCCGTCTAGAAAACGAATCGCTTGAAAGCGACGGCAACTCGGATATTGACAAAGATTCCCTGCCCGGTCGTCGGGAATCACACCCGAAATGCTTGGGTGAAACCCCGAGATTTCGCCGCTGCGAGTTGCGCTAGCGGTGCCTCAGGGCCGTTGCACCCCGCCTCTTGGCGCACCTTCGCGCTGCCAATGCGGCTCGTCGAACCAGGGGTCGCTACGCAGCAGCGCCGCCGCCATCTCGAGCGCATCGAAGCCCCAGAACAGCCTGTCGCCGATACCGAGCGTCGGCACGCCGAAGGCGCCGCGCGCGAGCGCTTGGTCGGTGGCGTCGCGCAGCCGTTGCTTGGTGGCGTCGCTCATCGGATCCGTTGCCGGCGCCAGCCTGGCGACGAGATCGGCAAAGCGAGCCGGATCCTCGGCATCGGCGCCGCCGCGCCAGACGTGGCGCAGCACCTGCTCGCAGACGAACCGGCTCGGGGTCGAGCCCTCGGGCGCGGTCGCCCAGGCGAGGCGCGACAGCGCGATCGGGTTGAACGGGTGGCGCAGCGGCGTGTCGATCGCGATGCCGGCGCGATGCGCCAGCCAGTGGACCTGGCGGAAGGTCCAGGCACGCTTCGGCTCGATCTCCGCCGGACCCTTGTGCGCGTACGCCCTCAGCAAGGCGGCGAAGACGATCGGCCGGTACGACACCGAATAGGAGACTCCGACGAACGCTTCGGGCAGCCGCTCGAACGCGAGGTAGGCGTACGGCGAGACCGGATCGAACCAGAAATCGACCTGCGTCATGGCGCGTCGGCATCGGCCGCGGCAGCGGCGGTATCGGCGGCGAGGCGATTGCGCTCGGCGCGGCGCGCCGGCAGGCGCTTCCAGACCGCGCGCTTGGCCGCGGCGTCGAGGCTGCCCCAGGCCGCGATCTCGTCGATCGTCCGCAGGCACCCGGCGCACCAGCCGGTCGCCGGATCGAGCGTGCAGACGCTCGTGCAGGGGCTCGGGATCTCGGCCACGATGACCTCGACGGCTCGCTCTGCCTAGGCAGCGGCGACCCTGACGGAGTTGACGCCGGACGCGAACTTGCGGCGAACGTCATCGGCACTGTAGTAGCCGAGCGCGACGTCGCGCTCGAGCGCTTGCGCTGTCCGTGCCATCGGCGGGCCGAAGCCGCCGCCGCCCGGCGTCGAGACGGCGATGACGTCGCCGGCGCGGATCAAGAGGTCCTGGTCCTTCGAGAGATGCGGCGGCACGTAGCGCACGCCGTCGCGGATCAGCTCGACCTTGTTGATGCCGCCGGCGCCGCCGCCCTGCGCCCCCGGCGGGCCGGCACGGCCGTGGTCCATCACCATCGAGACGCGCGCCTCGCCGCGGCGCAGGCGGATGCGGTAGTTGACGCCGAAGCCGCCGCGGTGTTCGCCGGCGCCGCCCGAGCCTTCATGCAGCGAGTACTCCTCGAACAGCACCGGGTAGAGCTGCTCCATGATCTCGATCGGCGTCGTCTTCGAGATGCCGATCGTCGAGCAGCCGTTCGAGATGCCGTCGCCCTCCGGGCTGCCGCCGTAGCCGCCGCCCGAAATCACGTACATCACGTAGGCGCGGTTCTTCTCCGGGTCGAAGCCGCCGACGCCGAGGTTGCCGCTCGTTCCCGCCGGAGCGCCGAACAGCTGCTCGGGGATCGCCTTGCCGAGCGCCGCGAACACCGCCTCGGCGATGCGCTGGCTGACCTCGGCGGCGCAGCCCGAGACCGGGCGCGGGTAGTGCGCGTAGAGGAAGGTGCCCTCGGGGTCGACGATGGCAAGCGGCTCGAACGTGCCGGCGTTGATCGCGGCCTCCGGGAAGACGTGCTTGATCGCGAGATAGATCGACGACCTCGTCGTCGCGATGACGCTGTTCATCGGCCCCTGGCAAGGCGGCGACGAGCCGCTCATGTCGAAGCCGAGCGCGGCACGCTCCGGGTCGCTGCCGCCGCTCTTCGTGATCCGCATCGCGATCCGCAGCGGCTCGTCGACGACACCGTCGGAATCGACGAACGCCTCGCCTTCGTAGACGCCGTCGGCGATCGTCGTGATCTTCTCGCGCATCTGGCGCGCGGCGCGCCGCTTCAGCTCGGCGATCGCGGCGTCGACGATGGCATCGCCGTAACGATCGAGGAGCGTCGCGAGGCGAGCCTGGCCGGTCGCCAGCGCTGCCGCCTGCGCCTTGATGTCGCCGATCCGCTGGTCGGCAATGCGGATGTTCGACAGGATGATCGACAGGATCTCGTCGTCGAGCACGCCCTGCTTGTAGAGCTTGACGGGCGGCAGCCGCAGCCCTTCCTGCTCGACCTCGGTCGCGTTGGCCGAGAAGCCCCCAGGCACCATGCCGCCGGTGTCGGGCCAGTGGCCGGTGTTGGCGAGCCAGCACCAGAGCTTGCCGTCGCGGAAGAAGGGCTGCACGAACTTGACGTCCATCAGGTGCGTGCCGCCCAGGTACGGGTCGTTGACGATGAAGACGTCGCCGGGCGCAAGCGGAATCCTCAGCCGGTTCACGCGCTCGATCACCGCCTGCACCGTGAACTGCATCGTGCCGACGAAGACCGGCAAGCCGAGCTCGCCTTGCGCGATCAGCTCGCCGCTGTCGCGGTGGTAGATGCCGTCGGAGCGGTCGAGCGCCTCGGCGATCACCGGGCTGAACGCGCTGCGCACGAACGCCAGGTCCATTTCGTTGCAGACCTGCATCAGGCCGTTCTGCAGGACCGAGAGGGTGATCGGATCGACCGGCATGTCCGGCATTGTGCGATTGTCGGTGGATCTAGGTGGATCTCGCGTCGGAGAGCGCCGGGCATGCCCCGGGTTGGGCGTCGCCCCTTTCGCTTTGTGAAGAAAACCTCGGCCCGAGATATCGCGCGCTCGTCACTTTGCCTTCGCCGGGCGCCGTCACCCGAGGCACGCCCGACACTCTCCGCCGAGCTCTGGCAGCAGACGGGCGCGACACGCCAGTCGCGCGCGGAGAATGATCGAATCGCGCGGTCGTCGGGGAGTGCGGGGCGTGTCCCGGGTGACGGCACCCGGCGAAGGCAAAGTGACGAGCGCGCGGTGTCGCGAAGCGAGCTGCCCGCCACAAGGCGAAAGGGGTGACGCCCAACCCGGGACATGCCCCGCGATCCCCGACCAGTGCCGCTCCGACAAGACCCGCGCCATGCCTAGAACACCGACACGATCAAGTTGCCGATCGCATCGACCGCAACCCGCTGGCCCGGCTCGACGACGCTCGTGCAGTCGAGCTGCTCGACGATCGCCGGGCCCTCGAAGCGCGCCGCGAGCGGGAGCCGCTCGCGGACGTAGATCGGCGTCTCGCGCCAGCCGCCTTCGAACCAGACCGAGCGCGTCGTTCGCCTCGCCTCGGCGAGCGTCGCCGCCGGCGTCGAGGCGGCGATCGCGCGCAACGAGACGGGCCTTCGCTTGCCGATCACGGCCGTGTGCAGGTTGACGAGCACCGGCCGGATCTCGGGCAAGGCGACGCCGAAGCGCTTCCAGTACGCGGCGGCGAAGAGCTCGCGCAGCGCGTCGACCGTGATCGCCGTCGAGTCGATCGCAACCGGCAGGAGGTGGCTCTGGCCCTGGAACTGCATGTCGGCGCGGTGCAACGTGACGACCCGCTCGACGGCGACGTTCTCGCGCGCGAGCAGCGCCTCGCCGGCGCCGATCTGCGCCGCGAACACCGCGGCGATGCGCCCTTCCACGAGCGACTCGAGCGGCTGGTTGACGGTGGCCACGAAGTCGTGGCGCAGATCGGCGACGACGCAGCCGAGCGCGTTGGTGAGCCCCGGGCGGGCCGGGATCAGCAGGGTCGGGATCGCCAGCTCGGCGGCGAGCGCGGCGCCATGAAGCGGACCGGCGCCGCCGAACGCGAACAACGCGAAGTCGCGCGGGTCGTGGCCGCGCGCGAGGCTCACCATCCGGATCGCACCGGCCATCTTGTCGTTGGCGACGCGGACGATCGCCGCGGCGGCAGCGGTGGCGTCGAGGCCTAGCGGCGTGCCGACCTGCTCGAGCATCGCGGCGCGGATCGCATCCAGCGCCACCACGTTCTCGACCGCCAGCAGCCGGCCGGGGTCGAGCCGGCCAAGGACGATGTTGGCGTCGGTGATCGTCACCCGCCGGCCGCCGCGGCCGTAGCAGATCGGCCCCGGCAGCGCACCCGCGCTCTCCGGGCCGACGCGCAGCATTCCCGCCGCGTCGACCGAGGCGATCGAGCCGCCGCCGGCGCCGATCGTGTGGACATCGACCATCGGCACGTGGATCGGCATCGCGTACTCGAGCTCGAGATCGCTCGACACCGACGGCATGCCGCCGAGGACGAGGGCAACGTCGCTCGACGTCCCGCCCATGTCGTAGCTGACGACGTTGGCGAACTCGCCCGGGCGCGATCCGGCCTGCATCGCCGTCGCCGCCGCCGCGATCACGCCCGACGCCGGCCCCGACATCACCGTCGCGACCGCGTGCTCGGTGACGACCGAGGCCGAGACCGTGCCGCCGTTGCCCTGCATGACGAGCAGCTCGCGCGCAAAGCCGCGCCCGACGAGCTCGTTCTGCAGGCGCTCGAGGTAGCGGTGCAGCACCGGCTGGATCGCGGCGTTGACGGCGGCCGTCGTGCCGCGCTCGTACTCGCGCTGCTCGGCGACGACGGTGTGGCCGGCGGTGACGTAGCGGTTCGGCCAGAGCGCACGCACGATCTGCGCCGCGCGTTGCTCGTGAGCCGGATTGATGTAGCTGTGCAGGAAGTGGACGACGACGCTCTCGGCGCCGAGATCGAGCAGGCGGCGAGCGCACGCCGCAACGCCGGCCTCGTCGAGCGGGACGAGGACGCGACCTTCGGCATCCACGCGCTCGTCGACCTCGAGGCGCAGATGGCGCTCGATCAGCGGCACGAAGCGGCCCTTCAGGCCGTACGGCTTCGGCCGCGTCCGCCGGCCGAGCTCGAGGACGTCGCGAAAGCCGCGCGTCGTGATCAGGCCGACGGTCGCGATCTTGCGTTCGAGCATCGCGTTGGTCGTCGTCGTCGTGCCGTGGACGATCGCATCGAGCGAGCCCGCTGCGACGCCGGCGGCGGCGATCGCGGCGAGAACGCCGAACGCCTGGTTGTCGCTCGTCGTCGGTACCTTGGCGATGCGCACCTCGCCGCTGGCGTCGTCGACGACGATCAGGTCGGTGAAGGTGCCGCCGACGTCGATGCCGGCGATCCGTCGCGACGCTGCCATGCCGTTCGTCATCACACGCTGAGATGGGTGCGCTGCAAGGTCTCGTCCTGCATCAGCGCATCCATGGTGCCGGCGAACTTCACCTCGCCCTTCTCGAGGACGACCGCGCGATCCGAGACCAGGCGCGCGAAGTGCAGGTTCTGCTCCGAGAGCAGGACCGAGACGCCTTCGCGCTTGAGCGAGACGATCATGCGCGCCATCTCCTCGACGATCAGCGGCGCGACGCCCTCCGAGGGCTCGTCGAGGAGGACGAGGTAGGGGTTGCCCATCAGGGTGCGGGCGACGGTGAGCATCTGCTGCTCGCCGCCGCTCATGCGGCCACCGGGGCGATTCGGCATCGTCGCCAGGTTGGGAAACAGCGCGCAGAGCTTGTCCTCGCTCCACGTCGGCGCGCCATCGCGCGGCGGCTGGCGGGCGACGGCGAGGTTCTCGCGCACGGTCAGGTCGGTGAAGATGCGCCGGTCCTCGGGCACCCAGCCGAGGCCGAGCCGGCCGATCCGGTACGGCGCCAAGGCGGAGATGTCGCGGCCGCGGAACGCCACCTTGCCGCTACGTCGCGCCATCAGGCCCATGATCGCCTTCATCGTCGTCGACTTGCCGGCGCCGTTGCGGCCGACGAGGGCGACGCACTCGCCTGCGCCGACGGCGAGCGAGACGCCGTAGAGCACCTGCGCCCGGCCGTACCAGGCGTCGAGCCGCTCGACCTCAAGCATCGCTCGCCTCCGCGACGCCGCTCGCGAACGTCGTGCCGCCGCCGAAGTAGACCTCGCGCACCCGCGCGTCGTCGCGCACCGCCGCCGGCGGCCCTTCGGCGATCAGCTCGCCGCGGGCGAGGACGATGATGCGATCGGCGTGGGCGAAGACGACGTCCATGCTGTGCTCGGTGAACAGCACTCCGATCGCCTGCTCGTGGGCGAGACGCCGCGCCAGCGCCATCAACTCGTTGCGCTCGCGCGGCGCCATGCCGGCCGTCGGCTCGTCCATCAGCAAGAGGCGTGGCCGGTTGGCGAGCGCGATCGCGAGCTCGACGCGCTTGACGTCGCCGTAGGCGAGAACGCTCATCGGCCGGGCCGCCTGCGCGGCCATGCCGACGCTGGCGAGCAGCGCGTCGGCCTCGGCGACGAATTGCAGCCGCGCCGGCCGCCACCACGCGAGCGCTCGGCGCGCGAACGACAGCAGCGCCAGCTGGACGTTCTCACGCACCGTCAGCGACGCGAAGGTCTCGGCGATCTGGAACGTGCGGCCGACGCCGAGGCGCCAGACGGCCTCCGGCCTCTTGCCGACCAGCTCGACGCCGCCGAGGCGCACCGAGCCGGCGTCGGGCGCAAGCTGGCCGGAGGCGATGTTGAAGCAGGTCGTCTTGCCGGCGCCGTTCGGGCCGATCAGCGCCAGCATCTCGCCGGCAGCGAGATCGAAGCTGACGCCGTCGACCGCACGCACGCCGCCGAACGACTTCGCCAGCGCGCGCACCGACAGGAGCGGCACCGATGGCGCCGCCGCGCTCATGCCGTCACCTCCTCGCGCAGCACCAGGCGCTTCAGGCCGCCGGCGACGCCGAGCGGGAAGACGAGGATGAGCGCCAGCATGACGACGCCGAGCAGTGCGCGCCAGTAGTCGGTCTGGCGCGCGATCGTGTCCTGCAGCCAGGTGAAGAGCGCCGCGCCGAGCCACGGGCCCGAGAGCGTCTGGACGCCGCCGAGCAGGACCATGACGAGGCCATCGACCGACTTGCCGACGCCGAGCGTCTCCGGCGAGATCGTCCCCTTCGCGAATGCGAACAGCGAACCCGCGAGGCCGGCGACGGTGCCGGCGACGACGAACGCGATCCACTGCAGGCGCGGCACGCCGATGCCGATCGCCGCGGCGCGCAGCGGTGAATCGCGACTGCCGCGCAGCGCGAGGCCGATCGGCGCGTGCAGCATGCGCACCAGCAGCCCGGCACCGGCGACGGTGAAGGCGAGGACGAGCAGGTAGTAGGCTGACTTGGGCGCCAGCCACGCCGACGGCCAGATGCCGACCAGGCCGTTGCTGCCGCCGGTGACCGCGTCCCACTGGAAGACGATCGACCAGACGATCTGCGCGAACGCGAGCGTCAGCATCGCGAGATAGACGCCCGAGAGGCGGACGCAGAACCAGCCGAACACGAATGCCGCGGCGGTGGCGAGCAGCGGCGCAAGAACGAGCGAGGCTTCCATCGGCAGACCGAGCGCCTTGAAGCAGAGCGCGGCGCCGTACGCGCCGAGCCCGAAGTACGCGGCATGGCCGAACGAATGCATCCCCGACGGGCCGATCAGGAAGTGCAGGCTCGAGGCGAACAGGACGGCGATCAGGATGTCGATCATCAGCACGATCGCGTACGGCGCGCTGCCGGCAAGGAGGGCGGCGAGGGCGAGCAGTGCCAGCGCCGCGATGCCGGCGAGCCGCCACGGCGCCGGCAGCGGCCGGAGCGGCATCTCGATCGCGGCGCTCGCGCGAACGACGCCCTGGGGCTTGCCGAACAGGCCCGACGGCCGCCAGACGAGGACGACGGCCATGACCAGAAACTCGGCCACGAGCGTCAGCTTGCTGAGCGGGAACGGCGCCCCGAAGACGTCGACCGTGCCGGCGGCGATGCACAGCGCCTTGACCATCGCGACCACGATCGCGGCGACGAAGGCGCCGCCGATCGAGCCCATGCCGCCGACGACGACGACCACGAAGGCCTCGCCGATCAGCGCCAGGTCGAGGTTCAGGTTGGCGGGCTCGTGCGGCATCTGCATCGCGCCGCCGAGCGCGGCGAGGAAGGTGCCGAGCGCGAACACCGACGTGAACAGCCAGCGCTGGTTGACGCCGAGCGCGCCGACCATCTCGCGGTCCTGCGTCGCCGCGCGCACGAGCAGGCCCCAGCGCGTGCGCCTGAGGAGCAGCCAGAGCGCGCCGAGGACGATCGGGCCGACGAAGATCGAGAACACGTCGTAGCTCGGGAACGGCAGGCCGAGGACGTGGATGGCGCCCGCCATGCCCGGCGCCTTCGGGCCGAGCAGGTCCTCGGGGCCCCATGCCCAGAGGGCGGCGTCGCGGATGACGAGGACGAGGGCGAAGGTCGCCAGCAGCTGATACAGCTCGGGAGCGCCGTAGAGGCGGCGCAGGACGACCCTCTCGACCGCCGCGCCGAGCGCGGCGACGGCGAGCGCGGCGAGCAGCACGCTGCACCAGAAGCCGAGCGGTCCGGCGCCGAGCGCCGAGGTCAGCGCCACCGCACCGTAGACGCCGAGCATGTAGAACGAGCCGTGCGCGAAGTTGACGATCCGCGTCACGCCGAAGATCAGCGACAGGCCGCTCGCGACGAGGAACAGCGCCGACGCAGACGCCAGGCCGGTCAGCACTTGCAGGACGATCGAGGAGGCGTTCATGCGGTCGTCCCGGCGTCGGTCGAGGCGGCGCCGACGGGATCGTTCGGCGCGCTCGTCGTCAGTCGATCGGGCGCATCTTCCTGATCTCGTCGTCGCTCGGCAGCACCTTGGCGCCGTCGATGTAGGCGTAGTCGGTCATCACGCCCTTGTCGCCTTCGAGCTTGGTGCGGCCGAGGAAGGCGCCCATGGT
Source organism: Caldimonas sp. (assembly GCA_036496385.1). GTDB lineage: Bacteria > Pseudomonadota > Gammaproteobacteria > Burkholderiales > Burkholderiaceae_C > Schlegelella_A. The sequence continues at coordinate 1,078 of DASXLD010000068.1, read as the reverse complement.
CGACTGATGGTCGATCGCGCGATACGTGATCTTGCCGAACGGCGTCGTCACCTGCAGGCCGCTGAACGCCGCCACCAGCTTCTCGGTGTCGGTCGACTTCGCCTTCCTGATGCCATCGGCGATCGACCAGATCGTCGAGTAGCCGACCACCGAGCCGAGCTTGGGATATTCGTGGTACTTGCGGAAGTAGGCGAGGAAGAACTTCTTGTGGTCCTCGGTCTGGATGCCGTAGTACGGATAGCCGGTCACGATCCAGCCGACCGGTGCCTCGGCCTTGAGCGGCTCGATGTACTCGGGCTCGCCGGTCAGCAGGCTCACCACCGGGCGGCCCTTGAACAGCTCGCGCGTGTTGCCCTCGCGGACGAACTTCGACAGGTCGGCGCCAAACAGCACGTTGAAGATCGCGTCGGGCTTGGCGTCGGCGAGCGCCTGGGTGACCGCGCCGGCCTCGATCCGGCCGAGCGGCGTTGCCTGGTCGGGCAGGAACTCGACGTCGGGCTGGAGCTTCTTCAGCATCGCCTTGAAGGTCGCGGCCGCCGACTGGCCGTACTCGTAGTTCGGGTAGACGACGACCCAGCGCTTCTTCTGCAGCTTGGCCGCTTCGGGCACCAGCATCGCCACCTGCATGTACGTGTTCGGGCGCAGCCGGAACGTGTAGTGGTTGCCGTTCTGCCACGTGATCTTGTCGGTCAGCGGTTCGGCGGCGAGGAAGAAGACCTTCTTCTGCTTGGCGAAATCGGTGACGGCGAGACCGATGTTCGAGAGGAACGTGCCGCAGATGAGCGCGACGCCCTCGCGCGAGACGAGCTCCTCGGCGACGCGGACCGCATCGCCGGGATTGCCGTTGTCGTCGCGCGAGATCACCTGCAGCTTCTTGCCGAGCACGCCGCCGGCCGCGTTGACCTCCTCGACGGCGAGCTCCCAGCCTTTCTTGTACGGGTCGAGGAACGCGGGCTGCGCCTTGTAGCTGTTGATCTCGCCGATCTTGATCGTCTCCTGCGCCTGCGCCGGGGCGAGCGCGCCGAGGAAGACGCCCAGGGACGCGAGGCGGGCGATGGCATTCAGCATGGAATCTCCT
>DASXLD010000067.1:0-11469 GCA_036496385.1 Caldimonas sp. | reverse complement strand
GTATCCGATCGACGACGCGCAGGTCGCTGCCGTGAAGACGGCGATGGAGCGGCGCTTCGGCAGAAAACTGGAAGCGAGCGTGGTCGTCGTTCCCGAGCTGATCGGCGGCGTTCGCGTCGTCGTCGGCGACGAGGTGCTCGACACCTCGATCCGCGCCCGCCTCGAACAGATGACGGCGGCGCTCAGCGCATGACACCGTCCCGGGCGGCGAAGCCGGCCATCACCTATCAGGGCGGCGCAAGCCGCCCGCTCCTCCTCCTATGAACCTCAACCCCGCCGAAATTTCCGAGCTGATCAAGAGCCGCATCGAAGGGCTCGCCGTCTCGGCCGACATCCGCAACCAGGGCACCGTGGTCTCGGTCACCGACGGGATCTGCCGCGTCCACGGCCTCTCGGAGGCGATGCAGGGCGAGATGCTCGAGTTCCCGGCCGCGCCGGACGGCTCGCCGACCTACGGCCTGGCGCTCAACCTCGAGCGCGACTCGGTCGGCGCGGTCATCCTCGGCGAATACGAGCACATCTCGGAGGGCGACACGGTCAAGACGACCGGCCGCATTCTCGAGGTACCGATCGGGCCCGAGCTGAAGGGCCGCGTCGTCAACGCACTCGGCGCGCCGATCGACGGCAAGGGGCCGGTGACGACCAAGCTGACCGCGCCGATCGAGAAGATCGCCCCCGGCGTCATCGCCCGCCAGAGCGTCAGCCAGCCGATGCAGACCGGCCTGAAGGCGATCGACTCGATGGTGCCGATCGGCCGTGGCCAGCGCGAGCTGATCATCGGCGACCGCCAGACCGGCAAGAGCGCGGTCGCGGTCGACACGATCATCAATCAAAAAGGTCAGAGCATGACCTGCATCTACGTCGCCATCGGCCAGAAGGCGTCGACGATCAAGAACATCGTGCGTGCGCTCGAGCAGGCCGGAGCGATGGAGTACACGATCGTCGTCGCCGCCTCGGCGGCGGAGAGCGCGGCGATGCAGTACGTCTCGGCGTATTCGGGCTGCGCGATGGGCGAGTACTTCCGCGATCGCGGCGAGGACGCGCTGATCATCTACGACGACCTGTCCAAGCAGGCCGTCGCGTACCGCCAGGTCTCGCTCCTGCTGCGCCGCCCGCCGGGGCGCGAAGCGTATCCGGGCGATGTGTTCTACCTCCACTCGCGCCTGCTCGAGCGCGCCGCCCGCGTCAACGCCGACTACGTCGAGAAGTTCACCAAGGGCGCCGTCAAGGGCAAGACCGGATCGCTCACCGCGCTGCCGATCATCGAGACGCAGGCCGGCGACGTCTCGGCGTTCGTGCCGACCAACGTGATCTCGATCACCGACGGCCAGATCTTCCTCGAGACCTCGCTCTTCAACGCCGGCATCCGGCCGGCGATCAATGCCGGCATCTCGGTGTCGCGCGTCGGCGGTGCGGCGCAGACCAAGGTCATCAAGGGCCTGTCGGGCGGCATCCGCACCGACCTCGCGCAGTACCGCGAGCTCGCGGCGTTCGCCCAGTTTGCATCCGACCTCGACGAAGCGACCAGGAAGCAGCTCGACCGCGGCGCGCGCGTCACCGAGCTGCTGAAGCAGCCGCAGTACTCGCCGCTGCCGATCTCGCTGATGGCGGCATCGCTGTTCGCCGTCAACAAGGGCTTCTTCGACAACATCGACGTCAAGCAGGTGCTGGCATTCGAAAGCGGGCTGCACACGCACCTGAAGACCAGCCACGCTGGGCTTCTCGCCAAGATCGAGGACACCAAGCAGCTCGACAAGGACGCCGAGGCCGAGCTCAACGACGCGATCGCCGCGTTCAAGAAGTCGTTCGCCTAGAAATGTCTGCCCCCACGTCGCTTCGCTCCTGCCCCCCGAGGGGGCGCGCGGCCGCCTTGGGGCGGCCCGGCGGTGGCCGCCGCTTCGACGAACACCGAGGAGCCCACTGATGGCAGCCGGCAAGGAGATCCGCGGCAAGATCAAGAGCGTCGAGAACACGAAGAAGATCACCAAGGCGATGGAGATGGTCGCCGCGTCGAAGATGAGGAAGGCGCAGGACCGGATGCGCGCGGCGCGCCCCTACGCCGAGATCGTGCGCAGCCTCGCCGCCAACCTTTCGCGCGCGACGCCCGAGTACAAGCATCCTTTCATGGTGGCCAACCAGGGCGCGAAGAAGGTCGGCTTTATCGTCGTCACCACCGACAAGGGGCTGTGCGGCGGGCTCAACACCAACGTCCTCCGCGCGACGACGGCCAAGCTGAAGGAGCTCGAGGGCCAGGGCCTGAAGGCGGAGGCGGTCGCGATCGGCAGCAAGGGGCTGGGCTTTCTCAACCGGATCGGCGCCAAGGTCGTGTCGCACGTGACCCAGCTCGGCGACCGGCCGATGCTCGACAAGCTGGTCGGCCCGGTCAAAGTGCTGCTCGACGCCTATTCGGCCGGCGAGCTCGCTGCCGTCTACCTCTGCTACACGCGCTTCATCAACACGATGCGCCAGGAGCCGGTGATCGAGCAACTGCTGCCGCTCAGCGACGCGCAGATGAAGGCAGAGGACGGCAAGCACGGCTGGGACTACATCTACGAGCCGGAGGCGCGCGTCGTCATCGACGAGCTGCTCATCCGCTACATCGAAGCCCTCGTCTACCACGCGATGGCCGAGAACATGGCGTCCGAGCAGTCGGCGCGAATGGTGGCCATGAAGTCGGCGACCGACAACGCCGGCAACGTCATCAGCGAGCTGAAGCTCGTCTACAACAAGACACGGCAGGCAGCGATCACCAAGGAACTCTCCGAGATCGTCGCCGGCGCGGCGGCCGTCTAGCGCGGACCCCGATCCGAACATCGTTCAAGAAGGCAAGGAACATCCCATGGCTGACATGCAGACTGCCACCGTCGCGAAGGGCAAGATCGTCCAGTGCATCGGCGCCGTCGTCGACGTCGAGTTCGCCCGCAACCAGATGCCCAAGGTCTACGACGCGCTCAAGATGGAAGGCTCGGACCTGACGCTCGAGGTGCAGCAGCTGCTCGGCGACGGCGTCGTGCGCACGATTGCGCTCGGCTCTTCCGAGGGCCTGAGGCGCGGGATGGAGATCCACAACACCGGTGCGGCGATCTCGGTGCCGGTCGGCCCGGCGACGATCGGCCGCATCATGGACGTGCTCGGCAATCCGATCGACGAACGCGGCCCGGTGAGCCAGGATCTCGTCGCCTCGATCCATCGCAAGCCCCCGACCTACGAGGAGCTCTCGCCATCGCAGGACCTGCTCGAGACCGGCATCAAGGTCATCGACCTGATGTGCCCGTTCGCCAAGGGCGGCAAGGTGGGCCTGTTCGGCGGCGCCGGCGTCGGCAAGACCGTCGCCATGATGGAGCTGATCAACAACATCGCCAAGGCGCACTCGGGCCTGTCGGTGTTCGCGGGCGTCGGCGAGCGCACCCGCGAGGGCAACGACTTCTATCACGAGATGATGGACTCGGGCGTCGTCAACAGCGACAACCTGGCCGACTCGAAGGTCGCGATGGTCTACGGCCAGATGAACGAGCCGCCGGGCAATCGCCTGCGCGTCGCGCTCACCGGCCTGACGATCGCCGAGTCGTTCCGCGACGAGGGCAAGGACGTGCTCTTCTTCGTCGACAACATCTACCGCTACACGCTCGCCGGCACGGAAGTCTCGGCCCTGCTCGGCCGGATGCCGTCGGCGGTCGGCTACCAGCCGACGCTGGCCGAGGAGATGGGGCGGCTGCAGGAGCGCATCACGTCGACCAAGGTCGGCTCGATCACGTCGATCCAGGCGGTCTACGTTCCGGCCGACGACCTCACGGACCCGTCGCCGGCGACGACCTTCGCCCACCTCGATTCGACGGTGGTGCTCTCGCGCGACATCGCGTCGCTCGGCATCTACCCGGCGGTCGATCCGCTCGACTCGACCTCGCGCCAGCTCGACCCGCACGTCGTCGGCGAGGAGCACTACAACGTCGCGCGCGCGGTGCAGGGCACGCTGCAGCGCTACAAGGAGCTGCGCGACATCATCGCCATCCTCGGCATGGACGAGCTGGCGCCCGAAGACAAGCTCGCGGTCGCCCGCGCGCGCAAGATCCAGCGCTTCCTCAGCCAGCCGTTCCACGTCGCCGAGGTGTTCACCGGTTCGCCGGGCAAGTACGTCCCGCTCAAGGAGACGATCCGCGGCTTCAAGATGATCGCGAGCGGCGAGTGCGATTCGCTGCCCGAGCAGGCGTTCTATATGGTCGGCACGATCGACGAGGCGATCGAGAAGGCAAAGAAGGTCTAACCCATGGCCACGCTCCACGTCGACGTCGTCTCGGCCGAGGAGAACATCTTCTCGGGCGAGGCCAAGTTCGTCGCCTTGCCCGGCGAGGTGGGCGAGCTCGGCATCTATCCGCGCCACACGCCGCTCATCACCCGGATCAAGCCGGGCGCGGTGCGCATCCGGCGCGCCGACAACGATCAGGAGGAGTTCGTCTTCGTCGCCGGCGGCATCCTCGAGGTCCAGCCAGGCTCGGTGACGGTGCTCGCCGACACCGCGATCCGCGGCAAGGACCTCGACGAGGCACGGGCCAACGAGGCCAAGAGAAACGCCGAGGAGGCGATGAAGAACGCCAGCAGCGACATCGACTTCGCCAAGGCGCAGAGCGAGTTCGCAACGATGGCGGCGCAGCTCGCGGCGCTGCGCAAGTTCCGCAAGACGTGATGTGCTGACGCGCGCCGCCTCGCGGAGCGACCCGCCCGGCCCAGGCCGCGGCGGGTTTCGTTTTTTCGTGTCCCGATGACGCTGTACGACTTCCTCGCCCGCCACCTGCTGACGCTGCACGGCATCGTCGTCGCGATCGGCCTGCTCGTCTACGTCAGCGTCGCGCGCTCGCTGCCGCAGCGGCGCGACCCCTCGGCAGCGATCGCCTGGGTCGTCGCCCTCGCGCTGCTGCCGTACATCGCGATCCCGCTCTACCTGATGTTCGGCAGCCGCAAGCTCCGCATGCGCGACGCGCCGATGCTGCCGGCGATCGCTGCCGCAGCCGCCAGCGACGACGAGGCAGCGTCGCTCTGGGCGCGCCGGCTCGGCCGCTCGATGGGGCTCGCGCCGGCGGCGCCGTACCGGTCGCTGCAGATCCATGCCGACGGCGCCGAGGCGCGCCGTGCCGCGCTCGCCGTGATCGACAGCGCGCGATCGACGCTCGACGTCTGCACCTTCATCCTCGCCCGCGACCGCCTCGGCGACGAGATCGCGGCCGCGCTGCGCCAGAAGGCGGAGAACGGCGTTCGTGTCCGCGTCCTGATCGACGGCATCGGCGCCTGGCTCGGTGGCCGGCTCGACGTGCAGAGGCTGCGTCGCTCGGGCGTCGAGATCGTCAAGTTCGTGCCGCCATTCCGCTCGATCCTGCGCGGCCGCGCCAACCTGCGCAATCACCGCAAGATGATCGTCGCCGACGCCGCGCGGCTCTGGTGCGGCGGCCGCAACTTCGCGGCCGAGTATTTCGAGGGCGATCCCGACCGGCAAAGCGCCGCCTGGCACGACCTCAGCTTCGACCTGCAGGGCGAGATCGCCCGGCGCGCGGCCGACCAGTTCGAACAGGACTGGGCCTACGCGATGCGGCGCGAGCCGCCCGAGCGGCGCGCGCCGATGGCGTATCCGAAGCCGCCCGCCGACGCTTCGCTCGCGCAGCTCGTGCCGAGCGGCCCCGAGCAGGCCGACGACACGGTGCAGGCGCTGCTCGTCTCGGGGTGCTTCCGGGCCGAGCGGCGCCTCGTCGTCGTCACGCCGTACTTCATTCCCGACGCGACGTTGCTGATGGCGCTCTCGCTCGCGGCGCGGCGCGGCGTGCAGGTCGACATCGTCATGCCGCGCCGCTCCAATCACCATCTCGCCGACGTCGCCCGCCACCGGCCGCTGCGCGAGCTCGCCGCCGCCGGTGCGCGGCTCTGGTTCACGCCGTTCATGCTGCACGCCAAGATCGTCGTCGTCGACGATCAGCTCGCGCTCGCCGGCTCGGCGAATCTCGACCTGCGCAGCCTGTTCCTCAATTACGAGCTGATGGTCGCCTTCTACGAGCCGTCGGACGTCACCCGCTTCGCCGACTGGATCGAGCGCGAGCAGAACGCCGCGGTTCGCTTCCTGCCGACCGAGCCGGGACTGCTGCGTGACCTCTCCGAGGGCCTGCTCCTGTGGCTGGCCTTCCAGCTCTGAGGCGACGGCAGGTCACGGTGCCTGCGGCGGCTGCGCCGACCTGAAGAGGTCGCCGCGAGCGGCCGCGGATTCGATCTTGCGAATCCGTTCCCTATCGGTTACCCGCGACGGCCTAGCCTCTGCAGGCGGCAATTCCTGTCGAGGGAGTCTGAGATGGAAGCGAAGGTCTCGAGCGTGCTTGCTCCTGTCGCCGCATGCGCGGCGCTTTGGGCCGGCGTCGTGCTGGCTGCCGACCTTCCCGCGGCGAGGCCGGGGGACGAGGCGTTGACGTGCGAGCAGATCTTCGCCCAGGGCAGCGCCGAAAAGCAGCGCGAGCAGGAGGAACGAGCCCGGAAGGTCGAGGAATTGAAGGCCCAGCAACGAACCAGCAAGGCGCTGCTGACCACCGCGGTCCTGACCGGTGGCTTGGGCGGGTCGGCGCAGGCCGCCCAGCACTCCGTCGACGCCGGGATGGACAAGCAGACGGCCATGTCTGCCCCGCCGCCAGCGAACCCGCGCATGGAGCGCCTGAGGCAGCTCTGGGAGCAGAAGCACTGCGTGAAGAAGTGAGCGTCGACGGCGCTGCGACGGATCCCGATTCTGGCTCGACAAGCGGAGGACAAACGCCATGTCAACGATCTTCAGGACCATGGCTGCCGGTTGCGCAGGTGCGGTGCTCTGTCTTCCGGCGCTGGGGACGCCCGACGCTGGCGGCGCCAAGGTCGGGGACGAGGCGATGACGTGCGAGCAGATCGCGACCGAGCTGGCACCCTACGTGCAGCAGATGCAGCCGAACGTCCAGGCACTGGCGCTGTCACAGCAACAGCAGGTGCAGCAGGCCCGCGAGAAACTAGCAGCGAGGCAGGCGGAGCGGCTGCCGCTGTCGGCGATGGCAACGGCCGGAGCCCTCGATCCGACCGGCGCATCGAAGCGCGCCTACGTGGCGGCCGAGATGGCCCAGTCCGCGAAGGAACGAAGCGAGGACGCTGCCGCGGCCAACTCGCCGCTCGCGAAGCAGGCCGATGCGCAGCGCAAGCAGCTCGCGGCGCAGGGCGAGCAGATGCAAGGCAACGCCCGTCTGCAGCGCCTGCTGCAACTCGGCCACCAGAAGGGCTGCGACAAGAAGTAGCTTTGCGGCGCAGGTCCTCGCTGGAATATCCTCGGGTGTCTCGAGAGGAGTTCGAGAGTGGCGGCCAGACGACCCGACTTGCGCATCGCAGCGACGGCGAGAAGCGATGGCGCGGCTGACCACCCGCTGGCCAGCGCGGCGGCCGGCGAACAGATGCTGCAGCGCGGCGGGCTCGCCGCCATGCGCGCCGCGCTCGACACCGCGGGCCCCGATTGCGGCTGGGTCCGTTTCTGGCGTGGCTACGTGCGCCAGTTCGACGATCTCGCGCTCGCGCGCGCCGAGTGGTTGCTGGCCGAGACGAGCTTCCAGCGCGACGGCGATGCGTCGGGGCTCGAGGCCTGCGCCTGCGGCCTGATCCAGTGCGCCATGTTCGACAACCTGTCGTATGTCGGCGTCGACGAGCGCGCCGCGCGGATCGGGGCGGCGACAGCCTTCACGGACGATGCGTCGCCCCTGCTTCTCTTTCGCGCCGCGGCGCGGCTGCTGCTCGCGCTCGAGCGGCGCGCGGGGACGGATGCCGTCGCCGACGACATCGAGCGGGCGTTCGCTGCGCTCGGCGCGAACATCGAAGCCGAGATCGGGTTGCGCGTCGCGGCGGCGGCTCTGCCGATGCTCGGCCTCGGTCTCGATCGTGTCCGCGTCGACGACTTCGTACAGGCCGGAGCGGCCATCGCCGCGTCGCCCGCGGTCGGTGACTACAGCCGCGCGCTCTGGCATCTGTGCGTGGTCGAGGCACGCTTCTACGACGCCGCCTGGTCGACGCGGTTGCGCGCCGAGCTCGACATCATCGATCGGCTTGCGTTGTCCGATGCCGCGCGCTCGCTGCGGGCGCGAGCGCACATGCAGCGCGCGGCGCTGGCACTCGGCGAAGGCGACCTCGCCGCGGGCCACGCCAGCTTGGCTGCCGCGCACCCGCTGCTTCATCCGTCCCACCCGCGCGACTACTGGGAGTACCACTACTTCAGCTCGCGTCACGCCCTCATGGTCGGCGAGGCGGAGGACGCCTGGGACCATGCGAAGGCGTGCCATCGCAAGCAGGTCGAAGCGTGCGTCCCCGAGGCCGGACGCACGACGATCATGATGCAGGAAGGCTTCGTTCTGGTCGCGCTCGGCCGTCTCGACGAGGCCGCCGCCGCCTTCTCGCGCGCCGGCGAGCTGTCGCAGGGTGCGCAGGCGACGCCGTGCCTGGCCCACGTCCACCTGACGCGCGCGTTGCAGCGCTGGCGCTCGGGCGTGCACGACGAGGCGCGCGCCGAGCTGACGGCGGCGTTCGCGCAGGCGCGCAGCATCGGCCTCACCCATTTCTTTCGCGCCCTGCCCCAGGTGGCGGCCGAGTTGTGCGCGGCTTCGCTCCAGCTCGAGGCGGACAGCGCCTATGCCGGCAAGACGATCGCGGCGCGTGCGCTGGCGTGTCCCGACCTCGGCGTCTCGGGTTGGCCGTGGCGACTGCGCGTACGCACCCTGGGCGGCTTCGCGATCGAGTGCGACGGCGAACCGATGAAGTTCTCGCGCAAGGCGCCGAAACGCCTGCTCGACCTGTTGCGTCTGGTGATCGTGCTCGGCGGCCGTCATGCCGACGTCGGGCGCGTCGCGGCCACGCTCTGGGCCGACGCCGAAGGCGACGAGGCCCGTGACGCGCTGAAGGCGATGCTGCACCGCACGCGGACGCTGCTCGGCGCCGAATTCATCGTCGTGCGCGACGACCAGATCGCCTTCGACGACCGCGTTGCCTGGCTCGACGTCTGGGCCTTCGAGCATGTCGTCGGCCGGATCGAGTCGCTGCTCGGCGCCGGCAACGAGGCTCGCCGCATCGACGACGGCGAGCTCGAGAACCGGCGCCTGCAGCTGTTCGCGCTCTACCGTGGCCATCTGTTCGGCGAGGCCGAGCTGCCCTTCTGGGCGGCGACGCTGCGCGACCGGCTGCGCGCCCGGTTCATCCGCTCGGTCGACGCGCTCGGCCAGCGGCTCGAGCGCACCGGGCGAGCCGAAGGCGCGATCGCGCTCTATCGCGCCGCGCTCGAGCAGGACAATCTCGCCGAAGAGCTCTATCAACGGTTGATCGCCTGCCACCTCGCGCGCGGCGAGGCGGCGCAGGCGCTCAACACCTATCGGCGCTGCCGCGAGCTGTTGTCGATCGTGTTGGGGTTGAAGCCATCGGCGCGCACCGAGGCGCTGGTGGCGGGCATGGCGCGGCACTGAGTCGCCGGCCGACGTCGAGATCGTCGTCGACGACGGCGGGCGTCGCGCGACTGCTCAGCCGAGACTCGCCAGCGCAGCCTCGACGATCGCCTCGGCGTCGACCTCGAAGTGCCGCCGCAGCGCGGCGCGCGTGTCGCTGCGGCCGAAGCCGTCGGTGCCGAGGGTAACGCAGCGCCGGCCGGCGGGCAGGAAGGCACGGATCTGCTCGGGCACGGCGCGAACGTAGTCGGTGGCAATGACGATCGGGCCGCGAGTCGTCGCGAGCTGCTCGCCGACGAAGCTGTGAATCGTTCCGGTCGTGCCGCGCCGCCACGCGGTTTCGGCAGCGACACCATTGCGTGCGAGCTCGCTGAAACTCGTCACGCTCCAGACATCCGCGCCGACGCTGTGCGACGACTCGAGCACCTGGGCCGCCTGCAGGGCCTCGCCGACGATCGCGCCGGCGGCGAGCAGCTGCACGCGTCGCGGGCCATCGAGCGCCGATGCGCGCAGCCGATGGATGCCGCGCAGGACGCCCTCGTGAGCAGCAGTCGCGAGCGACGGCTGGCCGACGTTCTCGTTCATCGCCGTGACGTAGTAGAAGACGTCCTTCTGCTCGACCAGCATCTCGCGCATGCCGCGATCGATGATGACGGCGAGCTCGCCGGCGGTCGCCGGATCCCAGGCCCTGCAGTTCGGCACCGTCGCGGCGACGAGGTGGCTGGTGCCGTCCTGGTGCTGCAGCCCTTCGCCCGAGAGCGTCGTCCGGCCCGCGGTCGCGCCGATCAGGAAGCCGCGCGCGCGCTGGTCGGCGGCGGCCCAGATCAGGTCGCCGACGCGCTGGAAGCCGAACATCGAGTAGTAGATGTAGAACGGCAGCATCGCCAGGCCGTGGGTCGAGTACGACGTCGCCGCCGCCGTCCACGACGAGAGCGCGCCCGCCTCGGTGATGCCCTCCTCGAGAATCTGCCCGCTCCTGTCTTCGCGGTACGAGAGGATCGAGCCCGAGTCCTCGGGCTGGTAGAGCTGGCCGAGCGGCGCATAGATGCCGACCTGGCGGAACAGGCTCTGCATGCCGAACGTGCGCGCCTCGTCGGCGACGATCGGCACGATGCGCGGCCCGAGCACCGGGTCCTTGAGCAGATTGCCGAGGACGCGAACGAACGCCATCGTCGTGCTCATCTCCTTGCCGTCGGCGTGGAGCGCGAAGGCCGACGTCGCTTCGAGCGGCGGCACGCCGAGGCGAGCGCAGTCGCTGCGCCGCGCCGGCAACGCGCCGCCGAGCGCGCGCCTGCGGCTTTGCAGGTAGCGCAGCTCGGCGCTGTCGTCGGCGGGCTTGTAGAACGCGAGCGATTGCGTGTCGGCATCGCTCATCGGCAGCGCGAAGCGATCCCGGAACGCGAGCAGGCCGGCGCTGTCGAGCTTCTTCGCCTGATGCGTCGTCATCCGCCCCTGCGCCGCCTCGCCCATCGCGTAGCCCTTCATCGTCTTGGCGAGGACGACGGTCGGCTGACCGGTGTGCCGGACGGCGGCGGCGAACGCGGCGTGGATCTTGACCGCGTCGTGGCCGCCACGGCGCAGGCGATCGATGTCCTCGTCGCGCAGGTCGGCGACGAGCGCGCGCAGCTCCTCGTTCTGGCCGAAGAAGACCTCGCGGTTGAACGCGCCGTCTTTCGCCGAGAGCGTCTGGAACTGGCCGTCGACGGTTTGCGCGAACGCCCGCATCAATGCGTGGCCGTGGTCGCGTGCGAACAGCACGTCCCAGTCGCTCGACCACAGGCACTTGACGACGTGCCAGCCGGCGCCGGCGAACAGCGACTCGAGCTCGTCGACGATGCGGCCGTTGCCGCGCACCGGCCCGTCGAGGCGCTGCAGATTACAGTTGATGACGAAGGTGCAATTGTCGAGCTGCTCGCGCGCGGCGAGCGAGAGCGCGGCGATCGATTCCGGCTCGTCCATCTCGCCGTCGCCGAAGAAGCCCCAGACGCGGCGCTGCTGCGCCGCGTCCTCG
>DASXLD010000066.1:0-97882 GCA_036496385.1 Caldimonas sp. | reverse complement strand
GCAGCGTCCAGCTCGGCCAACGCGTTCAGGCGGGCGCGCCGCTGCTCTCGGTCGTCGCGCTGAACGACGTCTGGGTCGACGCCAACTTCAAGGAAAGCCAGTTGCGCAACCTCCGCATCGGCCAGCCGGTCGAGCTCGAGGCCGACGTCTACGGCAAGAAGGTGACGTACCACGGCACCGTCGAAGGGCTCGGCGCCGGCACCGGCGCCGCGTTCGCACTGCTGCCGGCACAGAACGCGACCGGCAATTGGATCAAGGTCGTGCAGCGGGTGCCGGTGCGGATCAAGCTCGACCCGACCGAAGTGCGCGAGCATCCGCTTCGCGTCGGCCTGTCGATGGACGCGAAGGTCGACGTCGCCAGGACCGACGGCGCTGTTCTCGCCGGTGCCAACCAGCGCCCGGCGCGCGCGCAGACGAGCGTGTTCGAGCGCGGCAACGAGCAAGCCGACGCCGACGTCCAGAAGATCATCGCCGCCAATCTCGGCCGCCGCGTCGCCGACGCCCGGCCGATGGCCGCCGCGCGTACGCCCTTGCCGACGATCGCGCGCGCCTCCGCGCCTGCCGCTGCACGCTGATGGCCACGGCCAGCCTCGCCGGGCCGGCGCGGGCTCCGGCGCCCGCTCCGGCACCGGCCGCGGCAGTGCAGACCGAGTCGCTGCACGGTGCCCAGCTCGTCCTGGGCACGATCGCGCTCTCGCTCGCGACCTTCATGAACGTGCTCGACTCGTCGATCGCGAACGTGTCGATCCCGGCGATCTCGGGCGACCTCGGGGTCAGCCCGTCGCAGGGAACCTGGGTCATCACCTCGTTCGCGGTCGCCAACGCGATCTCGGTCCCGCTCACCGGCTGGCTGACGCAGCGCTTCGGCGCGGTGCGCCTGTTCGTCGCCAGCATCCTGCTCTTCGTCGTCGCGTCGTGGCTGTGCGGGCTGGCGCCCAACATCGGCATGCTGATCGCATTCCGCGTCCTGCAGGGCTTCGTCGCCGGGCCGATGATCCCGCTCTCGCAAACGCTTCTGCTGTCGAGCTACCCGCGCGCCAAGGCGGGCACCGCGATGGCGATGTGGGCGATGACGGTGCTGGTCGCTCCGGTCGCCGGTCCTCTGCTCGGCGGCTGGATCACCGACAACATCTCGTGGCCGTGGATCTTCTACATCAACATCCCGGTCGGGCTGATCGCGGCGGCGGTCACGTGGTCGATCTATCGCAAGCGCGACGCGGGACCGCGCCGCTCGCCGTTCGACTACATCGGCCTCGGGCTGCTCGTCATCTGGGTCGGCGCGATGCAGATCATGATCGACAAGGGCAAGGAGCTCGACTGGTTCGGCTCGACGCAGATCGTCGTCCTCGCGCTGGTCGCGGTGGTCGGCTTCGCGTTCTTCCTCGCCTGGGAGCTGACCGAAGAACACCCGATCGTCGACCTGCGCCTGTTCGGTGGCCGCAATTTCCTGGTCGGAACGCTCGCGCTCGCGGTCGCGTACGGGCTCTTTTTCGGCAACGTCGTGTTGCTGCCGCTCTGGCTGCAGCAGTACATGGGCTACACGGCGACCTGGGCCGGCCTCGCGACAGCGCCGGTCGGCATCCTCGCAATCATCATCTCGCCCTGGGTCGGCAAGAACGTCGCCAAGATCGATCCGCGCCGGCTCACGACGGTCGCCTTCCTCGGCTTCGCGGCTGTCCTCATCCTGCGCTCGCATTTCAACGTGCAGGCCGACTTTCGCTCGATCCTGATCCCGACCGTGCTGCAAGGCGCAGCGATGGCGTTCTTCTTCATCCCGCTGCAGGCGATCATCTTCTCGGGGCTCGGGCCCGAGCGCATGGCCGCCGCCGCCGGCCTCAGCAACTTCGCGCGCATCACCGCCGGTGCGGTCGGAACGTCGCTCTTCACCACTCTCTGGGAGAACCGCGCGGCGTTGCACCATGCCGAGCTGGCCGAGCACATCAACGGCGCCAGCAGCGCAGTCACCTCCGCGATGGGCCAACTCGGCGCCGCCGGCTACGACTCCGCGCAGGCGCTGGCGACGATCAACCGCATGATCGACCAGCAGGCGTACACGCTCGCCGCCGATGATCTCTTCTTCATCTCGGCGATGGTGTTCGTGCTGCTGCTGGTGCTCGTGTGGGCGACCAAGCCGGCGAAGAACGTCGCTGTCGACGCTGGCGGCGCGCACTGATCGCGCCGCGTCACAGGACCAGGCGCGCCGCGTAGCCTGTCAGCTCGAGATAGCCGCGGCCGACGCGGCGGCCGCCGGCGTCGAGCAGGAGCGAAAGCCCTTCCCAGTAGATGGTTCCAGTGCTGGCGCGGCTGTCGAGCTCCTGGTTGTCGAACAGTGCGCGCACGCCGAAAGTTCCGATCGGCGTCGCGACCTGCCATTCGACCGGATAGCGCGCCCGGGTCGCCGGGCTCGTCCACGTCCGCCCGGGCGTGAAGACGACCTCGCCGTCGGCAAAGGAGCGAGCGCTGCCGGCGCGCAGACGATGGCTGCCGCCGCTCCAGAGCGTGCTGCCGTCGGCGCGGCGGATGCGAAACGCCATCAGCGCGCCGCCGTCGTCGAGGTTGATCCCGATCCAGTCCCAGCCCGCGGCTGCCGGATCGAGATAGGCGTCGCTCCACTCGTGGTCGAGCCAGGCTTTGCCTTCGACGGCGAACGAGCGACCGTCGAGTGCGAGCGTGCCGCGCGTCGCCAGCTGCGGCTCGCTGTAGTAGCGGCTGAATTGCTCAGGTCGCGGCCCCTTGCGGGACCAGCCGGAGTCGCCCTGGAGCAGCACCGGCGCCGACGCAGCGAGGACGAGGTCGATCGCGAAGCCGGCGCTCTCGCTCGCCGCATGTGCGGTGTAGAGGCTCGCGCCGCCGGCGTCGCTGCGGCTCAGCCGCCAACCGTCGAGCACCACCGCAGTGTCGGCGGTGCTCGCCTCGGCAATGCCGAAGCCGGCGCGTGCGATGCGCTGGTCGTGGCGTAGCCGCGCTTCGGCGAGATCGCTGACGGCGGCGTGCGCGAACAGCACCTGCTTGGCCTTGAAGCGGCTCGTCTCGGCGCCAGCGAGCGATGTCGGGACGCGAAAGAACGTGACCTGAAAGCCCCACGTGCGCTCGCCGGCGTCGAGCGCACCGGTCACGTACCACCACTCGGTCCGCGTTGCCGGGTGGGCGCCGAAATCGGCGGGAAAGCGAAGCCGCGCGGCTGCCGGCGCAACCTCAGCAAACGCCCTGCCGCTGCGCGCCGCGATCAGCAAGGCGAGGAGCGATCGTCGCGAGGGCATCCGCAAGGATGGCACGGCGGGCGCGATCATGCCGTGGTGCGCGAGCGTCGAGACCCGGGCAACGCCGCTTGAAGGCGCGTATCGTTTCAACTAGTCTGGCCCGGTTCTCTCCTCGGCGCAGCGATCGCGCCGAGCCGCATGCAGCCCACAAGGATCCCCATGAAGATCTCGACCTCGTCGCTCGTTCACGTCTCGGCGCTCGCCGCCACGGCAGGGTTGCTCGCCGCCTGTGCCGGCGGCATGTCGTCGTCGGGCTCCTCGTCGGCGATGTCGTCGGGCTCGTCGACGGGGATGACGTTCTTCGTCTCGAGCCGGGGCTCGGGGCGCGGCGGCGATCTCGGCGGCCTCGCCGGAGCGGACCAGCTCTGCACGACGCTCGCCGGTGCCGCCGGCGCCGGCAACCACACCTGGCACGCCTACCTCAGCACCCAGGCCGGGCCCGGCGGTTCCGCGGTCAATGCACGCGACCGGATCGGCACCGGCCCGTGGCGCAACGCCAAGGGTGTCGTCGTCGCGAACAACGTGACCGAGCTGCACGGCAGCAACAACGTCAACAAGCAGACCGCGCTCACCGAGAAAGGCGACGTCGTCAACGGCCGCGACGACACGCCCAACATGCACGACATCCTGACCGGGTCGCAGCCCGACGGCACGGCGATCGCCGGCAATGTCGACACGACGTGCGGCAACTGGACCAAGAGCGGCGAAGGCGCGGCAATGCTCGGCCACCACGACCGCAGCGGCCTCGACGACAGCGCGCCCGCGAAGTCGTGGAACTCGTCGCATCAGTCGCGCGGCTGCAGCGTCGAGGCGTTGAAGACGACCGGCAGCGACGCACGTATCTACTGCTTCGCCACCCGCTGACGGCGCGGCTGCGATGCCCGTCTTCAGCAGCCTCGGCATCGGCCACGATGCCGACGAGCCGCGGATCGCCCGCCTGCGCCTGAACCGGCCCGAGCGGCTGAACGCGATCGACGCGAGCATGCCGGGCGAGATCCGCGCCGCGGTCGAGTGGGCCGAGGCAGATGACGATGTGCACGTCATCGTCGTCGAAGGCGAGGGGCGGGCGTTCTGCGCAGGCTACGACCTCGTCGCGCTCGCCGAGGAGGGCTCGTGCGCCAGTCCTGTCGACCACCCGCTGAAGCAGGAGCGGCAGCCGTGGGACTCGATGGTCGACTACGCCGTCATGAAGCGCTACACCGAAGACTTCATGGCGCTCTGGCGCTCGAAGAAGCCGACGATCGCCAAAGTTCACGGCTATGCCGTCGCCGGCGGCAGCGACATCGCGCTCTGCTGCGACCTCCTGGTGATGGCCGACGACGCCAGGATCGGCTACATGCCGACCCGCGTCTGGGGCTGTCCGACGACGGCGATGTGGACGTTCCGCCTCGGTCCGGCGCGCGCCAAGCAGATGATGTTCACCGGCGATCTCATCAGCGGCGCGACCGCCGCCGAATGGGGCCTGGCCAACATCGCCGTTCCGGCGGCCGAACTCGACGCCGCGACCGACCGGCTCGCGCGCCGGATCGCCGGCGTGCCGCGATCGCACCTCGCGATGCACAAGCTGGTCGTCAACAACGTGATGTTGACGGCAGGGCTCGAGCAGGCGCAGACCCTCGCCACGGTGTTCGACGGCATCACGCGCCACAATCCGGAGGGCCTGTGGTTTCGCCGCCAGGCGCAGCTCGAGGGCTTCAAGTCGGCGGTCGCGTGGCGCGACAGCGGCCGGCCGATTCCGGAGGCCGACGAGGCGCGCGCGCTGATCGCCGAGCTCGAGCGTCGCCTCGACGAGGCGAAGAAAAGGGGCTGAATCCTGAGCGCCGAGGCTGCCGCGACGCACGACCGGCGCACGTGCTGCGTCGCCGTCGCGCTCGTGCTGGCCGGCTGCGTCGGCACGGCTCGCGACCCGCGCGCCGGCGCGGTCGCCGAGCTCGGTGCGACCGGCAAGCTGCGCGCGGCGATCAACTTCGGCAACCCGATCCTCGCCACCCGCGGGCTCGGCGGCGAGCCGGCCGGCGTCTCGGTCGATCTCGCACGCGAGGCGGCGCGACGGCTCGGGCTCGAGATCGAGCTGATCGCGTTCGAGTCTGCCGGCCAGGTCGTCGAGGCCGTCAAGGCGCGTCGCGTCGATCTCGCGTTCGTCGCGATCGACCCGGTGCGCGCGGCCGACATGGAATACACGGCGCCGTACGTGATCATCGAGGGCGCTTATCTCGTTCGCAACGACTCGCCGCTGCAACGCAACGACGAGGTCGACCGCAGCGGCACGCGCGTCGCGGTCGGGCGCGGCAGCGCCTACGACCTGTTCCTGACGCGCGAGCTCAAGGCGGCGACGCTGGTGCGCGCGCCGACCTCGCCTGCCGTCACCGACATGTTCCTCGCCGACAAGCTCGACGTCGCCGCCGGCGTCAAGCAGCAGCTGCAGGCCGACGCGAAGCGGGTCGGCGGCGTGCGCCTGCTGCCGGGCCGCTTCATGGTGATCGAGCAGGCGATGGGCGTGCCGAAGGGCAGGCTTGCCGCCCAGGCGTGGCTGAGCGCTTTCATCGAGGAGATGAAGGCGGGCGGGGTCGTCGCCGCTGCGCTGCAGCGCCACGCGATCGCAGGCGCTGCGGTGGCGCCTGCGCGCGCGCTTCGCTGACGCGCCGCCGCAGCGGCCGTCGACCGGCCTACTCGATGTCGCCGCGGATCGCTGACGGGGCGAGCGAATACAGCGCCGCGACCGGCTCGGCGGCGCCGCCATGCTCGGCCAGGCGCGCCGCCGACAGCTCGCAGCGCCCGAGCGCCTCGAGCGCCGCCGGTCGCGCTGCTCCATCGCGTGCCGCGGCGAAAGCCCGGGATCGCGAGCCGCTCCGCGAAGTGCTCGTGCGCGTGCCAGTCCTCGAAGTCGGCGCGCAGCTCCGCGGCGATCTCCCACCACATCGCCAGCGCGGCGCGGCCGAGGAGTGCCATGGCGGCGAGGGCCGGCTCAGCGAGGCTCGAGCTCGACCTCGCCCTCGATCTCGACCGGGATGTTGAATGGCAGCGCGGCCATCCCGACCGCGCTGCGCGCGTGCGCTCCGCGCTCGGGCCCGAACACGGCGACGATGAGCTCGCTGAAGCCGTTGATCACCGCCGGCTGGCGATCGAATCCGGGCGCGGAGTTGACCATGCCGAACACGCGCGTCCAATGCGCGATGCGGCCGAGCTCGCCGAGCTCCCGCTTGAGGCTGGCGAGGATCGCGAGAGCCGTCAGCCGTGCGGCCTGATGCGCCTGCTCCGGCGTGACCTCGGTGCCGACCTTGCCGAGCGGCTCGGCGAGCGAACCGTCGGCATGGGTCGGGCCGTGCCCCGAGATCAGCGCGCGATTGCCCACCACGCGGACCCAGGGAAACGGCAACGCGACTCCCGGCGGCAGCCGCAGCGGCTGCGGCAGCACGAGACCCAGCTCGCGGCAACGCTCTTCGATGGACGACATCGCTCGACTCCTCTGCAAGTTTCAGGCGGCGCGGGCTCGCTTGCGCCGTTGATCGACGACCCGAAGCCGCTCGACTTCGCTGGCACGGCGAGCGCCCACTCGTTGCCGTCGGTGGCGACGAGCGCCTCGTGTCGGCCGGCCGCGTTGCCGACGATGGCGGTGATCGCGTCGCCGGCCGTGCTCATCACGGCTCCTCGATCGCTTCCAGGAGATGAGCGCGGTTGGCCGGGGCGTCATACGGCTCCGGCCAGTACTCGACGAGGCGCTCGACCTTGCCGTCGGCGACCGTGAAGAACGAGATCGCCTTGGCGCGCTGGACGCCGTCGGTGACTTCGACTTCGGACACCGCATGGGTTGCATCGCCGAAGATGCGAACGATCGTGAACCGCCAAGGCCCGTGGGCGACGTATTCGCGGTTCATGCGCGCGAACCGGTCGGCACCGCGAATCCGTTCCTTCGATTGCGGCCATTCGAGCACGAACTCGGGCGCGAGCACGGTGCCCACCGAGTCGAACTCGTTGCTCGCCATCAGGCGCCAGAACTCGCGTGCGACGTCGACTGCAGGGGTGGGCGACATGGTGCTCGGGTCGGGCCGGTCATCGGGCGGCACCATTGTGGAAGAGATGCACCTAGCGGGAGCGCTCGCCCTTGCCGGCTCGCGCCGGGGGCGCCAGCCACCGTCCGAGCGCCGCGACGGCGTCCGCTTCGGTCATCGCCGCGCCTTGCTGCGCGATGTCGGCCGGCAGCCACTCCGCGAACGGCACCGCATGGCTGACATGGCGGCCCGACGCGGTGTGCTCCGTTCGTACCTGGCAGATCTGCTCCGGCGCGAAACGCGCCGCCAGGCGCGCCAGCGCCGGCCACAACCGGCGATGAACGAGCGTGACCTTGCCGCCGACGAGGCGGCAAGCCAGGACGTGCTCGGATTCGCCCGCCGTCGAGAGCACGCGGTAGATCTCGTTGGCCCGCGGATGCGACCACCAGTTGCCGGCGATAACCTCGCCGGCGATCGCGTCGATCAGCCGCGGCGCTGCCCCTCGCGCCGACACGAGGACGACGCCGTTCGCCTCGATGAATGCGAGCGCACGTTCGACGCCATCGAGCTCACGGTTCCCGGGCGAAGAAGCACTCGACGTCTGCGGGCCGATTGAACTCATGCCATTCCAGGCGCGAGTGCACGTCGATCTAAAGCGCGCCGCTGATCCGCAGCGACTCGAGCCGAAGCGCGATCTTCAGCTGCAGATCACCGAGCTTTCCGCGCAGCTCGCTTCTTTCGGGCTCGCTCGTACACGCTGCCACGGCGTGCTCGGGCGCAGCGCGCTCGTGGAGCAGCTCGACCTCCGGCGGTACGACGCCGGCGTTCTTGAGGATCTTGAAGGGCATGCGGAGGGGCTCCGGAGTTGCCTCCCAGCCTGCGTCCTCCGGCAGCGGCTTCGTCACGCGGCGTCGCAAGGAGTGCGGCGGCCCATCAATGCGGCGACCGTCCGTAGACGATCGACTGGATGCGGCCGCCGCGAAGGCGCACGGTGGCGAGGAGATTCCCGGTGCCCCGCTCGTACAGCCACTCCTCGGTCGCCATGCAGGGGACGGCATAGCCGGCGATCGGCTCCGGTACGAGATACGGCGTGCCGACGTAGAACACGGGCGCGCAATAGCTGTCGACCGCCAGTGGCGCGCCGCATTTGTACGCCAGGGACAGGCGAGAGTCGCCTTCCGCAGCGATGCCGTTGTCGCAGCGCAGCGACTCTGCGTGCGCGAAGCCTGGCAGTGCTGCCGCGAGCGATCCGAGGACGAGAAGCAGGTCTGGGCGCATGACCACTCCGCCGATGCCTTTAACAAGCATACGCCGCCGAAGCAAACCGCGACCAGGGTCGCTTCTTCGCCAGCGTCGTGACGATGGTCTAAGGCGTGAACGGTGGCAGCGCGAGATAGCTCGCCTTCAATCGCTCGGTCGTCGCTGCGGCGGTCTTGAGATCTTCCTCGGACATCCGTGCCCGCAGCGAACTTGCGCGATCCTCGGCCTCCGTCGCGATGGGCTCTTGCCTCGCGGCGGTCAGCGACAGCCATGCGAGCGCCGTCGAGTCGTTGCCGACCGGCGGCGGTGCCGTCGAGTAGAGAAGGCCGAGCTGCAACTCGGACCTGCGGTGTCCGGCCTCGGCGCCATGCATGAAATAGCGCTCGGCAGCGGCGAAGTCGCGGCGGGCGGCCGCGAGCATCCCGGAGTTGTAGAAGGCCGGCGGATAGCCGAGCGCCGCGGCCTGGCCATAGAGCTGGATCGCCTTCCTGCCGTCGCCCGGCATGCAGCGGCCGGTGCTGAGATAGCGGGCAAGGAGGTAGATCGACGCGGCGTCGCCGCGCGCAGCGCCCTCCTGCGCCTGCTCCTGCTTCTGCGCATCGCAGGGCGGCGACGCGCGCTCGAAGTCCTGCGCGTGGGCGGAGCCAGCGAGGGCGGCGAGAAGTGCGAAGACGAAGCTCTGCATCCGGCGCGAGGTCAAGGCGCGCGGAAGAATCGGCTCAGCACCACCAGCGTGCCGGCGAACAGCGCCCCGAGGTACACGGCGACCAGACCGATGAGCGGGGCCTCGTCGAGATGCGGAGGCTGCACGGCGTTCGCGTGCACGACGAGCCCGTGAACGGCACAGAGGAGGGCCAGCGTTGCATAGCTTGTCCAGGTGCCGAAACTCGCGATCGACGAGAGAGTCGCCGCCTTCCGTTCGGGTGCGAGCCAGTACTGCTTGTTCGGCAGGTTGACGAACCGCGCCGGAAGCCGGCCAGCGAGCGTGCCCGCCAGGCGCAGGAGCAGCGGGACGAGGGCCACCAGCGCGAGCATGAACGCGGTGTACTCGCTGCGCCGCAGGAAGCCGTCGGCGCCGCCGCCGGCGATGAAGTGCGAAGCGACCACGTCTGGAAGGCCGCCCGAGCTCCACCAGACGAAGATCGCTCCGGCGGCGACGACCAGAGCGAAGATCATGCCGAGACTTGGCCGCAGCGCGGCGAGCGATCGGCAGGCTTTCGTGCCCGGGCGTGACACTCGCTCACAACGAAGCGCCGAGCTCCTCGGCCGACCGCACGCTCGCGAACGATCCGTCGAGTGCCGCGAGATACGCGAGCTGGACCTTGTCGGCGTCGACGCGTCGGCCCGCGAACAGCAGGTCGCGGGTGGCGCAGCCGTCGTGGGCGAGCGAGCACGCGAAGCCGAGGTCGGCGGCTGCGCGAACCGTGGTGTCGACGCACATGTGGGTCATCATTCCCGCGACGGCGAGTTTCGTCACACCGGCGGAGCGAAGGTCTTCGAGGAGAGTGGTCTGGCGGAAGCTGTTCGGAAAATGCTTGGTCACGACGCGCTCGCCTGCTGCTGGCTGGACCGCGGCGTGAATCTCGGCGCCGCGCGTCCCGGGCAGAAAGAACGTGGCGCCGGCTCGCGTCGCGAGGTGCTGGACATGGAAGACCGGTTGGCCCTTCTGCCGGAAGGCCGCCAGGAGGCGTGCTGCTTGCGCGACCGCAGCTTCGGCGCCGACGAGCTCCATCGTTCCCCCAGGGAAGTAGTCGTTCTGCAGGTCGATCAGGACGAGAGCTTCGGTCATGGTGAGGGATGGAGTGGAGGTGATGGGTCTGCCGGCGATTCTCGATCAAGCGGCATCGCCTCGGGCGCACCCTTCAGACGTGCCAGGAGCGCATGGATGTCGCCCAGGACCCAAAGGTCGCGTACGCGATCGCCGTCGAAGGTAAAGATCGGAGCGCCGTACCACCATACAAGGCGTCCGGTGGGTGCAATGCCGAACAGCTCGCGCCGGTGCAAGCCGTGGAAGCGCAGCTTCGCGAATACCTGGGATCCCTCTTCGCCCAGGGCGAGGATGTCGGAGGTGTAGTCGCCGAGCGCGCCGGTGACGGTCTCGACGTAGCCGATGAATTGTCGATGGCCGACCAGACGGGGGCCGAGCGATCCGCGGAAGGTGAAGTCGGAATGAAAAAGCTGCGGCACGAGGTCGACGTCGGCGTGGTCCCACATGTCCTTGTAGAAGACACGAACGACCTCCTTTTGCCGCGACCATGCGACCTTGGAAAGATCCAGCGCCGGCTCGTGCATACGGGCCTCTCAGTATGGGGTTCCGTCCTTGTGAACGTAGCGGGCCTTGCCGGCGACCTGGACGACTTGCAGATCGTCATCGGGATACGTCACCTGTTCGCCTGGCGCCCGATCGCCGATCTCGAGGTAGAAGACTTCCTCGGTGGTCGCGTTGTGCAGGTGGTGGCCATCCCCGGTGCCGGCCCGAAAGCCCGCGCACATTCCGGGCGACAGCCGCATCGGGCCTCGATCGGTGTGCAAGGTCGGGTGGCCGGACACGATGTAGATGAACTCGTCCTGCTTCGCATGCGTGTGGCGGAGCGACGAGAAGGCGTCGGGAGCGAGGCGTGTCAGATTGATGCCGAAGCTCTTCAGCCCGAACAGCTCGCCCAGCTGACGCTTCTGCCTGCCTGCCATGCGCGAGGCGAACGGCCCGGGATAGAACGAGACCGCCGCGCGCGGCGGCACTTCGGCAGCGTGGATGGCAACCGGTGGTGGCAGTGACGACATGCGAACCTCCTGAGCAAACCGCCGACTCTCATTCTGATCTTCGTATCCGCCAACGCAGCCGCAACCCGGGCAGAAGTGGAACCCGAACTCAGGGTCGAGTCCCTTTCCTGTCTTGAGAGGTCGGTACGTCCGCCGGACCGAGTTGCACGCCAGGGCCGAGCACGAGCACGAACGCGATCGAGGCAATGGCGCCGCCGAGCACCCACCTGCTGCCCAGGCGGACTCGCTCCGCCGGGCGCACCCGGGCTTGTCGCGCGCCTGTCAACAGGAGGGGGATGAGAACGAGGCCCGCCATCGCACCGAACCCGGTGGCGGCGCCCGACGTCAGGATGAGCGACGGACCGAAGGGATTGAGCGCGGATGCGGCGACGAGGAGTGCCCCTCCAGCCCAATAGGCCGCCGCACAGTAGTGCCTTGCAGGGAGTCGCAGATCGCGCACGCCATCGCGCCCGTCGTGGCGGCACCGATCGTCTCGATCCGGTCGGGCGCCGACCTGTCGTCGACGATGCTCATCCTCCTCGCCGTGGTCGATCGGGAGGTGGCCCGGGCGTGCGCGGCGCTACCTCTTGCCGCCGAGGACGAGCAGCAGTCCGCCGACGACGATCGCGCCGACGCCGGTCCACATCGGCACGTTGACGGTCTGCTTCTCCTTGGCGGAAACCTCGAGCGGGCCGAGCTTCACGACGGTCGTGTCCTTCGTGTAGCTGAATCCGCCGTAAGCGAGCCCGAGAACGCCGAGGACGATGAGGACGATGGCGATGACCTTGACTGGATTCATGGCGACCCCTTACATGAGAGAGCAGACGGATGAAATCGGCTGGAACGACCCGATGGATGAAAAGCTCAGGCGTCGCCTTCGCGCTCGCCGATGTCGCTCCTCGCCCGGATTCGAATTGTCTTGGTGGCGAGATGCACCTCGCGCAGGAAATACGCCAACCCGACGACGAGCGCGAGAGTGGAGGCCGTGAAGGAGAGGCCGAGGACCCACCTGAACTCGAGGCCGAGCAGCACCTCCAGAAAGAGCACTGCGATGACGGTGCACACGAGCAGCGCCGAAAGCGTGCACGCGGTGATCGCAGAACTGGCAAGGTGCCGCCTCCGCTCGAGAGTGGCAAGCTCCTGTTCGAGATCCGCGTCAAGGCGCTGACTGGACGCTTCGGTCAACTGACGACCGCGATCGATGATCCGTGCCAGGCGGCCGGCCATGACGTTCAGCATGCCGGCGATCCCGGTCAGCAGGAAGACCGGAGCCAGCGCGAGCTGGATGGCATGGCCGATGTCGTTGATGTTGACGCTTGCGTTGAACATCGACTGGGGTCCCCTCTGCGAGCGATCGTTGCGATCGAATGCCTTGCAGGCGCCGCGCTAGAAGAATCCGCGGAGGAAGGCGGCGGCTGCATCCGAGATCGCCACGATCTTGTTCGTTGCCTGGCGATAGAGCTTGAAATTGAGTTCGCTCTCGGCGCGCCCGTCATCCCAGTCGCGGTATTGCTTGAGGTCGTAGCGCCCGAGGCTGCGCGTCGCCAGCGCCGTGCGCTCGACGGCGATGCTGACACGAGGCGTCTGCCGGGCGATCCCGGGTTTTTTCGGAGTCGCCTCGGCCGAGGTGGCCCTGCCGCTGGCAATCAAGCCGGGACCGCCTTCGTTTTCGCTCGCGAAGATGAAGACCAGGTCGCCCTTGGCGATGTGCCGGCCAC
Source organism: Caldimonas sp. (assembly GCA_036496385.1). GTDB lineage: Bacteria > Pseudomonadota > Gammaproteobacteria > Burkholderiales > Burkholderiaceae_C > Schlegelella_A. The sequence goes on along the minus strand of DASXLD010000066.1, from coordinate 84,895 downwards.
CGTACATCGTCTTCTGCTCGGCGAACGTGAACGCCGCGGCGCGCGGATCGACGACTTCGGCCTTGATCGCGAACATCGGGCGTCGAGAGGCTAGGCGTCACGTCGATGCGAGGCGGGTCCGCGAACAACGTCGCCAGGCCTCGCGGCAAACGAAGCCCAGCTTGTTGCCGGGGACGCGTTCGATCCCGAGCGGCGAAGCACGGCGTCGCAGAAGGCGGCGGCGCGAGCCGGGTCCCGGGTGCCGACGGTCAGATGGCTGAACATTGCAAGACTCCGCATGCTGCGAGACGCGCGAATGTTGCGCGTCTCACCGTCGAATCTTCGCCATGACGATCGCGACCGCGCCGCCGACGAGGACGAGCGCCACGCCGATCCCGAGCTGCCAAACGACGCCGAGGAGCGCGCCACGCAACTTGCGAGCAGACGTTCGCGCGATGGCGGGTTCGGGTCTCACTTGTGCAAGCCGACGAGCCAGGGCCGCACCTCGAAAGCAAGAAGACCCGACGTCACGGCCGGATCCGCGGCGGCGAAAGCGCGCAGCTCTTCTTCGGCAACGCCCGGCTCGGCGACCATCATGCCGCCTGACCTGGCGTCGAGGAACGGGCCTCCCATGACCAGCTTGCCTTGCGCCAGCAATTGCGCGTAGTGAGCCACGTGCTCGCGCAGCCCGTCTTGCTCGAACGCCGCGACGCTCGGGTTCCACCCCGGGCCAGGCGTGTGAACGACGACGAATTGGGTTGCGCGCATGGGATCAGGCAGCAAGATGGCGGCCGTGCGGACAATACTGCAGACTCGCCCGGCTCCGCAGCAAGCACCGGCCGCCTCGGCAAATCACCGCCGCGTCGGCGGTCAAGCGAGCCAGTGCATCATCACCAGGGTCAGCGCGGCGAGGAACACGGTCTCGCCGACCATCAACGCCACCGGCTTGATGCCCACGGTGACGAGCTCCTTCAGCTGCGTCTTCATGCCGATGCCGGCGATCGCCGCCACCAGCAGCCAGCGCGACGCATCGCTGCCGAGCGTACTGACCGCCTTCGGCAGCCAGCCGGTGCTGTTGACGGCCACCAGCACCGCGAATCCGACCGCGAAGCCCGGCAACAGCGGCGGCCGCTTGCCGTCGCCCTGACTGCCGTCGGCGGCAGCGCGTGCCCGCGTGATCATCGCCGCCACCACGATCACCGGCAACAGCATCGCGACCCGCAGCAGCTTCACCAGCGTCGCCGCGTCGCCGGTCTCCGGCGACAGGCTGTAGCCCGCGCCGACCACCTGCGCGACATCGTGGATCGTGCCGCCGAGGAAGATGCCGGCCTGCTGCGGATTGAGCCCGAGCGCGTGCACGATCATCGGGTAGGCCACCATGGCGAAGGTCGACAGCGCCGACACGCCGATCACGGTGAACAGCGTCGCCCGCTCCTTCAGCGGGTGCGCCGGCAGTGCCGCCGACAACGCCAGTGCGGCCGACGCGCCGCAGATCGCAGTGGCGCCGCCGGTCAGCAACCCGAACAGGCCTTGAAAGCCGAGCGCGCGCGCGACGACCATGGACAAGACGATGGTGATCGCGACGCTCGCCACCACCATCACCACCGGGCCCCAGCCGAGCGCCACCACCTGCGCCACCGTGATGCGCAGCCCGAGCAGCGCGACACCGAGCCGCAGCATGCTGCGCGCGCAGAACTCGATGCCCGGCGCACATGGCCCGTCGGTGGACAGGAAGTTCATCGCCATACCCAGCAGCAGCGCGAACAGCAGCACGGGCGCGCCGTAGTGCTCGCCGAGGAAGCCGGAGGCAGCGGCCACTACCGCGCATGCGATCACGCCGGGAAAGAGCGTGGGCGCGCGCGCGAAGCCGAGGTCGAGGGCGATCGCCATGGCGTCACGCGGTCGGAAGCTTGTGGTCGGCGAACTGCTCGCGCAGCTTATTCTTCTGCACCTTGCCGGTGGCGCCGAGCGGGATCGCGTCGACGAACGCAACGTCGTCGGGCGTCCACCACTTGGCGATCTTGCCGTCGAAGAACTGCAGCAGCTGCTCGCGCGTCAGTTCGGCACCGGGCTTCTTCACCACCACCAGCAGCGGCCGCTCGTCCCACTTGGGATGCTTGGCGGCGATGCATGCGGCCGTCGCCACCGAGGGATGCGCCATCGCGATGTTCTCGAGGTCGATCGAGCCGATCCATTCGCCGCCGCTCTTGATCACGTCCTTGCTGCGGTCGGTGATTTGCATGTAGCCGTCACCGTCGATCGTGGCGACGTCGCCGGTGGGGAACCAGCCGCCGCGCAGCGGGTCGCCGCCTTCGCCTCTGAAATAGCGCGCGATCACCCAGGGGCCCTTGACGAGCAGCTCGCCGCTGGCCTTGCCGTCGTGCGGCAGCTCCTCGCCGTCGTCGTCGACGATCTTCATGTCGATGCCGAACACCGCGCGGCCCTGCTTGGCCTGCACCGCCAGGCGCTCGTCGGCACTGGCCTTCAGATGCTTCGACTTGAACGTGCACGCAGTGCCGAGCGGGCTCAGCTCGGTCATGCCCCAGGCGTGAAGCACCTGCACGTCGTGGCGCTCCTGGAAGGTGCGCATCATCGCCGGCGGGCACGCGGAGCCGCCGATGATCGTGCGGCGCATCGTGCTGAAGACGAGGTTGTTGGCCTCGACGTGGGCGAGCAGCCCCTGCCAGACGGTGGGCACGCCGGCCGACACGGTGACACCCTCGTCCTCGAACAGCTCATGCAGGCTCTTGCCGTCCAGGAACGGGCCCGGGAACACCAGCTTGGCGCCGACCATGCAGGCCGCGTACGGCAGGCCCCAGGCGTTGACGTGGAACATCGGCACCACCGGCAGGATGGTGTCGCGCGCCGAGCAGTTCAGCGAGTCGGGCAGCGCCGCGGCGTAGGTGTGCAGCATCGTCGAGCGGTGGCTGTACAGCGCGCCCTTCGGATTGCCGGTGGTGCCCGACGTGTAGCACAGCGACGACGGCTCGTTCTCGTCGAACGTCGGCCAGGTGAACTCCGACGGCGCGTCGGCGATGAGCTCCTCGTAGCACAGCAGTCCCGGTACCTTGCCGGGGGCCGGCATGTGGGCGCGGTCGGTCATCGCGACGAACGCCTTGATGGTCTTGACGCGGTCCGCGATCGCCTCGATCAGCGGCAGGAACGTCAGGTCGAAGAACAGAATCTGGTCTTCAGCGTGGTCGGCGATCCACACCACCTGGTCGGGATGCAGGCGCGGGTTCAGCGTGTGCAGCACGGCGCCAGAGCCACTGACCGCGTAGTACAGCTCCATATGCCGGTAGCCGTTCCACGCCAGGGTGGCCACGCGCGTGCCGTGCTTGACGCCCATCGACGCCAGCGCGTTGGCCATGCGGCGCGCGCGCGTCGCCATTTCGCGGTAGGTCGTGCGATGGATGTCGCCTTCGACGCGGCGCGACACGACCTCGCGCTCGCCGTGGTGGCGCTCCGCGTGGGTCAGGAGGGAGGAGATCAGCAGCGGCTGCTGCATCATCGATGCGTTCATGGTGTCCTCGCAGGGGAGAGTTCAGGCGAGCGCGTTGCCTGCCGTCGTGCCGGCCGGCGCAGCCACGGGCTCCGCCGAGCGGGCCTTGTCGACTTCGTAGGTGGTGGCGGCGCGGAGGAAGGCCGCGACCGCAATCAGACCGAACAGCGGCGTGAACGTCAGCGCGGCTTCGAGGCCGATCGAATCCGACATTGCGCCGGCGATGATGGGGCCGAGCGCGAGGCCGAACAGGTTCTGGAACAGCGACAGGATCGACGCGCCGGTGGAACGTACGCCCGGGTGGGTGACGTCGATCACCGCCGCTGACGCCGGGCCGACGGTGCACGTCATCAGCAGTCCGCCGAGCAAGATGAACGCGAACTGGGTGTTGGCCGAGAGCGTGATCCCGAGCCGCGGCGCGCCGAAGGCAAAGCAGATCACGACCAGCGTCGCCAGGCACAGCATGGCGACGGTGCGCAACTTGGCGCCCGGGCCGCGCTTGCCGGCGCGGTCGACCACCGCACCCCAGACGACGCTGCCGACCGCGCCGGCCAGCACGACCAGCGAGGCCTTGACTCCGGCAGCCTGCGCCGTCATGCCCTGGGTGCGGACGAGAAAGCTCGGCATCCATGCCCAGACAGACGAGACGACGATGAGTTGTGCCGGTGCGCCGATGCAGACCCACAGCATCGTGCGCGAGCGGGTCAGGACGCGGACGATGTGCCGCGCCACCGAGCCGGTCGACTGCCGCGCCTGCTCCAGGCGAGGCGTCAGCTCGACGGTTTTGTAGTCGCGCACGAACAGGTACAGCAGGGCGAGCACGAGCCCAGGAATCCCGACCACGCCAAACGCGGCCTTCCAGCCCCAGCGGTCGGCGATCACCCCGCCGAGGATCACGCCGAGCACCGAGCCGACCGACGCCGACGCGAAGAAGCCGGCCATCAAGGTGCCGCGCACGCGGGCCGGGAAGTGACTCGCGATCAAGCCGGCGCCGACCGAGCCATAGCCGGCCTCACCGAGACCGACGACGGCGCGCGCAGCGAACAGCGCGCCGTAGCCCGAGGCGAACATGCAGGAGATCGTCGCCAGGCTCCAGGCTCCGGCCATGGCGACGATGCTCTTCACGCGGCTGACACGGTCGGCGAACAACGCGACCGGAATGCCGCCGAGCGCGACCGTGATCGACACGATCGAGACCAGCGCGCCGAGCTGCTTGTCCGACAGGTTCCACTCGGCCTTCAGGTGCGGAAACAGCGAGACGATGACCTGGCGGTCGACGTAGTCGAACACCATCAGGCCGACGGTCATCACAAAGGCGAACCAGGCGGCGCCGCGGCTGATGAGGTACTTGTCCTCGCTCGGCGCGTGCGCCACTGCATGCAGGTCCATGAATGCCTCCGGCTAGGGGACGAGCACCGTGGCGCCGGTCGTGCGGCGCGACTCGAGCGCGCGGTGCGCCTCGGCGGCATCGGCGAGCGCGAACTGCTGCCTCGGCTCGCCGCTGATGCGGCCGGCCAGCACGTGCGTGAACAACTCATCGGCCATCGCCAGCATCTGCGCGCGCGGCGTGGCGTAGTGGATCATCGCCGGTCGCGTGACCCAGATCGAACCCTTGACCGCGAGCAGCGTGGTGTCGATCACCACCGGCCCGGAGGTCGTGCCGTTGCTGACCAGCGAGCCGCGCTGCTGCAGGCTTTCGAGCGAGGCCATCAGCGTGTCCTTGCCGACCGAGTCGTAGACCACCGGCACGCCCTTGCCGCCGGTGATCTCGCGCACCTGCTTCGGGATCTCGCGCGCCATGTCGTCGGCGGTCATGCCGGCGGTGACGATGGTGTGCGCGCAGCCGTTCGCCTTCGCGATCACCGCCTTCTCATCGGTGCTGACGGTGCCGATCATCGTGACGCCGAGCGCACGCGCCCACTGGCACGCCACCAGGCCGACGCCGCCGGCGGCAGCGTGGTACAGGATCGTCTCGCCGCCGTGCAGCGGATGGACCTGACGGAACAGGTATTGCGCCGTCATGCCCTTCATCATCAGGGTCGACGCGGTGCGGTCGGAAACGCCGTCGGGCAGCGGAATCAGCACGTCCGCGGGCATCACGCGAACGTCGGCGTACGCGCCCTGCGGGCCGAGCAGGTAGCCGACGCGCTGACCGACCTTGAGATCGGTCACGCCGGCACCCACCGCCTCGATGACGCCGACCGCGTCGGATCCCAGGCCGTTCGGCAACTGCAGCGGATAGCGGCCGGTGCGGAAGTAGATGTCGATGAAGTTGACGGCGACGTAGACGTGCCGCACGCGCGCCTGGCCGGGACCAGGATCGCCGACCTCGACGGTTTCGAGCTTGAGCACGTCCGGACCACCGATCTCGTGCAGGCGAATGGCGTGGGCCATGGTTGTCTCCCTTGTCTGTCTGTCAGAGCCGCCGGTGCCGCGTTCAGCAGCCGGCGGAGATCTCGTCGATGAATTGCTCGGCGCGGCCCCAGTGGCCGTAGCCCGAGGCCGGGTTCAGGTGCCCGACGAAGCCGAGGTCGACGACCTTGCTGCCCCAGTCGTTCGCGAGCTGCTCGACGCGCTCGTAGCGGGCCAGCGGGTCGTCGCGGCTGGCGGCCACCACGCTCGGGAACGGCAACGGCTCGCGTGGCACCGGCAGCCAGCCGCCGGCACGAAGCTCGTCGATCGTCGGGTAGCCCTCGCGCATCGGCTGCTCGAAGTCCGGCGGCGTCGCCAGCAGCGCACAGTGCACGGGCCGCTCGGTTTGCCGCGCCCAATGCGCGACCATCACGCAACCGCCACTGTGCGCGACCACCACGATCGGACCGCTGATCGCCTGTGCAGCGCTTTCGATCGCCGCGACGCGGGCCGCGCAGTCGAGGTCGGCGCGGCCCATCGGCGGCACCGTCTTCACCCTGCGCCGCTGCGTTTCGAGATCGAGCGCGAGCAACGTCTGCCAGTGCACGTCGACACGTTCGCGCAGTCCCGGGACGATGAGCACCGTCGGCATGGCGCGGTCCTCGGTCATCGTCAAGCAACCTTGCGCAGGTAACCCTGCTGCCGACCCTTGGGGTTGGGCGCGAAGCCGTTGGCGGCCAGCGTCTCATCGACGGTGTCGTAGAACACGCCGATCTTGCTGATCTCGCGCGCTTCCTTGCCCGAGGCGACGCCGCGGCCGAACTCGCGGGCGATGCGCACCAGCTGCTCGACCTGCTTGACCGTCGACATCTTCTCGGTGCGCGACTGGTTCCACAGGTTGTCCTCGATGCCGCAGCGCACGTGCAGGCCCATTGCGATGCCCATCATGTTGATCGGCAGCACGTTGCGCATGCTGCTCTCGACGGTCAGCATCGAGCCGTCGGGGATGGCGCGCAGGAAGTTGGACAAGCTATAGATCGTGGGCTGGTCCATGCCACCGCCGATCGCGACCCAGTTCATCACCAGCGGGCCCTTGTAGATGCCGCGGCGGATCAGACGCTCGACCGTCTCGTAGCTGTTGATGTTGTAGAACTGGAAGGCGCTCTGGATGCCGGCCTTGCTGAGGCGGCGCACGTGCTCTTCGAAGAAGCTCGGCGTCGACGGCACGATCATGTTGGAGTAGGCGCGGAAGTTCTCCGGCTCGGCCATCGACGTGCCGGCGATGTCGGCGGGCTCCATCTGCTCGAGCACGTTCATCTGCGAGGTGTTGACCGTCACCGTCACCTGGTCGGGCTTCGGGTCGAGCTCGGCCAGCATGTGGCGGGTGTCGTCGGACAGCCACTTGGCGGCTGCGCCATCGGATTCGGGCGCGAACGAGATCGAGCCGCCGACCTGAATCACCATGTCGGGAACGGCCTTGCGCACGCCGGCGATCAGCTCGTTGAACTTCGACAGGCGCTTCGAGCCCTTGCCGTCGAGCTCACGCACGTGCAGGTGAAGCACCGTGGCGCCGGCGTTGTAGCAGTCGACCGCCTTTTGCACTTGCGCGTCCATGCTGACCGGGATGTCCTGCGGAAAATCCGCGGGAATCCACTCGGGGCCGTAAGGCGCGGCGGTGATGACCAGCTTCTCCTGGTTCTCGGGGAACAGCGAGCCGTCGAGGAAGTTCATGTCGGGTCCTTAGAGGGGAACGTTGGAATCGTGAATCGGGTCGTGGATCAGAAGGTGGCTTCGCCGACGATGCCGGCGCGCTCCATCTTGCGGTGGCACGGCGGGTAGTCCATCACGGCGTAGTGCTGGGTCGAGCGGTTGTCCCACATCGCGACGGTGTTGGGCTTCCAGCGGAAGCGCACCTGATACTCGGGGATGAAGGCCTGGCTGATCAGGTAGCGCAGCAGGTCCGAGCCGCCGTGGGTGTAGTCCTGGCCGTAGCGCACTCGCTCGGCGGTGTGATAGTTCGTGAAGTGGGTCGTGAACGCATTGACGAACAGGATCTTCTCGCCGGTCTCGGGGTGCGTACGCACCACCGAGTGCTCGGCGTCGGGGAACTGCGCCTTCAGCGCCAGGCGCTTGTCGGTCGGCATCGCGGCACCGAAGCTGGCTTCGATGCTGTGGCGCGCGCGCAGGCCGGCAATCTGCTCCTTGACCGGTTCAGGCAGCTTCTCGTAGGCCAGCGCCATGTTCGCCCACATCGTGTCGCCGCCCACCGGCGGGCACTCGACGCAGCGCAGGACGCAGCCGAACGGCGGCTTCTCGCGCCAAGTGGCGTCGGTGTGCCAGGAGTTCTCGTAACGATCGTTGGCCATGTCGGGCGACTTGTAGATGCGCACCAGGCCCGGGTTCTGGGGGTCGCTGCCGGCCACCGGATGATCTTCGAGGTCACCGAAATGGCGCGCGAACGCGACGTGTTCGGCACGCGTGATGTCCTGATCGCGCCAGAACAGCACCTTGTGCTTGAGCAGCAGCTGGCGGATCTCGGCCATCAGCTCGGGCGAACGCGAGGCAACGCCGAGGTTGACGTTGCTCAGCTCCGCGCCGATGGCGCAGGTCAGTGGCTCGACGCGGATCGAATCACCCAGCGAAGTGCCGCGAACGACCGCGGGCGCGTGTGCGGTGGCTGTTGCCATTGTCGTCTCCTTGCTGCGCGGGGGCCGATGCCACCTTGCTTGAGGCAAGCGTAACGACACCTCAGGTCCGCGAGCCCCCCATCGTGGAGGGGGCTCGCCAGGACACGGCCGGCGCGCCGGCGCCTTTCCGGCGGCGACTGCGCGTCCCTTTCGCGAGCGGGATCAGGCGCCGGGCGAGCCTTGGCGCCCCGCTCTTCCGCTCACGGCTGGGCTTCCAGCAGCCCGAGGATGCGTGCCCGCTGCACCACCTGCTTTCGGGTTCCGGCATCGAGCTTGGCGAACAGGTTCTTCATGTGCCACTTGATGGTCTCTTCGCCGACCTGCATCGCCAGGCCGATCTCCTTGTTCGACAGGCTTCGCGCCAGCAGCTCCAGCACCTCACGCTCCTTGGGCGTCAGCGCCATCGTCGGCGTCGCTCGCGCGGCCGGCCGCGCACCGGCGGGCCTCGCCCCGATCGACGCGGCCAGGGGGCCCGGTGCCATGCCAGGCGGCGTCGCTGCACCGTGGAGCTCGCGGCGCACCCAGTCGCCAAGCTCCGGATGCGCATCGTCGAACACCCGCACCAGGCCGTAGGTCGCTGCCAGGTCGACCGCCTCGCGCAGCAGCGGCAGCGACTTCTCGCCGCAGCGGTCGAGCACGTACGCGCGCAGGCCCAGCAGCTCGAGGTGCAGCCGGCCCTGCCTGATGCCCTGGGCGCGGTCGTCGGCCTGCGCCAGCACGTCGGCCGCGCGTCGCCACTCCTGCGCCGCGATGGCCGCATGAGCGATCGCGACGTCGCGCAGCACCGCGACGCTGCGCCGCCAGAGCGGCCCCTGCGGCGAAGCCGGATCCGCCAGCAGCGCGTCGATGCGCGCGCACAGGTCACGGCAGGTCTCCGCGCGAAACCGGCGCGCATGCAGTCGCACCTGCTCGACCAGGCTCGCGATGCGCAGCCGCGGCAGATGGCGCGCGACACCGACCGCATCGAGCGCGCCGAGCAGCTCGATCGCGCGATGCTCGGCGCCTTCGGCGGAGGCGATTCGCGCCATCGCACGGAAGGCGAGCAGCACCGCTTCCGGAAGCGCGCTGCGCTCGAGCACGTCGAGCCGGTTGGCGAGCAGGCCCGCGGCGTCCTCGGGTTCGTTGCGTTCCCATTGGGCCGCGGCCAGCAGCGCTGCGACCATGCAGGTGAAGGGGCTCCGCCGGCCGAGGACGGCTTCGGCCTGCGCGAGCGTCGGTCGCAGCAGCTTGGCCGCGAGCAGGACCTGGCCTTCCCAGAGGTACGACAGGCCGACGATGAAATCGCCGCGACGGTCGAGGTAGCCGCCGTTGGCATCGCGCTCGCCACGGGGCGCCTGCTGCTGACGAAGCCGCGCCAGCGCCGGCTCGCCGTCGAGCAAGGTCCGAAACGCCGACCGGTTGGCGTGCACGTGCAGCAGCAGCGGGTTGGTCAGCGGCGGATGCTCTGCCCACGGATCATGCAAGGCGGCGAAGCGGTCGGGGTCGTCGGCGTAAACGGCGGCGCCACTCTGGATCAGCGCGCACTCGCAGCGCAGCGCATCGTCGACGCCGGGTTGCACTTGGATCCGTTCGACGTAGCGGCTGGCCTCTTCGTGGCGTTCGCTCAATGCGAGCGACCAGGCAACGGCCAGCAGCAGGCGGGGCCGCTTGTCGACTTCGGCGACAGGCAGCCAGGCCAGCCATTCGAGCACCGCAGCCTGATGACCGCGCGACATCAGCGAGTCGTACAGCGTGCGCTCGGCGAGGTCGTAGGCGACCTCGCGCTGGCCGGCCTCCAGTGCGTGGCGCGCCGCAGCCTCGGCGAAGCCGAGCTCGGCAAGCACGGCCGACGCGCGCGCGTGCAGCGCGGCCTGCTCGTCGGCCGGCAGCTGCGCGAAGCGTCGCCGCAACTCCTCGCGCGCGAGCGAATGCATACGCAGCCAATCGCTCGCCTCGCCGACGGCGAACACCGGGGTGTCGCGCGCCAACCGGGTCAGCCGCTCGGTGGCGTCGGGTTGCTCCAGCAGGCGGCTGCAAAGCTCGGCGTGCAGCGGATCGAGGATCGCGATCCGGGTCAGGAAGGCGACGTCGGCGGGATCGAGGTTGGCGAGCAGCAGCTGCACGAACCGATCGCGCAGCGTGCCGCCATGCGCTGCCATGGATGACACCTCGGCTTCCGGATCGCTGCCCGCGGCCATCACTGACAGCGCGAGCTGCAGCCCGAGCGGCCAGCCTTCGGTGAGCTCGTGCAGCCGCGCCGCGGCGTCGCGATCGACCCGGTTGCCGAAGCGTGCCCGCGCCAGCTCGATCGTCTCGTCGAGGCGGAAGCGCAACTGTGCCGGCCCGACGACGGTGCAGCTGCCGTAGGCGACCAGGTCGTCGACGTCGATCGGGTGGTCGGCGCGAGCGGCGACCACGACACGCAGGTTCGATGGCGCGTTGCGCAGCAGATAGCCCAACGCCTCGCGGGCCGCCGCTGGCAGGCGATCGGCCTCGTCGACGATCAGCACGATGTCGAGCGCCGTCTGCGCCACTTCGGCCAGCCAGGCGGTCACGCCCTCGAGCCCGGCGAGCGGCGCCGTTTCGATCAGGGTGTGCCCGAAGGACGGGCGGCCGGCGCCCGCCCGCACGGCCAGCGCCAGGCTTTGCACGAAGCGCGGCACGTCGTCCTGCGGTTGCGCCGACAGCCACGCCACGACGCTGCCGCGCGCCAGATGCTCGCGCCGCCATTGCGCGAGCAGCGATGTCTTGCCGAAGCCCGCCGATGCCTGCACGAGGATCACCGGATCGTCGCGCAGCTGCTCGTTGTCGGACTGCAGGCGCGGCCGCGCGATCTGGTGGCGCGGCACGCGCGGGGGCGTCACCCGCAGCTGCAGATCGTCGGAGGCGGGGACGTTGTTGCGGACGAGATGGGTGGCCACGGACTGAATCGAAGACGCTGCGTGGAAGCCGGACGCCGCTCAGGAGTGGGACAGGCGCCTACGCCGCCATGGTAAGCGTCCGGCAGCACGCGGTCCGGCAGCACGCGGTTCGCGTCGACCCCCCCGCGACGAGGAGGGTGTGCGTCGACACCGGCGCCTAGCATCGTTACGACCGCTTTCGAGTCCGCAGACCCCTTCCGCATGTATCGCCATCTCCTGGTTCCGCTCGACGACACCGACCTGTCGGTTGAAGTCGTGGGCAACGCTGTCGCCTTCGCGCATGCGCTGGCCGCGCGCATCACCTTCTTCCACGCCGTCGCCGATGCGGCGGCTGACCTGCTGCGCGGCGACGCAGAGCTGCTGCGCGCCACCGCGCACGAGGAGTACGACTACGCCTACCACGGCAAGGCCGGCGAGCTGCTGGCCAAGGCCGAGGCAGCGGCACGCGCGCTCGGCGTTCCGTGCGGTTCGCGGTACGTGGTGTGCGACCGGCCAGCGCAGGCGGTGGTCGATGTCGCGCACCGGATCGGATGCGACCTCATCTTCATGGCCTCGCACGGCCATCGCGGCAAGCTCGGGATGGCGTTCTCATCCGAGACGCTCTCGGTGCTGATGAACAGCGGCCTGCCGGTTCTGGTGTCGTCGACCGGCGAGCTGCCACCGCCGGCACGCGCGATCGGCATCCTCCGCGACGAGCACCGTTCGTTGGCGGCGGTGATGCACGCCTGGCTGCAGGCACTCGCGCACGCATCTCGCGCCGGCGCAGCGGTCGACCCGGCGCTGATGCGCTCGATCGTCGAATTCCTGCAGCACTTCCCGATGCTGGCGCGTCATCCCAACGAACAGGCGCAACTGTTCGCGCGTCTGCGCGAACGCACAACCAGCTGCCACGCCGAGCTCGACGAGCTCGAGCGCCAGCGCGAACGCGACGGGCATCTCGTTGCTGCGCTGGCGCAGCAGGTCGACGCGCTCGCCGCGGCCGACGCGCAGGCGCGCCCGGCCGCGACGGCGGCGCTGCAGGACGCAGTCTCGCGCTACGCCAGTTTCCTGTGGGATCACGTGGGCCGCAAGGAAGGCGCCATCCTGCCGGCCGCGCAGCGCCACCTGCTGAGCGAGGATTGGCTGGCGATCGATGCGGCGTTCGCGCGGCCTCACGATCCGTTGTCGGGCGCCGACCCAGGCAAGCAATTCCATCAACTGTTCTCACGCATCGTCAGCGTGTCGGCGGCCTAGCGGCGCGAAATCGGCGGTCAGGCGGCGTTCCCGCCCACCCCACGGCCCCCCTGTCAAGAGGGGGCGACTGCCGGACGCGCCTACCCAGAATCCACGGCGCTGAAGCCTGCAGCAGGTGCGCCTGCAGGGCACGCTGCCCACAACAACCCACTCGCGGAGATATCTTGAGCCTTCACCCCCGACAACCCTCTGCCCGTCTTGGCCGCACCATCGCCCGCACCCCCGTTGCCGCGGCGGCGATCTGCGCGCTGCTTGCCAGCACCGCACACGCCTTCGAGATCGACAGCGGCAACCCCGACGTCTCGATCCGCTGGGACAACACCATTCGTGCGAACCTCGGCATGCGTGTCGAGGGGCGCGACAACAAGATCGGCAACTCGATCCTCGCCGACGAAGGCGACTACAGCTTCGACAACGGCGATCTGGTCGCCGAGAGGCTGGACCTGCTGTCCGAATTCGACATCGTCTACAAGAAGCGCTTCGGCGCGCGCGTCAGCGGTACGGCGTGGTACGACGGCGCCTACAGCGGCCAAAGCCATTCGAATCCGAATCCGCCGCTGGCGAATCTGCCGAGCTACATCAACAACCAGTACAGCGGCACGACCAAGCGACTCTATGCCGGTCCCAGCGGCGAATTGCTCGACGCCTTCGCGTTCGGCGGTGTCGACCTCGGCAATGTGCCGGTCAACTTCAAGATCGGCCGCCACACCAACTACTGGGGCGAGTCGCTGTTCCTCGGCGGCCACCTCCACAGTGTCTCGTATGCGCAAGCGCCGGTCGACCTGCAAAAGGGCTTCGCCACGCCCGGCACCGAAGCCAAGGAGCTGTTTCGCCCGCTGAACCAGGTGTCGGCGCAAGCGCAAGTGACCGACACGCTGTCGCTGGCGGCGTACGTGATGCTCGAGTGGGAAGCCGCGCGCTATCCCGAAGGCGGCACCTACCTCGGCCCGGTGGACTTCGTCTTCAACGGCCCGGACCGCCAGTTCCTCTCGCCTGGCCTCGGCTTCGCATCGCGCGGCCAGGCCGCGGAGCCGGGCCAGACCGGTGAATACGGCCTGTCGGCGCGCTGGAGCCCGGCGTGGCTCGACGGCACGGTCGGCGCGTACTACCGCAACTTCGCCGACAAGCTGCCGCAGGTGCTGCTCACCACCGCAGCGCCCAACGCCAGCGTCTACAACATGATCTACGCCGACAAGGTCGACCTGTTGGGCCTGAGCCTGGCCAAGAACATCGCCGGCATCAGCTTCGGCGCCGAGCTCTCGACCCGTCACAACACGCCGCTGAACGCGCAGGTGCTCGGCGTCGCGCCGGGTCTGCCCGGCGAGGGCGACACCAAGGGCCCGCGCGGCGACACCTGGCACGCACTCGTCAACGCGCTCGGCACCGTGCCGAAGACGCCGCTGTTCGACAGCGCGACCTGGGCCGCCGAGCTGCAATGGTCGACCTGGACCAAGGTGCGCAGCGGCGCCAACCTGTTCAACGCCGTCGGCTACACGCCCTGCAACGCCACCGCGACCGCGCCGGCGAAGGACAAGTGGGACGGCTGCGTGACCAAGGACTACCTCGGCATGGGCGTCGCTTTCACGCCGACCTGGTACCAGGTGTTTCCGGGCGTCGACTTGTCGGCTCCGCTGACCTACGCCGTCGGCCTGTCGGGCAATGCGGCCACCGTGTTCGGCGGCAACGAGGGCCTGGGCAACTACACGGTCGGCATCTCGGCCGACGTGCAACAGAAATATCGCTTCGACCTCAAGTACATCGACTTCGTCGGCCGCTACAAGGACAACGGCAGCGCGGTGACGTCGGTCAATGGGCTGACCACGTACCTGAAGGACCGTGGTTTCCTCAGCCTCACTTTCAGAACCACCTTCTGACCGGAGACAACATGCACACTCGATACACGCGGCTCGCCGCCGCTGCCGTGGCCACGCTCGTCTGCACGACGCCGGCGCTGGCCGCCGTCAGCGCGGACGAAGCCAAGGCACTCGGCACCACGCTGACCCCGATCGGCGCTGAAGTCGCTGCCAACAAGGACGGCACGATTCCCGCCTATAGCGGCGGCGTGACCACCGCCCCGGCGGGCTTCAAGGCCGGCGACGGCATCCGCCCGAACCCGTTCGCAGGCGAGAAGCCACGGCTGACGATCGACGCCAAGAACATGGCCCAGAACGGCGCCCAGCTCACCGAGGGCACGAAAGCGCTGCTGCAGAAGTACCCGAGCTTCCGCGTCGATGTCTACCCGACGCACCGCAGCGTCACCTTCCCCAAATGGGTGGCCGACAACACGGCGAAGAATGCGACGAAGGCCAAGACGCTCAACGAGGGCCGTTCGATCGACGGGGCGCATGCGGCCTTCCCGTTTCCGATCCCGAAGACCGGCTTCGAGGCGATGTGGAACCACCTCGTGCGATTCAACGGCGAGTCCTATGAATCGAAGTACCGCAACCTCAACGTCGATGCCAGCGGCCACACCGCGCTGGCCACCGAGGGCCTGAGCAACCAGGAGTTCCCGTACTGGGATCCGAACAAGGCGTCGGACACCTACTGGCGCATCAAGCTCACGTAC
The DNA here is from genome assembly GCA_036496385.1 of Caldimonas sp. Classification (GTDB taxonomy): domain Bacteria; phylum Pseudomonadota; class Gammaproteobacteria; order Burkholderiales; family Burkholderiaceae_C; genus Schlegelella_A. The sequence continues at coordinate 69,676 of DASXLD010000066.1, read as the reverse complement.
ACCGGCCCCGCCCGTCGTGCCGGCGAGGCGCTGATGGTCATCGACCCGCTCGATATGGGCAGCAAAGATCGCCGCGCGTGGACGTACCTGCCCGGGCAGCGCCGCGTCAAGGTTGCGCCCGACCTCGCGTACGACACGCCGAACCCCGGCACCGCTGGCGCGACGACGTTCGACGATGCGTTCATCTTCAACGGCTCGATGGACCGCTACGACTTCAAGCTGGTCGGCAAGAAGGAGATCATCGTTCCGTACAACGACTACACGGCGGTATACCAGGCCAAGCAGGACGACCTGCTCAAGCCCCACCACCTGAACCCCGACCTCGTGCGCTGGGAACTGCACCGTGTCTGGGTGGTCGAGGCGACGCTGCGCGAGGGCAAGCGCCATATCTACAGCAAGCGCACGTTCTATCTCGACGAGGACTCGTGGGCGGCGCTCGCCAGCGACGAGTACGACGCGCGCGGCCAGCTGTACCGCGCCGGCTTCGCCTACATGACGCCGAGCTACGACCTGCCTGCGCCGTACACCGACATGTTCGGCCACTACGACCTGGTCTCCGGCATCTATTCGCTGACCGGCTTCATCGCCGAGACCGGCGGCATGAAGCAGACCAAGCCGCTGTCCGACCGCGAGTGGACCGCCGACTCGCTGGCCGGCTCCGGCGTGCGCTGACGGTTCGGACGAGAGCACCCTCGGGTGGAACCGGGCCGCACGAACGTGCGGCCCTTTTTTTTCGAACCGGCCGCCGTCCCCCACTGCCGCCCCCCGGTGAGAGGGGGCGTTCGTGCCGGCCTGCTGCTCAGAATGCGAGGCTCGAACAAGCGGCGCGCCGCGCCCGTGAACACCGAACGACTGGAGACGACATGATGCACCGCGCTCTTGCCTCGATCCTGGCCGTCGCGCTCGCCGCAGCGGCGTGGGGCGCAACTGCACCCGAGAAGGCTGCACGCGACGTGCTCGACACACCGGCGCTGAAGAGCGCGCTCGCCTCTCGCTCGCTTGTCAACGGGCTGGCGCTGGCAGGCGATCGCGTCGTCGCCGTCGGCCAGCGCGGCCAGGTGCTTTTCTCCGACGACCACGGCAAGAGCTGGCAGCAGGCCGATGTGCCGGTCAGCTCCGATCTGGTGGCGGTGAGCTTCCCGACCGCGGAGAACGGCTGGGCGGTCGGCCACGACGGCGTCGTTCTCGCCAGCGGCGACGGCGGCCGCACGTGGACACGCCAGCTCGACGGCCGCACGATGGGCGACGTCCTCGTCAAGTACTACAGCGCCAGCGGCGATGCCAAGTGGCTCGCCGAGGCGAAACGCATCGCCGCGCAGGGCGCCGAGAACCCGCTGCTCGACGTCTGGTTCGACGACGCGAAGAACGGCTATGTCGTCGGCGCGTTCGGCCTCCTGCTGCGCACCGCCGATGGCGGCAAGACCTGGGAGCCGCTGCTGCACGCCACCGACAACCCGAAGGGACTGCACCTGTACGCGGTGCACCGCGTCGGCGCCGATCTCTACATCGCCGGCGAGCAAGGCTTGCTTCTCAAGCTCGACCGCAGCAGCGGACGCTTCGCTGCCGCGAACATTCCCTACCAGGGCACCCTGTTCGGTGTGCTTGGCAACGAACGCGTCGTGCTCGCGTTCGGTCTGCGCGGCAACGTCGTGCGAAGCACCGACGGTGGCCGCAACTGGCAGGCCGTGTCGACCGGCGTTCAGGTCGGCCTGACTGCCGGCACGATCGATGAGCGCGGTCGCATCGTGTTGGTCAGCCAGGCCGGGCACGTGCTCGCCAGCGCCGATGACGGCGCTACCTTCACGCTGCTGAAGACCGAGCGCACGCAGCCTGCCGCCGCGGTGACGCGTGCTGGCGCCGGCACGCTGGTGCTCGGCGGCCCGCGCGGCCTTCAGACCATTTCCGGAGCCTGAGATGGAACTCTCCATGGACAACGCCACCGCCACCGACAACGCTTCTGCGACCGACGGGTCGCTCGCCGGCTTCGACCCTGCCAGCGGCTCGCTGCTCGAACGTGCAGTCTTCAACCACCGTCGCGTGGTCATGGTCGTCTGCGCTCTGATCACCGTCGTGCTGGCCGCGCTGGCGGTCACCAAGCTCACCCTCTCGGCGAGCTTCGAGAAGATGATCCCGCGCAGCCATCCGTACATCCAGAACTACCTCGAGAACCGCAACGAGTTGCGTGGCCTCGGCAACGCGCTTCGGATCGTGGTCGAGAACCCGCAGGGCGACATCTTCGACCCGAAGTACCAGGCCACGCTGCGCAAGATTCATGACGACGTGTTCCTGACGCCGGGCGTCGACCGCGCCTGGGTCAAGTCGCTGTGGGCGCCGGGCGTGCGCTGGACGGAGGTCACCGAGGAGGGCTTTCGCGGCGGCCCGGTGATGCCCGACAACTACGACGGCTCGCCGGCGGCGACCGAAGCGCTGCGCGCCAATATCGCGCGCGCCGGCATCGTCGGCAGCCTGGTCGGCAACGACTTCAAGTCGACCATGCTGGTGGTTCCTCTGCTCGACAACGATCCGGCGACCGGCAAGCACATCGATGTGCGGGCGCTGTCTCATTCGCTCGACCAGTTGCGCGAGCGCGTCGAGGCCGACGGCCATGCCAAGGTGCACGTGATCGGCTTCGCCAAGCTGGCGGGCGACCTGATCGATGGCCTGGTGCAGGTGGCGATGTATTTCGGCCTGGCCGCGCTGATCGCCGCCGCGATCATCTGGCTGTACACGCGCTGCGTGCGCTCGACGACGCTGGTGCTGGCCTGCTCGCTGGTGGCGGTCGTGTGGGAGCTCGGCCTGGTGGCCGCGCTCGGTTTCGAGCTCGACCCGTATTCGATCCTGGTGCCGTTCCTGGTGTTCGCGATCGGAATCAGCCATGGCGCGCAGAAGATGAACGGCATCATGCAGGACATCGCGCGCGGCGAGCACAAGCTGGTCGCTGCGCGCTACACGTTCCGCCGACTCTTCCTCGCCGGACTGACGGCGTTGCTGGCAGACGCCGTGGGCTTCGCGGTCCTGATGGCGATCGACATCGAGGTGATCAAGGACCTGGCGCTGACCGCGAGCATCGGCGTCGCGGTGCTGATCTTCACCAACCTGATCCTGCTGCCGGTCCTGTTGAGCTACATCGGCGTCAGCGAAAGCGCTGCCGCTCGTGCCCTGAAAGCCGAGAGCGAGGAGCAGCGCGACCGTGGCTTCAACCGCCTGTTCGGCGTCCTCGCGCGCTTTGTCGAACGCCGCCTTGCGCTGGCGGCAATCGCGGGCGCCGCGCTGCTGGTGGCGGTCGGCTACGCGGTCAGCCTGCACCTGAAGATCGGCGATCTCGACGCCGGTGCCCCCGAGCTGCGGGCCGCCTCGCGCTACAACCTCGACAACGCCTACGTCACCGGGCACTACAGCCTGTCGAGCGACGCCTTCGCGGTGATCGTGAAGACCGACAAGGAAGGGTGTCTGAAATACCAGACGCTGGTCGAGGCGGATCGCCTGGCCTGGCAGCTGCAGCAGGTCGATGGCGTGCAGACGACGGCGTCGCTGACCAACGCCGTTCGCCAGATCACCGCCGGCAGCAACGAGGGCAGCCCGAAGTGGCTGACGATCGCGCGCAATCAGGACGTCCTGAACTACGGCGCGCAGCAGGCGAGCGTCAACAACCCCGATCTGTTCAACAACGACTGCTCGGTGATGCCGGTGATCGCCTACCTGTCCGACCACCGTGCCGAGACGCTCGACCGCGTCGTCAAAGTCAGCAGCACGTTCGCTGCCGATCACAGCGGCGAGGGGCGCCAGTTCAAGCTGGCCGCCGGCAGCGCGGGCATCGAGGCAGCGACGAACATCGTCGTCAAGAAGGCCTGGACGCAGATGCTGCTGCTCGTCTACGGCGCCGTGATCGTGCTGTGCTTCATCACCTTCCGCAGCTGGCGGGCGGTTGTCGTCGCCGTGGTGCCGCTGGTCATCACCTCGGTGCTGTGCGAGGCCCTGATGGTGGCGCTGGGCATTGGCGTGAAGGTCGCGACGCTGCCGGTGATCGCGCTCGGCGTCGGCATCGGCGTCGACTACGCGCTGTATCTGCTGTCGGTGCAGCTCGCGCAGCAACGCGCCGGCGTGCCGTTGCCGGAAGCATATCGCCGTGCCCTCCAGTTCACCGGCAAGGTGGTGGTGCTGGTGGGCGTGACGCTCGCCGCCGGCGTCGCGACGTGGGCCTTGTCGCCGATCAAGTTCCAGGCCGACATGGGCCTGCTGCTGGCCTTCATGTTCCTGTGGAACATGGTGGGCGCGGTGGTGTTGACTCCGGCGTTGTCGAGGTTCCTGTTGCCGACCAGGGCGTAGTCGCCGCGGGGCCGGGCCGGAGGCGAACAGTCGTCAACGACCCGGCCTTGCCGGCGGCCTTCGCTCGCTCGAAGGCTAGGCTGCGGGCAGCGGTCCGCGCGACCTGTGCCGACTCGACTCGATGAGTGCCGCAAACTTGGCGACCAGATGCGGGTCGTACTTGTCACCGTTCACTTCGAACAGGATCCGCATGATCTCGCCGTGTGTCTTCGCCCGATGGTACGGGCGATCCGTTGCCATGGCGTCGTAGCTGTCGGCGATCGCGATGATCCGTGACAGAAAGGGAATGGCCTCCCCCTTCAGGCGACCGGGATAGCCACCGCCGGCGAAATGCTCATGGTGGTGCAGCACGGGCTCTGCTACGGCGGCGATCTCTGCATCGGCGATCGCCGAAAGGATCTCGTAGCCACGTTGCGGATGGGTCTTCATGACCTCGAGCTCGTCGGGCTCGAGCCGACCTGGCTTCAGGAGAACGACATCGGGGATGCCGATCTTGCCGACATCGTGAAGTTGCGCCGCCAGGCCGAGAGTGGCGAGGCTCGAGGACGAGAGGGCGGCTGCCCGCCCAAGCTCGAGGGCCAGCGCGCACGCACGTTCGGAATGTGCACCGGTATTCGCGTCGCGCTGCCTGAGAGCGCTGACGAGCGCAACCGTCTTTTCCGTCAGGCCGGCGACAACGAAGGGCCTGCTACTCGTGATCACGGTGGCCTGGCTCGGGGCGAAACGACAGCGTGTCACCGAGGCCGTGGCCGACGGCTCCCGGACCCGCTCTCGACGCGCGGTCAGCGGCGCGCGGCGCGGCGCGCGCTGGTGCGTCGGGCTCGCCAGCCCAGCGCTGCGAGCCCGGCCGCGAACAGGCCCCAGGTCTCGGGCTCGGGAACCACGGTGGCCTGGGTCAGGACTCGGATGTGATCGCCGGGGTTGAGCGATATCCAGTCGAGCGTCAAGCCACCCACGGTCCAGGTGGTGACATCGCGGCCCTCGGGGGCGATCAGCAGGCTCGTGGTGTAGTCGTCGAAGATACCGTCGCCATCGACGTCGATGCCATAGGTCGCGTTGGAACCGTCGAGCGCCGGCTTGGTGTCCAGCACGTTGACGATCGGCGAGTCGAAAGTGATCGTCGCGGTGACCCGCTCGGCCTCGAGCGGCTCGAAGAAGATGTACCAGCTCTTGATCCCGGCGACGGTCTGCTCGTCGATGAAGAACAGCACGTTCGAAATGTTGACCAAGCCGTCGCCGACTGCTGTCGTGCCGCTGTACTCGCTGAAGCTGAACCCCGGAGGGAGGCCGCTGGCGACCGGATCGGCGGCCTGCGCCGTCCCGGCAGCGAACAGGAAGGCAATCAAGGCGAGCTTGAGCTTCATGACAACCTCCCAAAGGGCCGTGTCCGGCCCGCATCTTGTGTCCACACTGTGCCAGCGGTCGGAGACCGGCGCCAGTCCCCGGAACCCGGGGGTGTCCGATCCGATTGCGAGGACGAACCAGGCATCAGACCACCGCGGCCGCGGACGCGCGCGACGCGATATGCACGGCGAGCTCATGTCGCGCCCTCTCGAGCGCAGGAAACGGCCCGAGCGGAGTGCTCTCCCGGGTCCGGCAGTACCAGCTGCCGCTCGACTCATAGATCCGGTCGGAGCGGAAATGACGCTCGTCCGCCTCGCCCGAGCGGTGCGGCGCCGCCTCCGGAAACTCGCCGTCCCAGAAGCGCCTGCAGCTGCGAAGCACCTCGGCGGCCCGCGTGGTGGGGAAGAAGTGGCCAGCGTCGCGCACGCGGCGAAACTCCGCGTGCGGCCAGACGTTCAGCAGCTCCTCGCCTGTGAATCGGGCCTGCGAGCGGTCGCCGTACAACGCCAGGATCGGAAAGCGCAGGCGGCGCAGGCTGCTCAGGTCGAGACCGTCGTCGGACGTCAGCTCGTGTTTGGCCGAGGTGTGCTCCATCAGCGCGAGCCACTGCATCGCCGTGCGGTTGCCGCGTGCGCCGAGCCAGGGGGCGACCAGTTCTGCGAGTGCGGGCGGGACGGTCGCGCCCGCCTTCTGCAACAGCGCGACCTCGGTGAGGAGCTTGTAGCCGAAGTAGGGGTCGCGGACGTCGAGCGCGACGCCGGCGTCATCCAGGATCTTCTGGATGCGGTCGCTGTCGGCCCAGGCGCGGCTGGCACCGTCGCCGCGCGCGGCGGCGATATGGGTGTCGGCAACGACGAGGCTTGCCACGCGTTCCGGGTCGGCGCATGCGAGCTTGAGCGCGACGACGCCGCCGAAGCTGTGCGCGAGGAAGTGGGCTCGCCGGATGCTCAGATGATCGAGCAGCCCCCGGAGATCGCGGGCGAGGTCGACGGGACGATAGCCGGTGGCAGGTGCCTCCGAACGGCCGTGGCCGCGGAGGTCGAACAGCGTCACGCGGTAGCGCCGCGAGAGCTCGGTCGCGTACGGTGCATACCAGAACGCCAGGTTCGTCGCCAGCCCGTGCACCAGCACGAGGTCTTCCTGCGCGCCCGTCTCCGGAGCGAGCTGCAGAAAGTTGAGGCGGATTCCACCGACGACTGCGACCGGCATGGGGGCTACTCCATGTACCCCAGCATCTGCAGCTGGGCCATGATCTGTTCCTTCTCCTCCGGTGCCATTCCGGCAGCGTCGTCGTCGCGGCTCGCGCCGCGGGTGGGCCGGCCGATGACGACGGGGTTCGCGTGCAGGTGCTCGGTCGTGAACATGGCCTGCGGCACCACGCCCTCGAGATCGGAGGGCACTTCGAGCCCGAGGCTGTAGAGCAGCGTCGCGCCGACGTCCGCGATCTTGCGGCGGGCGATCTTCGCCGACTGCGAGACGCCGGGTCCGTATGCCAGGAACACACCGTCCGGGTGATGCGTGCCCGCGACCTGCGCGCGCGGCTCGACGACCGGGAGCTTGTTCTTGATCGACACGAAGCCGAAGTCGCGCAGGACCAGCAGCAGATCGGGCGCGTCCTGCATCGCCTCGCCCGGGAACACGTCCTCGCGCCGGTGGACCTCGGTGATGATGCGCTCGCCGGTGGCCGGGTCCTTGAGCGCTTCGAGGTCCTCGATGAGACGGGTACGCACCGACTCGTACTGCTCAGGCGCGATGCCCGTCTCGCCCGGCCGCCGGGCGACGCGGATGTTGATGCCGTTGCTCGACGGCGTGCGGCAGTACGCGATCGTGTTCTTCCAGTCGAGGAAGGCGAACATGCTGTCCTCGCGACGCCGGCCCTCCTCGGTGTCGGGCACCTCCTTCCAGCGCAGGTAGCCCTTCTCGTGCAGCCAGGCGTTGATACGCACCACTTCGGTCGTGCCGGTGAAGCCGTGATCGGAAGCGAGGAAGACCTGAGCCTGCGGCCCCGCCGCCGCCACAAGCTGCTCGATGAAGCCGTCGAGCTGGCGGAAGTACTGCAGGCACAGCTCGCGCATGCGGCGGTGGTAGTCAGAGGGCTCACCCTGCTGGTGGTTCGGGTCGATGTAGAGCCACGCCTGGTGCTGCAGCTTGTCGACGCCGTCGAACATCACCGCCATGAGCTCGGGCGCCTCCTCGCGCGCGAGGTGCTCGGCGATGCGGAACCATTGCTGCTCGCGCGGCAGGTGGTAGCGCACCCAGTTCTCGCGGTCCTCGCGACTGAGCTCTTCCATCGCCTGCTTTTCCTGCTCGAAGTCCCAGGCCAGCTCCTTCGGGTTGAAGTCAGGGATCGTCTTGAGTCGGTCGTAGAGGTCAGCCGGCGTCGAGTTGCGGCGCAGGTGTCGCCAGGGCACGAAGCCGGGAACCATGAACCCGTTCAAGTCCTTCGGCGGCGGGGCGGTGAAGGGGAAGTTGAGCGCGGCCACGCGGCGCTGCTGGCGCCCGGCGATCGACCAGATCGTCTCGACCCGGCAGTCGCGCGAGTCGTAGAGCGTGAAGAAGACGTCCTCGCCGCTCTCCTCGGCCCGGATGAAGTCGAACACGCCGTGGTGGCCCGGCGTGCGGCCGGTCATGAGCGACACCCAGGCCGGCGGCGTCAGCGGGTTCGGGGTCGAACGCAGCCGGCACCGCGTGCCCTCGGCGAAGATCCGCGCGAGGAACGGCATCACCGGCCCGCCGTCGCGCGGTGCGACGAGGTCGTCGAGGACGGTGAAGGTCGCGCCGTCCATGCCGATGAAGAGCGTGCGTACGGTCATGGGCGCGTCCTTGCGGTCATTGCAGTCTCGACTCGACATGCGCGGCGACCTGCTCGAGGGTGAGGTCGCTCACGTAGCTGCCGTTGCGCATCAGGAGCTCCTGGAAGCCGAGCTTGCGCTCGTAGCTCTGCTCGAGCGCAACGCACAGCTGGATGATGTCGACCGAGGCGAAGTCGAGATCGGCGACGAGCAGCGTCGCCGCGCCGACCGGCTGGTCGAGCTCGAGACCCCAGTCCTGAATGAGGTCCTCGACGATCGCGTACACCGTCTTGAGGGTCGAGTTCTGGGTGAAGCGATCCATCACGTGAGCTCGATGCCGGTGGCGACGTCAGCCATGTCGGCGGCGATGGCAATGACCGTGGCGCCGTCCCGCACGAGGTCGACGTTCACCGCCGACCCTTCGAAATCGACGCGCGCGCGCCCGAGCTCGGCATCGACGAAGCGGACGTCGAAGCGCTCGGGGCTGCCGCGTAGCCCGACGCCGAGCCGCTTCGCCGCGGCCTCTTTGGCGCACCACAGGCGCAGCAGCCGCTCCTCGAGCGCTTCGCCCTCGAGGCCTTGCAACCCCGCGCGCTCGGCCGGTGTCAGCGCGTGTGCCAGCAGCTCGGGACGCTGGACCCGCCCGAGGTCCTCGAGGTCGATGCCGATCGGGCCGTCGCTCACCGCCGCCAGCGATGCCCGAGCGTTGTGCGAGAGCGAGACATGCGGCGCGTCGGCGAGCCGCCCGCGCCACCAGCCGTCAACACCGGGCGCTCCCTGTTCGTCGTGCACGACGGTGATGTCGGATGGAAAGAGCAGCCGCCCGGTGCGTCCGTACACATGCACGCGCACCGCCTCCTTGAGCGCCGCCCGCCCCAGCAGCCACTGGCGCCGGTGCTTGAGGCTGCCTTCCAGCTGGCGCCACTGCGCGCGCTCGTCGAAGCTCAGGAGCGCATGCGCGAGGATGCGCAGGAAGATGCCATTCGACTGGGCGCAGAACGCCTCGCTGAAATGCGGCACCTCCCAGAGCGCGATGTTGTCGTCCGGTGCCGCCGGGCTCGCCCGCCCGAGCAGCCCGTGCAGCGGATCGCGGCGCACCTCGTAGAAGGTGTGTGGCACGTCGAAGAAGACGTTGACGAGCTCGGCGACGCGAAAGAGCGGCGCTCCGTCTGCGTCGACGCACTCGAAGGACCAGCTCCGTGGCGCGCCCACGACGTCGGCGCCCGGATCCAGCGCGTGCTGGCGCCCCCTCAGCACGAGACCGGGCAGGCCGGCGGGGCAGGGCGCATAGAGCTCGATGCGCCCGATCGTCGACGGGAACGAATTGAAGTCGGTGCCGGCATGCTGCGCCGTCCAGTAGGCCGCGAGCTGGCCGACCGCGTCGAGCAGCACCGGGTTCAGGACGAGGGCCGGCGCCCGGGTGTCGTCGAGGAAGCCGTCGAGGCTGGCGTCGAACAGGGTCGCGTCGATGCCGGCCTCGCTCCAGCCCTCGATCCGGCGCACCGTCTGGAACACCGGCCCATGGAACATGCCGGTGGTGTAGAGCTCCGAGCCGTCCCAACGGAAGGGCTGCGGCGTCTCGAGCGACAGCAGTCCCGGAAGCTGCCATGGCGCAGCGCCGAAGTGGAAGTCCGCGCTTGCGGCGACCGTCACGCCGTTCAGCACCTGTGCACGGATCACGCCGGCTTCGGCATCGGCGACCTCGGCATGGACGTCGAGCGTCAAGGCATCGTCGTCGAGCGCGATCCAGTCGAATGCGCGCACGTTCGCGATCACCCGCAGTTCCCTCGTTCCGGCGAGCATGCAGCACGCCTCGGCCATCAGCTCGAGGCTGACCGTGAGCGGCACGCAGGCCAGCCCCGACAGCTCGGCGTCGACCTCCGAAACGGCGCCGGAGAGCACGTGGCTTCTCAGGAAGTTGTCGGCCAGGCTCAGATGGCAGCGCGCGACGATGCGGCCGGCGTCGTGCTCGCACACCTCGCCGAGCAGCGGCAATGCGGCGTCGGTGGTCGCGTTCGGTTCCGCGGCCTCGACTGGCGGCGTGCGCCATGCGGTGACGACGGCCTGCTGCTGCGCGAGGAAGCCGCGCATCAGCTCGAAGTAGTCCGCCATGACGCGGTCATCCGGCTCCGGCGAGCGTGGTCCGGGCTCTCCGGCATCGTGCTGCGGCCGAGCCGCAGCCGCGGGATCGAGCGCCGGCCAGGGCAGCTGCGGTCCGGTTGGCACGACGGGCACCTGCGCCTTCGCAGCGCCGGCAACCAACCGCTGCAACTCGTCGCGCTCTGTCGCCGAGAAGCGCAGCATGGGCATCGTGTTGTCGAGGGGGAGGCCGACGGCGCGGGCATCGCGCGCAGCGGCGGGATCGGTCGAGGTACCCGCGCGGCCGGCGAACAGACGCGCGGGCGCGAACGGCCTGCCGCTCGCGTAGAGCTCGGCGAGCACGGTCAGCAGCTGTTCGACGCCGTTGCGGCGGCGCGCGTTGGTCGCGAGCGCGCTCCGCTCCTTGCCGGCGAGGACGTCGTTGACGAAGGCGGTGAGGTGAGCCGACGGGCCGACCTCGACAAACAGACGCACGCCATCGGCATGCATCTGCTCGATCGTCTCGCGGAAGCGGACGCGCGTCGACCATTGCCGCGCTGCGAGCTCCTGCGCGCCGGCGGCGCTGTCGGGGAAGAGTGCGGCGGACGCGCAGGAATAGAGGGGAATGCTCGGCGGGCGCAGGCCGATGTCCGCGTAGAAGGCGTGGAAGGCACTGCTGACGGTGGCAAACGCAGGCGTGTGGTAGCCGCGGTCGAACGCCAATGGCAGGCAGATGCCACCGGCGTCGCCCAGCGCCGTCTGCAGCGCGTCGATCGCGTCGCGTGAGCCGTACAGCACCAGCTGGTTCGCGCAGTTCTCCATCGCCACGACGACATCGCCGCCACCGGCGGCGATGTGGCTCGCGACGGCCTCGGCCGGAAGCGCGCCGACAGCGAGCAGCGCACCCGTGGCGATGCCACCTTCGGCGAGGACGCGTTCGTAGACGGCATTGAGCTGGCGCACGAAGCCCGCCAGTGCCGCGGGCGTTGCCACCGGCACGGCGCCCGAAGCGGCGAGGGCGGACGACTCGCCCGAGCTGTGCCCCACCATCACGTCGGGCTCGACGCCGAGGGCGCGCAGCAGCGCATGCATCGCCTGGCCGGCGACGAAGACCGCCTCGCTGCCGACGTCCATCCGATGCAGCCGCGCCTCGAGGGCGTGCCGCCCAGCCTCGGTGAGCTCGCTGTCCGCAGGGAAGACGACGTCGGTGCGATTGCGGCCGCGCGGCTCGTCGTAGAGCGTGTGCCAGAAGTCGAGCCAGTGGCGGACCTCGGGGAAGCAGAGCGCAAGGTCGCCCAGCATGCCGACGTACTGCGAGCCTTCGCCCGGGAACAGGAACGCGAGGCGGCCGTCGAGCGCGCGTTCGCCGAAGACGACGCCGCCGCGCGTCGACCAGCGCCGGCTGGCGTCGTCGCGCAGCCGCCGCCGCGCCGTCTCGAGGCTGCGCCGCAGCGCCGCAAGGTCCTTGGCGACGATGGCGAGGCGCACCGGCGCGGCGCCGTCCGCGGCAGCAAGAGCGGCGGCGACCGAGGGCAGCGGCGCCGCCGTGGCGGCCTCCAATTCGTCGGCAACGCGGTCCAGCTTCGCGAGCAGCGCCTCGCGTGTCGCCGCCGAGAAGATGCAGAGCTCGGCCGGCCACGGCATGGTGCTCGGCGGCCGCGCCGCCCCGTCCGGCGCCTCCTCGAGCACCGCGTGCACGTTGATGCCGCCGAAACCGAACGAGTCGATGCCGGCGCGCCGCACGTCGCCGAGCCTTGCGACCCACGGCAAGGTGACAGTGTTGACGTAGAACGGCGTCTCGGCGATGCCGAGCTCGGGGTTGACCGCCTCGCACAGCGTCGGCGGCAGCACGCGGTGGTGCAGGGCGAGGGCCGTCTTGACGAGCCCGGCGATGCCGGCCGCCGGAATGCAATGGCTGATCATCGACTTGACCGAGCCGATCGCGATCGCGCCTTGTGGTGTGGAGCGGCTGCCGAAGACGCTCTTCAGCGCCGCGATCTCGGTACGGTCGCCCAGAGGGATGCCGGTGCCGTGAGCCTCGATCAGGCTGACGCTCGCGGGATCGACGCCACAGCCGTCGTAGGCGCGGCGGATCGCGAGCGTCTCGCCCTCGACGCTCGGTGCGAGCAGGCCCTGGCCACGCCCGTCGCTCGCCTGGCCGATGCCGCGGATCGTCGCGTAGATCCGGTCGCCGTCGGCGACGGCATCGCGCAGCCGCTTCAGGACGACGATGCCGAGCCCTTCGCCGAGCAGCGTGCCGTCGCTGCCACGTTCGAAGGGCCGCACTTTGCCGCGGCCGCTGAGCGCGCCGAGCTGGGTGAAGATGACCGTCACCTCCGCGGGCAGCGAGGCGTTGACCCCGCCGGCGAGCATCATGCGGCTGCGCCCGCTGCGCAGCTCGTCCATCGCCGCATTGACGGCCAGCAGGGACGACGAGCAGGCCGCGTCGACGAGGTAGTTCGGCCCCTTCAGGTTGAGGCGGTTCGCGATGCGCCCGGTCATCACGTTGGGCACGAGGCCCGGCGCGATGTCGGCGCTGCAAGGCGGCAGCTTGGCCTGCAGGCGCGCGCGGATCTCGGCCAGCGCGCCGGCGTCGAGCGCCGGGCAGACCGTCTCGAGGATGTCGAGCGTCTGGTCGAGCACCAGCGTGTTCTGCAGGATCGCACCCTGTCCGCGGTGCAGGTAGGTGCTGTGGCCGAGCACGATTCCGGTGTCGCGGTGGTCGCAGCCTTCCAGGTAGCCCGCGTCGGCGAGCGCATCGCGCGCAATGCGCAAGGCAAGGAACTGGTCGGGCTCGCCGCCGTCGATCGAGTTCGGCATGATCCCGAACTCGCGCGGCTCGAAGCGGAAGAGGTCCTTGAGATAGCCGCCGGCCGCGGTCTTGATGCGACCCGACCGCAAGTAGCGCGGCGCATCCCAGGCGGCCGTCGGCTCGCCCACGGCGTCGACGCCCCCGACGATGTTGCGCCAGAAGGAGGCGACATCGGGCGCCTGCGGGAACATGCAGGCCATGCCGATGATCGCGACCGGCTCGGGAGCTGCGTCGTGCGAAAGGCGGTCGGCGTGCGCTTCCATGGCTGGGCCCTAGGCCGACAGCGCGATGGCGGGCCGGGCTGCGGTGCCGCCGAGCCTGTTCAGCGCAGTACTGCCAACGCATTCCATGCCCTCGATGAGCATGACCGCTTGGTCGCTCTCGTCGAGGAAGTAGACGTCGGCCGCGACCTGGTGCGGGTCCGGCGTCGGCGTGCGCTCGAACGCCATGCGAAGGCGCGCCGGCAACGTCTCGCGCAGTCGCGCAACCCGCCCGAAGCGTGCGGGCAGGCACGACTGGCCATGCAGCGTGCGCGCCCAGAGCAGGGCCATCTGCGCCGCGGCGTCGACCAGGGCCGGATCGAAGATCCAGTGTTCGTGCGCGGCTGGCGATGCCGCCAGCCAGTCGCACGGGCGTGTCGAGCGGACCCGGGCGGACGCGCCGCGGTCCGAGAGGCCGTCGATCGCTTCGATGACCTGGAAGCAAGGGCCGTGGAACAGGAGCTCGTCGTAAGCCTTCGCCACGCTCAGGTGCGCCTGGTCATGACGTTGGCCGGCATGGGCGAACCCGGTGGCCAGCTGTTGCTCGAGCCGCAGCCCGCAGCGGTAGTGAAGCATGGAGCGGCCGTCGCCGGCGTCGGAACGCAAGGCCACGGAGACGTCGAAGCCCTCGCTGCTGCCGTAGGGCGGTGCCGTGACGACGACGTGCACCGTCCGTTCCGCGTCCTTCACCTCGACGCCCTTGATCAGGCGCACGTCACGGGCCTCGACCACGTTCCAGCCGGGCCAGAGAGCCTGCGCCGCCTCGGCCATCAGCTCCATCGCCGCAGCTGCAGGCAGCACCGCGACGCCGTCGATGCGGTGCTGCGACAAGTAAGCATGGCGCGCGTCGAGCTTGAGCGTGATTCGCTGCTCACCAAGAGGCAGCGGCATCACGCTGGCGCGGCCGATCAGCGGCCCGAGGAAGCCGACCTCCACCAGCTCCGGCACCTTCGGGGACGTTGGCGCAGCGGCCGCCGACGCCACGGCGATGGGTGCGGCGGGTGCGACCGCCGTCGGCCGTGCGGCCGCGGCTTCGTGCGCCTCCCACTCGCCTTGGCCACAGATGATCTCCACCGGGCCGCCGGGCGCGGCGCTGACCGCGGTGGTGAAGAGGCGCCGACCCAGGCCCGCGTCGACGAGCGCCACGCCCTTGGCTGCGAACTTCGCTTCCACCTCGGCCGTCACCATGCCGGAGCCGAATGTGGTCGGCCCCCATGGACCCCAGCACAGCGCGCTCACGTTGACCCGGTCGCTCCATTGATCGCGCACCTGGCAGCAAAGACGGTTCATCAATTCGTTCGCGGTCGCGTAGTCGGTCTGTCCGCTGTTGCCGTAGCGTCCGGCCACCGAGCTGAACACCGACAGGAAGCGCAGCCTCTCGGGCCGCAGGAGACGCAGCACCGCCAGCAGCCCCAGCACCTTGGTCTCGACCACGCGCGACCAGCTGTCCGATGTCTTGTCGACCAGCAGCCTGTCTTCGATGACGCCGGCGCCGTGCACGACGCCGCCGATGGCGCCGTGGCGTTCCTCGACGCCGGCGACGAGGTGAGCCATGGCCGTGTCGTCGGTGACATCGACCGCGTGGTATTCGACGCGCGCGCCGTGCGCCTTGAAGTCATCGAGGTTGCGGCGCAGCTCGCGCAGGCCCATGGTCAGACGCACCCGGCGGTCGATCTCGGCGGGTGTCGCGCGCAGCGACCGGTCGCGCACGGCGGCGACGAAATGGTCGCGCAGCGAGCGCGCATCGGTGCATGCGACAGTAGCGGCGTCTTCGTCTGCGAGCGGCGTGCGGCCGGTGACGACGAGCGTGTTGCCGGGCAGGGCGAGCTCGCGCAACGCTTCGGCCGTCACCCCACGCGCACCGCCCGTGCAGAGCACCACCAGCTCGCGTAGCTGGCGCGGGTCCGCCGCCTCGGCGTCGCGCGCGTCGGCGGGCCGGGTGCGAAAGACCGTGCGCAGGCCGCCCGGGTAGCCGACTTCCTGGCGGCCGTCGACCGCCTCGAGCTCGGCGAGCAGGTCGGCCGCGATGGCCTCGTTCGAGCGCGTGCGGTCGACGTCGATCGCCTTTGCGCGCCGGCCCGGCCATTCCTCGCGGAGCGACTTGACGAGGCCGACCGCGCCGCCTTGCAGGCTCAGCCCACGCGCCGTACCCGTGAGCCGGCCGAACGAGCCGCCGAGCGCGCTGACGCCGAGCACCTGCGCATCGGGCGCCAGGCGATCGGCAAACCCCTGAAGAAGCAAGAAGAGCGACTTCTCGTGCATCGTGAGCTGTGCCCGCCAGGCCTCGAGCGCGGTTTCGACGGGAAGCCACTCGGCCCCCGCAGGCGCGGCGTGCACGATGCCCGTGACGGACCCGAGCGTCGCGCGCTGCGCGCTCGTCCAGACGCCGAGCCTCGTCTCGCTGGCGAGGACCTCGCGCGGCACCAGCGTCGCGCCGCAGCCCCGGTCCGTTAGCGCTGCGATGAGTGCCGGTGCCAGGCCGAGGCCGTCGTCGGTGACGAGGAAGTGGCCGGTGCTGAGGCGCTTCGATGCGGCAGGATCGAGCGCCTCGGGTTCTGCAACGATGACATGCCGAGACGGGAGGCTCCTAGCTGCCTGGGTTCCCGTCTCGGCGCCTTCAAAAGGGCGGGAAGCCGCCCCCTGCGCTTCGACCGCGCACAGCATTTCGAGCACGCCATTGAGGGTCTGCTGCGTGTTGAGTTGGCTGCGGCTCGCGGCCAGCCCCTCGCGGTACCGGTCCGGCAACGCCTGCAGCATTGCGCCCACCACCTCGACGCGCTTGATCGAGTCGATGCCGAGGTCTGCCTCGAGGCCTTGGTCCAGTCCGACCATGTCGCGCGGATAGCCGGTCTTGTCCTCGACGATGGCCAGCAGCATGTCGGTCAACTGCGCACGGCCGATCGCGCCGCCAGCCGTTCCGTTCGCTGCGCCCACCGACCCGTTCGCGCCCGCCGCGTGGCTGCCATTCACCAGCGGCGCATCGGCAGCGCCATTGGTTGCCGCCGAGCCGTGGCCTGCCGCCGCGCCGAGGCTTGCGGAAGGTCCGTTGGCCGTCTCTGGCGCATGGGCCCCGTTGGCGCCGTTCGTCCCGTTGGCATGCTTCGCCGGATCGCGCAGCGGTGTCATCGAGGCGACCACGATCGGACCTTTCGCCGACGATGGATCGGCGCCGCCGCTCGACACCTCGTGACGTGCAACATCGGTTGTCGGCGCGATGCGGTGGGCGGCGCGCGGGAGCGCGACCGGCGTCGCCGTGCGGAGGCCGCGCGATGTCCCCGGAGCAGCCGTCGCGTCGCCCAGGTAGGCGCTCATGACGCGTTCCTGGGTCACCAGGAATTCCCGCATCGTTTCGAAGTACTCGATCATCACTGGATCGCTGCCGTCGGGCGGTGGTCGTCGTTTGTCCATCTGGCGCTCCTCGTTCCATCTTGCTGGCAGGGTTGCGGCGCGGGCGGGCGCCGGCGGTGTCACAGCCCGCGACGGCATCGCCGCCGCGGCAGTCGCGGGCGAGCTGGTCGCCGGCATGGCCGGCGCCGCGGTCTCGCGGCGGGGCGCGTCGACGCTCGGTGCAGTGCCGGCTCTGCGCTCGGCGCTTGCAGTCTCCTGGCTGGCGGCAACTTCTCCCAGTCGTACGCCGACTTGCGTCACCGGTTCGAAAGCCCGGCGGGCGACGCTGCCGTTCAGCATCCAGGCGTGCTTGCTCGGCTCGGTCTGTCGAGACAGCGTCTCGAGCCGGCCAGGGTCGCCCGGCCGGCACGATCGGCCGGCGAACAGCCTCGCGACATCGAACGCCACGCCGGCGCACGCGAGCTGCGCGAGGCCGTTGAGCAACCCGGCCAGTCCGGTACCGTCGTCGAGCGCGATCGCCGAATGCGGGCGTCCCTCGAGGATCTTCGATGCGAGGCGACTCAGCACCGACTTCGGACCGACTTCGAGAAAGACGCGCGCGCCGTCCGCATGCATCGCCTCGATCTCCGCGGCAAACTCGACCGGGCGGACGAGGTGCTGGGCCATCTGCCGCCGCACCTCGGCCACGTCGTCGGCATGCGGCCGAGCGGTGTTGTTGGAATACACCGGCACGGCCGCTGAACGCCAGTCGGTGGAATCGATGACGGCGGCCAGGCTGCGCTGCGCCGGTTGCACGAGCGCGGAATGGAACGCAGCCGCCACCGGGAGCTGTGACAGGTCGATGCCCGCCTTCGCGAAGCGCGCGGCGGCTTCACGGACGGCCGCATGCGAGCCGGAGACGATGCTCTGCAGCGGCGCGTTGTGGTTCGCGACCACCAGGCCTTCGATGTCGGCGATGGTCGCCTCGACGGTTGCCCGCGGCGCCTGCACCGCCGCCATCGTGCCCAGCTCGGAGCCCGCGGCGCGGGCAGCATCGACGATGAAGCGGCCGCGTGCGGTCGATAGCGTCAGCAGCGAAGGGAAGTCGATCGCGCCGGCGGCGAACAAGGCCACGAACTCGCCGTAGCTGTGGCCCGCGACCATGTCCGGCCGAATGCCCAGGCTCACGACGAGGCGATGCAGCGCCGCCTCGACCGCGCCCAGCGCCGGCTGCGCCACGTCGGTCGAGGTGAGCGCGTCGCGCGCCGTCGCTCGATCGGCGGCGTCGTAGGCGCCGCGCGTCAGGATGAAGTGACTCAGCCGCTTGCCGGCACCGAAGCGCTCTTCGAAAGCGTCGAGCAGCACGGCGTCGGCATCCGACAGGGTGTCGCGGCAGATGTCGAAATGGGCCGCCACCGCGCGCAGCATGTCGGGGTACTGCGAGCCCTGGCCGGGGAACAGGAACGCGACCCGCCCGGGTCGCTCGGCCTTCGTGCCGTGGTACACGCCGGGAGGCGTGGCGCTGCCCGGCGTCTCGAGGCACTTCAGCGCGAGACCCAGCTTCGCTGCCAGGTCGCTGGCGTCCTTGGCAACGATCGCCACCGTCTCCTGGCCCGGGATCCAGCGCGCAGCGAGGCTCGCAGCGAGGTCGCGCAGCGCGAGGTCCGCGCGCGCCGGCAGCTGGTTGCGCAGGTCGGTGAGGCGGCCGGCGAGGGCGGTGCGGTCGATGTCGCTCCACAGCAGCAGCTCGGCGGGCCAGCGGGGCGTCGTCGCCGGCCGCAACCACTCGCGGTATTCGCCGCGGTATTCCTCCATCACGACGTGGAAGTTGGTTCCACCGAAGCCGAACGAGCTGACCGCGGCCCGGCGTTGCGACCCGACGGGCGCAACCCACGGCGCGACCTCGTCGACCAGGTAGACCCGGCTCTCGGGTGCGGCGAGGATGGGCAGCGGCTTGTCAACCCCGCGGTGCGGCGGCAGCACGCGGTGGTGCAGCGCCAGCGCGGCCTTGACCAGGCCTGCCAGCCCGGCCGTGGCCTTGGTGTGGCCGATCATCGTCTTCACCGAGCCGATGACCGCCTGCCGAGGCGTGCCGCCGTCCTCCGACACGAGCTGCGTCGTGCTCTGCAGCTCGGTCGTGTCGCCCACCACCGTGCCGGTGCCGTGGGCTTCGAAGAGGCCGACGCTCGCCGGGCCGAAGCCGGCCTGGCGATAGGCGCGGCGCATGGCGCGCAACTGGCCCGCGGGCAGCGGGGCGGTCAAGCCCTTGGCCTTGCCGTCGCTGCTCCCGCCGACGCCTTTGATCACCGCGTAGATGCGATCGCCATCGCGCTCTGCGTCCGCGAGGCGCTTCAGCGCGATCATCGCGATCCCCTCGGAGATGACGATGCCGTCCGCCGACTGGTCGAAGGTGGAGCATCGGCCGCGCGGCGACAGTGCCTGCGTCTTGCTGAAGCAGAGATAGCCGAACGGCCCCTGCACCGTGTCGACGCCGCCCGCGATCACGAGATCGCTGCGGCCACCGGTGAGCTCGGTGACGCCCTGGTAGACCGCGGCGAGCGACGACGCACAGGCGGCGTCGGTGGTGAAGTTGACGCCGCCGAAGTTGAGGCGGTTGGCGATGCGCCCGGCGATGACGTTGAGGAGGATGCCGGCGAACGAGTCCTCGGTCCATTCGGGCAGCCGATCAGCCACGTCGCCGGGCAGCTGCCCGCTGAAGCGCGGCAGCTCCGCGCGCAGGCCGTACTGCGAGCCGACGTCGCCCGTGCCGCCGCTCGCGCCGACGATCACCGAGGCGCGCTCGCGGTCGAAGTGCCGATCGCCGTAGCCGGCATCCTCGAGCGTGCGCGAGGCCACCTCGAGCGCCATGAGCTGCATCGGATCGACCGATTCGATCGACTTCGGCGGCATGCCGTAGCGCGTCGGGTCGAACGCCATGTCGTCGAGGAAGCCGCCCCACTTCGAGTAGATGCGGTCCTTGGCGTTGCGGTCGGCGTCGTAGTACAGGCGCCAGTCCCAGCGGTGCGATGGGATCTCGGTGATCGCGTCGACCTTGTCGAGGATGTTCGCCCAGTACTCCTCAGTGCTGCTCGCCTTGGGCAGCGCCACGCCGATGCCGACGATGGCGATGTCGACGGGCGCCGCCGCACGGTCGGCCTCCGGGGCATGCTCGGCGAGGCGGTTTTCGAGCAAGGCGGCGGCGTCGACGGTGACTTGGCGGTGCAGCGACGCGATGTCGGTCAGCTCGCTGCGCAGCGTTGCGACCTGCCCGAGCATGTACATGCCCGCGTCTCGTTGCGCAGCCGTGTCGAGTGCTCCGAGTGCCCCGTTCGGGCCGCGCCGCGCGCGCCCCTTGGACGCGATCCGCAGGCGCCCGAGGATGAGATCGTCGAGCTCGCGCCGGCTGTCGTCGGCGGGGATCTTGCGCGCCCGATGCTCGAGGCGGGTGCGGAAGAACTCGGCGGCGAACGGCGTGTAGGCGCAGCGACTCGCGTGGCCAGGGCCCGACTCGAGGTTGACGGTGCGCTCGCAATCGACCGCCTCCTGCTGGAACTGCGGCACCACGGCTCCGGTGGCCACGATCTCGCGCGTGAACAGGTAGGCGCTTCCCATGAGGATGCCGACCTTGACGCCGAGTGCCGCCAGCGGCGCGACCATCACCTGCAGCATCGCCGACGAGGACGCGTCGTGGATACCGCCGGCGAACAGCAGCTCGATGTCTCCTGGCGCTACCTTGGCGGCCGGGATCTCGGCCACGAGCCGGTCGACCATCGCACTCCACAGCACGAAGCTGCTGAGCGGGCCGATGTGGCCGCCGCATTCGCGGCCTTCGAAGATGAAGCGCCGTGCGCCTTCGCGCAGGAAGAGCGGGATCAGGTTTGCCGAGGGCACGTGCAGGAACGTCGGCACGCCGCCGGCTTCGAGGTGGACTGCCTGGTCGGGACGGCCGCCGGCGATGATCGCGTAGTCGGGCTTGAAAGCCGTGGCGCAGGCGAGTTGCTCGTCGAGCAGCGCCTGCGGCGCGAAGCCGAGCAGGCCGATGCCCCACGGGCGGTCGCCGAGCAGCTTCTTCGTCGACGCGAGCAGGCTCTCGAGCGCGGGCCCCTTGAGCAACGCGAACGCGACCATCGGCAGCGCGCCGCCGTCGGCGATGGCGGACGCGAACGCGGCGCTGTCGGACACGCGCGTCATCGGCCCCTGCACGATCGGGAATCGCAGGCGCAAAGCTTGCGCAAGCGGAGCGGCCTCGGAGACGGGCTTGAGTGCCGCTGCGAGCCGCAGATGACCTTCCACTGCGCGATCGATGGCCTGTACCACTCCCGCGACATGGCCGAACTGCGCGCGCCATGGCGCCGCGAAACAGACGTCCTGCCCGATGGGCAGCAGGCCCTGCGATGCATCGTCCCAGCCTTGGGCGCGCGCTCGGACCAGCGGCCTGAGCGCTGCGAATGCAAGACCCTGACCTTCCTCCACGAATGCGCGCGCAACGGCATGACCCGGCCGCACGAGGATGCGGAAGTACTCACCGCGCTCGCCGTCTCCCACCGCCACGGTCTCGCTGCCAGCGAGATTTCCGATCAGTGTGCGGAGGCCCTCCGGCAATCGCGCTTCCGCCAGCAGCAGCAACTGGGCGTCGAGGACGCCGCCCGCGATGCCCACCGCGCTGCACGCCGCCGCGACGTGGGGTGTCAGCCCACCGCGCACATAGAGGGGCAGACGTGTTCTTCCGAGCCATCGCTGCAGCAGGATGAAGCTGCTGCTCTCGCCGACATAGCCGCCCGACTCGTTGCCCTTGAGGAGGAGGCCGTTCAGGAGCGCCTCGCGATCGGCGTCGAGTGCACGGTAGGCCCGCACCTCGGCAAGCACCTTGGCGCCGGCCCCGCGCATCGCGCGCACGAAGTCGGCGTGCTCGCTGGCGACTTCGAGATCGACGATCAGCCAGGCCAAGCCGCGCCGCACGAGCGGCGCAAGCGCCTCGCCGGTGCCTGCTGCTATCGAACCGAGACGGAGCCCGAAAGGGCCTCGCGCATGCGCGGCGATTCGATCGAGTGCCTCGAGCACGCAGTCGAGCCGCGGCTCGAGTTCGGCATCGAAGACGCCGACGGCGCCGGCCCGTGAGCCGGCGATCGCGAGCGAGACATCGCGATACCCAGAAGGGGAAAAGACAAAAGTGATGAAGTCCGCCACGGCGTTGCCTTGCTGGCCGTGCGGCTCACCCGCGTGCCTCGAAGCTGGCGGGTGGCGGATCGGTCGGTGCACGACGACAAGACACCGACAGGTGAAGCGGCTCGATTGCGCGCCCGCGACCACGGACCAACTTCTCGCAGGGCCCCTGCGCTGCCTCCATGCCGTCCTCCCGTGGAACTGGGCAGGCGTGACGTGAGTCAGACCGCGCTGCACATGCTGTCTACCCCTGGCTTGCCACCAGGCGGCAGGCTTCCGATTCGCGCTTCTTGCCTCGAATCGAACGGAAACTTTGTAGCCTTTACATTAGCACGCCTGCGTTGCGTGCACCTTCGAGACGAGGGTTTCAGACACCTTCAAACGCGGGGGTTGCAGCCGAGGATTGGCACGGTTCAACGTCGACGCCAACGACAAGTCGGATGAGCCCGCCTCAAGGAAGTCCAAGCGACTGCAGGAACGCTTGGACGTCAGCGGTGTAGCTTGGCGAGCGTCCCAGCTCGGCATTGACCTGCCCGTGATTCAAGTCGAGGGGCAGGACCTCTCCGCGCCCACCTGCCGCGACGGCCTTGTCGGCGAAGGCACGCGCGGCGCTGCACGAGTCCTCACGGCGGCTCGAGCAGACCAGCAGCAACGGCCCCGGCCGTCCGCCGAGCCGGTGAAACGGCGAACTGCGCATCCAGCGGGTGCGATCGTCGCCGAACACGCGGTCGTAGAAGCGAGGGTGCCGGCTCTCCATGATGGCGACGACGTTCAACGCGGCGCTGTCGAGGGCGATGGTGCCGAGCCAGGGCCGGGCGCCTTGATGCGAGGCGATCCCCGGATCGGCCGCGAGCAAGGCGACGAGATGGGCACCAGACGAATGCCCCACGAGGACGAGTCGGTCGGGGTCTCCGCCCCACGTCGTCGCCTGCTTCTCGACGAAGGCGAGGGCGCGCGCCACGTCGTCGGCCTGGTCCAGCGGCTGCGGGGGCCGCGCCATGCGGTAGTTCATCGATGCCACGATGTAGCCCTTGGGCAGCCAATGCGCGACCTTGTTGGCCACGACGTTCGTGTTGCCCTTGTCGCCGAGCATCCAGGCGCCGCCGTGAACCATGAGGAGGATCGGCGCCCGCGCGGCCTTCTCTGGGATGTAGACGTCGAGGCGTTGCGCGGGATCGTTGCCGTAAGCGACGTCACGGTCGACGCGGGCGCCCGGCGGCAGGGCGAACTTGCCGGCCGAGCCCTCGCCGGCGTCGAGGCCGTCGGCCGCCTGTGTCGCGCCGTCGCGCTGGGACTGTTGCTGGGCTTCGCGACGCGCCCTCAGCGCTTCGAAAAATGTTTGGGCGCTCGCCTCGTGCAGCAGGGCGACGACGAGGAGCGAGAGGACGGCAGCGGCGCGGCGTGGCTGCATGGTGGGAGGCTCCGTCGATCGCGCCGCTCAAGACCCTGAGGGCCGAGCGGCTGCGTCGAAACCGGTGACGACCGTGCGCAGAAAGGCATCGATGCAGGCGGTGTACTCCGGATCGCGCCCTAGCCCGACATTGAGATCGGCATGGGAAAGGTCGATCGACAGCACTTCGGCCTGCCCTCCCATGGCCACGACCGCGGCCGCGAACTCCCGCGCCTGCTCGCCGGCAAGCGGGCGTCGGCTCGAATGCACCAACAGCATCGGCGCCGGTTGGCCGCGCAGGCGATGCAACGGCGAAGCGTGCCGCCAGCCAGCCTCGGACGACCCGAACGCCCGGTCGTGCAGCGGCAGGTGCGGCCCTTCCATGAGGCCCACGACGTCGAGTGCGGCGCTGTCGATCAGGACGCTGGCGAGCCACGGCTCGACGCCGTCGATCGCGACCGAGCTCATGTCGGCGGCCAGCAGTGCGACCAGATGGGCGCCGCTCGAGTGGCCGACGAGAAACGCGTCGCGTGGCGCGTGGCCTTCGGCGGCCAGGCGTCGCTGCAGGAACGCGAGCGCTCGCGCGACGTCGCGGGCCTGCTCGAGCGGATCGGCCTCGGGCAGGCGGCGATAGCCGATGGAAGCGATGCTCCGCCCGGTCGGCAGCCAGTGCGCGAGTTTGCCCGCCATCGTTGCCGGCGCCGCCTTGTCGCCCTGTGACCATGCTCCTCCGCCCACGATCACGATCAGGGGGCCGGCGGTCGGCTCCGGCGGGAGATAGAGATCGAGCCGCTGGGCCGGGTCGCTGCCGTAGGCGAGGTCGCGTTCGAGCCGGGTGCCCGAAGGCAACTCGACGTCCGGGCGAAAGCGGCCGCCGATTCGCGCGGCCAGGCCGCCGAGCCAACCGCTCATGCGGCGGGATCGCGCCGGCGCGCCAAGTGGATCTCGCAACCGCCGCGCGGATTGGGCACGTAGCGATCGCCGCCGAGGGGCATGATCTTCGGTCCGTAGGGATTGGCCGTGCCGAGGAAGAGTCCGTACGGCGAAGACACCATCGTGCGCAGCCCCATGTTGTAGGGGTTGTCCATCCCATTGGTCGTGACCGGCACCCAGTTCTCGCCGTCGTAGCTGCGGTAGAGGTCGAAGCCGGACTGGTTGTCGAGGATGGTCTGCGGATCGACGTGGTTGACGATGTTCGTGAAAGCCTCCGGCCAGCGCCTCCGATTGGCGTAACCGAGGATCGAGCTCCATTCGAAGGTGCTGAGGTAGAGCCAGCCCTCGTGCTCGCAGAGGCGCCAGAAGTAGCCGTTGAAGAAATTCTCGAAGCCCGGCAGATAGCCCGACAGGCAGACCTTGCGTCCGTCGGGCGTCTCCCGGCTGTCGCCGACGAGCAGGTCCCAGCTGCCGTCCTGATGGATGCGGATCAGCTCCGGGGGCGCCGGGCCGATCCGATTCTGGGTATCGACGCCGCCGCCCTGGATGCCGCTGCCGACGTAGAGCGCACCCTTGAAGACCGTCATGCTGAGGACGCACTGGTTGAGCGGGCCGCGGTACGCACCCTTGTCGATCACCTTCTCGAAGACGTATGGGCGTTCGCCTTCGCAGGTGCTGCGCCAGACCTGGTAGCCCTCGAGATTGAAGGTGCCGACGTAGAGATGATCGCCGAAGCCGACCATCTCGAAGATCGTCTTGTTGCTCGGATCGCCGAAGCCGAACTCGCAGACCGGCTCCCAGCCGCCGCGCGCCGGGTCGCTGGTCTCGTAGATGACCGAGTGCGCCGAGACGTTCGGATTGCCACCGCGCGAACCCGCCGGCGTCGTGAACATCCGGCCCTTGAATTGGGTGATGGTGCGGATGGTCGTCACCGGCAGGCCGGTGAGACCCGGCTCGCAGGTCGGTTCGAAGTGCCGGCCGTCCTCCGAGCGCAGCACCAGCGGCCCCGGGCCGCGCGCGGGCGACCAGGTCGTCACGAAGAGCGCCGGCGGCTGATCGACGCGGCC
The DNA here is from genome assembly GCA_036496385.1 of Caldimonas sp. Lineage (GTDB taxonomy): Bacteria > Pseudomonadota > Gammaproteobacteria > Burkholderiales > Burkholderiaceae_C > Schlegelella_A. Next base: position 44,183 of record DASXLD010000066.1, on the reverse strand, counting down.
GTCGTAGACCAGCATGCCGCGCAGGCCGAGCTCGCGCGGGATCGGCCTGCCGTGGCTGCCGATGATCGTCGGCGCCTTGAACACGCGCTCCCAGCGGTCGTCGAGCGGCGCGTAGCGCCAGATCTCGGCGCGCATGTCGAGGTCGAACGGGACCTCGGGGCACTCCACCGGCCAGACGTCCATGCCGATCGGCAGCCGCGCCTTCATGAAGGGGAAGTTGCCGCGAGTGGTGCCGACATAGAGATGGCCGTCGAACCAGGCCATCGAATGCGCATAGGCATTCAGGCCGTCGCCGAAGCCTCCCTGGGCGACGCGCCGGAAGTCGCCGCGACGCAGCCCGGGGCGAATGCCCAGGCGGCTTGAGACAGCTTGACCGCCACCCATCATCCGGACCCGTTCAAGCCTCGATATTTCGGCTTCGAAAGCACTGCCCGCTCGCCGACAAGGACTAAGGCAGAGGCACCTTGTACACCATCAATCGTTGCTGGCCGCCAGCCGCGCACGGTTGAAGCACTGGCACGCGGCGACCGAGCGACGGAGGCTTCAGCAGCGCCGGCGCGTTCGCCTTCTACTCTTGTTCTCGCCGGTCTTGAGCCCCCCGATTCGAGCGGTTCCGACCGCTCGAGGTGGCTCGCTGCGGAGATGATCTTGCTAGGATGCCCGGGGCAAGCCAAGGACGGGATGCGAGATGAGGGCGATTCCGAAAACGATGGACCGCTGGCTGTCCGGGCGCGCAGTGTTGCGCTTGTCGGCGATCCTCGGAATGGCGGCGTCGCTGTCGTTCGCACAGAGCCTGTCGCCCGGGCCTGAAGTGCAGGTGACGAGCGCTCCGATTCCCGACAACGAATACGACTCGGGCAGAGACGGCGTGCTCTGCGATACCTGCAACTTCGGCGCCAGGAACGCGCGCTTCGTCTTCTCGGATGCCGACAACAACCTCTGGGTTGCGCAGATCGACTCCCAGACCGGCAACTTCATTCCCCACGACGGCCATGGCCTGCTGCTCGACACCAACGCCACCGCTCCGACCGACTACGGGAACGGCCCGGAGTGGTTCGAGTCGGCGTCCGGATCGGGCTTTGTCTATACGCAATTCCTCCCGGGCCAGCCACACAGTGACAGCACCGCGGTGGTGGGCATCGCGACGATGGTCAACGGCGCCTGGACGATCAACATCCTGTCGGGTGCAACGGGCCGCGCATCCCCGGACGCGACGAAGAACCCGTCCGATCCGGACGTCTATATCAACTACGTCTCGGCGCCGAAGGGCAAGTTGTACTGGCGCAAGCTGTCCGACATCAACACCGAGCACGAGCTTCCGATCAGCGGTCTGACCGATGGCAACGCCCGGCGCTGGGTGCCCGGCACCCACAGCATCGTTTTCCAGGGCCAGTTGAGCGATCGCGTGAAGCAGATCTATATGTACGACATCGACACCGGGGTGCTCGAACAGCTGACCGCCAGCCCGACCGACTTGACCGGTGTGTTCATGTGGCGCGCACCCGAGTTCAACAACGAACTGGTGTTCCTCACGATGGCGAAGGACCGCACGCAGATCCTCGTCTACCGCAAGCTTCCGGGCGCGGACAAGGTGCTGAGGTGGACCGTGATCAAGACCATCACGGGCCCCGCAGCGCTGCCGTATTTCTTTTCCCCGGAGCCTTTCGTGCACAACGGCCGGTCCTACGTCTTCACCGAAGCAAGTTCCAGTTTCAAGTTCTTCGATCTCACCATTCCGAACCAGATCATGATCAGCGGCATCCATCCGCTGCGTGTGGACGCGCGCTTGGTGACGAACGAGACGTCGGTGTTTCGCGTGCGGCTGGATCCGGAGTACTACGTCACCGCGCAAGGGCCATTCGTCTACTACAACCGGCTCGTGCCGGAGACCGACACGCACCCGGCCGCCAACGATGGCCTGTGGCGGGTCGACCTCGGACTCGGTCCACGCAAGCCATGAAGCCCGAGGCTTCTCGACGCTGGGGAAAGGAAACGATGGGCCGCGGTCTGTCCAGACGCGCAGTGTTGCGCTTGTCGGCGATCCTCGGAATGGCGGCGTCGCTGTCGTTCGCCCAGAGCCTGTCGCCCGGGCCGGAAGTGCAGGTGACGACCGCTGCGATTCCCGACAACGAATACGACTCGGGCCGAGACGGCGTGCCCTGCAATACCTGCAACTTCGGCGCCGGCAACGCGCGCTTCGTCTTCTCGGATGCCAACAACAACCTGTGGGTTGCGCAGGTCGATCCCCAGACCGGCAACTTCATTCCGCCCGACGGCCATGGCCTGCTGCTCGACACCAACGCCACCGCTCCGACCGACTACGGGAACGGCCCGGAGTGGTTCGAGTCGGCCTCCGGCTCGGGCTTTGTCTACACGCAATACCTCCCGGGCCAACGGCACAGTGACAATTCCGCTGTGGTGGGCATCGCGTCGATGGTCAACGGCGCCTGGACGATCAAGATCCTGTCGGGTCAAACAGGCCGTGTGTCGCCCGATGCGACGAAAAATCCGTCCGATCCGGACGTCTATATCGACTACGTCTCGGCGCCGAAGGGCAAGTTGTATTGGCGCAAGCTGTCCGACATTAACACCGAGCACGAGCTGCCGATCAGCCAACTGACCGATGGCAATTCGCGCCGCTGGGTGCCGGGCACGCACAGCATCATCTTCCAGGGCCAGGGCCAGGTGGGACCGGCCGACCCGCAACAGATCTTCCTGTACGACATCGACACCGGCGTACTCGAGCAACTGACCTTCAGCCCTACCGACTTGCTGAGTGCCTTCGCGTGGCACGCGCCCGAATTCAACAACGAAATGGTCTTCCTCACGATGGCGAAGTCCCGCACGCAACTCCTCGTCTACCGCAAGCTTCCGGGCGCGGACAAGGTGCTGAGGTGGACCGTGATCAAGACCATCACGGGCCCCGCAGCGCTGCCGTATTTCTTTTCCCCGGAGCCGTTCGTGCACAACGGCCGGTCCTACATCTTCACAGAAGCGAGTTCGAGTCCCCTGTTCTTCGATCTCACCATTCCGAACCAGCTCTTGGTGAGCGGCGTCGATCCGCTGCGTGTGGACACGGTCTTGGTGACGAACGACACGTCGGTGTTTCGCTTGCGGCTGGATCCGGAGTACTACGTTACGACCCAGGGGCCCTTCATCTACTACAACCGGGTCGTGCCGGAGACCGACACGCACCCGGCCGCCAACGATGGCCTGTGGCGGGTCGACCTCGGGCTGGGTCCACGCAAACCATGAAGCCCAAGGCGCCCCGACACAGCCGGTCGTGGCTGTAGCACGACGGGCGCGATGCGGCGGCCTCCTCCGGCGGCGCCGGCCGCTCAGGGGATCCAGGACCAGACCTGGATGTTCAGGAACCTCTGGAGCGTGAGCGAGAACGCCTTCCACACCGGCATGGTGGCGGTCTCGATCTTGGCGAAGCCCGTCATTCCGGTCTTCAACTCGCCGTCCGGGTTGTCGATCACCGCGATCACTCTGACGACATTGCCGAAAGGCTTGGCCGTGACGTTGCGGTCGATCGTCTGCACCTTGCCGGGGAACGCGCGGTCGAAGAAGGCATTCGGCTTCGCCTTGATCACGGCACCGACCACGACCCGGCCTGCCTCTGATTCCGGCACCTCGATCTGCGCCGTCACCGATCGCGTGTTCTCGACGGTGGCAAATGCCTGACCGCGTTCGAGCACGCTGTTGACACGCTCGTTGAGGTGGAGGGTCAGGATATTGCCGTCAAAGGGCATGCGCATCTCCGTGCGCTGCACCTTGCCGACCAGCGTCGCCTTCTCCTGCGCCAGCGCGTCGAGCTTGGCGCGCTCGGCGGCAATCCGGTCGGGCGTGACGCCGGTCTTGACCAGGGCGAGGTCGGCGGCACGCTTGGCCACCTCGTCGATATCCACCTCGTGCTCGCGCCGGGCGGCGTCGAGCTCCTCGAACGAGACGGCGTGGTCGGCATAGAGGCGCTCCATGCGCGGCACCTTGTCGCCGCTGTATTTCTCGTGTTTCTTGGCCACGTCGAGCGCCCGCTCCGCGACGACGACTTCTTCCTTCTTCGGGCGGCCTTCGAGGTCCTTGATCACCGCCTTCTGCTCCGCGATCCGCGCGTCCTGGACCGCGATCTGCGACTTCAGGTCGGTGGCGGCGATGCGCGCGATGACGGTTCCCTTCCTGACCGACTCGCTGCCCGTGAAAAAGACCTCCTCGATCACGCCGGAGACGTCCGACGTGATGACCTGCCGGTCGCTCGGATAGATGTCGAACGTGCCGCCGGCTTCGTAGGGGTAGGGCAGGAAGAGGAGGAGCAGCAGGCTCAGCAGAATGGCCGTGCGCGTGTACATCGCGGTACGGCTCTTGGCAGGCTCGACCTGCTTGGTCTCGCCGCCCTCGGCAGGGAGCGCCCGCCGGCGCCAGCGGTCGAACTGCACCGAGCGGTCGTACGCGGTGGAAATCGCCTTGAAGCGCTGGACCATGCGGCTCACCAGGTAGCCGGCGAGCACCAGCGCGATGATGATCGTCGCCCCGCCGATCTGCAGTTGGGCGAGGAACCGGGTCACGATCATCAGGATGATCGCGACGATGAGGAACGCGTAGGCGAAGTTCGCGAGCGCGTAGGTCGCGAGGACGTTGCGGTCCGCTTCGGAGGACGCGCCGCCGCGCAACGTGTCGAGGAAAGCCCGGTACGACTTGCCGCGCAGGTACGGCTCGTTCATGAAAGCCGCGAGCAGGTGATAGCCGTTGCCCTTGACCAGCGGGTTGCCGCCCTCGAGCACCAGGTTCACGGCGCACAGGAAGGCCACCGACAGACCCGCGCGCGACAAGAAGAGGAAGGTGTCGCGGGTGTTGTACCAGAGCAGGATGCCGACGCTGAACAGGAACAGCCGCATGAGCAGCGGGCCGGCGTGCAGCCACATGCGCTCGCGCCGAGACAGCTGGTCGGTGTGCCGGATCCGCACCGTGAAGCGCGGGAAGAAGCCGAAGCGAAAGCCGATGCTCAGGGGGCCGACGCTTGCCCGGAAGTTCTGCGCCACGAACGCCTGCGTGAGGACGGCGGCGATGTTGATCGTGAACAGGCTGACGAGCGCGTGCACCGCGAGGTCGGTGAGATCGTGCAGCGTCGCCAGGTCGTCATAGCCGAGCGGGGAATAGCGGATGCTCAGGATCAGCGCCGACAGGAAGAGGAACGGCATCAGGTAGACGACCCATCGCAGCGGCCTCACGACCGGTAGCAGCGTCGCCAGCAAGGGCCTGATCTCGAACAGAGGAATCGTCCTGCCGGCGCTGCGAGGGTCGAGGTTTTCGACCTCGTTGATGCCGGCCGGAAGGGTCGCGTCCTCGGAGATGGTCTTCTGGTCGTCCGCGGCGGGCGCCCCCGCGGGCACGGCGGGCGCCGCTTTCGCTGCGCCGGCGGTGGGCGCCATCATTGCGCTCAGCTCCTCGAACGACTTCGGCTTCACCAGCCCTTGCTCGAGTGCGTAGCCCTGGCGGGTGAACGGCTTGAGCAGGGGGTGCGCGGCGCTCTCTTCGTCGAGCAGCTTGTTGTCGGCGAGCCAGCCGAAGAACTTCAGGATCTCCGGCTCGGTGATCTGGCGGCCGAAGCGGTCCTCGAAGACCGAGCGGAGTTTCGCCACGTCGTCGCAGCCCGGCAGCACCTCGAGGACGAAGAACTGCCACGGCTCGAGGTCATGCGTCTTGTCGAGCAGCTTGTCGCGCAGCAGGTAGGAAGTGTGGTCGCCCTGGACGATGCGGAACGCCTGCAGCCGGCGCGGCAGGTAGGCCGGCAGCGCGACCTTCTTGGTCTCTTCACTCATGAGCCGCCTCGTTCTCGCGTGTTGGGTCCGGAGCACGGTAGTCGGCCACACTCCAGCCGCCGCCCATGGCCTTGTAGACGCCGATCAGCGCGATGTAGCGCATCCGCCGGGTTTCGTTTGCCTGCAGCTCGGCGGTAAAGATGCCGCGGTCGGCCTCGAGGACCTCGAGATAGCTGCTGCGACCGCCTTCGTATCGACGCACGGCGCTCGCCCTGTGCTCCTGCAGCATCTCGAGCTGGCGCGTCTGGATCGCGAAGCGCTGGTAGGTCTTGCGGTTCGTCACCAGCGCATCCTCGACCTCGCGCAAGGCGGTTTGCACGCTGAGGAGGTAGCTCACCGCCTTCTGGTGCTGAATGGCTTCGGCTTCGCGCACCTGGCCGGCGATGCGCCCGCTCGTGAAGATCGGACCCAGCAGGGTGACGCCGAAGGTTCCGAAATTGGAGGCCAGGTCGAGCAGCTTGCTCAGGTCGTCGCTTGCGAAGCCCGACTGGGCGGTCAGGCCGATGTGCGGCAGGTACTGGGCCTTGGCGACGCCGATCTCCGCGTTGGCGGCGACGAGTTGCTGCTCGGCCTGGCGGACGTCGGGCCGCTGCATGAGGAGATCGGCAGGCAGGCCACCCGGGATGGAAGGCAGGAGCAGGGCTTCGATCGGCTTGTCGCGGGCGATCGGGCCCGGATTGCGGCCGAGCAGGCTGCAGAGGGCATGCTCGAGGACGCTGATCTCGGTCTCCTTGGGCGGGATCTCGGCACGCGCCTCCTCGATTTCGGCGCGGGCCTTGAGCACCGGCAGCTCGTTGATGCCGCCGCCCTTGTACTTCTTCTCGAGCAGTTCGAACATCTCCTCGCGGCTCGCAAGCGCGCGCCGCAGGATCGCCAGGTCGCGGTCGGCGCCGAGCAGGCGCACATAGGTCGAGGCGACGTCCGACACGAGCGTCAGCACGAGGGCGCGGCGGCTCTCCTCGCTCGCGAGCAGCTGCGCCAGCGCCGACTCGTCGGCCCGGCGCAGCCGCCCCCAGAAGTCGAGCTCCCAGTTGATCGCGCCGTAGATTTGGTACGTGTTGCCGACCGGCGGGGTGTTGGGATTCAGCGTCTCGAAGCGGTTCTGGCTCAGGGTATCGCGCGTGCGCTGCGCGGCGACGTTGACCTGGGGGCCGCTTGCCGACTTGCTGACCTGCAGCATCGCGTCGAACTGGTCGATGCGGTAGGCAGCGATGCGCAGGTCCTTGTTCTCGTCGAGCGCGGTCTGGATCAGCGCATCGAGCGCGGGATCCCCGATCGCCTTCCACCACGCGGTGTTGACGAGCTCCGCGTCGCCCACGGGAGGCAGCTCGTCGATCGGAGGCGCGAGGCTGCGCGCCGATCCCGCGGTGCTCGCGGCAGCGGCGGGGGTACCGGCGACCGTTGGAGTCGGTGCGAGCCACGCGTCCGGCGCGGTGACTGCGGGGCGCCGGTAGTCCGGGCCGATGGGTGCGCAGGCCGCGAGCAGCCCGGAGGCGAGGAGCGCCAGGCCCTTCGCCGGACCAACGGGCCGCCTGTTGCCCATCGCGGTCATTTCTCCGGCGCGCGCTCGAGCACGTCGAGGGCGAGCGCTTCGATCTCGCGCACGCGCAACAGCCGCGTCTGCAGCTCGAGCGCCATCGCCTCGAACCACTTGACCTGGTACTCGAGCTGGCGCCGCTCGGCGATGATGTCCTCCATCGGGGCGTTCGCGGGCGCCTGACCGTGCTCGTCGAAGAGGATCTTGATTTCCTCGGCGATCTGCCGATTGGCGTTGATGTACTTGACCTGCTTCTCGACGAACTTCTTGACCTTGCGCGCCTTGAACTCGCGCAGCAGCGCCTCCCGCAGGCCGCGCTGGTACGGGCTCAGGTTCTCGAGATCGGGATGGGTCGTGACGGGGTCGCCCTGGATCGGCCCGATCTTGGGCCGCTGGCCCTCCTGCAGGTCGGTCCCTCTGGTGGCGTCGCCCGATGCGGCATCGTCCATGTGCGGCCCTCAATAGCCCAGTTCCCGGGCCAGAGCGACGACCTGGGGCTTCAGCGCCTGGCCGTCTTCGCGCCACGGCACGGGATCGGTCAACGACGGCATCTTCACCTTCTGCGGCCGAAACGACGGCCCCGAGAGGAAGTTGGGATCGTTGCCGAACAGCGCATCGAGCGGGCCGAAGCAGGCGAACGGCGAGCGCTCGGGGTGCATCATCTCCTCGATCGCATCGCTGTCCGTGCGCAGCCCGAGCCAGCGACAGATGGCGACCAGATATCGGGGCGGGTCCGACATCATGTCCTCGCCCCGCACGCGGAGTTGCTGTTCCGCAGGCACCGAGTCGAGGAAGTTGAGGATGTTGACGTTGAAATCGTGCCACGCGTACTGCGGCTCGACGAACGCCCGGTCGTCGGTGAATTCGATCGAGTTGACGAACAGCGCGAACGTGCCGTCGTACAGGCTCATCACCGACTTGCACTGGCCGACGGGATGGCGAGTCAGGTGCAGGAAGCGCGCGTCGGGGAAGGCCTGCCGGATGGCGCGCAGCCGCTTCGGGTCGACCGTGTAGGCAGGGCTCTTCTCCACCGTCATCAACGGGTCGACCTTGGCCACCAGCTCCTGATAGACAGCCGCGACGTTGCGGTGCTGGCGCGCCGCGCACCAGTGTTCGGCCATGCGCACGCTGTGCAGCGTCTGCTCGCCGGCGTAGATCTCGGCGACCGCGCGCAGCAGCCCGTGCCGCGTCTTCGCCTCGCTTCCCATTTCGTCGGAGTTGCGAATCCAGAGCTGGCCGAGCGTCTCGACGTTGAAGAGGCAGAGCTCGGGAAGACCGAACGCCTGCGGATGCTGGCCCAGCATCGCGTTGATGAGCGACGTGTACGAGCGCGGCGGAGCGAGCAGGAAGAGCGGCGCGACCATCGCTAGTTCCTTCGCTGGTCGGGATGCGAAGCGTTCACGGCACCGCCACCTGCAGCGTGCCATTGGCGGTGTCGTAGAAGGCTCCGACCATGACCGCCAAAGGAGTGGCCTGCATCACGAAGATGTCGGCGGTGTCCGAGAGGCGCTTGCCCGACATCATCGCGAACGGGCCGGCGTTCGAGATCTTCTGCAGGCCGGCCTGGTCGTTGGTGAAGGCCCCGAGCACGGCGTACGAGATGTTCGTCGAGTCGAGCACCATCGTCACCCAGTCGCCAGTCGAGGTCGGCCCGAACAGCGTGCCCCAGGAGAAGCCGGCCGATTCCTGCAGGCCGATGCGCAGCTGCTGCGTGCCATCCGGGGCAGGGGCCGCGCTCAGCAGGATGAGCGATCCGCCGGAGCGCGCGATCTGGAACGTGAAGATGTTGTTGCTCGGATCGACCCCGGTGAAGACGTTGCCGTTGATCGACAGCAGGTAGCTCGCGAGCACCACCGGGCAGTTCTGCGGCGCGTCGACTTCGGTGTCGATCTGACAGACCGACAGCACGTTGCCGGAGATTCGCGCCGTGCCCGGGTGCGTCGTGGCGGTGCCGTCGGCGGCGACGTTGCGGGTCGCGAGGTTGAACGCCGAGTCGACGAGCGTCGTGGCGAAACGCCGCGCTGCGACATAGGGCGTGGGGCCACTGCCGAAATCGTGGCTGCCGACGACGAGATCGTCGGCCACCCGCAGGCGCGACGTGCCGCCGACGATGTATTCGCCGTTGCCCGCAACGAAGCTCTGCTGCATGCTCAGGCCGTTGCCGGTCATGGTGTATTGCTGGGCGTCGAAGTCGATCGTGAGGTCGTAGAGGCGCCCGTCGGCCGCATAGGCCTGATAGTCGCCATTGCGCTCGTCGACGGCGAGGGTGGTCGTGGCGACCGAGTCGTTAGTCAGATCCGTTTCGCCCGTTGCCGCTACCTGCACCGTGTTGATGACTTCGCCGCGGGTGCCGAGCGGCACGGCCACCGCGTAGGTCAGGGTCAGCCAGCGGCCGGGATCGAGCGAGGGCACCGACATCGTCGAGCCCAGAGTCGCCGGGCACGTCGCGCCGAACGACGGGACGCAAGTCACCGACGTCGTGAACACGGGGCTCACCGTCTGCATGATCGTCACGGCCATCGCCGAGCTGCGGCCGCCGTTCGCGACGACGACGGTGAAGTTCGCGTTGCTGCCGGCCGCCACGGTGGTCGGGCCGACCTGCGACACGCTCACGTCGTTCGGCGGTACATCGACGCCGGTGGGGCTGCGGGAGCCGCCGCACGCTGCCAGCAGCAGGGCGACGAGGACAGCAGCGAAACGCGCACGGTTCAACAAGAAATCCTCCCGACAACCTTTCACGTGGGCGCCGCCTGTCCGGCTGCCGCGGGCGAGGCGCCAGCGGTGCCGGATCTGCTGGTGCTAACGCTCCGCCGCGCGACCTTCCACGAACGGAATCTCGAAGCACTTCTCGTGCATGATCGGTCCGTGGCCGAAATAACCGTCCTCGCCGAATAGTTCACCATGGTCGGCGGTGACGATGAAGTAGGTATTGTCCGGAGCCTTGTCCATCAGCTTGCCTATCAATCCGTCGAGGTATTCGACGCATCGGACCTGCTGGGCGTGCAGCATCTGCAGTTGTTCCGCGCTGAAGAACTCGTCGGCCTTGGCGGCGGGCCGCTGCGGATCGGCCATCGCCTTGAGGGCGCCGTGGACGCCTGAGATGTGCGGCATGTCGGCGCCCGACAGCATGTACGGATAGTGCGTCTCGCCGAGATTGAGGAAGTAGTAGCGGGGCTCGTCTTCGGCGAACTCCATCTCCTCGACCATGCCGGCGAAGTCGTTGTGGTGCGGCATCAGCTTGTATTCGTCGAAGTCGCGGCTGATCAGCGTGTACTTGTTGAGAACCGGCATCGACACCTTGGCGACGGTGTAATAGCCAATCTTGCTCAGCACCTTGGGCAGCGAGATGTCGGGCAGGAAGTCCTTGAACGACAGCTCGCCCGCGCCGGTGCGGGTCTTCCACTGCTGGAACTCCTCCTTGTAGACCTCGGACGCGAACACGTTGCGCGGGCTCGAATGGGGAAGCATCCCCATCGTGAAGGCGTAGTGCGAGGGCGCGGTCCACGAGGCGTACGAGTAGCGCTTCTCGATCCCGCCGAGGCGGTCGATATTGGGCCGGCGGGCGGCCATCATCGTGTCGTAGCGGCAGCTGTCCATGACGATGAAGACGATCGAGTTGGGCGTCACGATGGGCTCCGGAAGATGCAGACCCGCAGGCTCAGTCGTCGATCAGACCGAGCTCGCGCATCCTGGCGAGCACGAGGTCGGCCGCCTGCTCGCAGCTGTGGCGCACGGTGTCGACGATGAGCTCGGGATTTTCCGGCGGCTCGTACGGCGAGTCGATGCCCGTGAAGTTCGCGAGCTCGCCGCGGCGCGCCTTGGCGTAGAGGCCCTTGACGTCGCGCTGCTCGGCGACCGCGAGCGGCGTGTCGACATGGATCTCGATGAACTCGCCCGCCGCGACCAGCCCCCTTGCCATCGCCCGCTCGGCCCGGAAGGGCGAGATGAACGCAGTGAGCACGATGAGCCCGGCATCGACCATCAGCGCCGCCACCTCGGCGACGCGACGGATGTTCTCGACGCGATCGGCCTCGGTGAAGCCGAGGTCGCGGTTCAGGCCATGGCGGACGTTGTCGCCGTCGAGCAGGTACGAGCGCCGGCCCCGAGCATGCAGCTTCTTCTCGACCAGGTTGGCGATGGTCGACTTGCCGGCGCCCGAGAGGCCGGTGAACCACAGGACGACGGGCCGCTGCCCGAGGCCGGCGGCCCGCGCCGCCTTGTCGATGTCCAGCGGCTGGAGGTGGATGTTGTGGGCACGGCGCAGCGCGAAGTGGAGCATCCCGGCGCCGACGGTGTGGTGGGTCATCCGGTCGATCAGGATGAAGCCGCCGCCATCGCGGTTGGCCGCGTACGGATCGAACGGCACCACGCGGTCGAGCGAGATGTTGCAGACGCCGATCTCGTTCAGGTCGAGCGTCTTGGCCGCCAGGTGCTCCATCGTGTTGACGTTGAGCTTGTACTTGGGCTCCGTGATCGTCGCGTTGGTCGTCCGCGCACCGAGCTTGAGCAGGTAGCCCCGGCCCGGGAACATGGGCTCTTCGGCCATCCAGACGAGCGTGCACTCGAACTGGTCGGCGACCTCGGCGGGCTCCGCCGCGGCCGAGATCACGTCGCCGCGGGAGACGTCGATCTCGTCGGCCAGGGTCAGCGTGATCGACTGACCGGCCACTGCCAGCGGCAGGTCGCCGCTCGCGCCGACGATGCGGGCGACGCGGCTTTCGCGGCCGGACGGCTGGACGCGGATGCGGTCGCCCGGCCTGACGATGCCGCTCGACACCATGCCGCAGAAGCCGCGGAAGTCGAGATGCGGGCGGTTGACCCACTGCACCGGCAGCCGGAACGCTCCCTGTTGCTGCCGCGTCTCGTCGAGCTCGACCGCCTCGAGATGGCCCAGCAGCGTCGGCCCGCGGTACCACGGCATGCGGGGGCTCGGCTCCAGCATGTTGTCGCCCTTGAGGGCCGAGAGCGGCATCGCGGTGACGTCGTGCAGGCCGGCCTGGGCAGCAAACGAGCGGTAGCTCTGCTCGATCTCGCGGAAGACCGCCTCCGAGTAGCCGACCAGATCCATCTTGTTGACGGCGAGGACCACCGGGCGGATGCCGATCAGCCCGACCAGGCAGCTGTGGCGCCGCGTCTGGGTGAGCACGCCCTTGCGCGCGTCGACCAGGATCACCGCGAGGTCGGCGGTCGACGCGCCGGTGATCATGTTGCGGGTGTACTGCTCGTGCCCCGGGGTATCGGCGACGATGAACTTGCGCCGGTCGGTGGAGAAGAAGCGGTAGGCGACGTCGATCGTGATGCCCTGCTCGCGCTCCGCGGCCAGGCCGTCGACGAGGAGGGCAAAGTCGATCTCGCCGCCCTGGGTGCCCCACTTGAGCGAGTCGGCCTCGACCGCCGCGAGCTGGTCCTCGAACAGCATCTTCGCCTCGTAGAGCATCCGTCCGATCAGCGTGCTCTTGCCGTCGTCGACGCTGCCGCAGGTGATGAAGCGCAGCAGGCTTTTCTGCTCATGCTGCGCCAGGTAGCGCTCGATATTGGTCGCGATCAGGTCGGAGACGTGGGCCATCAGAAGTAGCCCTCCTGCTTCTTTTTCTCCATCGAGGCCGAGGCGTCGTGGTCGATCATCCGGCCCTGGCGCTCCGAGGTGCGCGTGAGCAGCATCTCCTGGATCAGCGCCGGCAGCGTGGCGGCTTCGGACTCGATGGCGCCGGTGAGTGGATAGCAGCCGAGGGTGCGAAAGCGCACCTTCCGCATGGCCGGCACTTCGCCGGGCGCGAGCGGCATGCGCTCGTCGTCGACCATGATCAGGGTGCCGCTGCGCTCGACCACCGGCCGCATCGCTGCGAAGTAGAGCGGCACGACGGGCACGTCCTCGAGGTAGATGTACTGCCAGATGTCGAGCTCGGTCCAGTTCGAGAGCGGGAAGACGCGGATCGACTCGCCCGCGTGCTTGCGGGCGTTGTAGACCTTCCACAGCTCGGGGCGCTGGCTCTTCGGGTCCCAGCGGTGCTGGGCGTTGCGAAACGAGAAGATGCGCTCTTTCGCGCGCGACTTCTCCTCGTCGCGGCGCGCGCCGCCGAAGGCCGCATCGAAGCCGTGCAGCTCCAGCGCCTGCTTCAGGCCCTGGGTCTTCCAGATGTCGGTGTGGAGCTGGGAGCCGTGCGTGAACGGGTTGATGCCCAGCGCGGCGGCCTCGGGATTGCGGTGCACGAGCAGGGGCATGCCGGTCTCGCGCGCCATGCGCTCGCGCATCTCGTACATCGCACGGAACTTCCACGTCGTGTCGACGTGCAGCAGCGGGAACGGCGGCGTTGCCGGGTAGAAAGCCTTCTTCGCCAGGTGCAGCATCACGCCGCTGTCCTTGCCGATCGAGTAGAGCATCACCGGCCGCTCGCACTCGGCCACCACCTCGCGCAGGATATGGATGCTCTCGGCCTCCAGGCGCTGCAGGTGGGTGAGCGTCGCCGGGGCGGCCGTCGCAGCCATCCCGTCCGACCTCGGGTCGGAGACGATCTCCGGGCGATCCTCCCGCTTCATGCAGCCTCCCGAGCTCTCGCGGCCCCTTGCGAGTATCCCGCGCGGCCCGTCCTGTCGGGGGACGGAAGGCCTGGACGGAACCCCCTCGAATCGGTGTCCACTGCTCAAGGTGGGTGCGGGCGCTCCGGCCTGTTCGCCCAGCTTCAGCAGTGCCGCCGCGACGCCGCAACTGGCGCCTGTCCACGGTGCATTTCGAACGATGGACGGGCGTCGCCAAGGTGCACAGTGAAGCGCACGCTGCGTTGCGCAGCGGATGGAGTCCTGTCATGACGATGCAGATCCGCGGCCTGGGTCCGACCTCGGCCGATCACACGACCCCGAGGGCGTCCGAGCGCCGCGCGTCGGTCAAGGCCCTGGGCCAGGCACTCAAGGCCGGCGACCTCGGGGCTGCGTCCGAAGCCTATGCCGCGCTCAAGGCGAAGGCACCTGACCGTGGCGCGCAAAACGACGGGCCATTCGCCCAGCTCGGCACCGCCCTCGCGTCCGGCGACCTTGCCGCGGCCCGCGCGGCGTTCGTGCAGGTCTTCACCAGCCACCTGCCGAAGAACGGCGGCGATCCGCCCGCAGTGCCCGGTGGCGGTGGAGTGGTCACGACGACGCCGACGCGCCAAGACCCGGGCGCTCTGCTCAACGTCACCGCCTGAGCGCGCGGCGCGGCGACAATGGGTCGGGCCCCCCGAATGAGCTCGCCTTGGCGCTGTCGTGCATTGAACTGCTGGAACGGGTAGAGGCCATCGCGCTCGACGCCGGTCGCGTCGTGATGGAGGTCTACGCGACCGACTTCGGCGTCAGCGCCAAGGACGACGCGTCGCCGGTAACCGTGGCCGATCAACGCGCGGAGGCGCTGATCGTGAGTTCCCTGCAGGCGCTCGCGCCGGGCATTCCGATCGTTGCCGAGGAGGCGGTGGCGGCCGGGCTCGTGCCGGTCATCGGCCACCGGTTCTGGCTCGTCGACCCGCTCGACGGGACCAAGGAATTCATCAAGCGCAACGGCGAGTTCACCGTCAACATCGCCCTGATCGAGGACGGGTTCCCGGTGCTCGGGGTCGTTTGCGCGCCGGCGCTCGGCGAGCTGTATGCGGGTGCGACGGGCAGCGGCGCCTACGTCCGCAGTCGCGGCACAAAACGGTCGCTCGGCTGCCGCGCAGTCCCGCCGGAAGGGCACACCGTCGTGGCAAGCGCCTCTCACGGCGATCCCGTCCTGCTCGAGGACTTCCTGCAGGACCGGCTCGTCGCCTCGCGCCGCGCCATCGGCTCCTCGCTGAAGCTGTGCCTCGTGGCGGCGGGCGAAGCCGACCTCTATCCGCGCTTCGGCCGCACGATGGAATGGGACATCGCGGCCGGCCACGGCGTGCTGGCCGCGGCCGGCGGCGCCGTCACCGATCTCGCTGGCGCGCCACTGCGCTACGGCAAGCCGGGCTTCGAGAATCCGGCCTTCGTGGCGCGGGGGCTTTGCGCCCTCTGAATCGCGGTCGGCTGACTCGCACCGCAGCGCGCTCCATGTTCTGTGCCGGAGATGGGCGACATCGTGCTTGCGTGAAGCCGGCCGTCATCGTCGACACCAATGTTGTCGTCGCTGGCTTACCGGTGTCCGGCAATGCTCTGCCGGTGGCGGCGATCCTGCGGCAGATGCTGAGTGGCGAGCTGCCGTTCGTCGCTTCGTTGCCGCTGCTGGCCGAATACCGCGAGGTGCTCGGCCGACCGCCGCTGAAGGCGCTGCATGGCCTCGCAGAAGACGCCATGCAGGCGCTCCTCGGCCGGATCGAAGAGCGCGCCGAGGTCATCGCGCCGGCCGTCTCGGCGCCCGCGCCGGACCCCGGCGACCAGATGCTGTGGAACCTGCTGGCGGCGCGCGCTGATCTCGTCCTCGTCACTGCCGACAAGCTGCTGCTGCGCGACCGCGCCATGCGTGGCCGCGTCGTCACACCGCAGGTTTTCCTCGCGCTTGCCTGACAGGATCCTAGACCCCGGGCGGGTGGAGGAAGCGATGCACCGCTTGCACGACGACCGAACCCTCGCCGACGCCTGAGGCGACCCGTTTCACCGACCCCGAGCGAACGTCGCCGACGGCATAGACGCCGCTGCGCGAGGTGGCATACGGCGAATCGGCACCGTGGCCGGCGTGGTCGCCGGTGACGACGAAGCCCTGCGCGTCGAGCTCGAGGCAGCCCTGGACCCAGGCAGTATTCGGCTCGGCGCCGATCATGGCGAAGACCGCCGACACCGGCCTTCTCGTCTCGATACCGCTTTGCCGGTGTCGCCACGTCACCGCGGACAGCGCCGACTCGCCCTCGAGGCCGACGATCTCGGAATGCGTGTGCAGGCTGATCTGCGCCGAGCGGTCGATCCGCTGCACCAGGTAGTCGGACATCGTCGCCGCCAGGCCGGCGCCGCGCACCAGGACGTGAACGTGGCGGGCGCTGCGCGACAGGAATACCGCCGCCTGCCCGGCCGAGTTGCCGCCGCCGACGACGATCACCTCGGCCGCCCGGCAGAGGTTGGCTTCCATCGCCGTCGCCGCGTAGTAGATGCCTTGACCTTCGAAGCGCTCAAAGCCCGGAACGGCGAGCTTGCGGTAGCGGGCCCCCGTGGCAATGACGATGGCGCGGGCGCGGATCGAGGCGCCGTCGTCGAGCGCGAGGCGGTACGGCTCGTCGTCGCAATCGAGCGCGGTGACGGCGCGTGAGACTGCGAGTCGGGCGCCGAACTTCTGCGCCTGCACCTGCGCCCGGCCGGCCAGCGCCTGGCCGCTGATGCCGGTCGGAAAGCCGAGGTAGTTCTCGATCTTCGAGCTGGTGCCGGCCTGGCCGCCGGGAGCGATGCTTTCGAGGACGATCGTCTGCAATCCCTCCGAGGCGCCGTAGACCGCGGCTGCCAGCCCGGCCGGTCCGGCACCGACGACGGCGAGGTCGAACACCATGCTGTGGTCGAAATCCTCGGTGATGCCGAGCGCGTCGGCCAGCTCGGCGAGCGTCGGGTTGCGCAGCGCCCGGTGACCGGGCAGGACGATCACCGGCAGCTCGGCGGCGCTGAGCGAGAAGCACTCGAGGAAGCCGCCCGCATCGGCGTCCTGCTCGGTGTCGAACAGGCGCAGCGGATAGGCATTGCGATTGAGGAACTGTTGCAGCCGGAGGGTGTCGGCGCTGTGCGCGGGGCCGATCAGCACCGCCGCACCCTGGCCATGCCTGAGCAGGCCGACCCGGCGCAGGATGAAGGCGCGCATGATGATCTCGGCGATGTCGGGCTCGCTCTGCACCATGCGGCGAAAGTCGGCGCGCTTGATCCGGACGACGCGCGCGGGCTCGGGTCCGGCCCGGCCGTTGACCAGGATCGCGCGGTCGTTGAAGAGGTCGAGCTCGCCGGTGAACTCGCGCGCGAGTTGCGAGCGAACCGGTCGCACGCTGCCGTCGTCGTCGCGCTCGTAGACCTCGATCGTGCCCTCGAGGAGGACGAAGAAGTCGCGGCCGCGGTCGCCGCGCGAGAACACTTCCGCGTGCGGCGCAAGCGCCTCGATCTCGCCGTACCGCGAAACTCTTTCGACCATCTCCTCGCTCAGGCGGGGAAAGGTCTGGGCCTGGCGCGCCCAGGGGTCGGCGGGATCAGGATCGCCTCCTTCGGCAGGGACGTCGTCGGCAGGCTCACGCATGTCGGCCCGAGTCTACGGAAGCATCGCCTTTCGCGCTTCCTCCATACGGCCGGTGCGCTCGTCGGCTCGGGGCGGCAACCGGGGCGAATTTCAACGCTGCGCCGTTGTGGCAATAGCGCGCTTCCGGTCGACTCCTGCGCCGGACTCTCGGCAGGGCTCCGCGGGTATGCTCCGCCGCATGTACCAGTCGTTCTTCGGACTGCAACAGGAGCCGTTCTCGATCGCTCCCGATCCGCGGTTCCTGTACATGAGCGACAAGCACCGCGAGGCCCTGGCACTGCTCAACTACGGGCTGAACCGCGGCGCCGGCTTCGTGCTGCTCACCGGCGAGATCGGCGCCGGCAAGACCACGGTGTGGCGCCGTTTCCTCGAGGAGCTGCCCTCCAATTTCGACGTCGCCAGCGTCGTCAATCCGAAGCTGGACACGCAGGCGCTGATCGCGCGCATCTGCGAAGACCTGCACCTCGAATCGCCTCCGGACCAGGTGCCGATCGACATGATCGACGCGCTGCACAGCCACCTTCTGCTCGCGCATGCGATGGGCAGGCGCACGCTGATCGTGATCGACGAGGCGCAGGCGCTCTCGAGCGACGTGCTCGAGCAGCTGCGCTTGCTGACCAACCTCGATTCGAGCGGCCGCAAGTTGCAGGTGATGCTGATCGGCCAGCCGGAGTTGCGGCAGATGCTGCAGCAGCCGCAGCTCGAGCCGGTGGCGCAGCGCGTGGTCGCGCGCTATCACCTGCCGGCGCTTTCGGAGAGCGAGACCGCCGGCTACATCGCGCACCGCCTCGCAGTTGCCGGACTGCGCGGCCCGATGCCGTTCGACGGCGAATCGATCGGGCTCGTCCACCGCCTGAGCGGAGGGGTGCCGCGACGCATCAACGTGATCTGCGACCGGGCGCTGGCGAACGCCATGTCGGCCGGCAACCGGCTGGTCGACCGCCATGTCCTGCTGCGGGCCCTGCACGACGTGTACGGCAACGCATCCGGACCACCAGTGCGCAAGCCGATGGCACAGGCCAGGCCCGGCCGCGCATGGGCGATGGCCGGCGTCGCCGCGGTCGCGCTCGTGGTCGGCATGCTGGCGGCGCCGAGCCTCGAGACGCTGTGGAGCGCGGCGATCGCGGCGCGAGTGTCCGCCGCCTCGCTCACGAGCGCGACGGCGAGCCCGCGACCACCGGCACTCGCGACCGTCGCCGCGATCGCACCGGACGCCGCTGCCGCGTCGGTGGTGCCGCCGTCGGCCGCGTTGGTCGCCGCGCCGCGCAACGCCGCGCCGGCCATGACCGCGATGGCGGTCCTTCCGCTGCCGACGACGGCGGCCGCGGCCAAGCCCGCCATCCCTGTCACTGCACTCGATGCCATCTTCGCGCCGGCGGCCGCCGACGAGACAGCGGCATTGCGCCGGCTCGCGGGGCTGTGGGACACCACGCTCGGGCCTGGCGAGCCGTGCGCTGCAGCGCTCGCCCGCTCGCTGCGCTGCCTTCGCATCCGCGGCGGGATCGCGTCCATCCGCCAGCTCGACCGGCCCGGTGTCCTCAGGCTGGTCGACGAGCGCGGTCGCGTCGCCCATGCGCTCCTGATCGGCGCCGGCGGCGACCAGGCCACGCTCAACCTCGGCGGCGCCGACGTCATGGTCCCGCTGGCCGAGCTCGCCCGCGTCTGGCGCGGTGATTTCGCGACGTTCTGGCGCGCCCCCCTGACTTATCGCGAAGGCGATGTGGCCACCGGCACCGTCGAAGGCGCGGCGTGGGTGGCCGAGCGGCTCGCTGCCATCGACGGCGGGGCAGGGCTTGCGCCCGGCAAGGACGCGCTGCACGGCCGCATCGCGGCCTTTCAGCTGGCCCACGGCCTCACGCCCGATGGTCTCGCGGGGCCGCTGACGTTGATGCAGCTCGCCCGCGCCGGCCCGGACACCGAGCCGCGCCTGGCGCGCTGATCCGCAGCGCCTCCCTCCCGGCTGCGGACGAGCTGCGGACAACGGCCCGCCGATGAAGGTCATCGGCGCACGCCGGTCGGCGACGGCACCCTGAATATCATGCGGTCTTCGCCTCCGTGTCTCGGTCCGCCCCGATGTCGTTGATCCAGCTGGCGCTCAAGCGCCCCTACACGTTCATCGTGATGGCGATGCTGATCGTCCTCGCCACGCCGTTCGCGCTGCTGAACATGGCGACCGACATCTTTCCCGACATCAACATCCCGGTGATCTCGATCATCTGGAACTACGGCGGGCTGCCGGCGAAGGAGATGGGGCTGCGCATCTCGGCGCAGAACGAGCGCAGCCTGACGACGACGGTGAGCGACATCGAGCACCTCGAGTCGACCTCGCTGCCGGGCATCGCCGTGATCAAGGTCTTCTTCCAGCCGACGGCGAACATCCAGACGGCGATCGCCCAGGTCGTCGCGATCGAGCAAACGCAGCTGCGCCAGCTGCCGCCCGGCATCACGCCGCCGCTCATCATCAAGTACTCGGCGTCGAGCATCCCCGTCGTGCAGCTCGGCCTGTCGAGCCCGACGCTGCCCGAGCAGGCGGTGTTCGATCTGGCGATCAACACGGTGCGGCCGCAGCTGATCAACATTCCCGGTGTCGCCATTCCGTATCCCTATGGCGGCAAGAGCCGGCTGATCTCGGTCGACCTCGACATGCCGGCGCTGCAGGCGCGCGGCCTGTCGCCGGCCGACGTCGTCAACGCCGTCAACCTGCAGAACCTGATCCTGCCCTCGGGGACGGCGAAGTTCGGCCCGACCGAGTACGCGGTGACGATGAACGGCTCGCCCGACGCCATCGCCGGCCTCAACAACCTGCCGGTGAAGACGAGCAACGGCACGACGACGTACCTGAAGGACGTCGCCTACGTGCGCGACGGCTTCTCGCCGCAGACCAACATCGTGCGCAAGGACGGCGCCCGCGGCGTCCTGCTCTCGATCCTGAAGAACGGCGGCGCCTCGACGCTCGACATCGTCGCCAACCTGCGCTCGCTCCTGCCGCGCGTGCAGCAGCTGTTGCCGGCCGACGTGAAGCTGACGCTGCTGTTCGACCAGTCGGTGTTCGTGAAGGCGGCGGTGAAGGGCGTCGTCAGCGAGGCGCTGATTGCCGCCGGCCTGACCGCGGCGATGGTGCTTCTCTTCCTCGGCAACTGGCGCTCGACGCTGATCATCGCGCTGACGATCCCGCTCTCGATCCTGGCCTCGATCCTCGCTCTGCAGACGCTCGGCGAGACGCTCAACCTCATGACCCTCGGAGGGCTCGCGTTGTCGGTCGGCATCCTCGTCGACCAGGCGATCGTCACGATCGAGAACATCGAGCGTCATCTCCATCTCGGCCAGCCGCTCGAGCAGGCGATCGTCGTCGGCGCCGGCGAGATCGGCGTGCCGGCGTTCGTGTCCACGCTCGTCGTCTGCATCGTCTTCGTGCCGATGTTCTTCCTGACCGGCGTCGCGCGCTTCCTCTTCGTGCCGCTCGCCGAGGCCGTGGTCTTCGCGATGATCGCGTCGTACTTCCTCTCGCGCACGCTCGTGCCGACGCTCGTCATGCTGCTCATGCGCCGCGCCCACGCGGCAGCGGCGAGCGGCGCGCGGTCGAGTCTCCTGCAACGCACCTACCGGTCGTTCGACCGCCAGTTCGAGCGCGTGCGCAGCGCCTACACGATCACGTTGGCAGCGCTGCTCGAAAAGCGCGGCGTCTTCGGCGCCGGCTTTCTCGCCTTCTGCCTGCTCTCGTGCCTGCTCTATCCGGTCCTCGGCCGCGACTTCTTCCCGAGCGTCGACGCCGGCCAGATCCGCCTGCACCTGCGCGCTCCCACAGGGACGCGCATCGAGGAGACGGCGCGCCTCGCCGACGGCGTCGAGGCGGCGATTCGCCAACTCATCCCGAAGGACGAGCTCGACACCGTGCTCGACAACCTCGGCGTGCCGAACAGCGGCATCAACCTCTCGTACAGCAACGCCGGAACGATCGGCACGCTCGACGGCGAGATCCTGATGTCGCTGAAGGAAGGACACCGGCCCACGCGCGAGTTCGTGACGCTCTTGCGAAGCGAGCTGCCGAAGCGCTTTCCCGGCACCGAGTTCTTCTTCCAGCCGGCCGACATCGTCACCCAGATCCTGAACTTCGGCCTGCCGGCGGCGATCGACGTCCAGTTCGCCGGCAACGACCAGGCGGCGAACGCGACGATCGCAGCGCGACTGGTGAAGAAGATGCAGCAGATCCCCGGCGCCGTCGACGTCCACGTCCACCAGCGTCTCGACGCACCGGCCGTCGATCTGCAGATGGATCGCTCGCGCCTGCAGCAGGTCGGCCTGACGGCGCAAAACGTCGGCCAGAACGTGCTCGTCTCGCTCGCCGGCAGCTCGCAGACGGCGCCGGCGTTCTGGCTCAACCCGCAAAACGGCGTCGTCTACTCGATCGCCGTGCAGACGCCGCAGTACCGCGTCGACTCGCTCGATTCCCTGCTCAACACGCCGGTGTCTTCGGGCACGGGCGGCACGGCGTCACCGCAGCTGCTCGGCAATCTCGTCGAGGCGCGACCGGCGGTGCAACCGGCGGTCGTGTCGCGCTACAACATCCAGCCGGCGATCGATGTCTTCGCGAGCGTCCAGGGAACCGATCTCGCGAACGTCGCTGCGCGGGTCCAGTCGCTCGTCGATTCGGTGCGCGGCGATCTTCCGCGCGGCAGCTCGGTCGTCGTTCGCGGCCAGGTGCAGACGATGCAAGCCTCGTTCGTCGGCCTCGGCGTCGGCCTGGCGATGGCGATCGTCCTCGTCTACCTGCTCGTCGTCGTCAATTTCCAGTCGTGGATCGACGCACTCATCATCATCGCCGCGCTGCCGGCGGCGTTGGCAGGGATCGCCTGGATGCTGTTCGTGACCGCGACGACGCTTTCGGTGCCGGCGCTGACCGGCGCGATCATGACGATGGGCGTCGCCACCGCGAACAGCATCCTGCTGGTGTCGTTTGCGAGGCAACGTCGCGAGGAGGGAGCCTCGCCGGCGCGCGCGGCGCTCGACGCCGGCTCGACCCGGATCCGCCCGGTCCTCATGACGGCGCTGGCGATGATCATCGGCATGATGCCGATGGCGCTCGGCATCGGCGAAGGGGCCGAGCAGAACGCGCCGCTCGGCCGCGCCGTGATCGGCGGACTCCTGTTCGCCACCGTGTCGACGTTGCTGTTCGTCCCCGTCGTCTTCGCCGCCATTCACGAACGGATGGCGCGACGCCGCGCGGCGCGCCCGGGCGGCGATCACGACTCGCCGGAGCCGGCGCTGCAGGAAGCCTGATCGAATGAGCGAACCTTCCGTTGCCGAACCGACCTCCGCCGCCGCCACCGTGACGCCGGCCGAGCGAGCTCGTGTCATGCGTGGCGCGAAGATCACCGCTCTCGTCGTGCTCGTCCTGCTGGCGCTCGGCGCCGGCCGAACCGTATTCATGCGCATCGCCGACGCGCGGGCGCTCGAGGCGAGCACCGGCGAGCAATCGATCCAGTACGCGAAGACGACGTTCGGCAAGGTCGGCGGCGCCGCGCAGACGCTCGCCCTGCCGGGCACGCTGCAGGGCTACCAACAGGCGCCGATCGCGGCGCGCTCGAGCGGCTACGTGAAGCGTTGGGCGCATGACATCGGCAGCCACGTCGAGAAGGGCGATCTGCTCGCCGAGATCGAATCGCCCGAGGTCGACCAGCAGCTCTCGCAGGCGGTCGCCGCGCGCCAGCAGATGGTCGCGAGCCTCGGCCTGGCGAGGAGCACCGTCGAGCGCTGGGAAGCGCTGCGCAAGAAGGACGTCGTGGCGCAGCAGGAGCTCGACGAGAAGCGCAGCGCCGCATCGCAGGCCGAGGCCAACCTCGCCGCCGCCGATGCCAACGTGCAGCGGCTGCGCCAGCTGCAGGGCTTCACCCGGGTCACGGCGCCGTTCGCCGGCGTCATCACCCGGCGCAGCGTCGACGTCGGCGACCTCATCGATTCCGGCGGGCGAACGCTCTTCGTGCTGACGCAGATGGATCCGCTGCGCGTCTACGTCAACGTGCCGCAGGCCTACGCGCAGCTCGTCAAGCCCGGGCAGAAGATCGTCATCACGCAGTCCGAGCTGCGCGGCGAGTCGTTTCCCGGCGAGGTGGCGCGCACGGCGAGCGCCATCGACACGGCGTCGCGAACGATGCAGGTCGAGATCAACCTGCGCAACCCCAAGGGTGCGCTCCTGCCCGGCGCCTACGTCCAGGTCGCCTTGCCGCTGGCGGCGAGCTCGACGCTCGTCATTCCGACCAATGTCCTGCTCTTTCGCGCCGAGGGCACGCGCGTCGCCGTCGTCGATGCGTCGAGCCGCGTTCATCTGCGTGCCGTCACGCTCGGCCGCAACCTGGGCGAATCGGTCGAGGTGCTCGACGGCATCGGCCCGAAGGACCGGCTCGTCGTCAACCCCTCCGACTCGCTCGCCGAGGGCGACCCGGTGAAGGTCAACGCCGGAGCCGACGACGCCGCGGCCGTCGCTTCGGGCGCCAGCGGTCTGGCGGGCGGGAAGACGCAGCCGTGAAACGGTCGCGACGAAGCGGCGGCTCCATCGCTGCGATGACCGGTGCAGCGCTCCTCGCCGGCTGCGTCGCCGGCCCCGACTACGTGCGGCCGGCCGTCGAGACGCCGCCGGCCTGGACGGTCGAGGCGCCGTGGCGGACCGCCGTCCCCGACGATGCCGCGCCGAAAGGACCGTGGTGGGAACGCTTCGGCGATGCCCGCCTCGACGCTCTCCAACGTCAGGCGCTCGCGCAAAGCCCCTCGCTGGTCGTTGCCGGGGCGCGCCTCGAGCAGGCGCGCGCGGTCGAGCGGGCCACCGCTGCGGGCCTGCTGCCGAGCGCCAGCCTCGGCCTGCGCGCCTCGCGCAGCCGGACGTCGACGAACCGGCCGCTCAGCAGCTACACGTCGCCGAACTTCGAGACGGTGCAGAGCGATTTCGTGCCGGCGCTCGTGGTCGGCTACGAGATCGATCTTGCCGGCCGCATCCGGCGCAGCGTCGAGGGCGCGCAGGCGAGCGCCGAGCAGTCGGCGGCGGACCTCGAGAACGTGCGTTTGCTCCTCGGTGCCGACCTCGCCACCGCGTATTTCAACCTGCGCGCGACCGACATCGAGCTCGACGTGCTGGCCCGCTCGATCACGCTGCAGCGGCGCTCGCTCGACTTCGTCAGCACGCGGCACGACCTCGGTGCCGCCTCCGGCCTCGACGTCGCGCAGCAGCAGGCGCTCCTCGATACGACGCTGACGCAGGTCGACGTGCTGCGCCGCCAGCGCAGCATCTACGAGCACGCCATCGCCGCGCTCGTCGGCACGCCGGCACCGTCGTTCTCGCTCAGCGCCGACATCGCCGAGCTCGAGCCGCCGCCGGTGCCGCTCGGCGTGCCTTCCGACGTGCTGCAGCGGCGACCCGACGTGGCGTCGGCGGAGCGCGCCATGGCGGCGGCGAACGCGCAGATCGGCGTCGCCAAGGCCGCCTACTACCCGAGCATCGTCCTCGCGCCGAGCATCGGCTTCGAAAGCCGCCAGCTGTCGACGCTGTTCGAGGCGCAAAGCCTGGTCTGGTCGCTCGGCGCCGCGGCGGTGCAGCCGCTCTTCAGCGGTGGCCGCCTCGGCGCCAACGTCGACTTCGCGCAGGCCGGATACGTCGCCGCCGTCGGCAACTACCGTCGCGTCGTTCTCGGCGCGATGCAGGAAGTCGAAGACGGCATCACCAGCCTGGCCGACCTCGAGCGCGCCAACGCGAGTGCGCGCACCGCGGTCGCGACGGCGCGGCGCGTGCTCGATCTCGCCAACGCGCGCTACGAAGGCGGCGCGACGACCTACCTCGACGTCATCGCGGGTCAGCAGGCGCTGCTCAACGCCGAGCGCTTGTCGGCGCAACTCGCCGGCGAGCGGCTGCTGACGGCGGTCTTTCTCATCAAGGCCCTCGGCGGCGACTGGCAGGGGCCGGCCGCGCTCGCCGCGCGCTGACGGCGCGCCCGCCGTGGCCGAGGCGTCAGCGCCGGCGCGCGCCGGCGTTCGCCTGCCTGCAGCGGAGCATCTCGCGATTCAGGCCATCGCGCGCGCCGCCGGCCCGGTACGCGCCGGACGCGCTGCGGCAGCATCGGGCTGCTCGGCGGCGATCGTCTCGGCGACGAGCCTGCGAAAGCGCACCACCGCAGCGTCCATCGCCAGCAGCAACATCGGCGCGTCGGGGTCGGCAGCGATCGACCGGCTCTGCGCCGTGATCATGGCGCGGTCTTCCTCGAAGGCGACGAGCAGCGCCTGGTGCAGCGCCTCGGCGATGGCGTGATCGCCGTCCTCGACGCGGCGCGACTGCTGGAAGAAGTAGTGCGACGTCGTCTCGGTTTCCGGCGTCACCGTCTGGCAGCTGTGCAGGCGCACCGCGCGGCTCATGTCGTCTTCGCGGTCGCCGGTTGGCCGCCCGCCCGAATGCATGAGCAAGGTGCCGGGCAGCACGAAATCGTAGATGAACCAGCGGTCGAGATGGCCGCCGATCTCGCGCACGGCGCGGTAGTACGGCGGCGGCGGCACGTCGCGCACCTTGCGCGTGACGCGGATGCCGCGCGGCACCGCCTCGATGGCGGCGCGCGCCCGCGCGATCGCCGTCGAGCCGCCGAGCGTCTTCTCGTGCACGTAGCTGAGGTGCGAGAAGTCGAGCAGGTTGTCGCAGATGAGCTGCTGCGGCGTCGCGTAGTGCAGATAGCCCGGAACGTAGTCCCAGCCGGCGTCGTCGCACGAGAAGTTGTCGGGCAGCAGGGCCGGATCGGCGGCCGCGGGATCGCCCATCCAGACGAACACCCACTTGTTCTTCACCGCCAGCGGATAGCGCTGCACGCGCGCCTTCGCCGGGACCGTCTCGGCGCCGGGGATCTCGACGCAGCGGCCGGTCGCGTCGAAGAGCAGGCCGTGGTAGCCGCAGCGGACGCAGTCGCCTTCCCTCCGCCCCTTCGAGAGCGGTGCGAGCCGGTGACAGCAACGGTCGCGCAGGGCAACAATGGCGCCGCCTTCGGTTCGATAGAGAAGGATCGCCTCGCCGAGGACGGTGCGCGAGAAGAGCGCGTCGGGCGGCACCTCGTGATCCCAGGCGATGACATACCAGCAATTGCGAACGAACGTCATGGCGTCTCCGCGGATCTTCTCCCAGCATAGACCGTGGCGCCGACACCGTGGCGCCGACGTCGTGGGCGCCCGCATAACGGCTGCGTAACGCCCTGCTCCTAAAAACCCGACACGGTTGATCCGACCGACACCAACGCCACAGCAGGAGCTCAACATGCGTCACCTCCGACACCTTTGGCCTCTCGTCGGCTTCGTCCTCGTCGCCTGCGGCAGCGGCGACGACGGCACCACGACGACGACGACGACGGCGACGACGTACACCGTCGGCGGCAGCGTCGCTGGCCTCGCCGGCAGCGGCGTTCAGCTCGAGCTCGACATCAACGGCGAGCCCCCCGGCTTCGGCCAGACCATGACGGTGGCGGCAGACGGAACGTTCACCTTCACGCGAACAGTGGCCAACACCGACAGCTGGCTGGTCAGGGTGTTCCTGGACCCGCTCGCGCCGCGCCAAGACTGCGACGTGGGCAACGCCAGCGGATCCAACCCGACCGCCAACGTGACCAGTGTGCAGGTGAGCTGCATCACCGAACCGTTCATCGGTGGCACCGTCACCGGCCTCGCCGGCTCGGGCCTCTCGCTACGGCTGTTCCTCAATGCCTTCGGCGCCTCCACGGACCTCGGCGTGAGCAGCGACGGCGCGTTCACGTTTCCGATCCCGGTGCTGACGACCGCCCAGTGGCACGTGGCCGTGGCCGCGCAGCCCGTCTCGCCGGCACAGACCTGCGTAGTCGCCGGCGGCAGCGGCAGCAACACGACGTCCGACGTGTCGACCGTCCAGGTGATCTGCTCGACCGACACCGGCCTGGCGTGCGGCGCCGAGAACGGGACGGTCGTCACGCACTCGACCAACGTCGTGGCGAGCGAGGTCTGGGCAGGCAACGGCACGGTGCATCTCGTCGCCAACCCGATCAACATCGTCGCGCCGGCGCAGGTCGTGATCCAGCCGTGCGCGATCGTCAAGCTGGCGAGCGGCGCCGGCATCGACGTCCGCGGCGACGCGACCGGCACCGGCACCGCCGTCCTTTCCGCCCTCGGCACCGATCCGGCCACCGGCTTCGTCACCTTCCAGAGCGTCGACGGCACCCCGACCCCGTCGTGGGGGCGGCTGCGCGGGTTCAACGCCAACTCGCTTATCACGCTGCAGAACACCGTCATCTCCGGCGGCGGCAACGTCGGCGGCTCGCAGCTCAACGCCGTCATCTCGATGAACGGCTCAGGCGCGCTTCCCGACCCGACGCTCACCGTCAACAACGTCAAGATCAGCGCTCCTGCCGGCGTCGGCATCTACTTCAGCGACGCCGCCTTCACCGCGGGCTCGGACATCCTGGAGATCGACGACCAGAGCGACGCCATGCTGGCGATGCCGGCGATGGCACTCGGCTCAGTGCCGACCAACCTGACCTCGATCCGGCGCACTGTCAACGAGCAGATCAAGGTGGTCGAGAACGCCAACATCTTCGACAACCTGACCATCACGACGCCGGTGCCGATCCACTTCAAGACCGACAGCGTCCACGTCGGCGGGCTCGCGCCGACGTTCGTCCCGAACGTCACGCTGACGCTCGAGGCCGGAGTCGTGCTGATGTTCGAGCGTGCCTCGACCGCGCCGACGCTCGTCGGCTTTGGCGACGTCGGCCAGACCCACGACAAGAACGCCGCGCTCGTCGTCCACGGCACCGCGCTGAATCCGGTGGTGTTCACCTCCGCGCTGGCGCTCCCGCTCATCCCGGGCGGCACGCCGCCGGCTCCCGGCGACTGGGCCGGCCTGTGGCTGATCACGAGCAACGGCTCGCAGATCGATCACGCCGTCATCGAATACGCCGGCGGCGACGCCGGCATCGGCCCGCTGAACTGCGGTCCGATCGATCCGAGCATTCACCAGCAGGCGCGCCACGTCGCTCCGCTGCTGGTCGGCGATGGCACCGACCAGCAGTACGTGCCGCCCGCCGGTCTCGTCACCAACACGGTCTTCAGCAACAACACCGGCAACTTCGCGATCGACTCGGTGTGGGAGGCGGCTGTGTTCGGGCCGGCACTGAATGCGACCAATACCTTCGGCGGCGGCGCCAAGTTCTGCACCCAAAGCAAGAACCTGATCGTCGGCGGCTGCGTCGTCGCCGGCGTCGATCAGTCGGGTTGCCTCGTGCCCTGAGGCCTGGGATTCGTGGATGCGCGATGCCGCCGGTTGACGTGCCGGCGGCGATCGCATCAGATCGCGACCCGGGGCCATCCGGAGGCAGGGTGAGGAAGACGGCGACGAAGAGTGGCGGCAGCAGTACCGAGGGCGGAGAGGCTTCGGGACTGCATCTCCTGCTCGCCGGCAGCGCCGCGGTCCGTCGCGCCGATGGCGGCGTCCGTCCGCTGGCGCCGCTCGACTCGGCGCTCCTCGCCTTCGTCGCCATCGAAGGGCCGACGCCGCGGCAACGCCTGCTGCGCCTGCTCTGGCCCGATCAGGCGCCGGAGAGCGCGCGGAATGCGCTGCGCCAGCGGCTCTTTCGCCTCCGCCGCGGGCTCGACGCCGACGTCGTCGTCCAGGGCGCCGAGCTGCTCGCGCTGGCGCCGCAGGTGAGCCACAACCTCGACGACGGCGAAGGCGAGCTGCTCGCCGGCCTGCACTACGCCGATTGCAGCGAGCTCGACGCCTGGCTCGACGCGCAGCGCGCGGCCCTGCAACTGCGCCGCCGCCAGCGCGACGAGGCGCGCATCGACGCGCTCGAACGCGAAGGCCTGCTCGGCGATGCCGCGGCGCTGGCGGAACGGCTCGTCGCCGCCGACGCGCTCGACGAAGCGGCGGCGCGCCGGCTGATGCACCTGTGCTATCTGCAGGGCGAGCGCGCCGCGGCGCTCGTGGTCTACGAACGTCTCGCCGCCGCGCTCGCCGCGGCGCACGACGCAACACCATCGTCGCGCACGCGCGAGCTGCTCGAGACGATTCGCGCCGCTCCCGCGAGTACGCGTGGCGTCGCCCGGCGCGACATTCCGATCAGCCTGCTGCGGCCGCCGCGTCTGGTCGGCCGCGATCGCGAGCGCGGCGCGCTGCACGCGGCGTGGTCCGCGCGCAGGGCGTTCTGGCTGCTCGGCGAGGCCGGCCTCGGCAAGACGCGGCTGATCGGTGAGCTCGCGGCCGAAGTGGCAGCGGGCCACGAATCGCCGCGCGTGCTCGTCGTCGCCGCACGCCCGGGCGATGCCGGCGTGCCGTATGCGAGCCTCGGCCGCGCGCTGCGCGCCGTCATCGATCGCCGGGTGGCATTGCTCGACCCGGCGCAGAGGAGCGAGCTCGCCCGCGTCGTGCCCGAGATCCCGCTCCGGACGACGAGCGACGGTGCTTCCGGCGAGCGGCCGACGCTGCACGCTGCGCTCGAGGCACTGCTGCGCGACGCGCAGGCAGGCGGCCTCGACGCGCTCGTCATCGACGACCTGCATTTCGCCGACGGCGCCAGCCTGGAGATGCTGCAGGAGCTCGTTCTCACCGAGAGCCTGGCCGACCTGCGCTGGGGCTTCGCGCAGCGCCCAGCCGAAGGCGAGCCGACCGTCGACGCGCTCTCGGCGGCGCTCGAGGAGGCGCGCCGGGTCGAGTTCGTCGCCCTGGGTGCGCTCGACGACTCGGCGATGCACGAGCTCGTGGCTTCGCTCGGCCTCGACGACTACGACGCCGCCGAGCTGGCGCCGCTGCTGGTCCGCCACACCGGCGGCAATCCGATGTACGCGCTCGAGACGCTGAAGCACCTCATCGTCACCGGCGCGCGCTCGCTCGAAGCCGGCCTGCCGCGGCCGCCGAGCATCGGCCACCTCATCGATCGGCGCTTGCGCCAGCTCTCGGCGCAGGCGATCGGCCTGGCTCGCGTCGCCGCGGTGGCGGGAGTCGACTTCTCGATCGAGCTCGCCGAGCACGTGCTCGGCACGCGCGCGCTCGCCTTGACCGATGCCTGGCACGAGCTCGAAGGAGCGCAGGTCCTGCGCGATTTCGCCTTCGCCCACGACCTCGTTCTCGAGGCGACGCTGGCCGGCATTCCGGCGCCGATCGCGGCGCACACGCACGCCGCGGTCGCCGCTTTTCTCGAAGCGCGCGAGCAGGCACCGGCGCGAGTCGCCGCGCACTGGATCGCCTCCGGCGAGCCGAAGCGCGCCCGCGCCGCGCTGCATGCCGCCGCGGCGGCGGCGCGGCACGCGATGCGGCGCAAGGAGGAAGCGTCGTTCCTTTCCCGCGCGGCGCAGATCGAGGCCGAGAACGGCGATGCCGCCGAGTTCGACACCGTGCGGGCGATGGTCGACGCGCTCTGGGCCTCCGACCGCGGCGGCCTCGACGCCGCCATCTACGACCGCCTCGAAGCCGCAGCGCGAACGCCGCAGCAGCGCGGCGTGGCACTGGCGACGCGCGCGGTCTGGGCACACGAGCAGGGCGACGTCGACAACGCGAAGCGGCTCTGCCAGCAGGCGATCGACCTCGCCGACGCCGCCGCCGACGAAGCCACCGCCGTCGAAGCGCGACAACGCCTCGGCCAGATCCTCCACTTCTGCGGCGAGTTCGACGGCGCGGTTGCGCTCATGCAGCAGCTGCAGCCGTGGTTCGCCGAGCACGCCAGCGACTCCGAGAAGCTCGACTTCTACGGCGATCTCGCCATCGTTCTCGACAACGCCGACCGCGGCCGCGAGGCGCGCACGTATCACAAGCTCGCGATCGACCTCGGCCGTCGCATCGGCGCCTGGAGCGACGTCGTGACGGTGCAGGCGAACCTCTCGATCAGCTGGGCGACCGCCGGCTACATGGGCCGCGCCATCGATCTCCTGCACGAGGCCCTGCGCCTCGCGACCGCGCACGACGAGGCGCGCGGCTGCGGCGCCTCGCTGCCGATCGAGCTCCACAACAATCTGCGCGACTGCGGCCGCTATGCCGACGCGCTGCACTGGATCGAGCCGGCGCTCGCCGCCGCCGACGGCCAGCTCGCGGCGTGGCAGCCGCTCGTGCGCTGCCACGTCGCGTGCGGCTGGATCCATCTCGGCCAGCATGCACGCGCCCAGCGCGAGATCGACGCCGCGCTCGCCGCCGGGGCGCCCGACTGGATCCGTGCCAAGGCGCTGCAGATGCGGGCGCGGATGCGCATCGCCAGCGGCCGCGGCGCGCGCGAGCTGCTCGCCGAGGCGCGCGCGGCGATGCCGGCCGGCGGCCGGCGCACGCTGCGCGCCTCGATCGCGCTCGACCACGCTCTATCGCTCGACGCTGCGGCCGCGCTCGACGTCGCGCGCGAAGTGGTCGCCGAGAGCGAGCGCTTCGGCCTGCCCGGCACGGCGCTCGCCGGCCACATCCGCGCCATGCGCTTCGCCGTCGACGCCGGCCTTGCCGACGACGCCGCAACGCACGCGCGGGCCTGCGTCGCCATCGGCGACGACGTCATGCCGGGCGATCTCTATCCCGCCGAGCAATGGCTCTGCGCCTGGCGAGCCTGGCGCCTGGCCGGCGACGAAGGAGAGGCCCGCGCCGCGCTCTCGCGCGGCGCACAGTGGCTGCGGCGGACCCTGGAAACGCAGGTGCCGGAGCCGTTCCGGGCCAGCTTCGTTCGCGCCAACCCGGTCAACGAGCAGCTGCGGCGTGCCGCGGAGGGAGAGCTACGCTCGTGAAGGCGTTCGCGGCGCGACGGCGTTTCTGGTGTCCAAACGTGTCGGGGCCCCGGCGCGACCGTCAGCGCCGCGGCGACGTCGGCCAGTCGGTGGCGCCGGTCGCCGGGTCCACACGAGACCTGCGCATGCGCCAGGCGGCGCAGCGAAAGCGCCCGCTGCTGAAGAAGGACGCGAAGAACGAGCCGTCGCCGCGGATGATCGAGCCACCGGAGCACACCATGTCGCCCGGCTGCTGCGCTGCGGCTGCGAGCTCGGAGGGAACGCGGCCCTCGTCGCTGACCTGGATGGCTCCCCAGAGCCCCGCCCAGAGCACTCCGACCACGAGCACGGCGACCGCGGCGATGCGCCAGGGACTGCTTTCGTCGCGTCTCGCGGCTGCGCGGGGGGAGCTCATGGGTTCTTTGGATCGGCAGCGTGAGGGCTCGCAATACTAGGTGCCGGACACGACGATCCGACGCGCCGCCCGGAGCGGCCGACTGTTCGGCGTGAGCAATTGCGCACCCTCGGAGCGGGCATGACGCATCGCACGAGTGGCGACTTGCCGCCACTGGCGACGGTGGACGGCTCGCGCACGTTGGCGAAAAGAAGGGTCGGCAACAGGGCGCTGTGCCGTCGTTAGCCAACTGCGTCACACACCGATTTCGCCTTCAGTTCCCGAGACGACCTCCGATAACGTTTTGCGATGCAGACCACGGGCTCTGCACGGCGGGTGATTGGAAGCCATCGATCGTCCGGCGATGACCAGCATGAGCGCCGTCAAGGCAACCCAATCGATTCGTGGCTTCTGATCGATCAACCTTGGAAGGGAATTCTTGTGATGAACAGAATCAGCAGACTTTCGCTTCGGCTGTTGATCGCGGCCGGGCTTGTGGCCGGTGCTTCGGCCTCGTTCGCGCAGTCGAGCGCCACGGCGACCGGCACCGCGACCGCCAACGTCGTCCGTCCGATCACGCTCGCCGCTGCGCGTGCCCTGGCGTTCGGCAACGTCGTGCCGGGCGCGACGGCAGGTACGCTCCTCGTCGACGGAGACAGTGCCGGAGCGCAGACCACCGGCGGCGGGGTCACGCAACCGGGCGGCCAGAAAGGCACCGTCAGTTCGGCGCAGTTCAATGTCACCGGTGAAGGCAGCTTCACGTACACCATCACGTTGCCGGTCGGCGCCGCGACGATCGCGGACGCGGGCACCGACACGATGACGGTGGACACGTGGACCAGCGACATCGCGACAACCGCGGGCGCGGGGCTGCTCTCCGGCACGGCCGGAACGGCCGGCGCGCAGACCTTCTACGTCGGCGGCACGCTGCACGTGGGAGTCGCCCAGGCAGCGGGAAGCTACACGGGAACGTTCTCGGTCACGGTCGCCTACAACTGAGGCACCGAGCGGGGCGGGCGATCGCGGGGCAGCACTGCCCCGCGATCGCTTTTTTTCTGAGCTGCTACATTCGCGTCCGTCGATGGTGGCCACTCGCCACCGCGGCAGGTGCAGGGTCGCAGGAAAACAGACAGATGCAAGCCGTGTGAGCGCAGCGCGACACCGTCGCCTGTCTTTCGGGTCCGTGCCGCTGGCACTGGCCCTTGCCGGAGCGCCGGCACCTGCGGGCTCGCAGAGCATCAGCCCCGTCGCGGCGATGTCGTTCGGCAACTTCATTGCCGGCGGCGGCGGCACCGTCACCATCAGCCCCGGCGGCTTGCGCACGCAAAGCGGCGGCGTGGTGCTCGTCGGCCAGGGATCCACCTACTCGGCAGCGTCGTTTCGGGTCAGCGGCACCGCCAGCGCCACCTACACCATCACGCTGCCGCCCTATGACACGGTGTCGCTCAGCGACGGCTTCCACACGATGGCGCTGAACAGCTTCGTGAGCAGCCCGCCGACGGGAACGCTGTCGGGCGCCGGCTCGCAGATGATCATGATCGGAGCAACGCTGGTCGTCGGCGCTGCCCAGCCGCCGGGCAGCTACACCGCAACATTCAACGTCACAGTGAACTACTGAATGGAATCCTGGCCGGCGATGACCCACACTCCGATCCCCGAGAGCTTTCGAATGCAATCGCCGACCCCGATTCGACGCGCGTGCCTGTGGCTCGGCGCGCTGGCCTTGTCGATGGCATCGCAGGCGGCGCTCGCCGACCTCATGCTCTTTCCGACCCGCATCGTGTTCGACAAGAACCAGCGCGCGGCGCAGCTCGAGCTCATCAACCAGGGCAAGACGCCGGAGACCTATCGCCTCAGCATGGTGAACCGAAGGATGAGCGAGACGGGTGACTTCTCGCCGGCCGATCCGCCGCTTCCGGGTGAGCAGTTCGCCGATTCGATGGTGCGCTTCTCGCCGCGACAGGTGACGATCCCGCCTGGCGGGTCGCAGACGGTTCGCATGCTGCTGAGGAAGCCCGCCGACCTCGCCACCGGCGAATACCGATCGCATCTGCAGATCGACCGCGTGGCCGACCCGGTCGGCAGCGGCAGCATCGAGGCCGCCACCGATGCGGGCAAGGTCGGCGTCACGCTGACGGCGCTCGTCGGTGCGTCGATTCCGGTGATCGTGCGCCAGGGCGACACCCAGGCCAGCGTTGCGCTGGCCCGCCTCGCGGTGCTGCCGGCCGGCGCCGAGCCGGTGTCGCTGGCCTTCGAGATCGACCGGTCCGGCGACCGCTCGGTCTACGGCGATCTCGTCGTCACCTTCACGCCCAAGGGCGGCACGCCGGTCGAGGTGGCGAAAGCGGGCGGCGTCGCCGTCTACGTTCCGAATCCGCTCCGCCGGGCCCGCATGCCGCTGCGGCTGCCCGAGGGCGCGACGCTTTCCGGCGGCAGCCTGCAGGTGAGCTTTCGCGAGCGCGCCGACGCGGGCGGCAAGTTGCTGGCCGAAGCGAGCATCGCTGTCCCTTGAATCCGCATAGAGCGCATCTCCGCCTGACCGCGACCGGCGCAACCGGCTTCTAGGCGCCTTCCCGCCCGTTGTTCCAGCGATCGCGCGGGCTCGCGCGATCACAGACTGTGGCCAATGAAGCTGCGGTCGCCGGGCCGAACGCATCCTCCATGGTCGGCTTCGGGGCCTGTCCTCGGAGCCATGTGTCTGGCGCTATGTCTCGTCCTCCCGGCACCGATCCGGGCGCAACCGCTGTTGCCGGTCGCGGCGCGCATCCAGGGCGGCACCGAGGCGAACCTGAACCTGCTCGTCCTCGAGGTGCGGCTCGACGGCCACCTGCTTTCCGACAGCTTCGCCGCCTACCAGGACGACGGCCACATCCTGCTGCCGCTCGGCGAGCTGGCGCGGCTGCTCACCCTCGCGATCACGGTGTACCCGGGCGAAGGCAAGGCGAGCGGCTTCGTGATCCGCGAGGACCACGAATTCGCGCTCGACGTCAACGAGTCGTTGGTGACCGTCGGTGGGCGCAGCAAGAGCTTCGAGCCTCGCCTCGCGACCGTCATCGGCGACGACATCTACGTGTCGAGCCAGCTTCTCGCGCACTGGCTGCCGCTCGATCTCGCCGTCCAGCTGTCGCGGCTCGAGCTCGACGTCAAGCCGCGCGAGCGGCTGCCGCTGCAGGAGCGCCTGGAGCGCGAGGAGAACGGCGCTCGCTTGCGCGCGCTCGGCGGCAGCGGCGACGACCCTGGCTACCCGCACGTGACGACGCCGATCGGCATCGTCGGCGTCCCGTTCATCGACCAGACCTTCGGCTACCAGGCCGACCTCGGTCACCAGCACCACGACACGAACCTGACGTACACCGGCTACTACACCGGCGACCTGCTCGGCATGGAGGGAGCGGCCTACGTCTCGCTGCATGGCGGCACGCAGACGCTGACCGCCGACCAGATCTCGGCGCCCAACTTTCGCCTCACCCTCAGCCGGCACGACCCCGACGCTGCGCTCCTCGGCCCTTTGCACGCGCGGTCGTTTGCGATCGGCAGCATCACCGTGCCGAGCGTTCCGAACGTGATGATCGGCAGCCCGACGGGCAACGGCGTGTCGGTGAGCAACCGTCCGCTCGACCAGCCGACCAGCTTCGACCGACAAAACCTGCGCGGCAACCTGCCGCCGGGCTGGGATGTCACGCTCTACTACAACGACGCGCTCGTGGCCTACCAGCAGTCGCGCAGCGACGGTCAATACGCGTTCGACGACCTGCCGCTGTCGTTCGGGCCGAACGAATTCCGCCTTGTCTTCAACGGCCCCCTCGGCCAGGTGCGCGTCGAGCGGCGCAGCTTCCTGCTCGACCATTCGATCGTCAAGCCGGGCGAGGTGTTCTATTCGGTGGTGGGGCAGCGCGCCGACGGCAGCACCTCGCAGATCGTCACCGGCGGCACGCGCAACGTCGCCCAGGTCGACGTCGGCATCACCCGCGCCGTCTCCGTGAATGGCGCGCTGGTGCGCAAGCCCGACCTGACGACGGGTAAAGAGATGGCCTACGCCCAGCTCGGCGTGCGCAGCTACCTGGAGTCGATGATCCTCAGCGCCCAGCTCACCAAGTCGGAGGGCGACGGCTGGCTCGCCGAGTTCGACGCGAAGACGCGCCTGGGCGGCTATTCGATCGACCTCACGCATCTGCAGCGGCACGGCGATTTCAAGAGCGACGTGCTCGACGCCGAGTCGCAGGCCATCCGCTTTCGCGACACGGTGCGCGCGGTCGGCGCCTACAAGGCGGACAAGCTGCCGCCGCTCTCGCTCGCGTTCAACGCCCAACGCGACCAGCTCATCAGCGGTGGCGAGAACATCGACGTCTCGGCTCGCGTCTCGACGATGATCAAGGGAACGTCGGTCTCGAACACCCTCGACTGGCAGGATACCGCCGGCGTGAGCACGACGCAGGGCGTCCTGCAACTCAGCCGCCGCGTCATGGACGTCGGCCTGAACGCGCAGGTCGGCTACGAGCTGGCGCCGCACCCATTGGTGCAAAGCCTCGCGCTCACCGGCGATCGGGCGCTGGGCGACGCCTACCGCATCAGTGCCGGAATCACGCGCTCCATGACGTCTTCGCCGCTCACGCTCGGCTCGCTCGGCCTGACGAAGAACCTCGGTCGCTTCGGGCTCGGGCTGAGCACCAGCTATTCGAGCCATCACGAGCTGACGATCGGCGTTCAACTCTTCATCGCCCTCGGCCGCGAGCCGCGCAGCGGCGCCTGGCTCGTCGATGCGCAGCCGCTCGCCGGCACCGGCGCGGTCTCGGCGCGCGCCTTCGTCGACCGCAACATGAACGGCGTTCGCGACCCCGACGAGGAGTTGATCTCGAACGCCGGATTCATCTTCAACGGCGGCGGTCGCCACCCGAGCCGCACCGACAGCAGCGGCACCGACTTCATCGGGCGGCTGCTTCCAGGCCAGTACACCGACATCGCGCTCGACCCCGATACGCTCGAAGACCCGCAGTGGAGGCCGATGACGCCGGGCGTTCGCGTGCTGCCGCGACCGGGCGTCGTCGACATCATCGAATTTCCGGTCGTCGCGACCTCCGAGATCGACGGCACCGTCTATCTGCTCGACAAGGCCGGCCGCCGCGAGATCGGCGACGCGCGTCTCGAACTCGTCGACGACAAGGGCGCCGTGGTCATGACGACGAAGAGCTCACCCGACGGTTACTACCTGCTGCACCAGGTCATTCCCGGCAAGTATTCGATCCGCATCGCTCCTGATCAGGCGGCCAAGCTCGGACTCGGCGGCGTTCTCGACCGGCCCGTGACGGTGCCGCCGGAGGGCGACTTCATCAACGGCCAGGATCTCGAGCTGAGGCTGGGCGGGCATTGAGGCGGTGGCCGTCGAGCGCCGCGTTCTAGACGATCCGGCACGGCACGAGCGCATCCTCGTCGAAGCCATACACCGCACACAGTCTGTGATAGCCGTCGGCGATCACGACTCTTGCGTTGGCTTCATCGCGCACGAGAAGGATCGGGGAGAGTGCGATCCCTTGCCGGATCCTCAGACGGTCTTTCTCGACGTGATGGTTGCTGACCCCGAGCAACGACAACCTGGAAGCACGGAAGATGTCCTTCGCCTTGAACTGGGATGGCTTGGCCGCCTTCAGTGCGGCGACGAGTCTTTTGACCTCCTTCGGCGGCCAGATCAGACCGAGGTAGGACTCGGCGGCGGGAAAGTTCTGCGCTTCCACGTTCTCGCGCCAGGACGGAGAGCCGTGAACTTCGCGGGCCATGGAGGAACCTCGAGCGGACGTGGCCGCACGTGTCGGCTCAGTTGAGGAGAACCACGTCGTCTTTCGGCTGCGGCGGAATCTTGATCGCGATCGCCTTGACCGGGCCGCTCGTCACCAGGGTGCCGCCATGAGCGGTGCCCTTCGGAATGATGATCAACGTTCCCGGCTTGAATTCCTTGCGTTCACCGCCGAGCCACATGGCGCCGCTGCCTTCGATGATGTACTGGATCTCGTCGGTCTTCGGATGCATGTGCTTGGCGACGTTGCCCGACTGGATGCCGATCGTCGCGTTGTCGGTGGTGACGAGACCGCGTGCGTTCATCTCGGGATTGGCAGTCGCCGGAAGATCGCCGTGCTTGAGCGACATCAGGTCGATCATCGCCGGGGCGAGCGGCGCGGCTTCCGCGCGGGCATCGGAGAGGGCGTGCTGCGCGAAAGGCGAAGCGACGAGCCCGGCCACGAAGGCGAGCGCCAGGGCAACGGTGGTGTTCAGGCGCATGTTTGTCTCCGGTCTTGGAACTTTCGGGATTCGCGACATCAGTATGCCTACCGGCGCGAATTCGCTGGCGCCGCACGTCTAGAGCGGGTGGCGTTCCAGAGCGAGGCGCGTGCCGAGCAGAACCGAGCCGACGGTGAGAAACGCCAGCAGCAGGTTTTCCGCCCACGGCAGGCTGACAGCCCCGAGGACCAGGCCGAGCGCCACGCTGACGCCGCCCAGGACCGCTCCTGCACGGTAGTTGCGCTGCCGCGCCACACGTTCGCAGACATAGCCACCCAGAATCGAGAACGCGCAGCCGCCGACGACACCGATCGCGGTGAAGATGGAATTCGAGTCGCCTTCGGCGAGTGCGGCCCGGATTTCCTGTTCGCCTTGCCCCGAGGCGGCGAGGATGGCACCGTAGGTAACGCTCAGGAGGACGCCGAACGCTACGGTGCCAGCGACATCGACCGCCAGGCCGGCAAGAACCCCCTTGATCGCCGAACCTTTGGGCTTGGGAGTGTCGCGAACCTCCGCTTGCGGCGGGGTGAAGTTGGGGTCCGGCATGCGATCCCTAGCCCGCGATCTCGGGCTCGACAAGGTTTGCGAGCTGGCTGAGCGATTCCTGCCAGCCCAGATAGCACATCTCGAGCGGGATCACGTCAGGCAGCCCCGATTGCTCGACGCTGAGATCGGTGCCGCAGGAAACGGGCTTCAACGTGACCGAAACCAGCATCTCGCCGGCAAGATTCGGATCGTCGAATTTGTCGCTGTACTGGATGAACTCGCCCGGCACCAGCTTCCGATACGTCCCGCCGAAGGAATGGGTCTGGCCATTCGAGAAGTTCTCGAACGACATCTTGAAGCCGCCGCCCACCCTTGCGTCGAGGTGGTGAACCTTGCAGACGAATCCATGGGGCGGAAGCCACTTCGCCATGGCGCCGGCATCGAGGAAGGCGCGATAGACCTTTTCCGGTTTGGCACGGAGAACGCGGTGCAGACGAACGGTTCCGGGCATGTCGGGAACTCCTTCGGCAAGTGGAGGGTGGCCTGCTGTCCAGGCATCGTGGAATTGCGGCAAGTCATCGATGATCTCATCCCAGGCAGCGCGCGATCCGATGTAGGTATGGAACTGCGGACGGATACCAGGGTCGGCGTCGAAGCTGCCCATGCGAATGGAGACCTGCGGACCGTCGGGCCAGGTCCCGCCGAACAGGCTCGAGCCGCAGACGGAACAGAACGCCTTGACCGCACCCTGGTTCTTGCCGAACACCCGAATCAAGTCCGCGCCGCTTTGCAGGCGGAACTGCTTTCGCTCGACGCGGACCTGCGTCAGTCCGAACGTTCCCGAGTGCTTCCTGCACCTGGAGCAATGACAGTGTCCGGCTCGAATGAAGGGCGGATC
This sequence comes from Caldimonas sp., assembly GCA_036496385.1. GTDB lineage: Bacteria > Pseudomonadota > Gammaproteobacteria > Burkholderiales > Burkholderiaceae_C > Schlegelella_A. The sequence goes on along the minus strand of DASXLD010000066.1, from coordinate 3,881 downwards.
CACTTCGAAGCGGACACCACCGCAGAGGCAGCTGCCTGGGATTGCAGTTGTCGAAACGATTACCACAGCTGTTCTGCCAAAGAGACTTTGAACGGGTGGTCGAGCAGGGGCGCGACGCGCTCCACGAACCGCACGGTGTGAGCCAGCTCGGCATGGCGCTCGAACGACGCAACATCTCGCCAGCGGGAGTGGATGTAGAACTCGCTGGGGTCCCGGACCGAGCGAAATGCCGGATAGGCGAGGCAGCCCGGCTCCTTCCATGTCGGGGCCTGTACTTCCTGCATCGCCTGGCGAACATCGTCTTGCGCGCCGGCACGAGCGTGAGGTCGGGCAAATACAAATACTTCCACGGTGAACTCTCCCACGCGTGCTTCTTTGTTCCGACTCAGCTTTCGTTGTGGTCGACCGTCACGCGCCGCCGTGTGCCCGCGGCAACGTCATAGGTGTTGAAGCTGTTCATCATTCGGCCGTAGAGATGCAGACTGACGGCGCGGGACCTTTCGAGCGGAACACCGGTGACGTGGATGTGATCGGGGTTGGGGACGAAGGTCGTGACGGCTCCGCGCCCGAGCAGGATGACGCCTCCGCGAACGAGATCGATGCCTTCGTCGGCGCCGCGATCGGGTGACAGGCGGACGTAGCTGCGCTCCTCGAGCACTCCCTCCAGCACGCCGACCACGCCCCAGCTGCCATGGTCGTGCACCGGCGTCCACTGGCCCGGCGACCAGACGATGGTGTAGAGCGACAGGCTTGCGTCCGGTGCGTCGTAGACGAGGTTGCGCGAGTAGTGACCCGGATGATCCCGATAGTGCCGTGGCTCGAGAAATCCGGGCGCACCGTCGATCATTGAGAGCATCAACGGCGCGAGCGTCAGCACGCAATCGGCAGGATCGGGGCGATCACGCGTGCACGCGGCCGCGTGTTCGATGAAAGTTTCGAGAGCAGACATGTGGCTGTGTTCGTGGTGCCTGACTTCAGCAGACCGGGGACTTCACCGACCTTTACCGCGCCGAAATCTTGCGACAAGTGGCAGCGACCCCTGCAAGCTTGCTGCCGAATACAATACAAGCCCTTCCCGTGGTGGCGCAAGGTCTGGAGTCGAGCTGGCGATTCGCTTGCCGACTGCCCCGACCGTCGCGGCATCCGATTTGCCGCCCGCAACAGTACGCAACGGCATCAGCGGCGCAGACGAATTTCCGCGACCGCTCCCGGACGCCATCGTCCCTTCTGGAGAGTCCCTTCGATGAGTTGCAAATTTCGTGCTGCGCGCCGTTCGCGTCCGGCGATGCCTGCGATCGGCGTGCTCGCTGCGCTGCTCGTCGCCGGCTGCGGCGGCGGTGGCAGCGATGCTGCGGCGCCCGCGCCCGTGCCGCCCACCACCGCCGCCGCCGCGGCGACGGCCACGGCGAACAGCACCAGCAACGCCTGCACCACGGTGCGCCCGTTCTACTGGGAAATCGGCGACGCCGGCGGCGCGCTCGTCTCGGGCAGCGTCAACAGCAGCACCGACCCGACGGTCTACACCGCGACCACCAAGATGAGCATCGCCTCGGCGTCGAAGTGGTTCTATTCGACCTACTTCGTGCAGCGCACCGGCGGCGTGCTCAGCGCCAGCGACATCCAGTTCTTCAACTTCCAGAGCGGCTACACCAGCTTCCTGAGCTGCATGCCGATGACCACGCAGACGGTGCAGCAGTGCGTCGACATGGGCCAGAACGGCAACCTCAACGCGGCCGATGTCGGCCAGTTTTTCTACAGCGGCGGCCACATGCAGAAGCATGCGTCGCTCAACGGCCTCGGCGCTCTCGACAACATCGGGCTCGCGACCGAGATCCACAGCCAGGTCGGCAACGACATCAATTTCACCTACTTCGAGCCGCAGCTCGCCGGCGGCATGGCCATGACCGCCAGCGACTACGCCGCGCTGCTGCGCAAGATCGTTCGCGGCGACCTGACGATGCACGACGTGCTCGGCACCCACTCCGTCTGCACCAATCCGGCGACCTGTGGCAACGCCAAGTTCACGCCCAGCCCGCCGGGCGAGAGCTGGCACTACTCGATCGGCCACTGGGTCGAGGACGACCCTGCAGTCGGCGACGGCGCCTTCAGCAGCCCCGGCGCGTTCGGCTTCTATCCCTGGATCGATCACACCAAAACTCTCTACGGCGTGCTGGCGCGCAATGCCACGGCCGGGGCGATCTCTTCGGTCTATTGCGGCCGCTTGATCCGCAAGGCCTACGTCACCGCGACGCCGCAGTAGCTCCGGCGTCGGCCGCGCCAAGACTCGCTCTGCCTTGGCCTACGGCAGCGACGCCGGGGAAGAGAACGGCTGGGTGGCATCGACGACGAACATGACCAGCGATTGAAGCTCGCTGGAACCGCTGCTGGAGACCTGCATCGGCATGGCGGCGCCATGGCCTGGCTCCGGTGTACCGGCCTTCACGACCATGGTTCCATGGGCACCGCGGATGCTTTGCTCTCCGGCCAGGACGTAGAACGCTTCGGAGCCGGGATGGCTGTGCACCGGGGTGACGCTTCCGGGCGGCCCGCTCGCCTCGTTGATGCGAAGCAGGTACTGCGGAGCAGAAACGCGGGCGATCGGCCCGACCTCGGTCACCTTCGTGCCTCCTGGTGACGACCCTCCTCGGGGGCCGAGCGTGAAGAGCCAAACCTTGCCCGCCGCCTCGGCGACCAGCGACCAGCTTCCAGCTGCGGCCTGCGCGGCTTCCTTGGAGGGATAGTTTTCAATGCGCCAGAAGAGCTCGCCACTCGGCAGGTCGGCAACCTTGCGCTCGGCCAACGGGCGGATGACGAGCGCCTGCTGCGCCGCGGACGCCGACGCAAGGACCAAGACGGCCGTGCCGACCAGAAGAGACATGATTCGATGCATGCAATCCTCCTGCGAAATGCTGCTTGGCGAACTCGTGATACTGAGGCTTGAGATGAGCCGCCCAAGGTGCGTGAAGCTCCTTTGGAACGCCCGCTCTATGAAAGGTTCAGGCCTCAGCGTGTGACTGGCGCGAAGCCGATCGGACGTGCGTACCGGCCGTCCTTCAAGAAGATGCCAACGGATGCTTCTCGTAGACGAATGCAATGGTCAGCATGTCGGGCTCCTTCTTGAACTCGCGGACGATCGCTGCGCGGGCGATGGCCTCGATCGATGGCACGAGAAGAGACGGCACTTCCGAGAACTGGACCGTCACTACGAGGATGGGGCCGGTGGATACGCTGATCACGGTCGGTTTCTTGCCTACGGCGCTTTCGATTTCCGCCTCGATGGGTATCGCATGGCTGGCCGACTCCTCCATTTGCGACGCGATGTCACAGCCTGCGAGAAGCGACACCAGGAAGAGAAGGGTGATCAACGACGAGCGCAGGGGGAAGAGCATAAGTCTCCTAACGTCTTCGGGAGCGGCGAGCACAGCGATCGCGGAGCCAATGCAGGCACGTGCCAGCCCCTGGTTCTTGCTGCTGGAGCTCGGGATCGAGAACGCGATGACGAGCAGCTCGGCAGATCGCCATCGGCTCGGTGAACTCATCCACCCATCTCGGGCACGACACGACCTTCGCCGCGGAGGTAGTCCGCCATTGCGGTGACGACAAGCCTGACGGGAGGTCGACCAGACATGCGCTTGCGCCACCCGAGGAGACCCGGATACCGGCTTGTCATCGGTACGGTGTGACGTGCGGCGAAGAACTGTGCCATGTAGAACGCGATGTCTGCGTAGCTGAATTCGCCGGCTAGGGAAGGTCTGAACAACGTGAAAGCGCGATCACGTTCAGCCGGTCAAACCGCATCGACCCGTAAGGACGCCTGCGCTTCGAGCGTTTCAGGCGCGTTGCGCCGCGTTCCTCGCGTCTCATGCTGCCTGCGGGCGGAC
>DASXLD010000065.1:0-54595 GCA_036496385.1 Caldimonas sp. | reverse complement strand
TAGCAGCTAGCTGATCTCGCAACTCGGCGAGGTCATGTTCACGGCCGTACAACTTGACGGAACCGGAGTGGACGCTCGGAGCAGCGGCCGTTGACAGAAGATATCCGCGCCGGGGAATTGTTCGCAACAGCTGATCGCCGCCACCCCCGAGCAATCGCCGGATGTCCGCGACCGCCTGAACGAGCGAATCGTCAGTCACGAACTTTCCAGGCCACACGATCTCGATGAGCTCATTCTTGCTGACTACGTGCCCAGCCTTTCGGGCGAGCGCGAGCAGGACAAGCAACGCTTGACGGCGCAGCGGGGCCTGTTGTCCGTCGCGCGTCAGCAATTCGCCCCGCGAGAGGTCCAAGCGAAAGTCACCCAGTTCGATCGATTCGATCGAACTCGAGTCGACTTGCAGAGGATGGTTCAGCTTCTTCCCCTTGCGCATGCGCGAGCGCGGACTCGGTTTTCGTCAGATTTTCGTCCGAATCTCAGGACTCAAAACAGCTGCGCGTCCAAAGTGTCCCTGGTCAGCGTCCCCACTCAAGAACCAAGGATCCTCATGAACACACACTTCATCACGCGAATCGTCGCGGCGCTCGTCTCTCTGATGGCTACCTACGCGATTGTCGCGTCCTTGAGCCTCTATGGCCTGCCGCAGCAGCAGGTCCCACCGCAGCAGCAAGTCGCACTGGCCGCGAGTGCCGTAGCCCCCTGATGGTCCTCTCTCTCCCACCGCCGCTGCAGCCGCCCTGTCCGACCTCCTACCGCGAGTGACCACCACCGAGCACCCTCAACGACTCTCTCCGGAGATTCACCATGAGAACCAGCCACTTCTCATTCCATCGCGCCGCGAGTTGCGCCGCATTCGCCTTCGCCACGTTGGCGGCCGAACCCGTGATGGCGCAAGACACCACGCTCGATGCCAACTGCGTGCCGCAGCTGACCCGCCTGCAACAACGTCTCTACCAGAAAGCCAATGACGGGCCCGACTCCCTGCGGCAGTTCATCTTCATTCGCCGCGCCATTCTGCAGGTCGACGTCTACGAAACCGCGACCTGGGCCGCATCCCTCAACGAGGCGCGCGCTGTGTGCGCGCGTAAGAGTTCAGCCGCGGCAAGAGCACAGGTTTCAACGCCATGACCTTTTCGGACAACGAGCTAGTGACGACGACTTTCTTCGGATCGCTTAGGCAAGGCAAGACGCCGCAGGGCTTTGACGAGGTCGTCGACAGCACGGTGAGCGGGCCTCGTTCGACGAAGTCGGTTGGTTGACCGGACAGCGGACGCTCACGACCGGCCGGTCCTGGCCGCCTGCGGCAGTTGACGAAGGGCCGCTTCGCATCTGTCCATGTGCACGAGCAGGACCCGACCGGGGTCCTCGGTGGTTATCCGCGCGAACGAGCCGCCTGCTTGATTCGCTCCGCCGCGGGCACATCTCCAGTGGATGAACGCCGCAGACATCAGCGCCGCGCTGCCGCTCCTACTTTTAACCGCCGCGATAACCTTGGCAGTGGCCGCCCTGTTCGGGCAGCCGTGGCTGTCGAAGCGCCGGCGCACGATGCTTCGGACCAAGCCGTTCCCGGCGGCATGGCGGCGAATTCTGCGTCGCCGTGTGCCTCTCGTGGCACGTCTGCCGTCCGAACTGCAACTCCGACTCAAGGGCCATATCCAGGTCTTCATCAGCGAGAAGCCCTTCATCGGCTGCCAGGGACAGCGCATCACCGACGAGGTGCGGGTCACGATCGCAGCCCAGGCCTGCCTACTCCTGCTCGGCCACGAGCGACCAGATTGTTATCCGCGTCTTCGGCATATCCTGGTCTATCCGGATGCTTTCGTCACAATCCGCGAGCGACATGTGGGAGCCGGTCTGGTGCAGGAGCAACGGCGCACCTTGGCCGGAGAGTCCTGGACTCAGGGGCAAGTGATTCTCTCCTGGCCAGAAGTGATCAAAGGCGCAGCGGATCCGACCGATGGCGGCAACGTGGCGTTGCACGAGTTCGCTCACCAGATCGACCAGGACTCAGGCGTCGCAGATGGTCAACCGTGGCGACCCAACCCTGCGATCAGGCAGCGCTGGGCGGTGGTGATGGGGGCGGCCTTCGAGCGATTGCGGAGTGAGCCGTCCACCTTGATAGACAGCTATGGAGCCAGCGACCCCGCGGAGTTCTTCGCCGTCGTGACGGAAGTGTTCTTCGAGCAGCCCAAGGAGCTCGCGGCGCAGGAGCCCGCCGTTTACGCGGAGCTCGCGAAGCTGTACCGCTTGAATCCGACGGAGTGGTAAGGAACAGCGCGGCCCGAGCGGCGGGTACAGTGGTGGGTAGCGACAGCCTTGATCGCTGAGTCCTTGTTCTGATTGAAGAGGTGGCGGAGAGGGCGGCCGCTACCGCGGCGCAAGCCGCGTCATTCGATTGGCCGCGGGATCTCACCGGGTATCGAGCACCGTCGGGACTTGTTGCACCCCAAGCGCTCGGCCCGCGCTGAAGCAACGCGCCCGAAAGTGGCACTGAAGTGGCACCGGCGATCTAGAAAGAGGCGAAGGTGTAGCGGCTACTCACCGGCTACCCCTCTCGAATCTTGGCTCCCCGACCTGGGCTCGAACCAGGGACCTACGGATTAACAGACCCGATCGGTACAACCCCCTGCGCCTGACTTTAACCGAGATGCGCCGCGAAGCGCCGCGCAACACCGGCGGATTACAGGGAGGATTCGACGTCGTACTTGGACATTTGCACCATCGCCGCCAGCACTTGCGCCTCGATGAAGGATGCGTCGACGTCGATGCTGTACAGGGCGTCCAGCTCGGCCTTGAGCTTGTCAGGTAGCGCCAACAGCTCGATCTTGAACGCGGCGATCATCTGCACCAGCTCGGGCTCGAGCTGCGCCAGGTTGACCAGCTGACCGCGCTTCTCGGCGAGGTTCAGCTCCTTGAGCTCACTGTCGAGCAGCTCGTTCCTCGCGCGTGCAGCGACCAGGTCGATGCCGTCGTGCGACTTGTGGCCGGCCGCTACCGCGCGAATCTTGCGGATATAGGCGATGCGGATCGTGGCCAGGTCGCTCGCTTTCCAGTCGATCCCCAGATCGGCCATCAGCTTGCCGACCTCTACTTGGCTGAGATCGAGGTGCGTCGCGATCAGCTGCTGCGTGAGCACGCGCGCGCGACCCTGTGGCCGCTCAGAACGCGAACCTGCGACGCGCCGCCTTCATCGCCGCGACCAGCTCGTCCTGGTGGACCATGAAGTAGTTGCCGGGCATCCGGTGGGCCTTGATGTTGACGTTGACGTCGCCGCGGCCGCCGCCGCCATCAGCGATGTCGCGGATGACGTCCGCGTGCTTGGCCGGAAGCACCATTTCCCGAGCGTGTGCCTGAATGATCGGGTTGATGTTGCCGCCGATGTCGAAGCCGCCCGCGGCCGAGATCGAGGGCAGGAACGACATCGCCGCCGCGAACGCGGCCGCGCCGGCCTCGGGCGCCAGCGCCCAGCCGTAGACCGGGATCGCCGCCGCGCTCGCCGTCGCGGCGGCACCGGCGACGCCGGCGTTGGCGACGATCTCGCTCGCCGCCGTCGTCTTGCTGATGATCTTCGAGAGGATCGCGTTGACGGCCCACTTGGCGGCGATGTCGGAGAGCGTGCCGATCACCGCCTGGCCGACGCTCACGAAGAGGCCCCTGATGAAGCCGCCGAGCGAGAGCGTGCCGGTGGCGAGCTGCTGCAGCAGGTTCGACCAGCTGCTCTGGATCGTCGACAGCGTGTCGAGCACCGGCTGCAGGGTGTTTTGCACCTGCTGCTGGCGGATCCCCGACATGCGCAGGGCATGCTGCTGCTCGAGTGCCTCGATCTCGCGGTGGATCTTCTCGACTTCGACCGGATTGCGGTCGGGGTCGTTCTCGGCGAGCGTGAGCCGGTCCGTCAGCGCCTCGCGCGCGATCGCGGTGCGGCGGTTCTCGAATTGCTCCTGGCCAGCAAGCAGCTGCGCCTGAGTGATCAGGCCGAGCTGTACGGCCGCCGACGTCGTCTGTTCCTCGAGCGCGATCGTCTGCAGGCGAGCGTCTCGCTCCGCCTGCAGACGGCTCTCGCGGATCTGCTTTTCCTGCTCGGCCGCCTGGCGCTGGATCTCGACAATGCGCTTCTGCGATTCCTCGTACTCCTTGGTGCCCTCCTGGTACTTCGACTGGATCTCCAGCTCGAGCGCCAGGCGCTTGTCGGTGTTGTTCTTGTATGCCGCGGCCTCGGCCTGCAGTGTCGCCACCTTGATGTCGAAGCTCTGTTTGATGAGCGACATCTCGGTCTCGGCGGTCTTTCTCGCGACCGCGATCCGCTCGGTGTCGCTGAGCCCCTGGATCGACTTGATGTCTTCCCAGTACTTGAGCTCGTCGGCCTTGCTCATCTCGCGGTACTGGCCCTCGAGCAGGCCTTCGCGCTCGAGCGCGGCCTTGCGCTGGGCGAGCATCGCTTCCCACTCGGCCATGCGCGACGGCGCGGCGGCTTCGGACTTTTCCTTGAAGTGGTATTGCGGGTCCTTCGCTGGATGCCCGCGGCCCTCGTTGCTGTAGTCGGGCGCGGCCGCCGGCGGCGCGGTGCCGAACAACATCGCCTTCACGCGCTCGAAGGCCTTCTCGTTCTTCGCCACCTCCTCGTCACGCTCCTTGCCGATCTGCTTGAACCCAGCGAGATCGCCCCGCAGCAGTGCCGCCGCCTGCGCCGCGATCGCGCCGATTCCGTCGCCCATGTCCTTGAGCGTCAGCCATAGCATCTCGCCGGCGGTCGTGATGGTGTCGAGGATGGTTGCGAACACCTTGCCCATGGCCGGGCCTTCCTCGCCGAGCCACTTCCCGGTCTTCATGAAGACCGGCAGCAGCTGGTTTCCGAACGTCATCTCCACGCTCTTGCCGACCAGCTCGAGGTCGCGCATCTGCTCGGTATACTTCTTCGACATCGCCGCTCCCTCCGGGCCGACGATCAGTCCGAGCTCGCGCGCGCGCTGCTCGGCCTCCACCATCGCTGCCGACGTGAGCTTCAGGATCGCGCGCACCTCGGCCCAGCCCTTGCCATAGACCTGCTGGCCGGCGATGTTCTGCTCGATCGGGTTCTTGATCGCGGCTAGCTTCTCGTTCACCTCTTGCATCAGCTCAGTGACGGGCCTGTAGGCGCCGGTTGCATCGCGCACCTTGATACCCATGACGTCGAACGCCTGGGCGTTCGTCTGGATCTGCTTCGAGAGCTTCATCGACGCGTCGGTGTAAACGCTCGACTCGATCCCTAGGTGATGCAGCGCCACGTTGAGCACGCTCGCCTGCTCGGTCGTGATGCCGAGTTGCTTGCTCAACTTGAGCGCCTCGGCGTTCCAGGACACCGTCGCCCCGATCAGCTCCTTGAACAGCGCACCGCCGGCGAGCACGGCCGTGGCGCCGGCGAAGGCCTTGGTGATGTTCCCAACGACGTCGCCGATCGACCTGAACTGCTTCTGGATGTCGGCGCTGGCGGTTGCGGCGGCCTTGGCTGCCGCGCGCATCCCTGCCTCGAAATTCGCCGGGTCTGCGGTGATGTTGGTTTTGAACTCGTTGTCGCTTGTCGCCATTTTCACTTCCAGTGTTCAGACGTCTGCACGGGGCCGCCTTGGATGAGGAAGTGCTGCCAAGCGGAGAGCAGCTCGAGCTCGCGGCCGTACATCTCCGCCGCGTCGAGCTGGCCCTGCAGCATCACGCGCAAGTGCTGGCAGTGCTTCGCGGCCATGCGCTGCGCCAGCTGGTTGAGCAGGCGCCGCTTGAAGCGTTCCGAAAAGCACGGCGCCCGCCCTGTGCCCGGCTCGTCCGTCGCGTCCATGCTTTTCGGTCGCCCCAGCGCAAGAGACTCAGGGGGCGTCAGGGCGTCAGGGCGTCAGGGCGTCAGCCATGTACACAAAGGCGGCGGGATGCCGGACGCCTATGTCGATGGTATGCATCGCGCGGACCTGGACATCGCCCTTCTGGAAGTCGTTCGCCATGAAGGGATTGACGAGGATCTCCAGGACGCCCCATTCGCCGACGATGATCTCCGGCCACGCGCCGAAGAAGATCTCGGAGCAGACGCCTGCACTCGTGCCCTTCGTGAGGGTGTTTCGCGCCTGATTCGTCTCGAACAGCGGATAGCCGTTGATCGTCCCAGGCGTCGAGCTGCGCTGGCCCGTCGGCGCGGTCGTCCACAGATAGGCGCCGGTTGAGGCCTTGAGCGTCTTCAGGCTTGCGATCGTCGACGGATTCATGATGTAAGCGCGGCCGGCCAGCGGCGCATTCGCGTTCGCCATCACCTTCTCCATGCCGATGACAGTGTCGAGCGTCACATTGGCGCCGTTGGTGCCACCGATGTATTGCGCGATGCCAGCCGTCGACGCGACCCCCGTCGGCTGCGCCCCGGTGCCTGGGCCAGACAGGGCCGCGAGGTCAATCCCGAGGCCGATCGAAGCGACCATGTCCTTGCGGACCAGCGCCTCGAGCGCGGGCGTGGTCTGCATCAGCGCCAGGCGGCTGATCTTGCTCAGGCAGCCGATCGTTTTCGGCCGCAGCGACAGGGTGTCAAAGAGCACCTCCGCCTCCGTCAGCACGCCCGATTCGGCGACCCAGTACGTCGTCGTCTGTCCGTCCTGGCGCGGAATGTCGACGTTGCCAACCAGGCCGGACAGCGTCATCGCGCCGGCGGAGAGCACCGCCGACTCGTTGCGCAGGACCTCGATGAATGCGTCGGCGAGCAGCTGCGTCTCGACGAGCGCGCCACCGGTGCTCGGAGCTCCGACCTGATAGATCGCGCGTTGTTGGCGCCAGGGCGTTCGCGCCATGACCTCGGCCGGCACGAAGATCCCGCGCGTCTGCTTCCCGAGCTTCTGGCCAACGGCTCGCGAACACTCGCGCTCGAGGCCTGCGTCGCTCCAGTCGTTCGACGCCATGGCGTTGATCGCGCGCATCAGGCTGAACTTCTGCGTCTCTTCATTGTCCAGGCCGATCTCCGTGCTGCCGCCCACTGGAATGGTCGGCTGCGCGCGCTGTGTCCGCTGCACGTACTCCCAGGTACGCGCCCTGGCGTCGTCGATGCTCGTGCCTTCGCGTTGCATCGCCTCGATCTGCGCAGCTGGCAGCTTGTACTTGCGACCGAGGGCCCCGATCTCGAGCATTCGTTGGCGCTCCGTCTCGGCGCCGCGCTGCTCTCGCTGTGTGCGGCTCGGGCGCGGCTGCTGATCGCGCTGGTCGTCGTCGTCGTCTTCGAATGCCATGGCGGTTTTCCTTGAAAGGGTGGTGGTGGATCTGCCGACGCCGACGCTGTGGTCGGCCGGCACGGAAACGAGAGAGATTTCGAGAGCGCGCCACTTCTCTGCGATGACCTGGTCGGAGCCCCTCGATCGACTGCGCTGGTCGACGATGTAGGTGAGGCTCGTTGAAGTGAGGACGCCATCGGCAGCCTGCTGCATGGCCCATTCGCCGCGCTGGTCGCGGCCGAAGCGGACCGTGGCGACGCCGCGGCCGTTCACGACTCGGGCGCTCTCGACGACTCCGAGGATGTCCGCCGCATCGTGATTGAAGAGCAGCGGCGCCCTCGCGTTCAATCGGCTCAGGTCCGCAGCGCCGGGCTTGTGCGACAGCACCTCGGTGCCGCCGTAAGGCAGCTCGACGGGCGTTTCCGAGCTGAACGACAGCTCGGCGGTCCGCTTCTCGGTGTCGACGGCAGGGGCCTTGGTGGGCGCCTGATAGAGGCGGATCTGCCGTTCGCTTGATTTCATTGACAGGGGCCTTGGCCGAAAGTGAAGGTCGCGCTCCGCTGACCGGTCGGTGCGCGTCTCACGTCTGCCAAGGCCCTGTCGCAGAAGGGAGGCGGTCCTGGTGTACCGGCCCTCCCGTTCCCTTCCCAAGGAACTCTCTACGGCCTCGAGCGGTGCATGCGCCGGTAATTTCACGGTGCACTCCAGGCTCTCGGCCAACGTATGAAGCGAAGCTTAGCGATTTCGCGCGAGTGGTAAAACTCCTAAATTGCAACGCGACTCATGGCAAGCGAGAAGTCGCGCCGGCACATCTCGGTGAGCGCGCCAGCGGTTTCGCGGTCGGGGCACGACTCGAGCACCCATCGCACGATCCGGCCGGCCACAGGGATCGCGATCAGGAACACGCCGCGTTGCTCGTCCCATCGCAGCATCGGGCTGCCATCCTCGACGACGTCGTTGGCCAGGTGCTGCTCGAGCTCGTCGAGCAACTCTTGCCGCGGAGCCTGAATTCGCGGTGCCGGTTTGAGCATCATGGTTCGGTCTCGCTTTCAATGGGTGAAGGGGTGGCAAAGGGTCACTCTTAGAGCCCCCCTACGTCGCTCGGAACTGGCCAGGAATTGGGGTCGGGGACTGCGCGATGTTTGCGGCCAGGAAGGACCCGAAATTTCACAGCGGGTCCCTCTGCTCGGGTCACGCGATCGGGGGTTAGTGGGGGTCTTCGGGGGTTAGCTCTCAGCCCTGCCAATGCATATGTTGCAGTGCACCACATCGCTCCAGGGGGATACAGGCATAACCCCCGAAACCCCCGATAACCCCCACCGCTAAGCACGATGCGCCCTCCACATCGAGCCGGCCTTCGTCTGCCGGCTCTGCATGAAGCGCAAGCCGTCGAGCACGCGTCCCTGCACGCGCAGCAGCCAGCGGCCGAGGGCCTTGACGTTCAGCTCGCCGTTGCGCTCGCACACCGACCGCAGCGCCTCCTGCAGGCCCTCGGCCTGGGCGTCGCTGAGCGGCGCTCTGCCGCCGTCGATCGTCGCCTGATGGTGGTCGCGTCCTGACCGCACCGCAGCGACGAGCTCGGCAGCCTTGAACTCGTCGGAAGCGAACGCGTCGTGCACGCACTGCAGCATCGCGCCCAGCTGCGCGCGCTCGGGATCGGCGGCCTCGAGCAGCCGGATCGAATCGACCGGATCGGGCAGGCCGAGCCACACCAGCGGCTCTCTGACCGCGCGCGACCAATCCTCGAAGCTGCCGAACGGCCGCACGCTGACGCGCTCGCCGCCGGCGATGTAGCCAGCCATGATCGTCAGCGCCGCGGCGACGTACTCGCTTCGCGCTTCGCCGACCTCGCGCACCGGATCGAAGCCGAACGTGCGCTCCGCCGGCCGCTCGCACTGCGGATCGAGCCGGCTGATCAGTACGCGCCGCGTCAGGTCGCCCACGATCTGCAGGTTGTTGCCGTTGAGCGAGATCACCGCCTTGGTCGGCACCGACGCGTTTTGCGACAGGCCGAGGATGCGTGCGCGGTAGACCGGCGCGGTCAGCATGATCGCGAGCACGGCGCTCTGCAGCGCGATCACGATGTTGTCGATCGCGATGCTCTGGTCGCCCTCGAGCAGTGCCGCGAAGAGCAGCTTCTGCATCTCGACCGCGTCCTCGCTCAGCGTCAGGAACGCGGGTTCGCGACCGGTGGCCAGGCGCGCCTGCATCCTGACGAGCGTCGACTTGCCGCTGCCTGGCGCGTGCGCGTCGATCGCGAACGCCGGGCACGTCGGCAGCACCGGCCGAACGAACGACGTCAGCATGAAGGCGAGTGCCACGCTCTCGTCGAGCTCGTCGACGAAGTCGAAGCCCTCGAGCAGCGAGCGCAGCAGCTCGAGCGCCGCATGGATCTCGTGATCGGTCGGCTGCTCGAGCGGCGACTGGAACTCGGCGAACGGCAGCTGCAGCAGCAGCCCCGTGGGCTCGTGGTAGCCGCTTTGCCAGAGGATCGAGCCGTCGAGCAGCATGATCGGGTGCTCGACGACGGCCTCGAGGCGGCGGAAGCGCCATTCCTTGCGCGCCAGGATCGTCTGCGCGACGCCGCGCGGACAGTCGACGCGCGCGGCCTCGCCGGTCTTGCGGTTGCGCTTGCGCACGTGAATGTGCCGATTGATGACGTCGGCGAGCGACAGGTCGTCGAAGGGGACGATGCGCGGCGCGCCGGGATCTCGCTGCAGGCCCCGGATGCTGCCGGCCTGGTCGATCACGCGAACGAGCATGCCGCCGCGCTGGTAGACCGGTGCAGACGTCTGCAGCAGCAGGTGCTCGATCTCGTCGCAGACCTTGGCCAGGTCGCCGTCGCCCTCGATGCCGACCGGCCCGAGCTGCAGGCCCTCGTCGACGTCGATCGGTCCCGGGCTGGCGCCGTAGTCGTCGAGGCTGACCTGGTCGCTCACTTGCTCGCGCGGCGCGCCCCGATGGCCAGCACGACGCGATCGAACGCGTCGGGCTGCACCATCCATCGACCGGTGGGCAGCGTGAGGGCGCCGGCGCTCACCAGCTCGGCGCGATTTCTCTTAATGAACCAGTTCAGCGATTCGGTGCTCGGGAACAGGTGCTCTCGACCGGCCCGGTAGATGTCCGGCAGCACCGGCAAGGTCAGCACTTCGTCGCTCATGAAAAAAAACTCCAGCGTTGACGGGCTTCCAACCCCCGAAGCACCCGGTTAGGAGTGCTCAACGCCGAAGTCTTCCGAGATTCGCCCCGCAAGTCCGGAGCTAAATCGCCGCGATTTAAGGCGGCGGCGGCTCGATGCGCATCTTCTGCCAGTGCTTGACGACCTGCTCGATCAGCTTGGCGCCCACGGTCGGCAGGTGCAGCCTCTCGGCGGCGAAGTCCTGCAACGCCTTCGGGAACCCGTCGCCGGTGGCCTCGGGCTCCTCGCCGAGCTGCAGGAGCCACTCCTCGGCGCCCATGCGAATCCAGGCCCAGGCCTGCACGTCGGCATGGCGGCCGCGCTCCGCGCCGGCGACGGCCTCGGCCGCGCCGGCGATAAACTCGAGGTTTTGCTTGAGCGTGTCGAACGCTTCGTCAACATCTTCGGACGTGCGCAGGATCTTCTCGTCGATCAACCGGGCTCGAATCTCGGTGAAGAGCTGGCGCCGGTTCGCCTCGTCGTACAGCGTGAAGTTGTCGAGCACGCCGCGCATCGTCCGCGCGGCCCTGGCCAGGTCGTTCATCACCTTGCGGTCCGCGGGCGCCTTCCACGCGCCCGCGCTGCGATCGCGCTGCAGCTCCATGAATCGCCTCTCTGCGGCGAGCAGCGCCTGGTGCTCGGCATGCTGGCGGTCGGATCTCATCGCAGCTCCCCCAAGACACGGTTGACCAGCGCCGAGCGATCCGACGAGGCCAGGTGGCTGTATCGCTTCGTCATGCTGATCTGCCGGTGGCCGAGCAGGTCGGCGATCGCGAGCAGCGTGGCGCCGTTCTGCGCGAGCATGCTCGCGCACGTGTGCCTGAGATCGTGGAAGCGGAAATTTCGGATCTTCGCTTCGCGCAGCGCCTCGCTCCAGCGCTGCTCCATCGAGTAGGCCTGGCCGGGTCGCTTCCTCGACGCGAAGACGTGCACCGAGGGCGCGCCCTGCAGCTGCTCGAGCTGCTCGGCGGCCGCGGCGACGACGGGCAGCACCTTCGGGTCTCCGTTCTTCGTCGTCGCGATGTGCACGACGCGCTGCGCCAGGTCGACGTCGGACCAGCGCAGGCCGAGCAGCTCGCCCTTCCTCGCGCCGGTGGTGAGCGCGAGCAGGACGAGCAGGTACAGGCGCGGCCAGCGCGACGCCTGGCAGGCGTCGAGAAGACGTCTGCACTCGTCGGGGCTGAGGAAGCGCGTTTGCTCGTTCGCCTCGCCGCGTGGCTCGAGGCGCCGGCACGGGTGGTCCCAGCCCTTCGGTGCGACGCGGCGTCGGATCGCCCACGTGAACACGGCGCCGATTGCTGCGCTATAGCGGTTGATCGTCGCCGGCGCCCTCGGCCTTTTCTTGGCCTTGTAGATCGCCTGGCCGGCCGCGTCAGTGCCGCACCAGTAGCGCGCCGGATCGGCGGCGAGCGCCTCGAGGGCGGCGTGGATGTGGTCGTCGTTGACCTGATCGAAGCGGAGCTCGCCCAGGCGCGCACGCCACCAGGACAGGCGCTGCGAGCGGGTCGTGTCGCGGCCGGCGTAGTGCGCCATGTAGAGGTCGATCAGCTCGGCGATCGACAGGTGGCCGGCGCGCAGGGGCAGGGCTGCAGGTGCGGCGGCGATCATGCCGCACTCCGGTCGGCTGCTTCGACGGCGAGCGCGCCGAGGTTGACGACGTCGGCGCGCGCCTGCAGCTCGCGCAGCTGCGCCAGGAAGGCCTCGGCCTTGGACACGGCGTCTTCGGCCATGAGCCGCTGCTCGTCGACGAGGTAGAACGCGTCGAGCATGTCTGCGCGCGAGATCTCGCAGCCGTCGTACAGGTTCAGGTGCGCGTCGCTCGCCGCGACGATGAACGCCATGCGCCGCAACGTGTCGACGAGGTCCTTCAGGCCCTCGTCGATGCGCGACGCCAGCTCAGCGCGCCGCGCTGCCAGGGCGATGCCCGACAGGAGCGTCGTTGCCGGCGCGGGATCGGCGGCCGTGGAAGTTGCCGCCACCGTTTCACCGGCGGATTGATTTGCCTTGGACATTTCGGACTCCATCAAAGTCGCCCGCCTTTTTTCACCGGCGGACAAGAGTGAGGGGGTCTGGAAGGCCCGTCAACGCTAGGAATCTGGCTCCCCGACCTGGGCTCGAACCAGGGACCTACGGATTAACAGTCCGGCGCTCTACCAACTGAGCTATCGAGGAACAGCCGCAAATTATAGCGGCGCGCCCTCACCGCATCGGTCAGAGGTCGAGCTGCAGCGAGACGCGCAGCGTGCGTGGCTCGAGCGGAAAGAGGTAGGCGTGGGCGAACTGGTACGGGCTCTCGCGCCAGGCGCGGCGGTCGAAGACGTTGTCGATGCCCGCGCGCAGCGTCCAGGTGCCGACCGAGCCGAGCCTGGCCTCGTAGCGCGCGCCGAGATCGAACTTCGTCACGCTCGGGATGCTGATGCTGTTGTCGGGCAGCACCTCGCGGTCGCTTTCATAGCTGCCGGCCGCGAGCAGATGCAGGCCGGTGATAGCGGCGGGCCGGAGCTCCGCCTGGATGCGCGCGGTGAACGCCGGCACGTTGGTCGGCCGCTTGCCGTCGGTGCTGGGGTCGTCCGCGTTCTCGATCCGCGCATGCAGCCATTGCGCACCGGCGCGAACTCCCCAGGTGCTCGCGTTCCAGCCGATGCTGCCTTCGGCGCCGCGGTGGCGCTGGTCGCCGACCAGGCCTCGCGTGCACGGCAGCGGCCCGCAGGTGCCGATGTCGCCGAACAGCGGCCGCCGGATGTCGAACGCCGCTGCGGCCCACTCGACCCTGCCGGTCGCGCCCTTGGCGCCGACCTCCCACTGCTCGCTCCTGGCCGCCGGCAGCGCCTGCCCGGCGTTGAGGTAGCGTGGCACCGGCGGCGTTGCCGAGGCGTCGAGCGGAACGTTCGGCGCGACGTCGCTCTCGACGCCGCGGCCCCAGCTCGCATAGACCAGCCGGCCGCTGCCGAGCGCCTGGCTGAGGGCGAGGAACGGCGTCGTGAACGACTGTCGAAACGACGTTCCCGCGGAGCCGTCGGTCGGCGTCGCGCTGCGCGCCAGCTGCGTCGTGCGCGCGCCGAGCCAGGCGGTCGTGCCGCCGCCGAAGTCGATCGCGTCGCGCAGCGCCAGCTCGGTCGAACGTTCGTCGCGGTCGGTGTTCGGGGTCGTCAGCTCGGGCGCGGGCGGCACGACGAGCGTGCCGTCGACGTTGCCCGTGCCGGCGAAGTTGAAGGCCGACTGCTGGAAGCGGTTGCGGACGATCGTGCGCTGCACGCCGACGCTGATCGCGTGCGCGAAGCCTGCCGTCGTGGCCGCGCCGTGCAGCGAGACGTCGAGCGTGCTGCTGTGGCGGCGCTCGTTCTCGCTGCGGAAGTCGTAGAGGTCGAAGTTGCCGTTCGCGCAGAAGCGGTCGAAGTACGTCGTGCCGCCGGGGCCGGCGCTGTCGCTGCCGCAGCCGAACGGGAATGCGATCCGGTCGTCGGTGCGCAGCCGCTGCGCGAGGCCGTGGACGACGAGCCGCCAGCGTTCGCCGAGCTGCTGCGTGAGGCGCAGTGATGCCGTCGTCGCGTCGAACACCACCGGCAGCGACCACGGCTGGTTGTTGAGGTTGAGCCGCGGGTCGGGGACCGCAGGCATGCTTTCGCCGAGCAGGCTGAAGCCGGGAACGCTCGGCTGCGAGCGGTGGCTCTGCTCGACTTCGGCCTCGACGAGCGTCGCCGGCGTCGCTCGCCAGTCGGCCGCGAAGGCGACGACGTTGCGGTTGCCGCGCGCGTCGCGGACGAGCGGATCGATGTGCTCGGCGCCGACGTTGAGGCGAACGCCGAACGCGTGGTCGGCGCCGAAGCGCTGGCTGAGATCGACCGCGGCGGCGACGCTGCCGCGCTCGCGCCAGGCGAGGCTCGCCGAGCGCAGCGGCGCGTCGAGCGGGCGCTTGACGACGAGGTCGACGAGGCCGCCCGGCGCGCTCGTTCCGGCCTGCAAACCGCTCAGCCCCTTCAGGATGTCGACCCGCGCCTTGTTCTCGAGCGGGATCGATGTCTCGGCGTTGATCGGCAGGCCGTCGCGGCGGAAGTTGAAGCGGTTGTCGATCACGAAGCCGCGGACGGTGAAGTAGTCGATGTAGCCCTCGGCGTCGTAGGCCGAGGTCACCGATGGATCGAAGCGCGTCAGGTCGGAGAGGCGGCGCGTGCCGGCATCGCGCATCTGCTCGGCATCGACGGTCATCGCCTGCACCGGCGCGCGCTCGAGCGGCACCTCGCCCCAGCCGGCGACGCTCGCCGGCACCGGCGCCTTGCCGGTGACGGTCACCGGGGCGAGCGCCGCATCTTGCGCCAACGCCGGCCCGAACGGCGAGAAAAGGAGGGCGGTGACCGCCGTGCGCGCAATCGCGCGGCGCTCAGCTGCGAACGTCGTCGTCCAGGCCATCGTCGTTCCGATGGCAGAGCTCTGGGCCGGAGAGTCGCCGGTGTCGGCCGGCTCGGCTTGCTTCCCTGCGCGAGGATTACCTCAGTCAGGTTCAAAGGGACTGTCTCAGTCGAAGCGGCAGCGACCTCGTCGCCACCGTTCCAACACCCCTAGCGAAACGCGCCGCGGCCAGTGCCGCAGCGCACACCGATTATGGCAGCGTCGGCGCGACGCCGAGCAGCTTGTGGAGCTTGGTGCTCGTCGTCGTGTACTGCAGCGGCTGCGCCCGATCGGGGAAGACGCGCTCGCCGATCGCAAACGCGGCCAGCGTCGCTTCGTGGAAGCCGCAGACGATGAGCTTCTGCTTGCCCGGATAGGTGTTGACGTCGCCGACGGCGAAGATTCCCGGCGTCGACGTCTCGAAGCGCTGCGTGTCGACGACCAGCTGCTTCTTCTCGAGCGCGAGGCCCCACTGCGCGATCGGGCCGAGCTTGGGGCTCCAGCCGAGCAGGACGAAGAGCGCGTCGAGCGGCACCGTCCGCGTCGTGCCGTCGCTGCAGAGGATGACGAGCGCCGAGAGTGCGTCGCCGTCTTCGACGATTGCCTCCGGCTGCCCGGCGATGAAGGCGACCCGGCCCGACGCGCGCAGCTCGTGCAGTCGCTGCAGCGCAGCGGCGCCGGCATCGAGGTCGTCGCGGCGATGGATCAGCGTGATGCTTTGCGGCGCCGATGCGCCGGCGTCTGCGGCCTCGACCGCGGCGTTGACCGCGGCCTCGCCACCACCGACGATGACGACGCGTCGGCTGGCTTGGGCGTGCAGCGTCGCCGCGTGCTCGAACAGCGCCGTGCCGCGGTGGCGATCGAGGCCTTCGATCTTCAGCCGGCGCGGCTGGAACGCACCGACGCCGCCGGCGACGACGACGGCCTTGGCGACGAAGCGGGTGCCGGCCGAGGTGGCGACGTCGAAGCGGCCGTCGTCGCGCGCCGCGAGCGCGCTGACCTGCTGCTCGAGGTGAATGCCGGCGCCGAACGGCTCGATCTGGCGCAGCAGCCGCTCGGTCAGCTCGCGGCCGGTGCAGACCGGAAGCGCCGGGATGTCGTAGATCGGCTTGTCGGCGTAGAGCTCGAAGCACTGGCCGCCGGGGTGCGGCAGCGCGTCGACGATGTGCGCGCGGACCTCCTGCAGGCCGAGCTCGAAGACCTGGAACAGGCCGACCGGACCGGCGCCGACGACGACGGCATCGGTCTCGATCGTGGCCGTCGGGACGAGCGCGGGGATCGCCACGGCGCGATCGCGATCAGCGCAGCAGCTCGGGGAGCTTGCCGGTCTTGTCTTTCCACTCCTCGGCGTCCGGCAACGCGGGCTTGCGGCGGGTGATCGTCGGCCAGTTCTTCGCGAGCTCGGCGTTGAGCGGAATCATGTGCTGCTGGTTGCCGGGCACGTCCTCCTCGGGAACGATCGCATTGACCGGGCACTCGGGAATGCAGACCGCGCAGTCGATGCACTCGTCGGGGTCGATGGTCAGGAAGTTGGGGCCCTCGCGGAAGCAATCGACCGGGCAGACGTCGACGCAGTCGGTGTACTTGCAGCGGATGCAGGATTCGAGGACGACGTGGGTCATGGTGACGAAGCTCGGGGCGCACGCCATCCGAACGGGTGCGCCGGACAGGCGGGGAATCGCGAATTTTACGGGGTCGCGCGCGCCGGCTCGGCCAGCATCGATTCGACCGCGACGTGCACCGGATTCCCGGCCCCCGCGATGGGCGCGGCACCGACGCCGACGGTGACGACGGTCGGCCGCCCGGAATGAAGGACGGTCGCGTCGCCGAGGCTGGCGATGGTGTGCTCGCTCGCCAGCTCGTCGGGCCAGCCCGCGCGCGAGACGGCGAGCGCGGGCGTCGCCGCCGGCCAGCCCGCAGCGACGAGCTTTCGTGCCAGCGCGGCGAGTTGCTTGCCGGCCATGTAGAAGACCTCGGTGTCGGCGTGCCTGCCGGCGCCGAGGCGGCCGTCTTCGGTCACCGCCGTCGTCAGCGCGACGCTGCGGCCGCTGCCGCGCCGCGTCAACGGCCGGCAGGTTGCAGCGGCCGCAGCGAGCGCCGCGGTGACGCCGGGGACGACCTCGCACGCGATGCCCGCGGCAGCGAGGGCGGCGAGCTCTTCCTCGAGTCGGCCGAAGACGCTCGGGTCGCCGCCTTTCAGCCGCACGACGCGCCTGCCTTCGCCGGCGTGCTTGACGAGCATGGCGTTGATCGTGTCCTGAGCGGTGTTCTCGCGGCCGGGACCGGGCGCGCGCGAAACGCCGACGAAGCCACGCTTGCCGACGTCGATCCAGCGCGCGCCGGGTGCGAGCGCGCGCAGCGCCGGATCGGCGAGGGCGTCGAAGAGGACGACCTCGGCACCGCGCACGCGCTCGGCGCCGCGCAGGGTGATGAGGTCGGCCTGGCCGGGGCCGGCGCCGACGAAGGCGACGCTGCCTCGCGCAGAGGGGCGCGTCATGCCGGGACCTCGTCGCGACGGCGAAAGCGCGGCAGCGGCGCGCCGAGGTCGCCCTGGTAGTGGCCGCGGCGGAAGAAACCGAGGGCGCGCTCGGCGACCGCCTGCGACTGGTCGGCGCGCAGCTGAACGGCATCGAAGCCGCAGCGCGCGAGCAGCGGCATCATGTCGGCGAGCACCTCGCCGGTGGCGCGGATCTCGCCCTGGAAGCGATAGCGCGCGCGCAGCAGCCGTGCCTGGCTGTAGGCGCGGCCGTCGGTCCAATGTGGGAAGACGAGGCCGATGCTCGCGTAGCGATCGAGGTCGCCGGCGACCTGTTCGACGTCGACGTCGTTGGCCAGCACGAAGTCCGGCGGCGTCCCGCCGTCGACGAAGCGGATCGCGCTCATGCGTGCACCGCCGTCGCGCGCCGGACGGCGTTCGCGGCGCTCTTGAAGGGATCGATGCCGACCCGTCGCACGGTGGCGATGAAGCGCTCGCCAGCGTCGCTCCGCTCGGCGCGGTAGGTATCGATCACCGCTTCGACGACGTCCGGCACTTCGTCGGCCGCGAACGACGGGCCGATGACCTTGCCCGCGGTCGACGGACCGCTCAGCGTCGAGCCGTCGGCACCGCCGAGCGAGACCTGGTACCACTCCTGGCCGTCCTTGTCGACGCCGAGGACACCGATGTGGCCGCTGTGGTGATGGCCGCACGAATTGATGCAGCCGCTGATGTGCAGGTCGATGTCGCCGATGTCGTGCAGCTCGTCGAGGTCGTCGAAGCGCTCGGTGATCGCGGCCGCGATCGGGATCGAACGTGCGTTCGCGAGCGAGCACAGGTCGCCGCCGGGGCAGGCGATCATGTCGGTGAGGGTGCCGATGTTGGCGGTCGCGAGGCCGGCTTCGCGCGCTGCCTGCCAGAGCGCGGGCAGCTCGGCGGCGCGCACCCACGGCAGGACCAGGTTCTGGTCGTGCGAAACGCGCAGCTCGCCGGCGCTGAAGCGGTCGGCGAGCTCGGCGGCGAGCTCCATCTGCGACGCCGACGCGTCGCCCGGCGCCTGGCCGGCGCGCTTCAGCGACAGCGTCACCGCACGGTGGCCGGCGAGCCGGTGGGCGTGCACGTTGCGCTCGAGCCAGCGCGCGTACGCGACCGGCGTCGAACCCTGGGCACCGGAATCGGCAACCTCGATCGGCGCGACCCCGGCGGGCAGCGTGAAGTGCGCGGCGACGCGGTCGCGCTCCTCGTCGGTCAGCAAGTGCGCCGAGCCGTCGAGGTCGACCAGGATCTTCGCGAACTCGGCCTCGACGGCGTCGATGAACGCCTGCCCTTCGGCCTTGACGAGGATCTTGATCCGCGCCTTCCACTTGTTGTCGCGCCGGCCATAGCGGTTGTAGATGCGGACGATCGCCTCGATGAAGACGAGGACCTCGCGCCAGGGCAGGAACTCACGGACGACCGTGCCGATGACCGGCGTGCGGCCCATGCCGCCGCCGACGCGGACCTGGAAGCCCACCTCGCCGGCATCGTCGCGGTGCAGGACGAGGCCGATGTCGTGCCATGCGGTCGCGGCGCGGTCCTCGGTCGCGCCGCTGACGGCGATCTTGAACTTGCGCGGCAGGAATGCGAACTCGGGATGGAGCGTGCTCCACTGGCGCAGGATCTCGCAGTACGGCCGCGGGTCGACGACCTCGTCGGCGGCGACGCCGGCGAAGCAGTCGGTCGTGATGTTGCGGATGCAGTTGCCGCTGGTCTGGATGCCGTGCATGTCGGCGTCGGCGAGCAAGTCCATGACGTCGGCGGCGTCGGCCAGCGCGATCCAGTTGAACTGGCAGTTCTGCCGCGTCGTGAAGTGGCCATAGCCACCGCGCCCGGGGTAGGGGCCGTCGACGCGGCCTTCGAACCGACGTGCGATCTGCGCCAGTGCGCGCAGCTGCCGGGAGCTCAGCTCGCCGTACGGAACCGCGACGCGCAGCATCGGCGCGTGGCGCTGCACGTACCAGCCGTTCTGCAGTCGCAGCGCCCGGAACTCGTCGTCGCCGAGCGCGCCGGCGAGGTGACGCTCGAGCTGGTCGCGGAACTGTCGCGCACGCGCGTGCACGAAGTGGCGGTCGAAGTCGTCGTATCGGTACATCCAGGGACCCAGGGCGTCACGGGCCGGGGCGGCGCGGCCCCAGAATGACGTTTCGCGGGCACGCAGCCGCCGCTCCGCGACGGAAGCGGCACTCTATCGAGACCCTTGCGCGGCACGAACCACAGTTTTGTCACTTCGGTATGTCGGATGCGGCATAAGGAAAGAACGCAGCGCCGTCGAGGGCTCCACGCCGCATGCTCCGGCGTGTCGCGCCGCGACATCCTCCACGCCTGGGGCGGCGCCTGCGCGACGAGTGCGCTCGGAGCCTTCGGCCTCGCCGGTTGCTCGAGCACGCCGAACGGCCCGGTCGCGGTCGCGCCGGTCGCGCCGGCGGCATCGACGCCGATCGTCGCGTCGGCACCGTTACCTCCGCCGCGCCGGCCTCGCATCGGCCTCGCGCTCGGCGGCGGCGCGGCACGTGGCTTCGCCCACATCGGCGTCATCCAGGCGCTCGAGGAGCACGCGATGCTGCCCGACCTCGTCGTCGGCACTTCGGCGGGCAGCGTCGTCGCCGCCCTGTTCGCATCGGGCATGAACGGGCGCGAGCTGGCGAGCGTCGCCGACGCCATGGACGAGACCGCGTTCGCCGACTGGTCGTACCCCGGCCGCGGCCTGATCCGCGGCGAGGCGCTCGCGAAATTCATCCGCGACAAGACCCACCACCGCGCAATCGAGCAGATGACGATTCCGCTCGGCATCGTCGCGACCGACCTCGACAGCGGCCAGTCGATCCTGTTCCAGCGCGGCGACACCGGCACCGCGGTGCGGGCATCGAGCGCGGTGCCGGCGGTGTTCCAGCCGGTCAGGATCGGCACCCGCGAGTACGTCGACGGCGGCCTCTCGGCGCCGATTCCGGTCCACCAGGCGCGCCAGATGGGTGCCGAGTTCGTGATCGCGGTCGACATCTCCGCCGTCCCCGAGGGCAACCCGACCGGCGATGCCGCGCGCATGCTGCTGCAGACCTTCGCGATCATGGGCAAGGGCCTGAAGACCTACGAGCTGCGCGACGCCGACCTCGTCCTGCAGCCTTCGCTCGCCGGCGTGTCGGGCGCCGACTTCACGACCCGGCGCCAGTCGATCAAGGCCGGTCGCGACGTGACGCTCGCGCATCTGGACGAGCTGCGCGAGCGGCTCGCCGCGAAGAGCCACCTCTGATCGGAACAGCGGCGCGGTCGCGGCTCAGAGCAGCAGGCGCACCGCGAGCCCGGCGAGCGCGCAGACCGCGATTACCGCGACCACGCGCACCTTGAACGCGAACAGCAGGACCGCGGCAGCGACACCGATCAGCGCCGCGGGCCAGTCGAGGCCGGCGGCGAATCCGTGCGGCCAGAGGACGTGCCAGGCGAAGAACAGCGCCAGGTTGACGATGACGCCGACGACCGCGGCCGTGATCGCGGCAAGCGGCGCGGTGAAACGCAGGTCGCCGTGAGTCGACTCGACGAACGGGCCGCCGAGGAGGATGAACGCGAACGACGGCAGGAAAGTGAAGAAGGTGACGACGCTCGCCGCCAGCACGCCCGACGCGAATGGCGCGTCGCTGCCGAGCACCGCCTGGCTCCAGCCGCCGACGAAGCCGATGAAGGCGACGATCATGATCAGCGGCCCGGGCGTCGACTCGCCGAGCGCGAGGCCGTCGATCATCTGGCCGGCGGTGAGCCAGTGGTGCTGCTCGACCGCGCCCTGAAACACGTAGGGCAGCACCGCGTACGCGCCGCCGAAGGTGAGCAGCGCCGCTTTCGTGAAGAACCAGCCCATGCGTGTCAGCACCGCGTCGCCGCCGAATGCGGTCGCGAGCGCGGCCATCGCGATCGCCCAGATCGCGAGCGCGACCACGAGGACTCGGAGCAGGCGAGCGCGACTGAACGCTGCGTGCGTCGGCGTCGGCGTGTCGTCGTCGATCACCGAAGCCTGCGGTCGGACCGCGCCTGCCTTGTCTGCGCCGCGCATCGAGAAGACGCTCGGGCGCAAGCGTCCGCCGATCGCGCCGAGAACGCCGGCGATCGCGACGACGAGCGGAAACGGCGCATGCCACCAGCCCACCGCGGCGAGCGCGATCGCGGCGATCGCGACCAGCCAGCCGTTGACGAGCGCCCGCGACGCGAGCCGCCAGCCGGCAAAGGCGACGATCGCGACGACCGCGGGCTTGACTCCGTAAAACGCGCCGGCGATCGCCGGGATGTCGCCGAGCGCGACGTAAATCCAGGAGAGCACGACCAGGAGCGCAAGCGATGGCAGAACGAAGAGGGCGCCGGCGGCAATGCCGCCGCGCGCCCGGTGCATCAGCCAGCCAATGTAGGTGGCGAGCTGTTGTGCCTCGGGCCCGGGCAGGACCATGCAGAAGTCGAGCGCGTGAAGGAAGCGCCGCTCTGAAATCCAGCGGCGGTGCTCGACGAGCTCCTGGTGCATGAGCGCGATCTGCCCGGCCGGGCCGCCGAAGCTGATGAAGCCGAGCTTCAGCCACCAAAGGAGCGCTTCGCCGAAACTCGGCGTCGGGGGCGGCGCGCTCATTTCGTTCGCGGCCGGCGCTTCCATGCGCCGAGTATCACGTTCCGTGCAGCGTCGATCGATGCGGAGGCGCAAAAGAAAAAGGCCCGGACGTATCCGGGCCTCGGGGCCAATCGGCGTCGCTTGCGCGACGCTTGCTCGACCGATCAGGCAGCGCGCTTGCTCGACTTCGTCGCGGCTTGCGTCGCGCGGACGGCGGTCGACGACATCGCTTGGAAGTTCGCGTCGGCGACTTCAGCGGCTTGCTTGGCGGCCTTGTGGACGCTCTCGATCGCGTTGTTGGCGGCAGCAACCGCCGACTTCACGAGCGCGACGGCGTTCTCGGTACCGGCAGGCGCGTTCTTGACGGCCGTGTCGACGATCGACATGAACTTGGCTTGCGTTTCCGCGGTCGTCGCTTCGGCGACGCGCGAAACTTCGGCGCCGGTCGTCGACGCGATTTCATACAGGTAGCGGTTGTACGCAGCTGCCTTCTCGGCGGCCGGCTGGAGCAGGCTCGCTTGCAGCGCCAGCAGCTCTTGCGCGTCCTTGACGGACAGCGCGGCTTGCGTGGTCTTGGCAGCTTCGCTGATCGCGTTCTTCGCGACTTGCAGGTTCAGCTCGATGAGCTTCTCGACGCCTTCGAAGGCGGTGCCGGCCAGGCCGAACACGGTTTCGACGTTGCTCTTCTGGACGCTGACGATTTGTTCAACGGTCATCATGTGGATCTCCTGTTTAAATGGATGGCGAGTGCTCTTTCGGGCCACTCATGCTGCACTGCAACATGACTGAAGTATAGAGGCTGGACCTGGCATTGCAAGCACTTTTTGGTGCGCCGCAGCACGGTTAGTGGGGAGCCTCTAGGAAACGCGTTCGCTAGGGCGTCCCGAGGCCCGGCAGCCGCCGCGGACAGCGCGGCCGGTCCGCCCCGACAATCCGGGCCGATGACGACTCCGCCCGCTGCCGACACCGCCGCCGTCGAGGCCGCGATCACCTCGCGCCGTTCGATCCGCGCCTTCCTGCCGATCGCGGTTCCGCGCGCGACGGTCGAGCGCATCCTCGCCGTCGCGTCGCGTGCACCGTCGGGAACCAACACCCAGCCGTGGCACGTCTACGTTCTCACCGGCGAGCCGTTGCAATCGCTGTCCAGCCGTCTCGTCGCCGCCTACGACGATGCCGAAGAGCGCGCGCGCCACAGCGAGGAGTACGCCTACTATCCGACCGAGTGGGTCTCGCCGTACATCGATCGTCGCCGCAAGGTCGGCTGGGACCTGTACTCGCTGCTCGGCATCGCCAAGAGCGACAAGGCAAGGATGCACGCGCAGCACCGGCGCAACTACCAGTTCTTCGGCGCGCCTGTCGGCCTGATGTTCACCATCGACCGCATCATGCGGCAAGGCAGCTGGCTCGACTTCGGCATGTTCCTCGAGGGCGTCATGGTCGCAGCGCGCGCGCACGGCCTCGACACCTGCCCGCAGGCGGCGTTCACGCAGTTCCATCGCATCATCGTCGAGGCGGTCGCCGCGCCGGCCAACGAGCAACTCGTCTGCGGCATGTCGCTCGGCGTCGCCGACCCGGACGCGATCGAGAACACCCTCGTCACCGAGCGCGAGCCGGTCGCGCGCTTCGCCCGCTTCCTCGACTGAGTCGCCGCCATGCGCCCATCGGTCCTGATCTGCCGCCGCGTCTTCGCGGACGTCGTCGTACGCCTACGAGAGCATTTCGAGGTCGAGTCGAACGACGGCGACGACGTCTGGAGCCGCGACGAGATGATCGCCCGGCTGCAGGGCAAGGACGGCGTCTTCGTCACCGGCACGCAGCCGATCGACGCCGCCCTGCTCGATGCCTGCCCGCGGCTGCGCGCCGTCTGCAGCCTCGCCGTCGGCTACAACAACATCGACGTCTCCGCCTGCACCGCGCGCGGTGTCGCGGTCAGCAACGCGCCGGGCGTCCTCACCGAGACGACGGCCGATTTCGGCTTCGCGCTGCTGATGGCGACTGCGCGCCGCATCACCGAGAGCGAGCGGTTTCTGCGCCGCGGCGAATGGACGAAGTGGAGCGTCGACCTGTTCGCCGGCAGCGACGTCCACGGCGCGACGCTCGGCATCCTCGGCATGGGCAGGATCGGCCAGGCGATCGCCAGGCGTGGTGCGCACGGCTTCGCCATGCCGGTGCTGTATCACAACCGCTCGCCGTTGCCCGACGACGTCGCCGCCGCGCTCGGCGCGCGCTATGTCGGGCGCGAGACGCTGCTGCGCGAGGCGGACCACGTCGTCGTCGTCGTGCCGTACAGCGCCGAATCGCACCACCTGGTCGGTGCCGCGGAGCTGGCGCTGATGAAGCCGACCGCGACGCTCGTCAACATCGCGCGCGGCGGCGTCGTCGACGATGCCGCGCTCGCGATCGCGCTGCGCGCCGGTCGTCCGGCGGCGGCCGGGCTCGACGTCTTCGAGGGCGAGCCGAGCATTCATCCCGAGCTGCTGACGCTGCCGAACGTCGTCCTGACGCCGCACATCGCGAGCGCGAGCCTGCCGACGCGGCAGGCGATGGCGAGCCTGGCCGCGGAGAACCTGATCTGCCTGCTCGACCCGGCGGCCGGTCGCACGCCGCCGACCGTGCTCAACCCGGAGGTGCTCGGCGGGCGCCGACTGTAGGAGCGAGCCGACAGGGCGCGCCGGCAGGCACCGATAGGGGCACTCGGGGGCGGCCGGGACAATCGCCGCATGAGATCTCCGCTCGCGGCGTGGCGCGCCGGTGTCCGCTGGCAGCTCGCGCTGGTGGCGGTGCTCGCGGCGCTGGTCGTCGTCGTCCTGGTGTGCGAGGCGATCGGCTGGCCGTTTCTCGTCGGGCCGGTGGAGCATCGGCTCGCCAAGGCGCTCGATCGCCGCGTCGTCTTCGGCGACGATTCCGGCGCCGGCGCGAGCGTTCGCATCGGGCTCCTCGGCAGCGTTCGCGTCCGTGCCGACTCGATCGAGATCGGCGCGCCGTCGTGGAGCCCAGCGCCGCACATGCTCCTCGCCCACAACGCGGCGCTCACGCTCGGCTATCTCGACCTCTGGCGCGCCTACCGCGGCCAGACGCTCCACGTTCGCGACCTCGAGGCGGGCGAGCTCGACGCGGTGCTGCAGCGGCGAACCGATGGCCGCGCGTCGTGGCAGTTCGGCAGCCCGAGGAACGGTGCCGGGCAGGAAGCATCGGTGCCGACTTTCGGCCGTCTCGCGGTCGGCGACGGCCATGTTCTCTACGCCGACGACGTCCTGCCGGCAGGGATCGAGGCGCGCTTCTCGTTGAGCGACGGCAGCGCGTCGCGCCCCGTCGGCCCGGCGGCAAGCGGCTCGCAAGGCGTTGCGGCAGCGGCGAGCACTGTCGCGGCCAGCGCTGCGGCGTCGCGCGGGATCTTCATCCGTGCCGGGGGCGCCGCGGTTGGCGGCCCGGCGACCGCTGAGAGCGTCCGGCTCGCGCCCGGCGAGAGCGGGCTGCGCCTGCGGGCGACGGGCCAGTACCGCCAGCTGCCGGTGCGGATCGACTTGCGAACGGCGGGCGTGCTCGCCTTTCTCGACCCAGGCGAAGACGCGAAGTCGCAACGCTTGAGGCTGCGTGCCCTGATCGGTCGCGCCGACGTCGCGTTCGACGGCACGACGCAGAACCCGTTGCACTTCACCGGCCTGAAGGGGCGCTTTCGGCTTTCGGGGCAATCGCTCGCGAACGTCGGCGACGTGCTCGGCATCACGCTGCCGACGACGCCGCCGTTCACGACCCACGGCACGCTGGTCAAGGACGCCGACGTGTGGAAGGCCGTGTTCGACTCGGCCAGCATCGGCTCGAGCCGGCTCGAAGGCGCGTTCACCTACGACAAGCGGCGCCGGGTGCCGCTCCTGGCAGGACGCCTCGGCGGCTCGCGTCTCGTCCTCGCCGACCTCGGCCCCGCGGTCGGCGCGCCCGCAGCGGGCACTGGCGCGGCGACGTCGACGGGCAGAGTGATTCCGGACAAGCATTTCGACCTGCCGTCGCTGCGCGCGATGGACGCCAACGTCTTCGTCGACATCAGCACCTTCGATCCGGGCACCGATGTCATCGAGCCGCTGCAACCCGCGCGCGCGCATCTGCTGCTCGCCGATGGCGTGCTGACGATCGCCGACTTCGTGGGCGTGACCGCGCAGGGCAGGCTCGCCGGCTATCTGCAGCTCGACGGCCGCAAGGACAGCGCGCTTTGGACCGCCGATCTGCGCCTGCTCGGCGTCGACCTCGCGCATTGGCTGCGCCTGAAGCGCTCCGGCGACGCACCGCCGTACCTGACCGGCAAGCTCGACGCGCTCGTCAAGGTCAAGGGCAGCGGCCGGTCCGCGGCCGAGATCCTCGGCAGCCTCGACGGCGATATCCGAATGCACATGCGTGGCGCGACGATCTCGCACCTCGCGGTCGAGGCTGCGGGCGTCGACGTCGCGCAGGCGCTCGGCGTCATGGTCAAAGGCGATGACGCACTGCCGATCCAGTGCAACGTCGCCGATCTCGACGTCGCCCAGGGCGTCGCCAAGCCCAAGGTCTTCGTCCTCAACACCCGCGACTCGACGATCTGGCTCGATGGCACGGTCTCGCTGCGCGACGAGACGCTCGATCTTCGCGCGGTCGTCGCGCCGAAGGATTTCAGCCCGCTCTCGCTGCGAACGCCGATCCACGTCAGGGGCACGCTTCGCGAACCGAAAGTCTCCCTCGAGTTGCGCACGCTCGCCGGCAAGGTCGGCGCCGCCGGGCTGCTGGCGCTGCTCAACCCGCTCGGCGCGATCATCCCGTTCGTCGACCCGGGGGCGAAGAAGGACGCCGCCGAAAGCGACGCCGAGTGTGCCAATCTCGTGCGTACCAGCGGCGTCATCCCGCGGCCGGCGCGGGCGCCGCGATCGACGCCGGTGCCGCCGCCGGCGGCAGCGGCGAGCATCGCGGCAGCTGCCACGGCCGCGTCGGCGTCCCCGCGTTGAGCGTCGGTGCTGCGCGGTGCGACGGCCGCTCGGCTCAGGCCTTGCGACGCTTGCTGACGAGCGGGCCTTCGCCCTTGGAGTGCGACTTGCCTTCCTGCTCGGCGCGCTCGAGGTCCTGGCCTTCACGCGTGGTCTTCGGGGCCGCGGCGCGGGCGGCGGGTTCGACGCGGCCTGAGCCGGCGAAGTCGCGGCTCGCCTTGTCGTAGCGGCGGCCGGCGTCGTAGTCGCCTTCGCCCTGGACCTTGTCCTTCTTCGACGTCGTCTTCATCTCTCGTCTCTCCTTGCAGCGAGTGGGGAAGGGCGCTTGCCGTCAGGCCGCGAGCGCCGCCGACATCGGCTCGGCGACCTCCTCGGTGATGACGTCGAAGCGGAGCAGCGAGTGCGCGCCGAAGCACATCGTGATCGGTACGTCGCCCGCATCGCGACCACGCGCCATCACGATGCGGCCGATCCGGCGCTGGTTGTGGCGCGCGTCGCGGCTGTACCAGCGGTCGCCGAGAAAGACCTCGAACCAGGCGCTGAAGTCCATCGGCCCGGCCGCCGGAACGCCGATGTCGCCGAGGTAGCCGGTCGTGTAGCGCGCCGGGACGTTCATGCACCGGCACAGGGTCACCGCGAGGTGGGTGAAGTCGCGGCAGACGCCTTCCTTTTCGCGGAACGCGTCGAGCGCGGTACGTGTCGGCCGCGCGGTCTTGTAGTTGAACGTCAGGTGCTGGTGCACGAAGTCGCAGATCGCGCTCACGCGTGGCCAACCCGGTGCGATGGCGCCGAACCGCTGCCATGCGAACGGCAGCAGCTCGCTGTCGACTTCGCAGTAGCGGCTCGGCAGCAGGAACTGCAGGGTCGAGAACGGCAGCTCGGAGGGCTCGCGTTGCAGCGCCTCGGGCGCGACCGCGTCGAGCTCGCCTGAATCGCGGATCAGCGCGTCGTTGGTGATGCGGACGGTCGACATTCCCAGCGGTACGTTGACGCGGCCGCAGAGGTTGCCGAAGCTATCGGCGTATTCCTCGGCGACGAGGCCGCCGCTGACCTGCACCGACTCCGGCCGGACAAGGTCGTCGCGTCGCGACGGGTGGACGCGCAGCAGGTAGATCAGCGCCATCGGCGTCGCGACCGAAAGCTCGATGTCGTATCCGATCCTGATCAGCATGTCGATCCCTCTACGGCCGAGGCGATCGATGGTCGCACGATGCAGGCTTGCGGTCTGTAGGAAGGTAGCGCCTCTGCCGGCTGTAGGCAGCGTCCGACGCGTCGGGGCGCGATCGCCCGGCTGACCCGGCGCCGCGCGACATTTATCTTGTTGTCATGAAACCGACGGCAGCGACGACCTTCTCGGCCTGGCTGCGCCGCTTCGCCCGCTGGTTCTTCACCTCCAATCCCGAAGCCGTCGCCGATCCCGCGCCGGTGGCGCGCGAAAAAGGCCGCAGGACGAAGCGGGGAAAACGCGCGCTGTCGCGCCTGCGCGCGCACCACGCCGGGCGGATCCAGTTTTCTGACCGGAAGCGATCATGAGCGAGCAACGGGCGCTGTTCCTGCAGAAGAGTGCGATCGGGTTGTGCGCGCTCGCCGCGCTCGTCCTCTTCGTCAGTTTCTGCGTGGTCGTCAACGGCGCCGTCGACCGTGGCGGTCGACACCGTCTCGCCGTCGTCGATCCGGCCCTGCAGCGGACCTCGCCCCAGATGCCGGCCGACACCGCGCGCTCGAACGCGTTGCTCGCCCGCGTCGGCAACTGACGCAACCGACCTGCGGCGGTTCGGGCCGCCGCCGGCACCGTGATAATCGCCGCCGGGCGCAAGCCCCGGCAGCGCCCGTTCGCGCTGGTAGCCTGGTGAACCTCTCGAATGGGTCGCGTCGAAGGCTCCCTGATCGTCTGCGACGAATGCGGGCTCGCCCATCGCTGGCAGCCGCTCGGTCACGGCTCGGTGGCGCGCTGTTCGCGCTGCGACGCCGTTCTCCAGCGCTCGCATCGCCTCTCGGTGGAGGGCGTCCTCGCGCTCACCATCGCCGCGACGGCGGTGTACCTGGTGGCCGTCAATTCACCGCTGATGTCGTTGAGCCTGCGCGGCGGGGCGCAGTCGGCGAGCTTGCTCGACGCCATCACGCTCGCATGGCAGGCCGGCCAGCCGCTGATCGCGATCGTCGCCGCGATCACCGCGCTGATCGCCCCGGCCGCCTTCGTCGCCCTGCGGCTGTACGTACTGGCGCTGCTCACGGTCGGGGTCAAGCCGCCGGGGTTCGCGTGGTGCGTGCGCGCCTTGCACCAGGCGGAGCGCTGGAGCATGGTCGAGGTGTTCACGGTCGGCGTCCTGCTTTCGTTGGTCCGCCTGGCCGGCCTGGCTGACACGGCGCCGGGGCCGGGCCTGTTCGCGATGGGCGCGCTGACGGTGCTTTTCGCATCGATCCAATCGGCAGGCCTGAAGCATCTGTGGTGGCACCTCGAATGAGCGGCGCGACCGCACTCGAGCCCGGCCGCCTGCTCGGTTGCGAGAGCTGCGGCCTCGTCTCGGCCGCACCGCCCGGAGACGATGCGAAGATCGTCGCGGAGTGCCCGCGCTGCGGCCACGCGCTGCGGGCCACCAAGCCGTTCGCACTGCAGCGCACCTGGGCGCTCGTCGTCGCTGCCGCGGTCCTCTATGTCCCCGCCAACGCGCTGCCGGTGATGGTGACGACGTCGGCGCTGCAACACGACGAACACACCCTGCTCGGCGGCATCCACGAGCTTTGGCTCGACGGATCGTGGGGCCTGGCGGCGATCGTCTTCGTCGCCAGCATCGCGGTCCCGGTCCTCAAGATCGCGACGCTCGCCCTGCTTGCCTGGACCGTCCGCCACCGGCCGCACTGGCGACGTCTCGAGCGGGCGCGCCTGTACCGGCTGATCGAGACCGTCGGCCACTGGTCGATGCTCGACGTCTATGTCGTCGTCCTCCTCGCGGCGACGGTGCGCTTCGGCCCGCTTGCCAGCGTCGATGTCGGCCTCGGCCTGCTGTCGTTTGCCGCCGTCGTCGTGCTGACGATGCTCGCCACGTGGTCCTTCGATCCGCGCATGATCTGGCGCGACGCTCCTGCAGATGGCCGAAACGCCTGACGCGCCGCCGCCGGCTTCCGCGCCGGTCGCCGAAGACGCGCTGCCGCAGGCGCGCATCGTTCGCGCGCGGCGCTGGAACGTCTCGCTCGTCTGGCTCGTGCCCGCGGTCGCGATCGCGATCGCCGCGTCGATGGTGGTGCGTAGCGTCTTTCTGACGGGGCCGCGGATCGAGGTCGAGTTCAAGTCGGCCGAAGGCGTCGAGGCGGGCAAGACCGAGGTCCGCTACAAGGAAGTCATCATCGGCAAGGTCGTCGGCGTCGCCCTCCGCGATGACCGCGAGGGTGTCGTCGTCGTCGTCCAGCTCGATCCCTCGGCGGCGGGCTTCGCGGTCGAGGACACCGCGTTCTGGGTCGTCCGGCCGCGGATAGGCGCCGGCGGCATCAGCGGTCTCGGCACGCTCTTCTCCGGCGCCTACATCGCCACCGACGCGGGGGTCTCGGTGAAGTCGCGGAGCGAGTTCGTCGGCCTCGAGGCGCCGCCCCTCGTGCTGCGGGGCGAGCCCGGCGCGATCTTCGTCCTGAAGGCGTCCGACCTCGGCTCGCTCGACGTCGGCTCGCCGGTCTTTCACCGGCGCACGCCGGTCGGGCGCGTCGTCGGCTATACCCTCGACGCCGAACACGACGAGTTGCTGGTCAAGATCTTCATCGACTATCCCTACCAGAACCTGGTGAGGACGAGCAGCCGCTTCTGGAACGCCAGCGGCATCGACGTGACGCTCAATGCGAGCGGCCTGACCATCAACACGCAGACGCTCGCCTCGGTGCTCGCCGGCGGGATCGCATTCGAGTCGCCTGGCGACGCCGGCGCGGCGCCGATCGCGGCCGCGAACACGGTGTTCACTTTATTCAACGACCGCCGCAACGCACTCGCGCCGCCGGACGGCATCGCAGTGCCGATCCGGATGGTCTTCGACCAGACGGTGCGCGGACTCGCGCCCGATGCCGCGATCGATCTCCTGGGCGTCGAGATCGGCCGCGTGCGCAGTGTCGCGCTCGAATACGACACGCAGCGCAAGCGCTTCCCGGTCGAGGTCAAGGCGGAGATCTATCCGCTCCGGCTCGGCCCGGTGCGCACCGCGCTGCTGCGCGACGTCGGTGGCGCAGGCGATGCCGCGGTGCTGCAGCAGCTCGTCGCTGCCGGCCTGCGCGCGCAGCTGCGCACCGGCAACCTGTTGACCGGACAGCTCTATGTCGCGCTCGACTTCATCCCGGGTCCGCCGCGAACGGCGAGCATCGAGGACGACGGTTCGGTGCGCATGCCGACCGCGCCCGGAACGCTGAGCGAGCTGCAGCCGCAGATCGCAGAAATCGTCCACAAGGTGAGCAAGATCCCGTTCGACGAGATCGGCCGCGACTTGCGGACGACGCTGTCGAGCGCGAACACGGCGATCGGCAAGCTCACGCCCGATGCGCAGAAGGCGCTCGCCGAGGTCCAGAAGACGCTGGCGAGAATGCAGGCGACGCTCGACAGCCTCGACCGCAATGTCACTGACCCTGGCGCCCCGGTGCAGCGCAATCTCGAGGAGACGCTGCTCGAGCTGCAGCGCACGGCGCGCGCGTTGCGCGTCCTCTCCGATTACCTGCAACAGCATCCCGAGGCGCTGTTGCGCGGCAAGCCGGCCGACGCGCCGGTGCCGCAACGCTAGTCCCGCAGAGAGCACCCCATGCGATCACGCCCCGTCTCGCACCGTCGGCAGCGACGCATGCTCCCGCACCTGGCCGGAATTGCCGCGGCACTGGCGCTCGTCGCTTGCGGCACGCCCTCGCAGACGCATTTCTACAGCCTGATGCCGGGCGAAGTGGTGCCGAGCGCCGCTGCGGCTTCGAGCGGGACGCGTGCGCTGCCGATCGTCCTCGAGCCGGTGCGCATGCCGACCCAGGTCGATCAGCCGCAGTGGCTCGTCCGCCTGCCGGACGATTCGGTCGCCGTCCTCGAGCAGGAGCGCTGGGCGAGCCCGTTGCGCGACGAGTTTCGCGCCGCGCTGCTCGAGCAGCTGATCGTCGGCCATGGCGCGATCGACGCGCGGACGCGGCCGGCGCCTGGGCCGGCGCCGTGGCACATCACGGTCGACGTCCGGCGGTTCGATTCGCTTCCCGGCGTCGAGGCGCGGATCGAGGGCTCGTGGGCGATCCAGGGCGGCGCCGATCGCACCGCTTCGTCGCGCTGCGAGTGGCTGTTGCGCGAGCCGGCTGCCGGGCCGATGTCGGCCCTCGCCGCGTCGCATCGGCACGCAATCGCCCGCTTGGGCGACGCCATCGCGGCAGCGCTGGCGCGGCTTGCGCGCGGCGAGACGCCGACATGCCCGGCGCCCGACGAGCGACGCTAGCGGCGAGCCACCGGCACCGCGGCCGGTTCGCCGATCAGGGGCGAACGGCGATGTTGTTCGTCACCGTTTTCACGCCCCTGACCTTGATGGCGATGTTCTCGGCGGTCTGCTTTTCGAGCCCGTCCTTGGCGAAGCCCGACAGCATCACGGCGCCGTTCAGGGTCTCGACCTTGATCGCGGCAGCGTCGACCGACTTGTCCTCGACCATGCGCGCCTTGACGGTCGTCGTGATCGCCGCGTCGTCGACATAGGCGCCGGTCGTTTCCTGGCCGCGTGTCACCGCGCATCCGGCAGTGAATGCGAGCGCAGATGCAGCGACGAGGGTGGCGAGGCTGGTGCGAAGGGTCATGTCCGTCTCCTGGAGTCGAAGTGATCGGAGCCGTGCCCTTCGACAGACTCCCGCTGCAGCACTCAGTCCGTCAGCCAGTCTTTCAGCTCGTCGGCATGCTCCTGCTCCTGGCCGAGGATGGATTCGAGGATGCGCCGCGTCGTCGAGTCCTTGTCGCCGATCAGCCGGATCATCTGCGAGTAGGCCTCGATCGCGACGCGCTCGGCAACGAGGTTGGCGCGGATCATCGCCTGCAGGTCGGTCGACGCGTCGTAGTCGGCGTGGCTGCGCTCGAGCAACGTCGTCGGTGCGAAGTCGGGCTCGCCGCCGAGCTGGACGATGCGCTCGGCAAGCAGGTCGCCGTGGGCGGTCTCCTCGTTGGCGTGGACGAGGAACTCCTCGGCGATCTTCGGCGAGGTCAGGCCCTTGGCGGTGAAGTAGTGGCGCTTGTAGCGCAACGTGCAGACGATCTCGGTCGCCAGCGCATCGTTGAGCAGCTTGATGATGTCCTCTCGCCACGGCCCGTAGCTCGGCGTGACGGCGCCTTTCTCGAGGCCTCGCTTGGCGGCCTCGAGTGCGCTCTCGTCGAGCTGCAGCCGTTCGCCGGCAACGGTGAGATTCCTGGGCGAGGCGGCGCTCATTTGCTCGTCACCGCTTTGGCCCCGAGCAGCGCGAACAGCAGCACCGCGACAAAGAGGACGAGGAAGACGACGAACAGGATCTTCGCGATCCCGGCCGCGCCGGCCGCGATGCCGGTGAATCCGAGCATTCCGGCGACCAGCGCGATGACTGCAAAGACGATGGCCCACTTCAACATGAGAGTCTCCTGTCGAACCTCGCCGGGGGATCCGGCGAGCGCTCAGCGAACTTGAGAAGACTCTAGCGGCGGTCGCGGCCGACTCGCATCGGAGCCCCGCGTCAACCCCTGTAGGACAGATGCGGCAATAGGCGTAGCCCGAGCGCGGTCGGTCGGCGGATCGGAAAAAAAAACGCGCCGGGGCGCGTTTTTTAAAGGCCCCACGGAGGGAGACCGGTCGAGTTCCGCGGGGGCGGTTCGACAAGGGGCCGTTGGGAGGTAACCGTTGACACGTCTACGGCAATCCGGATGCCCGGACCGGCTCGGCAGTCGTCCCGGTCATCGGGCGGGCCGACGTCGGCGTGGGAGCCGCGGCAGGCGCGCGGCGCGCTCGCGAATCGCGCGTGGCGCTGGTCAGCATCTGCAACCACGAATCGATCGGAATCCGGCGCAGGGCGTGATTGGCCAGCTGCGGCAGCAGGCCGATCAGGAGCGCGGGCCTGAGGAGCCAGCGCCAAGGCTTGGCGATCGCGAGCAAGGCACCGACGCCGAGCGCGGCGAGGAGGAGGCCGACCGGATTGCGCTGCGCTACCGGTTGGACGAGCTGGCGGGCGGCGTCTTCGGCGATGACGCCGGCGGTGCGCAGCGGGTGCGCCTGCCACCAGTCCTCGATCGTCTCGAGAACGAGCGACGCTCCCGGCAGGTCGCGAATGCGGTCCATCAGCCGCTCGCCGAGATCGCCCACCTTGTCGGGCATCAGCGAAGGCCGCTTGGGCGGATGCGTGAGCTCCATCATCGCGGCCCGCATGGCACCGCGCGATGCCGCAAGGCGGTCGGCTGCGGGCAGGTCGTTCAATTCCCGTCTTGCCTCGCCCGCCGCGTCCTTGGCCAAGTCCTTGACCGCATCGGCGGTCGCACGCGCGTCGGCGGCCATGCGCGCCTCGCTCGCGGCGACCCTTGCCCTGGCAGCGGATCCGGTCGAGGGTTCGGCGCTCGGGGTGTCCCGCGGCGGTGACATCACGGTGCTCATGACGCGCTCACCTCGCGCAGCATGGCCATGTCGGCGTTGAGCTGCTTCTTGAGGGTATCGAATGCTTTCTCGGTCGGCTTGGCGCGGGCGACGGCGACGCAGATCGCCCCGATGACGAGCGGCGTCAGCGGGACGACGACGAGCGCCCAGCCGGCGGCATAGTCGCTCGCCGGGACCGTGGCGCGCAGCATCAACGCGACACCGACCAGGACGAGGCCGACCATCAGCAAGACGGCAGCGCCCGCGTAGAGGCCGACGCGCGTCAACAGCGAGGTCGAGATCTTGCCGACCTCTTCGCCGACGAGGGCCGCGTAGGCCTCGACGTGGTCGCCGAGGAGCTGCGGCTGCATCGCAGCCAGGCGCAGCAGGGGATGGATCATGAAGTCACCTCCGGCTGTGCGCTGGTGCTCAGTCGCGCGAGCGGCCGGCAAGCATGCTGATCAGGCCCATCAGGATCGCACCGGTCGCCGCGGCGATCAGCATCGCCTTGATCGGCTCGTCCTTCACGTAGGCGACCGTCATGTCGGAAGCCTGCACCGCGCGATCGCGAAGTTGCTGCGACGTGTCGCGCACGGCCTCCATGCCGCGGCGTGCGGCGGCTTCGGCCTGCGACGTGACCTTGTTCAGCATCGGGCCCGTCTTGCTGCGCACGTCTTCGACGGCGCCGGAGAGGCGGTCGAGCGCCTGGTCGGTCGCGCGCTGCGTCGAGCGGATCGCACCTTGCGCGGCGTGTGCTGCGCTGTCGCCCACATCCTGCGCCTGCTGTTGTGCTGACTTGGTCCCCGTGTTGTTGCCCATGGTGTCCATCGAGTGTCCTTTTGCTGGTGGGTGGCGGAATCCGCTTCTCGTGCCCGCGGGCCGGAAGAACGACAAGGACGCCAGTGTGCGCCGCCGGTCGCGAGCGAAGCATAGGTGCTGCGCGCGCGCCTGTGTCGGGTGACCCTCCCGGCCCCGGTAGGACGCCGCCGACAGCGCAACAGGGTGTTCAGGCCTCGGCGGCAGCAGCGGCGACGAGGCCGTCGTCAGGCAGCGGGCCGGCGCCGACCGGCGGCAGCGTCGCCTCGATCAGCGTGCCGTGGCCGGGGCTCGACTCGAGCCGCATCGTGCCGCCGTCCGCCTCGACCCGGTAGCGCATTCCGATCAGTCCGTGCCGTGCCAACCGCGGTTGGCCGGTGTCGAAGCCGAGTCCGTTGTCGCGCACCGAGACCACGGCGCCGCCGTCGCCCGACGGCTGCAGGGTGACCGCCACCTCGGACGCCTTGGCGTACTTGACGACGTTGGTGAGCGCCTCCTGGACCAGGCGATAGATCGTCAATTGAGCGGCCTCGCTGACGGCGACGGCAGCGAGGTTCGTGTTGATCCCGATCTCGCTGCGGGTCGCGAATTCGCGCAGCTGGATCTCGAGCGCGGCGACGAGGCCGAGGTTGCTGAGCGACGACGGCCGCAGGTCCTCGATGATCCGGCGCTTGAGGGCAATGCCGCCGTTGAGCGCCTCGTTCAGATGCGCGAGCCGTTCGGCGGCGTCGGCGCTCGGAGTTCCGCCGAGGCGCGACTTCAGCCGCGCGACGTCGAGCTTGGCGGCGGTGAGGAGCGCGCCGAGCTCATCGTGCAGCTCGCGCGCAAGACGGCTGCGCTCGTCCTCGCGGATCGTCTGCAAGTGCTGCGCGAGCTCCTTGAGCTGGTTCGTCCGCGCCGTGACTTCCTGCTCGAGGCGGTCGCGCTCGCCGGCGATCCGCTGCGCCTCGTCGGCGAGCGCCCGGTCGAGCGTCGCCGTCTGGCGCATGTACATGAAAAGCGCCAAGAGGCTCACCGCGGCCATCGCCGAGACGCCGATCCGGTTCAGCCAGAGCGTCTGGTAGACACCGCGGCGCCCGATCTCGACTTGCGTGCTCTCGTGCTGAATGAGCTTCTCGCCGAGCTGGCGGATGCGCTCCATCTTCTCGCGGCCGATGTCGGAGAGGACGAGCTCGCGCCAGTCGCTCGCGCCGCCGCGATCGTGCATCTCGATCGTCGTCGCCAGCTCGCTCAGCTTGCTCTCGGTCTCCTTGGCGAGATCGGCCATCGTCGGCGCGGCAGCAGGGTCGTGCGCGTAGTGGCGGTCCAGCCAGTCGACGAGCGAGCGCGAATCGCGCAAGGCCTGGTCGTAGGGACGCAGATATTCGCGCCGATCCGTGAGCAGATAGCCCCGCTGGCCGCTTTCGGCGTCGAGCACCGACTTGACCAGATCGTTCAGCTTGGAGCGCGCCACGGAGCGCTCGCCCAGCGTGTCGAGCGAGGAGGTCGCGTCCTGGTACGACGCTTCGCTGATCGCGAGCATCGCCAGCGCCGCGAGGGCGGCGAGGGGAAACGCGATGACGGGACCGCGGAAGCGCGAAAGGAAGGTCATCGATCCACCATGCCCCTAAACTCGGGTCTCCGAGCCCAATCCGCTCCCCTTCGAGGGGCCGACGCCATGATCCGAATCGCCATCATCGATGACCATGCCATCGTTCGCGCCGGGCTGCGGCAGTACTTCGCCGAACAGGTCGATCTGCAGGTCGTCGCCGAGGCGTCGAACGGTCGCGAGGCGGTCGACATCGTCCGCAGGGGCCAGGTCGACGTTCTCGTCATGGACCTGTCGATGCCCGACCAGAGCGGTGTCGACGCGCTCGCGGCGATCAAGGCGAGGGCGCCCGACCTGCCGGTCCTCATTTTGTCCGGTTTCCCGGAAGAGCACTATGCGACGACCCTGCTGCGACAGGGTGCGAGCGGGTATCTGAACAAGGATTGCGATCCCGAGGAGATCGTCAAGGCGATCCGCACCGTCTACCGCGGCCGCAAGTACATCACCGCCGGCGTCGCCGAGCTGCTCGCCGACGGGCTGGGGGGCGGCGGCGACCGGCCGCCTCACGAGCAGCTCTCCGAGCGCGAGTTCCAGGTGTTCCTGCGCCTCGCCAAGGGCGAGACGATCGGCCACATGGCCAACAGCATGTCGTTGAGCGTGAAGACCGTCAGCACGTATCGCACCCGGGTGATGGAGAAGATGAAGCTCGAGTCGAACAGCGATCTGACCTACTACGCGCTGAAGAACGGCCTGATCCAGTGAGGAGCGGGGCCGCCACGCCGGCTACGGCAGCGGGTTGTATTCGGAACTGCCGGTGCTGTCATCGGCAAGCCGGCAGCAGTACAGGATGAGGGCGTCGATCTCGTTCGACTTGTCGAACACGCGGTCGGCGCCGAGCTCGAGGCATTTGCGGCGCATGTCGGGCGTCGCGTAGTTGCTGAGGACGACGAGCTTGGTCGGCAAGCCTGCGTTCGCGACCGCCTTCAGGACGCCGAGCCCGGACCCGCTCTTGAGGAAGATGTCGACGACGACGAGATCACAACGGTTCTGCGACGCCGCCAGCCACGAGACCGCGCCTGCTTCGTCTTCGGACGTGCCGACGACGTCGATCGGCGCCATCTCCTCCAGCGCGGCGACCAGGTTCTCGCGGATGACCGGGCTGTCCTCGACGATGAAAGCTTTCAGCTGGCTCATGGGTCGCCTGGCAGGCGAGGACTGCCCTTCGGCGGAGTTCGCGCACGAGCTCGCCGAGGCAACGAAGGAAGGCAATGGAGAAGCACGCTTCGGCAATACCGGAGTCGCGAGTGTCGGGCCGTCGGTATCCGGCGCCGGACCGAGAAGCGCGCTTCGTACGGTAAGAGAATTCCTACGCACGGTCGCGGCCACCGTTCTGGTGGCGGCGCCGCTGGCGCTGCCGACGAATGCGACGGCGGCCAACTCGCCGCCGCCGCTCGTCGTCGGCTCGAAGCGCTTCACCGAGTCGTACATTCTCGGCGAGGTCGTCGCGCAGACGCTCGCCGCCGCCGGCCGGCCGGCGACCCACAAGGCCGGCCTCGGCAACACCGGCATCCTCGAGCAGGCGCTGAGCAGCGGCGCGGTCGACCTCTACCCCGAATACACGGGGACGATCGTCCGCGAGCTGCTCAAGCGCGAAGGCAACCCGTCGCTCGCGGAGTTGAACGACTGGCTCGCGCCGCGCGGCCTCAAGGTCGGCGTGCCGTTCGGCTTCAACAACACCTATGCGCTGGCGATGACCGCGGCGAAAGCGCGTGCGCTCGGCATCTCGAAGATCTCCGATCTCTTCAAGCCGGCGGCGGCACCGCTCACGCTCGGCTTCTCGCACGAGTTCCTCGAGCGTGCCGATGGCTGGCCGGCGCTGCAGCGGGCGTACGGCGGTCGGCCCGGTGCGCCGATCGGGCTCGACCACGGGCTCGCGTACGACGCCGTCGCCGCCGGCCGTGTCGACGTCATCGATGTCTATTCGACCGACGCCAAGCTCGGCCGCCTCGGCCTGACCGTGCTCGACGACGATCGCGGCTTCTTCCCGAAGTACGACGCCGTCGTGCTGATGCGCGCCGGCGTCGATGCGGCGCCGCTCGCTAAGCTGGCGGGATCGATCGACGCGGCGACGATGATCGCGATGAACGGCGAAGTCGAGCTCGACGGCAAGAGCTTTGCGGCAACCGCTCGCAAGTTCCTCGCCGGCGGTTTCGCCGCAAGCGCCGCCGGGCGCGCCGCGAGCGGCACGGCCGCGGCGGCATCCGGTCGGCCGGCACCGAGCCTCGTCGAGCGCATCTTCGCTCCCGACTTCGCCCGCCTCGCCGGCGAGCATCTCGTGCTCGTCTTCGGCTCGCTCGTGCTCGCGGTCGCGATCGGGGTTCCGCTCGGCGTTGCCGCGTGGCGTTGGCCGGCGAGCGAAGCCACGCTGCTCGGCGCAGTCGCGGTGCTGCAGACCATTCCCTCGCTCGCGCTGCTCGCCTTCCTGATCGCGCTCCTCGGCTCGATCGGCGTCGTCCCGGCGGTGATCGCGCTCTTTCTCTATGCGCTGCTGCCGATCGTTCGCAACACCCACGCCGGCCTGCGCGCCGTCTCCGGCGGCATGGCGGACGCCGCGCTGTCGCTGGGCATGACGGCGCGCCAGGCGCTCATCCACATCCAGCTGCCGCTCGCTGCGCCGACCTTGCTCGCCGGAGTCAAGACGGCGGCGGTGATCAATGTCGGCACCGCGACGATGGCAGCGTTCATCGGCGCCGGCGGCTTCGGCGAGCGAATCGTGGCCGGGCTCGCAGTCAACGACAGCCGCGTCATGCTCGCCGGCGCACTGCCGGCGGCAGCGCTGGCGCTGCTCGTGCAGGCGGCGTTCGACTTCGCCGAGCGGCGTGCCCATTGGCAACGTCCGCCATAAGAGCCCGATTCGCCGCTGCGACAATCGGTGATGCCCTTCGATTCGCTCGTTCCCGCGCTCCTCGCCGTCCTCGTCGTTCTCACCCTCTGGATCGCCCTTCGCCGCCCGCCGGCCGATGCCGGCCTCGAGCGCCACGGCCGCGAGATGCGCGACGAGGTCATGCGCAGTGCCCGGGAAACGCGGCAGGAGCTCGCGCAGTCGCTCGCGCTCTTCCAGCAGACGCTGCTCGCGCAGCAGGGCGACACGGCGCGAACGCAGAACGAGCAGATCGACAACTTCAGCCGTCAGCTGGCCGCGATGCAGCAGCACCTTGCGGAGACGCAGAACGCACAGGGCGCACGCCAGGCGAGCTCGCTGAAGGAGCTCGCGGAGACGCTCGCGCTGCAGCTGCAGGCGCTGGTACGCGCCAACGACGAGCGGATGACGGAGGTCAAGGCGACGGTCGAGGCGCGGCTCCACGCGATCCAGGCCGACAACGAGAAGAAGCTCGAGCAGATGCGCGCGACCGTCGACGAGAAGCTGCACGCGACGCTCGAGCAGCGCCTCGGCGAAAGCTTTCGCCAGGTCGCCGAGCGGCTCGAGCAGGTGCACCGCGGCATCGGCGAGATGCAAAAGCTCGCGAGCGACGTCGGCTCGCTGAGCCGCGTCCT
Organism: Caldimonas sp.; assembly: GCA_036496385.1. Classification (GTDB taxonomy): domain Bacteria; phylum Pseudomonadota; class Gammaproteobacteria; order Burkholderiales; family Burkholderiaceae_C; genus Schlegelella_A. The sequence continues at coordinate 14,313 of DASXLD010000065.1, read as the reverse complement.
CAGCAACGTCAAGACGCGCGGCACGTTCGGCGAAGTGCAGCTCGGTGCGCTGCTCGAGCAGGTGTTCGCGCCGGTGCAGTACGCGAAGAACGTCGAGACGATCCCGGGCTCCAACCAGCGCGTCGACTACGCGATCCGCTTCCCCGGCCGCGGCGGCGAGGGGCCGATCTGGCTGCCGATCGACTGCAAGTTTCCGCGCGAGGACTACGAGCGGCTGCTCGACGCCCACGAGCGCGCCGACGCCGACGGCGTGGAGACCTCGGCGCGCGCGATCGAGACCCGGCTACGGCTCGAGGCGAGGACGATCGGCGAGAAGTATCTCGCCCCGCCGCACACCACCGAGTTCGCGATCCTGTTCGTGCCCACCGAAGGCCTCTACGCCGAGGCGCTGCGCCGGCCGGGCCTGTTCGAGTCGCTGCAGCGCGACCATCGCGTCACGCTCGCCGGGCCCACCACCTTGCTCGCGGTGCTGACTAGCCTCAAGGTCGGCTTCAACACGCTCGCCCTCGAGCAGCGCTCGAACGAGGTGCGCGAGATGCTGAGCGTCGTCAAGACCGAGTTCGGTCGCTTCGGCCATGTTCTCGCCAACGTCAAGCGGCAGGCGAACACGGTCGTCAACTCGCTCGGCGCGGCCGAGGTCCGGACCCGCCAGATGACGCGGGCCCTGAAGGACGTCGAGGCGGCGCCCGAGCTGCGCGTGCAGACCCTGCTGCCCGGGTCGTGGGTCGACAACGTCGACGACGGCGACGACGACGACGCCGATGAATGAACCGGGCCGCGGTGCCGGCCTGGCGCGCGCGCTGCTCGCGCTGATCGGCGGCCAGATCGCGCTCCACTCGTGCATGGCCGGCATCCGCATGGCGGCGCCGCTGGCAGCGCTGCGCGAAGGCCACGCGGCGTGGGCGGTCGGCGTCCTGCTCGGCCTGTTCGCGACGGCACCGATCGTGCTCGCGCTGCCGGCCGGCCGGCTCGCCGACCGCTACGGCTACCACGTGCCGATCCGCGTCGCCGTCGGTCTCACGCTCAGCGGCGGTCTCGCCGCCATCGTCGCGACGCTGCTGCCCGCCGGGCAGTTCGTGGTCCTTTGCATCGCCGCCGTGCTTGCCGGCGCCGGCGCCAACGTCGGCCTGATCGCGATCCAGCGCTCGGCGGCGCGGATGGCGACCGACCCGACCGCGCTGAAGCAGATCTTCTCGTGGCTCGGTCTGGCGCCGGCGCTCGCCAACGTCGTCGGGCCGGTCCTGGCCGGGACGCTCATCGATCTCGGCGGTTTTCGCCTCGCCTTCGCCGCCCTCGCCGCGCTGCCGTTGCTCGGCCTCGTTTGGGCGCGGCTCGTGCCGGAAGAGACGCGCGCCGCGGCGGCGCATGCGCGAGAGCGGCAGAACTCGTGGAACCTGCTGCGCGAGCCGGGCTTCGCGCGGCTCCTGCTCGTCAACTGGCTGCTCGCGTCGAGCTGGGATGTCCACTCGTTCCTGGTCCCGATCCTCGGCTACGAGCGCGGCTTCAGCGCGTCGGCGATCGGGCTCATCCTCGGCGTCTTCGCGACCGCGGTCGCCGTCGTGCGGCTGGCGATCCCGATGATCGCCCACCGGTTGCGCGAGGCTCAGGTGCTCGTCAGCTCGATGCTCGTCTGCGCCGCGGTGTTCGCCGTCTACCCGCTGGCACGATCGTCGTGGGTGATGGGGGGCTGCGCCGTCGTCCTCGGGCTTGCGCTCGGCGCGGTGCAACCGATGGTCATGACGACCTTGCACCAGATCACGCCGTCGGCGCGGCACGGCGAGGCGATCGCCCTGCGCTCGATGGCGATCAATTTCTCGAGCGCGGTGATGCCGCTCGCGTTCGGCGTCGTCGGCGCCGCCCTCGGCCCGGCGGCGCTGTTCTGGATGATGGGCGCCGCGGTGGCGTCGGGCAGCGTCGCGGCGCGCCACGTCGGCGCGGCGAAGCCGGCGTTTCGCTAGCGCTCGCGGGCCGCGGTCAGAAGCGGATGCCGCCGGCCGGCGGCGGCGCATTCGTCGCCGGCGGCGGGCTGCGGCGGACGGCCGGCTGGGCGACATCGTTGCGCGCGACCGGCTGCTCGCGACGTTCGACGATGGTCGCGATCGGTCGTTGCTGGTAACCCGCCGGCAGCCGCGACTCGCGCGGGTAGCCGGCGGCGTCGAGGTACTGGTTCCAGGTGTCGTGCGCGAGGCCGCGCAGGACCTGCGATCCGATCGTCAGCGTCGGCGCGTCGCGACCCCCCGAGAGTTTCTCGAGCGCATCGACGTCTTCGCTGGTCACCGCCTGCCGCTCGGTGTAGGGAACGCCGCGCTGCGACAGCAGCTGGCGACCCGCGACGCAGGCATCGCAGACGCCCGTCGTCGTGTAGAGCGTCACCGGGTATTTCACTGCCACCTGGCGCAGCTCGAACGGCAGCTCGGGCTCGGGCGCCTCGACCGGCGCCCGGGCGCCGAGCGCGGTGACGTGGCCCTCGTTGGTGTTCGGAGCGCGGTCGGTGTAGGTCACCTTGCCGTCGGCGCCGATGACCTTGTATTGCGCGTGCACGAGCGGTGCCGCCGCGAGCAGCGCCGCGAGCGCGAGCAAATGCGGGAGCGACGTCGAACGGCGCGACGTGGACGGTGTCGTTGTCATGGAGAGCGTCGGGAGCGGTGAGGGCGAGCGACCGAATCTAACCGAGTGACCCCGCCGCTTCAATCCCGAAGGCGCCGGTCGAGGCCAAAGCTCACACAGCGTCACAACTTCGCCGCCCTGGTTTCCGTCAGGAAGTCACGCGGGCCGTCCGTTCGGCCGACTCGACGGTGTTCGCGAGCAGCATCGCGATCGTCATCGGTCCGACGCCGCCCGGCACCGGCGTGATCGCGCCGGCGACCGCCGAGACGCCGGCGAAGTCGACATCGCCGCAGAGCTTGCCCGCGGCGTCGCGGTTCATGCCGACGTCGATGACGACCGCGCCCGGCTTGACCATCGGCGCCGTGAGCGTGCCGGCGCGCCCGACCGCGACGACGACGACGTCGGCGCGCCGGGTGTGCTCCGCGAGGTCGGGCGTGCGGCTGTGGCAGACGGTGACGGTGGCGTCCTTCTGCAGCAGCAGCAACGCCATCGGCTTGCCGACGGTGTTGCTGCGGCCGATCACGACCGCGTTCTTGCCGCGCAGCTCGATTCCCGTGCTCTCGATCAGGTGCATGCAGCCCCACGGCGTGCACGGGCGAAACCCCGGCACGCCGGCGACGAGGCGGCCGGCGCTTTCGATCGAATAGCCGTCGACGTCCTTGCTCGCGTCGATGGCCTCGATCACGCGCGCCGCCGAGATGTGCCTCGGCAGCGGCATCTGGACCAGGATCCCGTGCACCGCCGGATCGGCGTTGAGGGCGGCGATGCGGGCGAGCAGCTCGGCCTCGCCGAACATCGCCGGATGCGTCTGCGGCAGCGAGCGGATGCCGACCTCGGCGCAGGCCTTGATCTTGTTGCGAACGTAGACCTGGCTCGCCGGGTCGTCGCCGACCAGGACGACCGCGAGGCCAGGCGTCCGGCCGCTGGCGGCGAGGGCGGCGACGCGATGCCCAAGCTCGGCACGCAGATCGCGTGCGATCCGGGCGCCGTCGATCAGTCGCGCCGCGGTCAAGCCTTGCTCTGCGCGCCGAGCGCGATCTTCAGCAGGTCGGCGACCGTGTTCGCGTTCAGCTTCTCCATGATGTTGGCGCGGTGCGCCTCGACCGTCTTGATGCTGATCCCGAGGTCGTCGGCGATCTGCTTGTTGAGCCGGCCGGCGACGATGCGCTCTAGCACCTGCGCTTCGCGCGTCGTCAGGCGCGAGAGCAGAGCGTCGCGGCTGGCCGCTTCCTGATGCTTGGAGAACTCGACGCGGGCGCGCTCGAGCATCTTCTCGACCAGGGCGACGAGCTCGTCTTCCTTGAACGGCTTCTCGATGAAGTCCTCGGCGCCCTTCTTCATCGTCGTCACCGCCATCGGCACGTCGCCGTGACCGGTGATGAACGTGACCGGCAGCGGCGAACGCCGCTCGAGCAGCCTGTCCTGCAGCTCGAGCCCGCTCATGCCGTCCATGCGGATGTCTGCGATCAGGCAGGCGACTTCGCGCGGGTCGAATCTGGCGAGGAACGACTCGGCCGAGTCGAAGCACTTGACGCGGTAGTCCTTGCCCTCGAGCAGCCACTGCAGGGAGTCGCGGACCGCCTCGTCGTCGTCGACCACGTAGACCGTGCCGCGCTTGGGAATCAGGCTCATGGTTCTGCCTTCGCGCTACGCGCTCGGGGATTGACGTTGGGGACGGGCCGGCGGCTCATGCAGTGACGGCGGCGGGGACCGTGGCGGCGGTGGCGGCGATCGGCAGCGTGAACGAGAAACGGCAGCCGATCGGAGTGTCGCCATTGTAGAGGTTGACTGCCTTGATCCTGCCGCGGTGACTCTCGATGATCGAGCGGCAGAGACTGAGGCCGATGCCGAGCCCGTCGACCTTGGTCGAGAAGAACGCCTCGTACATGCGGCGGATGACGTCGTCCTTCAGCCCCGGGCCCTGGTCGCTGACGGTGAACTCGATGACGTCGCCTTCTTCGGCGGTGTGGCGCGGCACGACGCGCAACTCGATCCGCCGCCGGGCCGGCGGCAATTGCGCCTCGTCGATCGCTTCGGCGGCGTTCTTCAAGAGGTTGAGGACGACCTGCTCGATCAGGATCGGGTCGACCATCAAGGGCGGCAGGCGCTGCGCGACGTAGGTCTGGATCGCGACGTTGCGCCGGCGCAGCTCGATGCCGGCGAGATCGACCGCGTCCTCGACGATCGTCTGCGCCGAGCTCTTCTGCCGCTGCGGCTCGCTGCGTCTGACGAACGAACGGATGCGGTGGATGATCTGGCCGGCGCGCTCGGCCTGGCGCGCGGTCTTCTGCAGCGCCGCGATCAGGTCGCCCTTGTCGATCGCGTCGTTCTCGACTCGCGTCACCATGCCGTTGCAATAGTTGGTGATCGCGGTGAGCGGCTGGTTCAGCTCGTGCGCGACCGACGACGCCATCTCACCCATCGTCACCAGCCGGCTCGTGACCTGCGACTTCTCGGCCTGGCTGGCGGCGATCGCCTCGGCGTTGCGCCGCTCGGTGATGTCGGTCGCGATCAGCATCTGCGCCAGGCGGCCATCGGTCCACTGCAAGTAGCGCGCGCGGACGTCGAACCACTTGGCGAGCGATCCGACATAGACCTCGCGCGAGTCGGAGCCCGCGGTGGTCAGCTCCTGGGTCGGCAGGCCGCCGAGGCCGTCGATCGTCTCGTCGCCGTCGGACTGGGCGTGGACCGAATCATCGCCACCCGAGAGCTGCGCGTGCCCCTTCGCGTCGGCGCCGAACCAGAGCCGAAACGACCGGTTCGCGAACAGCAGCTCGCCCTGCTGCACCGAGAGCACCGAGACCGCGGCGTCGAGGCCTTCGAGCACGGTCGTGAAGCGCTCGTGCGATGCCGTGAGCTGGTCGCGGATCCGCTTCGCCTCGGTGATGTTGGTCATCGACGTCATCCAGCCCGTCTGCTGGCCTTTCGGGTCGATCAGCGGCGAGACGTACATGCGGGCGTCGAACACCGAGCCGTCCTTGCGCATGACCTTGACCTCCATCCCGCCGGTCGGGCTCTTGCCCTGGAGCTCGAGCTCGAGCAGGCGGGCGTTCTCGTCGCGGCGGTCGTGCGGCCAGTAGGGGAAGGGCGGAGTGCGGCCGATCAGATCGTGCTCGTTGAAGCCGGTCATGGCGCAGAACGCCGGGTTGACGTAGCTGATCCGGCCCTCCATGTCCATCGCGCGCATGCCGGTCAACATCGAATTCTCCATCGCGCGACGGAAGTTGGTCTCGGAGACGAGGGCGGCCTGCATCTGCAGGCGCCTTCGCATGTGCCGCCAGGTGCCGAGCAGCATCCAGACGGTGAGCGCCGACAGCAGCATCACCATCCAGAACAGGCCGTTGCCGATCAGGCCGATCGACGTCCGATAGCCCTGGCCGCGCAGGAGCAGGCCGTTCTCGGCCGGCGCCACCGGCAGCTCGAAGACGATCGAGGGCCGCGCCTGCTTCGCGCCCGGCAGCATCATCACCGTGCTGGCGAGCGAGCGGGTGCTGGCGTCGAGGACCGAGATCGCGTGGCGCTTCGCGATCTCGCTCGAGACGAAGTAGCGCAGCAGCCGCTCGATCGAATACTCGGCGACGAGCGCGCCGTGGAACTCGCCGTGGTCGACGAGCGGGATCTGCGTCTGGAATACCGGCGAGCCGAAGCTGTCGGTGAACGGCGCCGAATAGACCGTCCGCCGTTCCTCGCGGCTGCGCTGGAACGCCTCCTCCGGCGCCGAGCCGGAGTGCTCGACCGGCAGCGAAGCCGGCGTTTCGACGCCGCTGATCCCGGTCTCCGGCGGAAAGCTCGTCCCCGAATAGCCGGCGATCGGCGTGCGCGCGTCGTTGAGCCAGATCAGGTTGCTGATCTCGGGGTGCTCGAGCGTGAAGGCGGCGGCCTGGACGAGGAAGGAGTCGTGGTCGAGGGTGCGGCCGACGAGCTCTCGGGCCATCCGCGTGAGCTGCTCGTGGTTCTCGATCAGGCGCAGGCGAATCTGCTGCTGCGCGACCTCGGTGTCGCGGCGCACGGCTTCCTGCTCGCGCTCGAACTCCTCGTTGCGCAGGTACCAGAACGCCGACACGATCGCGGCCAGAAAGAGGAGCACCGACGCCAGCGGGCCGAGCGTCGCGTAGCGGTCCTGGCGCGCGGCCGACTGGCGGCGCCACCAGCGGCCGAAGACGCGCTCGGCCCACGTCCTGGTGGTGCGCTGGGAGACCGCTGCCGGTTCGGCACGTTGCATGGCGGGCGATTATCCAGCGCTGGCAAAGCCCGACCGGGAAGCTGCCACTCCGCTCGTCGGTTCAGCTGAGGAGGTCGAACAAGGTCCGGCCGACGACCTTGGTCGCGCCGCGCAGGTCGGCGAGGACGAGGTGCTCGTCGGCCCGCTTGGCGTTGCTCTCGAGGACGGTGCGCGGGCCGGCGCCGTAGATCGCGGCGGCGCAGCCCGCGGCGGCGTAGAGGCGGACGTCGGTATAGAGCGGCGTTCCGGTGGTCGCGATCTTCTCGCCGAACACCGCTTCGGCGTTTCGCTGCAGCGCCGCGACCAGCGGCGCGCTGGCGGCGTCGGGCCGCCACGCCCGGGCGAGGAGGAGCCGGCGGATCTCGACCCGGATGCCGGCGACGCCGGCCCCTGCTTCGTCGATCGCCCGCCGCACTTCGGCCTCGACGGCGGCCGGGTCCTCCTCGGGGATCATCCGGCGGTCGAGACGGAGGACGACCTTGCCGGGGACGACGTTGGTGTTGCTGCCGCCCTCGATCCGGCCGACGTTGAGGTACGGGTGCGTGATCCCCGGCACGTGCGACAGCGTCTTCCGATAGCCCCGGTTGAGCGCGTACAGCCGCTCCAGGATCGCGACCGTGCCCTGCAACGCATCGACGCCGCTGTGCGGGATCGCCGCGTGCGCCGCCTTGCCATGCACCGTCACCTCCATCTGCAGGCAGCCGTTGTGCGCGGTCACCACTTCGTGGCTGAAGCCGGCGGCCAGCACATAGTCGGGCCGCGTCAGACCTTGCGCGAGTAGCCAGCCGGGGCCGAGCTCGCCGCCGAATTCCTCGTCGTACGTGAAGTGCAGCTCGACCGTTCCGGCGACCTTGGTGCCGAGCGATTCGAGCGCCCGCAGCGCGAAGGTATAGGTCGCGAAATCGCTTTTGCTGACGGCGGCGGCGCGCCCGTACAGCCTGCCGTCGGCGATCTCGGCGCCGTAGGGGTCGTGCGTCCAGCCCTCGCCCGGCGGGACGACGTCGCCGTGCGCGTTGAGCGCGATCGTCTTGCCCGGCCCGTGCGGCCGGCGGACGATCACGTTGGTGATCGATCGCAGGCCCTGGCGCTGCACGAGGTCGGCCGGCACCGGGTGCATCTCGGGCGCGAAGCCGAAGCCGCGCAGCAGCTCGGCAGTGCGCTCGGCGTGCGGCGCGTTGTCGCCGGGCGGGGTGTCGGTCGGGACGCGGACGAGCTCCTGCAGAAAGCGCACCTCGTCGTCGAAATGGGCGTCGACCCAGGCATCGATCTCGGCGTGGCTCATCGCTTCGTCTCCGCGGCGAGGTCGTCGAGCAGGGTCGCGAACGCGCGCACGGCGAGCTCGATGTCGTCGTTGCTGCTCGATTCGAGCGGGTTGTGGCTGATGCCGGCGTGCAGGCCGCGCACGAACAGCATCGCCTGCGGCATCACCTCGTGCAGCTTCATCGCGTCGTGGCCGGCGCCGCTCGGCATGCGGTGGACCGGCAGCCCGAGGGTCGCCACCGCGCGCTCCCAGCGGCGCTGCCACGCCGGCGCCGACGGTGCCGCCGCGGCACGCACCGTTTCCTCGAGCGTGAACGAGAGCCCGCGCGCGGCGCAGATCCGCTCGAGCTCGGCTCGAACGTCGGCGGACAACGCGTCGCGCGCGGCGTCGGTCGTCGCGCGCAGATCGAGGCTGAACGTGCAGCGCCCCGGGATGACGTTGATCGAGCCGTTCGGCACCTGCAGCATGCCGACCGTGCCGACGACGTGCGGCACCGTCGCGGCGCGTCGCTCGGTGTAGAGGACGAGCTCGGCCGCGCCGGCGGCAGCGTCGCGCCGCCGGTCCATCGGCGTCGTCCCGGCATGGCTCGCCATGCCGACGATCTCGCCGAGATAGCGGACGCTGCCGTTGATCGAGGTGACGACGCCGAGCGGCAGGTCGAGCTCGTTCAGCACCGGGCCCTGCTCGATGTGGACCTCGACGAAGCCGAGGTAGCGCGACGGCTCGCGACGAAGCGCGGCGATGTCGTCGACGGCGAGGCCGGCGTGCTGCATCGCCGCGCGCATCGTCACGCCGTCGGCATCGAGCTGGTCGAGCCAGGCCGGATCGAAGTGGCCGGTGAGGGCGCCGGAGCCGAGGAAGACGGCCTTGTAGCGCTGGCCTTCCTCTTCGGCGAAGCCGACCACCTCGATCGCGAACGGCAGCCGGCGGCCGGCACGGCGGAGCTCCCGGACGCACGCCATCGGCACGAAGATGCCGAGCCTGCCGTCGTACTTGCCGCCGTTTCGGACCGTGTCGTAGTGGCTGCCGGTGAGCAGGCGCGGCGCGCCGGTGTCTTGTCCGAGGTAGACGCCGACGACGTTGCCGACGGCGTCGATCGACACCTCGTCGAAGCCGCACTCGTCGCTCATCCACGCCGCGAGCTCGCGCGCGCAGGCACGATGCGCGTCGGTGAGGTAGGTCACCGTCAGCTCGCCGCGCTCGGCGTAGCCGGGGTCGCTGTGAACGGCGAGGCGCTCGGCCCAGTCCCAGATCAGGTTGCCGAGCGCCGGCTCGGCGCCGAAGCGCTCGTCGAGGCGGATCTCGGCGATGCGGTGGACGTTGCGCAGCGCCTCGGCGAGCTCGAAGTCGGCCGGGTGCCCGAGCCGGCGCGCGAAGGTGGCGAGGATCTCGCCTTTGCCGAGGCCGGTGCCGCGCGGGCCGCGCACCGCGAGGATGAACGGGAAGCCGAATCTCTTCTGATAGGCGGCGTTGAGCTCGCCGATCCGCGCCAGCTCGGCCGGCGTGCACGCGGTGAGGCCGGCACGCGCCTGCTCGTCGGCCGACGACGCCGTGAGGCTGCCCGCGACCATCGCCTTGCCGGCCAGCTCGGGGTGCGCGCGCAGCAGGCGCAGCCGGGCATCGCTGCCGGCAGCGCGAACGACCTCGACGAGCGCGCGTTTCAGCTGCGCCAGGGTCGCGAACGGCCGCCGCGCTGCCGACGCCTCGACGATCCACGGCGAATGCTCGTAGATGCCGTCGAGCATCGCCGCGAACTCCGCCGCCGGGACGCGATTGATCTGTTCGAGATCGATCATGGGTTCGCCTTCTGCCAGACAAAGGCCGTGCCGGCGTCGAAGGGATGGGTCGCGGTCCAGTGGCGCGCGATGTCGATCCGGCGCGCCACCCAGACCCGGTCGTGCGCCTCGACGTGGTCGAGGAAGCGCTGCAGCGCGCGCAGCCGCCCCGGCCGGCCGAGCAGCCGCGCGTGCATGCCGACGTTCATCATCGCCGGCGTCTCCGCGCCTTCGGCATAGAGGACGTCGAACGTGTCGCGCAGGTAGACGAAGAAATCGTCGCCCTGCGCGAAGCCCTGCGCCGACGCGAAGCGCATGTCGTTGGCGTCGAGCGTGTAGGGCACGACGAGCTGCGGCACGTGCTTGCCGTCGTCCGTCTCGACCTGCAACCAGAACGGCAGCTCGTCGCCGTAGTAGTCGCTGTCGTACTCGAAGCCGCCGTGCTCGGCGACGAGGCGGCGCGTGTTCGGGCTGTCGCGGCCGGTGTACCAGCCGCGCGGCCGCTCACCGGTGATCCGCTCGTGCGCGGCCACCGCGCGCGCGATGTGATCGCGCTCGGTCGTCGCGTCGACGCCCTGGTAGCTGATCCAGCGCCAGCCGTGGCACGCGATCTCGTGGCCGAGCGCGCGGCACGCGGCGGCGATCTCGGGCGTGCGCTCGATCGCCATCGCGACGGCGAACGCCGTGAGCGGCAGCCGGCGCCGCTCGAACTCGCGCAGGATTCGCCAGACGCCGACGCGGGAGCCGTATTCGTACAGGCTCTCCATGCTGAGATGGCGGGCGGCGAACGACGGCGGCGCCGCCATCTCGGAGAGAAACGTCTCCGACCCCGCATCGCCGTGGAGCACCGAGCTCTCGCCGCCTTCCTCGACGTTGAGGACGAACTGCAGCGCGACCCGCGCGCCGCCCGGCCAGCGCGCCTGCGGCCGGCTTCGACCGTAGCCTGTGAGGTCGCGCGGATAGGGGCGGCTCATGCTCGGCGACGATGATGGCAGCAAAGCGACGATGCGTCACGGGCCGAGCAAACGAGGCCGCGGTCGGTGGCCTGAGCGAGCAAAGCCGCGCGCGGGCGGAAGCGCGCTACGCGCGCTGGCTCGAAGCCTTGCGCTCCTCGGTGCCGCAGAGTCGCTCCGCCGGCCACCCGCACGCGGCTTTGCCGGCAGCACCGAGGTGGGCGGCGCTCAAGACAAGCTCCCACGCAGAAGAATTGCCTTCGAGTCATTGAAGCCGATCGGCGCCGAAGTGTGCTCGTGGAAGATTCTCAGCACATGCCCAGACGTTCGAAGCCCCCACGTGAGACGGTTCTGCATCGCACGCAGCCGCTCGCCCTGCGCCGAGATGCCGGCGTAGGTGACGATGGCGCCGAGCATCGCCCAATCCGCACCGAGCGAGGTTTGCACGTCGTCGAAGGTCACGCCGACGCTTTCGGAGCCCAACGAGGTGAACCAGCCTTCGACCGCGACCTGCCAGGCTTGTGCGCCTTCGTACGACCAGACTCCCCAGGCATCGAAGACCCGAACCTTCGGGTCATAGAGGCTGATGAAGGCCTGCACGTTCTTGGCCAGGACAGCATTCTGGTAAGACGCCAGCACGCGCTCCAGCGACTTCTCGATCTCGTTTGACTGCACGATCTCGTCTCCGAGGATGGGGGCGATGGCTGACGGAAGGGATCAGGCGCCGCGTAGAACATTTATTGGGAGCGAGAGAGCTTCAGACGCTTGCCATCGCCAAACTGAGCTTCATACGTATTCTCGTCAACGTGCTTCAACACGACGACGAAGTCCGGGCACCCTGGGAATGCCTTCGATCCATCGACTTGGAGCTTTAGTTCCGGCGCGGCGTCGGCGATGACTGTGACTGGAAACGCCTTCGTGAAGCACGGGTTGTCTCGACCTGGACTTCCTGTCGGCCGCGTATAGGTCCAAGTGCTCCCAGATTCGGCCAACACCAGTTCGGAGACCAGCTCTGCTCCAGTCACAGGTGAAACGGCCTTTCCGAGCCAGCGTCCAAGGTACTCCGGCGTGGTTTGGGACAGCGCCAGGGTCGAGCAGGTCGCCAAGGCGTAGAAGAGGCAGCGAACATCGAGCACGGCTTCTCTCCTCAGTGGCTAGCCGTGCGCCTGTCAGGTCGCGCGGATAAGGGTGACTCCTGCTCGACAACGACGATGGCAGCAGGGCGACGTTTAGGTGCCCGCATTCGGCACCTCCTTGAACATGACGATGTTGGTTGCTTGATAGCCAAGCTTGGCGTAGAGGGCTCGGGCAGCCTCGTTGTGGCCGAACACGTGCAGTGCGATGCCACACAGACCACGCGACCGCACCTCGGCCTCGAGCTTTCGGAAGACCTGCGTTGCGTACCCCATGCGCCGATACTGCGGCTCGACAAGAACGTCGTATACGTAGGCGATGCGTTGACCGGCACGCTCCTGAACGGCGTACCAAAGCGCTCCGACGACGACCTGCGTGGCCGCCACCCGCAAGGTGAACAGGAAATTCTCCGGCGTTGCGAGCCCCTTCGGAAGCAACTCGTCGTACCCCTGGCGCGACAACTCAAGCGACGACGCCCTGGACCACTGCCCGGACGCTACCTTGTCGTTCGCGAATTCAGGAATGGCTCGCTCAACGTAGGCCGCGAACTCTTCGGCGTTCATGGGCGCGAGAACGATCACACCGGTGCTTCCAGGGACCCTAACGTTCGCCATGCGCGGCGGCCGGAAGCCAGCGCAGGCTCGCTGGAGGACGTCGGCTCGATGGGAGGCTTAGGCGGCACTTCGGCAGCCCTCGCTCAGTCGATGAACGTCCAAGTGTCCGCTCCATCGAACCGACGTACTTGAACAGACTCTTGAAGACGTGGATCGAAGTTGTTGAGGTTGACACCGTGCTTGCCCCCTGGCTCCGGGGCGAGCGGCTCCCAATGGGTCGTGCACCCGCAAGTCTTGCAACGCATGGTGCGCAGCGTCTTGTCGCCCCAGATGTACTCGGCGGTGTTCTCCGGATGTCCCTCTATCTGAACCGTTCCGAACTCGTAGTACACCCAGAGTCCGCCGAGGCGCCGGCAGATCGAGCAGTTGCACCGGGTCGCCTTCTCGGGCGCTGAGGGTAGCGTGAGGCGAACTGCACCGCAGTGACATGAACCTTGCAGCAACTGTTCTTCAGTCATGGTGGACTCGTTTGGCTTCTGATTCGTTCATGGACGCGACTCTTGAAGCGTGGCGGAAAGTACCACCAGGTGGCGAGCACAAGCAAGGCAAACACGGTGTACGCGACAACGAACACCCAAGGAGGTGCGCTGTAGTAAAGCAATTGCTGGAGCCAGTGCTCGATGAAGCCGCCACCATACGACGCCTCGCCAGCGCGAGAACGCAGCCACATTTCGAAGGTGGTGAGAGGACAGACGAAGCCGATCCAGGACTCCGCCACGACGATTCCAATGGCTGCAAGGTGAGCGATACGAAACCAGGCGTTGTTCACCCAACCCCAATGCGCGAGATTGCCCCCGATGACAAGCAGCAGCCCTGCGACGACAAACGCCGCAATACTGACGTGAACGACCAGCACTACGTTGGCGAGCAGCAGGCTGAGCGACGGGCCGAGCTGCACAAGTTGCCTAACGTTCGACATGAGCGGCGGGCCAAAGGGCGCGAAGCGGCCTTTGGAATGTCCGCTCGATGGAAGGCTTCGACCTCACTCTTTGGAGCTAGTGCGACCTGCACCAGTCAATCGCATCTTCAAGGCGATCATCGCCCCAGAAGATCTCCGTACCGCACACAAATGTCGGTGAGCCGAAGATTCCCATCGAACGAGCCAGCTCAGTCTCCGCCGCGTACCTGTCGCGAATCTCCTGGCTGTTTGCCCGCTCGATGATTTCCCGCGGGCTTCGGTTCATTCTCTGAAGGACCTCTGAGAGGTGCTCGACCTTGCCTGGATCTCGGTTCGCGATGAACCACTCGGCGTAGGCCGCCTTTGCAAACTGCGGGCACCATCCTTCCATTGCGGCCAAGGTCGCGACGCGATTGGCGAGCTCGTCGGCATCGTTGGGATAGTTGGGGATGGAGGCGAAAGGTATGCCGTGCCGCTGGGCTCGGCGTTCAAGGTCGCGCCACATGTATGCAAGCTTGACGGGCTTCCCCACGAACGGCCGATTGTTCTGCTCGAGCATGATGCTTCGGACGCTGAACGGGTGCCAACGCAGCGCGACGTTCTCGCGGGACGCAACTGTTTCGGCTCGATTTACCGCGAGGTACGTGTATGTGCTTCCCAAGAAGCAAAAGAAGTCGAGATGCTTTTGCATCGCAATCGATCCTTAGCGCTAGGGAAGGTCTGAACAACGTGAAAGCGCGATCACGTTCAGCCGGTCAAACCGCATCGACCCGTAAGGACGCCTGCGCTTCGAGCGTTTCAGGCGCGTTGCGCCGCGTTCCTCGCGTCTCATGCTGCCTGCGGGCGGAC
>DASXLD010000064.1:0-60549 GCA_036496385.1 Caldimonas sp. | reverse complement strand
CCGCCGCTCGTCGCCGCCGGCGAGTGCAGCGAGGCCGGCGATCAGGCCGATCAAGAAATCGTCACCTGCCGGCGTCAGACCTTCGCCCCAGCCGATCAGTCGCTCTGCGTGGCGCGCCGCGCCCTCGCAGTCCAGCGCGCGACAGGCATCGCGAAGCGCCGCCGCCAACGGTGCGCCGTCGCCGTCGAGCACGTTTGCGTGCGCGGCCCGGCGCTGGTCGAGCCTCGCTCCGGCGTCGCGCAGGTGAGCTTCGATCCGCGCCGGCGCCAGCCGCGGACCTGGCTCTGCGGGACGCCAGATGGCAGCGTGCCGCAGGCTGAGCTCGATGCTGCTCGTGCGGGCACGCTCGTCGCGGCAATCGAAGCGCTCGCCGACCTCGAACAGATCTCTCAGGTCGATCGGCCTCCCGCGCGCGAGGCGGAGCGTTGCCGGCCCGTCGGCGTTCGCGCACACCGTCAACAAGGTGTCGCCGCAGGCGAGATTGCAGGCCCGTGCGAACACGCTGTGAACGTGGCCGCTGAATGGCGTTCGCGGAACGAGATAGCCGATCGATTCGACCGCCAACACCCTGCGCGACCCCTCGGTCTGCCGGACTGCCGCGAAGCCGCGTTCGTCGAACGCGCGCCGCGGCAACGTTCGCTGCGCCGACCGGACGTGGATCACCGCGGGTGGAGTCATGGGCAGATGGCGATGCGCGGGCGACCGTAGCACAGTGCATCGCGCAGGTCAAAACAGGAAGCGACACGTCGCGGCATGCCACGTCGGACCGGCATTCAATCCTCAGCGGCCCGCTCCGCGAGCGCGCACTGCGTGAGCGAGGGCTTCCAGCAGCGGCTCGGTCTGGGCCCATCCCAGGCAGGCGTCGGTGATCGACACGCCGCGCTTGAGAGGCACTCCAGGTCGCAGATCCTGTCGGCCCTCTTCGAGATGGCTTTCGAGCATCACCCCGATGATTCGACGCTCGCCAGATCCGATTCGCGCAGCCAAGTCTGTTGCGATTTCGGACTGCCTCGCGTACTGCTTGCCGGCGTTCGCGTGCGAGCAGTCGATCATCAACCGTTCAGGAAGGCCGGCGCGGCCGAGCAACGAGCAAGCGGCATCGACGCTCGCGACATCGTAGTTGGGAGTCTTGCCGCCACGCAGGATGACATGGGTGTCGCTGTTGCCCCGGGTCTCGAACACGGCCGCCTGCCCCATCTTCGTCATGCCGATAAAGGCGTGGCTGGTGCGCGCTGCGATGAGAGCGTCTGCCGCGACCTGCACTGCGCCGTCGGTTCCATTCTTGAACCCGACCGGACAGGAGAGGCCCGACGCGAGCTGGCGATGGCTCGGGCTCTCCGTCGTGCGGGCACCGATCGCTGCCCAGGCGATGAGGTCGGCGATGTATTGCGGCGACAGCAGGTCGAGGTATTCGGTGCCGGGCGCAATGCCCAAGGTCGCAATGTCGAGCAGCAGCGCTCGCGCACGGTGCAGTCCGTCGTTGATCCGAAACGACCCGTCCAGCAGCGGATCGTTGATGTAGCCCTTCCAGCCGACTGTCGTCCGAGGCTTCTCGAAGTAGGTCCGCATGACGACGATCAACTCGCCCGTGAGTCCGTCGGCGGCTGCCTTCAGATGCCTCGCGTACTCGAGCGCTTCGTCGTGGTCGTGGATGGAGCAGGGGCCGACGACGACCAGGAGACGGTCGTCGTGCCCGTTCAGCACCTCGGCGATGTCGACCCGGGTGCGCGCGATCAGATCGCGTACTGCGGGCGAAGCCGGCAGGTCCTCGTACAAGAGCGCCGGAGAAATGAGCGGCCGGACCGCGTCGATGCGAACGTCGTCGATCCGTGTCGCGTCCCGAGTCCTCGGCAAAGAAGGCAACTCGTCGCCGCGGGCCAAGTCGAGCGGGTCGTTCCTGGCCGCGCCAGCATCGCGACGGTCGCGGTCGGGGAGATCGTTACTCGCCAAGCGTCATCACCCGCACGATGGTTCGACCGGCGAAGCATAGGGCTCTTCGGCCGGCAACTCCTCGTCATCATCGTGGTCGGACTCGATCGCCGGCGCCTCGACGGACGGGCAGTCCGATCAGGAACCGCCAAGGCTCGTTGTGGGGAGTGCAACAACGGGTTGCGATCAGCGAGAGTGCTCGCTCGCTACGGTGATTCTTGTTCACAGCCTTGTCCACAGACGCTGTGCACAGAGGCGAAAAATCGCGCTCGCGTGAGTGCTTGAATCGGAGAGGCAGGGCGATACGATCTCGGCCAAGTCCATCGAGCACGAACAGGAGTGCGGCATGCAAAGTCTCGTCCATGCGATCTACCTCGATTCCGAGCCCGGCGAATTGACCGAGCTCGATCCGGCAGGGACCGGTCTCGAGAACCCGTACGTGTACGACAGCGTCGCGCGCGAGCTCAAGGCGATGGCGGAGCAGGGGCTCGTAACCATCGTTCGCGAACAGACCCGGCGCGACGCCGAGGACGATCTCATCGATCGCATCGCTTTCGCCCGGATCCGTTAGGTCCGGCGAAGCCGCCGAGGCGCGCGGGCCCGGGCGACGGGCCCTGCCGTTGGCGATCGCGCGCCGGCGCGCGCGCCGATGCTGTCTGGCGACACCGGCGGCCGCCACGTCTCAGGAAATACGCGCGTCTCCGCGAACTGTGGCGTTGCGCCGCGAGCCCGATCGTTCGACAAAGCTCGCGGCAAGTTGAGCCGCTATGACGGCCATAGCCGCGATTGCGGCAGCCGAGGGAAATGCCGGCCTCGCCCGCACCGACGAACCGGCATCGGGCGGCCATAGTGACCGACCCGGCAACGTGAAGGGAAGCGCGCATGTCCGCACGTTCGACCGGTCGCTCCCGGTCCTCGACAGGGCTTGGGGCCATTCGACCTCGCGGCGTGTCGACACGCCGAGTCGGGCGCCATCGTCGCAGGGATCTCCGGTTATACGTGGGGTGGTTGCTGCCACGTTTCCCATCTCTGGGTCGCGGAGCCCCTGCGCGGACAGGGACTCGGCAGGGCGCTGCTCCTGGCCGCGGAGGAACGCGCCAAAGGCAAGGGCTGCGTGATCATGCTGCTGTCGTCGCACAGCTTCCAGTCGCCGGGCTTCTATAGAGCCTGGGCTACGTCCGGCAAGCGTCGATCTCGGACCATCCCGTCGGCCACACAACATCATCCTGGCAAACGCCTGCCTTGAGACGGTCATCGCTTCGGCCAGAATCGCGCCGATGCAAGCTGGCCGCGATCGCCTCGTCCTGACCTGCGAGCACGCCGGCAACGTCGTGCCCGAGCGCTATCGGCCGCTCTTCGTCGGCCACGAGGCGCTGCTGCCGACGCATCGCGGCTGGGACCCGGGCGCTCTCCTGCTCGCGCAAGAGATGGCCGAGCGCTTCCATGCGCCGCTCTACTTCGAGGAGACGACGCGGCTCCTGGTCGACCTCAACCGCACGGTCGGCAACCCCGAGCTGCATTCCGAGGCGACGCGGCATCTGAGCCTGCGCGAGCGGCGCGAGATCCTCGCCGCGTACTACCACCCGCACCGCGGGCGCGTCGCTGCGGCGATCGCCGAGGCGGTGCGAACGAGCCCGGATCGCGTCGTCCACATCGCGTCGCACAGCTTCACTCCCGAGCTCAACGGGCATGTGCGCACGGCCGACGTCGGCATCCTGTACGACCCGGGTCGCGCCGGCGAGGTCGCGTTCGCGAGCGCGTGGCTGCAGGCGTTGAAAGCCGCCGATCCTCAGTTGCGCCTGCGCCGCAACTACCCCTATATCGGCAAGAGCGACGGCGTGACGCAGTCGCTCAGGCGCGTGCATCCGCCCGAGCGCTACGTCGGCATCGAGCTCGAGGTCAACCAGCGCTACGTCGAGCAGGGCGGGCTGGCGTGGCCGAAGATCCGCCGCACGCTGGTCGACACGCTCGGCGCCGCGCTTCAGCTGCGCGGCGGCACCGGCCCGGACTGCGGATAGACCGGCTGCACCGGTGCGTTCGGGTACTCGGACGGCGTCGGGTACGCCGCCGGTGCCGATGGTGCGGGCTGGCCGACTCCCGGCGCGTGATTGACGCGGGTGCGCCCGCCGGTGCTGACGAGAACGACCGGATCGCCGGGCGCGTATGTCTCGGTCGTGGCGCCCTGGACAATCGCGCGGCGCTCGCCGTTGCGCATCTGGACGATGATCTCGACGCCGTTCTGGGTCGTCGCGCCGCGCTCGACGGCATTGCCGATGACGCCGCCCGCGACCGCGCCGAGGACACTGGCGACGAAGGCGCCGCCGTTGTGGCCGACGGTCGATCCGGCGACGCCGCCGGCGATCGCGCCGGCGCTGGCGCCGAGGCCGCTCTGGCTGCCGTCGATCGTGACGGGGCGCGCCGACAGCACAGTGGCGTCGTAGACCTGCGACATGCGCTGCGCTTCATAGGGGTGAACGACGTTCGGGTTCGCGGTCGCGCACGCGGCGAGCGTGACGACTGCCAACGCGGTCAGGATGTGTCTCATGGTCCTAGTCCCTGGAAAGGCTCCCGCCACCCAACGGCGGCGGATGCGCAGAAGTTGACCACAAGCGAAGCGCCGCGTCTCGACCGGGCACAAAGGCCGAGCAAAGTACTGTGAAGCGGGGCGCCGGCGGCGTGACGAAATGCGCTCAGCCGTGCAGGCGGCTCGAGCGCGGCACGCTGGCGAGCAGGAACTCCATCTGGTCGGCGAGGATGCGCCGGCCACGCAGGATCATGTCCTCGTGCAGGCTCGGCACGTAGGGCAGGTAGTGCAGCGACATGCGCGCCTCTTCCGGCAGCCGGTTGCCCTTGTGGCCGTTGCAGGCGCGGCAGGCGGTGATGCAGTTCATCCAGCTGTCGTCGCCGCCGCGCGAGGTGGGAACGATGTGCTCGCGCGTCAAGTTGTCGAGGTGGAAGCGGCCGACGCAGTAGGCGCAGACCTGGCGGTCGCGAGCGAACAGCTTCGGGTTGCTGAGGGCGGGCGAGCGCCGCCAGGCCCGGCTCGGCACCCAGCCCCGGACCGCGATGATCGGATGCACCTCGATCCTCGATTGCAGCCCGGTGCGGCGCTGCATGCCGCCGCGCAGCACGTGAAACGTGTTGCCGAGGGTCCAGGCGACGCCGTCGCTGGCGTAGAGGACCGCGGCCTCCTTGGCCGAAATCCAGGCCTGCGGCCGGCCCGACATGTCGAGCTGCAGAACTTCCATGCAACCCCGAGCGTAATGCATGGCGATGGCGCGCTCAAGCCGGCCCCGCCGTGCGGCGACGCGCCGGCGCGACGTCGTGCACGACGCGGGCGGCTTCGTCGGTCGGTGGAGCAGCGACCCGGCGCACCGGGTCGCGCATCGCGGCGCCCGATCCTGCTAGTGCGGGTAGAGGCCGCGCCGTCGCGCCATCACGCGGGTCAGGCCGAGCAGCGCGCCGATGTTCGGCGCGTCGATGCCGACCCGAGCGGCGATCTCGTGCACGGCGGTGACGAGCGTGTCGAGCTCGATCGCGCGGCCGGCCTCGACGTCCTGCAGCATCGACGTCTTGAAGCCGCCGAGCTCGCGCGTGAGCGCGAGCCGCTCGTCGCCGAGCTGAGTGATCGGGCAGCCGATCTGGGCACCGATCGCTGCCGCCTCGGCCATGCAGCGAAGCAGGAAAGCGCGCACGAGCGCGTCGTCGAGGATGGCATCGGACAGCGCGCCGGTGAGCGCGGAGGCCGGGTTCATCGTCATGTTGCCCCAGAGCTTGTACCAGACGTCCTTCTTGACGTCGTCGCTCGTCTCGACGCGAAAGCCCGCGCTCGTCAGCGCGGCCGAGACCGCGGCGAGGCGCGCCGACTTGCCGCCGGCCGGCTCGCCGACGATGAGCCGCTCGCCGACGCCGTGCCGGACTCGCCCCGGCGACGGCGACGACGACGACAGGTGGACGACGCAGCCGAGCACCCGCGCGAGCGGCAGCTGCGCGAGCAGAAGGCCGCCGGGGTCGACGCTTTCGAGCGGCGGCTCATCGGGCAGCGCCGACGGCAGGAACCACCAGGGCACGCCGTTCATCGCCGGCAGGAGGACGGTGTCGGGGCCGATCAGCGGCGCGATCGCCGGCGCTGCCGCCGCGAGCGCCGGCGCCTTGACCGCGATCACGACCAGCTCCTGAACGCCGAGGCTGCCGGCATCGTCGCTCACGTTCAGCGGCACCGCGAACGAAGCGCCGGCGCTGTCGACCTGCAGCCCGCCGGCACGGACGCGCTCGAGCGTCTCACCGCGGGCCAACGCCGAGATCGGGTGGCCGGCGCGCGCGAGGCGCGCGGCAAGCAGGCCGCCGACTGCGCCGAGTCCGACGACGGCGATCTTCATGGCCGTCGTGGAGTCGAAACCCTACAGATCGGCACGAATAGAGACCGCGGGGGCGCCGCCGCCGGGCGACCTTCCGGCAAAATAGCACGATCGTTCGATTTCATTGCCCGTCCTTTGCCGCTGCCCGTGACCCTGGATTCCCTGCTTCACGACGACACCGCCGACCGTCGCGCCGAACCGGCGCCGGTGCGACCCCTCCTCAAGGGCCAGCAGACGCGTGCCGCCATTCTCGACGCTGCACTGGCGCTTGCGTCGCAGATCGGCCTCGAGGGCCTGTCGATCGGAGCCCTCGCCGAGGTCACCGGCATGAGCAAGTCGGGCGTCTTCGCCCATTTCGGCTCGCGCGAGGAGTTGCAGATCTCGGTCATTCGCGAGTACCACCGCAAGTTCGAGGAAGAGGTGTTCCAGCCGGCTCTCGCCGTCGATCGCGGGCTGCCACGGTTGCGCGCGCTGTTCGAGCGCTGGTTGCGGCGCGTCTCGGTCGAGATCGACTCGGGCTGCATCTATATCAGCGGCGCGGTCGAGTTCGACGACCGACCCGGACCGGTGCGCGATGCGCTGGTGACGATGGTGCAGACCTGGCAGCACGCACTCGACCGGGCGATCCGCGCCGCCGTCGACGAAGGTCACCTGGGCACCGACACCGACATCGGCCAGTTGCTGTTCGAGATCCACGGCCTCATTCTTGCGCTTCATCACGACGCGCGCTTCCTTCGCCACGCCGGCGCCGAGGAGCGCGCGCGCGCCGCGTTCGAGCGGCTGGTCACCCATGCGGCGCCGTCGTGCGCTCGGCGCCCCGCGCGCGACGCCGCCTGATCACTTCCATTCGCCAGGAGATTTCATGCCGTCCTACGCTCCGCCGCTGCGCGACATGCGCTTTGTCCTGCACGAGGTGCTCGACGTCGTCGGTGCCCTGAAGCGGCTGCCCGCGCACGCCGACGTCGACGTCGAGACGATCGATGCCGTGATCGAGGAAGCCGGCAAGTTCGCGAGCGAGGTGCTGGCGCCCTTGAATCCGGTCGGCGACATCGAGGGCTGCAGCCTCGACAAGGCGACGCACGAGGTGAAGACGGCGACCGGCTTCAAGGACGCCTACGCGAAGTACGTCGAAGGTGGCTGGCCGGCGCTCAGCTGCGATCCGGCGTTCGGCGGTCAGGGGCTGCCGCACGTCGTCAACCAATGCCTGTTCGAGATGCTCAATTCGGCGAACCAGGCGTGGACGATGTACCCCGGGCTCTCGCACGGCGCCTACGAATGCCTGCACACGCACGGCACCGACGAGCAGAAGCGTCTCTACCTGGGCAAGCTGACGAGTGGCCAGTGGACGGGAACGATGTGCCTGACCGAGCCGCAGTGCGGTACCGACCTCGGCCTGCTGCGCACCAAGGCCGAGCCGCAGGCCGACGGCAGCTATCGGCTGACCGGCAACAAGATCTTCATCTCGGCCGGCGAGCACGACATGGCCGCCAACATCGTCCATCTTGTGCTCGCCCGCCTGCCCGACGCGCCGAGCGGATCGAAGGGCATCTCGCTCTTCGCCGTGCCGAAGTGGAAGGTCGAGGCCGACGGCTCGCTCGGCGAGCGCAACGCGATCTGGTGCGGCGGCCTCGAGCACAAGATGGGCATCCACGGCAACGCGACGGCGCAGATCGTCCTCGACAACGCCGAGGGCACGCTAGTCGGCGAGCCGAACAAGGGGCTGCCGGCGATGTTCGTGATGATGAACGCGGCGCGTCTCGGCGTCGGCATGCAGTCGCTCGGCCTGACCGAGGTCGCCTACCAGAACGCCGCCGCGTATGCCAAGGAGCGGCTGCAGATGCGCTCGCTCTCGGGGCCGAAGGCGCCCGACAAGCCGGCCGACCCGATCATCGTCCACCCCGACGTTCGCAAGATGCTGCTGACGGCGCGTGCCTTCGCCGAGGGCGGCCGTGCGCTGGCGATGTTCACGACGCTGATCCTCGACCGCGAGCTCGCGAGCGACGACGAGGCCGAGCGGAAGGAATGCGCGGCCCTGGTCGCGTTGCTGACGCCGATCGTGAAGGCGTTCTTCACCGACAACGCCTGGATCGCGACCTCGCTCTGCATGCAGGTCTTCGGCGGTCACGGCTACATCCGCGAGTCGGGGATGGAGCAGTTCGTTCGCGACTCGCGGATCAACATGATCTACGAAGGGACCAACACGATCCAGTCGCTCGATCTGCTCGGCCGCAAGGTCCTCGCCGACAACGGCGCGAAGCTCAAGATCTTCGGCAAGATGGTCGCCGCGTTCGTCGAGGAAGAGGGCACGAACGAAGCGATGCAGGAGTTCGTCAATCCGCTCGCCGAGCTCGGCGAGAAGGTGACCAAGCTGACGACCGAGATCGGCATGAAGGCATTCAAGAACCCGGACGAGGTCGGCGCCGCCGCGGTCGACTACCTGCGCGTCTGTGGCCACCTCGTCTTCGCCTACCTGTGGGCGCGGATGGCCAAGGTTGCGCTGGCCAAGCAGTCGTCGGGCGATCCGTTCTACACCGCCAAGGTCGCGACCGCGCGCTTCTACTTCGCCAAGCTGCTGCCGGAGACGGCAGCGCTGATCCGCAGCGCTCGCGCCGGCGCCGCGCCGATGATGGACTTCGACGCCGCACTCTTCTGAACGGGGACGACATGACCAAGCTCTCGACAAGAAGCCTCGCGATCGCCTGTCTGCTGGCCGGCGCCGCCGTCTCGGCGCTGGCGCAGTCGGCGACTCCCGCAGGCCTGTGGAAGACGGTCGACGACAGCACCAAGAAGGAGAAGTCGCTCGTCCGCATCACGGAGACGAACGGCGTCTACACCGGCAAGGTGGAGAAGATCATCGACCCCGATTCGCCCAAGGACGCGACCTGCAAGGATTGCAGCGACGAGCGCAAGGACAAGCCGGTCGTCGGCATGACGATCATCCGCAACGTCAAGCCGAGTGCCGACGACAAGGCGGTGTTCGAGGGCGGCGACATCCTCGATCCGAACAACGGCAAGGTCTATCGCGTCAAGCTGACGCTGACCGAGGGCGGCGGCAAGCTCGACGTGCGCGGCTACATCGGCGCGCCGATCCTCGGCCGCACGCAGACGTGGTCGCGTGTCGAATGAGCACGGGAGCAAGCATGCAAGGACGATTCAACGTCAGGAAGGTCGCCGTTCTCGGCGCCGGTGTCATGGGCGCACAGATCGCGGCGCACCTGGTCAACGTTCGGGTGCCGGTCATCCTGTTCGACCTGGCCGCCAAGGAAGGGCCGAAGAACGGGATCGTGACCCGGGCGGTCGAGAACCTGAAGAAGCTCAAGCCGGCGCCGCTCGGCGTCGCCGAAGACGCCGTCTTCATCGAGCAGGCGAACTACGAGGAGCACCTCGACCGGCTGCTCGAATGCGACCTCGTGATCGAGGCGATCGCCGAGCGCATGGACTGGAAGCTCGACCTCTACACCAAGGTCGCGCCGAAGATCGCGCCGCACGCGATCGTCGCGAGCAACACCTCGGGGCTCAGCATCACCAAGCTCGCCGAGGTGCTCCCGGAGCAGATCAGGCCGCGCTTTTGCGGCATCCACTTCTTCAACCCGCCGCGCTACATGGCGCTGGTCGAGTTGATCGCGACGCCGACGACCGAGCCGAGGATCCTCGACGATCTCGAGGCGTTCGTGACGACCGCGCTCGGCAAGTCGGTCGTGCGCGCCAAGGACACGCCGAACTTCGTCGCCAACCGGGTCGGCGTCGCCGGCATGCTGGCGACGATGAAGGAGGCGGAGACCTACGGCCTCGCCTACGACGTCGTCGACGACCTCACCGGCAAGAAGCTCGGCCGGGCGAGCTCGGGGACGTTCCGAACCGCCGACGTCGTCGGCCTCGACACGATGGCGCACGTCATCAAGACCCTGCAGGAAAACTGCGGCCCGGGCCACGGCGACGATCCGTTCTTCGCCAGCTACGCGACGCCGTCGGTGCTGCAGAAGCTGCTCGACGCCGGCGCGCTCGGCCAGAAGACGGGCGCAGGTTTCTACAAGAGGGTCGGCAAGGACATCCTGCGCTTCGATCCGGCCAAGGGCGACTACGTCGCCGGCGGCGGCAAGGCCGACGAGGTCGTCGCGCGGATGCTCAAGAAGCCGCCCGCCGAGCGCCTCAAGCTGCTGCACGACTCGAAGAACCCGCAGGCGCAGTTCCTGTGGGCCATCCTGCGCGACAGCTTCCACTACGCGGCGGTCCACCTCGCCGACGTCGCCGAGAGCGCGCGCGACATCGACTTCGCGATGCGCTGGGGGTTCGGTGCGAGCCAGGGGCCGTTCGAGCTGTGGCAGGCGGCCGGCTGGTCGCAGGTCGCGCAGTGGGTGAAGGAAGACATCGACGCCGGCAAGGCGCTCAGCAAGGCGCCGCTGCCGGCCTGGGTGTTCGACGGCCTCGGCGGCAGCGATGCCGGCGTGCATCGTCCGGAGGGCTCGTACAGCGCCGCGCACGCGCGCTTCGTCGCCCCGAGCACCTTGCCGGTCTACCGGCGCCAGTTGTTCCGCGAGAGCGTCCAAGGCGCCGACGCGCCGGCGCCGCTCAAGTCGGGCACCGAGCTGTTCAAGAACGACGAGGTCCGCGTCTGGTCGCTCGACGGCGAGGTGCTGATCGCGAGCATCACCGCCAAGCTGCACCTCATCAGCCCGGCGGTGGTCGAAGGACTGCTGAAGGCGGTCGATCTTGCCGAGCAGTCCTACCAGGGCCTCGTCATCTGGTCGCCCGACGACGTCTTCTCGGCCGGCGCCAACCTCGAGGCGCTGATGCCGGTGTTCATGAAGAGCGGCGGCAAGGGCATCCTGCCCGAGGTGAAGAAGCTCCAGGACGCGATGCTGCGCCTGCGCTACGCGACCGTTCCGGTCGTCGCCGCGGTGCGCGGCATCGCGCTCGGCGGCGGCAACGAGATCGCGATCCATTGCGCGCGCCGCGTCGCGGCGATGGAAAGCTACATGGGCTTCGTCGAGGTCGGCGTCGGCCTCGTCCCGGCCGGCGGCGGCCTTGCCTACCTCGCGCGCCGCGCCGCCGAGATGGCGACGGCGGCGAACGCCAACGCCGACATCCTGAAGTTCTTGAGCGACGGCTTCACCAGCGCGGCGACGGCCAAGGTCGCGACCAGCGCGATCGAGAGCCGGAAGCTCGGCTACCTGCTCTGGAGCGACGTGATCGTCGCGCACAAGGACGAGCTGCTCCACGTCGCGACGCAGCAGGTCAAGGCGATGAGCGAGAGCGGCTGGCGCCCGCCGGCGAAAGCGCCGTTCCCGGTCGCCGGACGCAACGCGATCGCGACGATCAAGGCGCAGCTCGCCAACATGCGCGACGGCGGCTTCATCAGCGCTCACGACTTCCACGTCTCGACCCAGATCGCCGAGGTGGTGTGCGGCGGCGACGTCGATGCCGGCTCGCTCGTGAACGAGGAATACCTGATGACGATGGAGCGCGTTCGCTTCTGCGCGCTGCTCGATCATCCGAAGACGCAGGAACGGATCATGGGCATGCTTTCGACCGGCAAGCCGGTTCGCAACTGAGGACGATGCGATGAGCAGCAAGCAAGTGCAGGACGCCTACATCGTCGCCGCGACGCGGACGCCGATCGGCCGCTCGGGGCGGGGATTTTTCCGCAACACGCGCCCCGACGATCTCCTGATCGCGGCGATCAGGAGCGCGATGAAGCAGGTGCCGACGCTCGACCCCGCAGCGATCGAGGACGCGATCGTCGGCTGCTCGTTCCCGGAAGGCGAGCAGGGCATGAACATGGCACGCATCGCGGTGGCGCTGTGCGGCTTCCCGAAGCCGGTCGGCGGCGTCACCGTCAACCGCTTCTGCGCCTCGGGCCTGACTGCGGTGCAGATGGCTGCCGACCGCATCCGCGTCGGCGAGGCCGACGTCCTGATCGCGGGCGGCGCCGAGTCGATGAGCCTGGTGCCGATGGGCGGCAACAAGCCGTCGTTCAACCCCGAGATCTTCGCCCGCGACGAGAACGTCGGCATCGCCTACGGCATGGGCCTGACGGCCGAGAAGGTCGCGCTGCAGTGGAAGGTGAGCCGCGAGGCGCAGGACGCCTTCGCGCTCGAGTCGCACCAGCGCGCGCTGAAGGCGCAGCAGGCGGGCGAGTTCGGCGACGAGATGACGTCGATCGACGTCGTCGACCGCCGTCCCGACCTGGCGACGGGCGGCCAGGCCACGAAGACGCGCACCGTCTCGCTCGACGAAGGACCGCGCCCCGACACTTCGCTCGAGGGCCTGGCCAAGCTGCGCCCGGTGTTCGCTGCGGCGAAGGATCCGACCGGAAAGCCGACCGGGATGGGCAGCGTCACCGCGGGCAACAGCTCGCAGACGAGCGACGGCGCGGGCGCGCTGATCCTCGCCAGCGAAAAGGCGGTGAAGGAGTTCGACCTCAAGCCGCTGGCGCGCTTCGTCAGCTTCGCGGCGCGCGGCGTCCCGCCCGAGATCATGGGCATCGGCCCGATCGAGGCGATTCCCGCCGCGCTCGCCTATGCCGGGCTGAAGCTCGACGAGATGGGCTGGATCGAGCTCAACGAGGCGTTCGCCGCCCAGTCGCTCGCGGTCATCCATTCGGTCGGTCTCGATCCGGCGAAGGTGAATCCGATCGGTGGTGCCATCGCCCTCGGTCACCCGCTCGGCGCGACCGGCGCGATTCGTTCGGCGACCGTGATCCACGCCTTGCGCCGCCACAACCTCAGGTACGGCATGGTGACGATGTGCGTCGGCACCGGCCAGGGCGCGGCCGGGATCTTCGAGCGCGTCTGAGCGCGCGTACCAGGTATCGAACAGGGGGAGCGACGGCATGAGCATCAAGACGGCAGTCATCGACGGCGTCGCGACGATCGAGATCGCGCGGCCGGAGAAGAAGAACGCGATCACCGGCGCGATGTACACGGCGCTCGCGGACGCATTCGACGCGGCGCGCGAGGACAACGCCGTCCGCGCGGTCCTCCTCACCGGCCAGCCGGGGATCTTCACCTCGGGCAACGACATCGAGGACTTCGTGCAGCGGCCGGCGAGCCTCGAGCAGGCACCGTCGTTCACGTTCATGAAGGCGCTGATGGCTTGTGACAAGCCCGTTGTCGCGGCGGTGACCGGCGCCGCGATCGGCATCGGCACGACGATGCTGCTGCACTGCGACTTCGTCTACGTCTCCGACGAAGCGCGGCTGGCGATGCCGTTCGTGGGCCTCGGCGTCGTTCCCGAGTTCGCCTCGAGCCTGATCGTGCCGCAGCTGATGGGCAACGTGCGCGCTGCCGAGAAGCTCCTGCTCGGCGATCCGTTCACCGGTGCCGAAGCGGTCGAGTGCGGCATCGCCAACGCGGTGCTGCCGGCCGGCGAGGTGGTCAGGCACGCGCGACGCATCGCCGAGCGCTTCAATGCGCTGCCGCCCGGTGCGGTGCGCGAGACCAAGCGGCTGCTGCGCCGCAGCCGTTCGGCCGCGCTGCTCGAGACGATCGCCGTCGAAGGCCAGGTCTTCGGCCAGCGCCTGCAGAGCCCGGAAGCGAAGGAAGCGTTCAGTGCCTTCTTCGAGAAGCGCAAGCCCGACTTCTCCAAGTTCTGATCCAGGCGTGCGTGTCGCTCATCCCGCGGCTGCGCTCGCGCTCAAGGTCGCGCTCGCGCCTCTGCTCGTTGCCCAGGCCGTGCGCACGCGGCGGCGTGCGCCCGTGCTGCCCGAGGCCGGTGGCGCACGCGAAGGGGTCGTCGGCGCGGGCCGCTCGCCGCCGCTGCGCATCCTCGTGGCTGGCGACTCGTCGGCGGCGGGAGTCGGCGTCGCGCAGCAGGAGCAGGCAGTCGTCGGTCACCTCGTGCGGACACTGCAGCGTGCGGTCGATCGACCGGTTGCCTGGGCCCTGCGCGCGCGCACGGGGCTCACGACTCGCGGCGTCCACGCGCTGCTCGAGGAGGCGCCCCCGTTCACCGCCGACGTCGCGGTCGTCATCAGCGGCGTCAACGACGTCCTCGATCAGGTGACGACGCGGCGCGCGGTCCGCCATCGCGAGGCGCTCGCCGACTGGCTGCTCGGCCGCGCCGGCGTCGCCCACGTCGTCTTCGCGCCGCTGCCGCCGATGCACCGCTTCCCGCTCCTGCCCGAACCGCTGCGCCGCGTCCTGGGCAGCGATGCGCGCCGCCACGACGATGCGCTGGCGCTCTGGGCGGCGACGCGCCGCGACGTTTCGCATGCGCGCTTCGCGCTCGAGCTTGATGCCGCCGGCATGGCGAGCGACGGCTTTCATCCTGGCGAGCCGGTCTACCGGGCTTGCGGCGAAGCGCTCGCGCTGCACGTTGCGGCGCTCGATCTGCGCTGACGGCCGCGCTCTCGCGCTGAGCCGCGGCGTCAGCCCTTCGGGATCGGCCGCGGCCGGCCGTTGCCGTCGATCGCGACGTAGGTGAGGTTGGCCTCGGTCACCTTGACGACGTGGAGGTCGGCGGGATTGCGCTCCGCGAAGACCTCGACGTTGACCGTCACCGAGGTCCTGCCGATCCGCTCGACCCGGACGTAGAAGCTCAGCAGGTCGCCCATCGAGACCGGCTGCTTGAAGACGAACTCGTTGACGGCGACGGTCGCGATGCGGCCTTTCGCGATCCTGGCCGGAAGGACGGCGCCAGCGAGGTCGACCTGAGCCATGATCCAGCCGCCGAAGATGTCGCCGTTGCCGTTGGCATCGGCCGGCATCGGCATGACACGCATGACGAGCTGGCGGTCCTCGGGCAACTGCAGCGGAGCGATGCCGGAGACGACCGCGAGCGGGTCTGCGCTTGAAATCTCGGGCATATTGCTTCACCTCGAACCAGCGACGCGCCAATTCTTCCATCAAACCCTCCGCTCCCGACCCTTCGCCGATGCGTCATGCCTCCCTGCCGGCGCCGCCGCCGATCCCGACCGTCGCCGCCGGCGTGGCACAGCGTCGCTCCGACTGGAAGACGCTCGCCAGGCTGCTGCCGTACGTCTGGGCGTGGCGCTGGCGCGTCCTCGTCGCGCTCGGCTGCCTGGTCGCCGCCAAGCTCGCCAACATCGGCGTTCCGCTCGTCCTGAAGAGCCTGGTCGACGCGCTGTCGCTCAAGCCCGGCGATCCCCGCAGCGTTCTCGTCGTCCCGGTCGCACTCCTCATCGGCTATGCGCTGTTGCGTATCTCGATCACGCTCTTCACCGAGTTGCGCGAGTTCCTGTTCTATCCGGTCGCCGCGCGCATCGCGCGGCGCGTCTCGCTCGAGGCGTTCGAGCACCTGCTGCAGCTGAGCCTGCGCTTTCACCTCGAGCGCCAGACCGGCGGCGTCTCGCGCGACATCGAGCGCGGCTCGCGCTCGATCCAGTCGCTCCTCAACTACACGATCTACAACATCCTGCCGACGCTGGTCGAGATCGCGATGGTGATCGTCCTGCTGTCGGCGAAGTTCGACGGCTGGTTCGCGGCGATCACGTTCGGCGCGCTGGTGATCTACATCGCATTCACGGTCACCGTCACCGAGTGGCGGACGGCGTTTCGGCGTGCCATGAACGAGCAGGACTCGAAGGCCAACACCAAGGCGCTCGATGCCCTCCTCAACTACGAGACGGTCAAGTACTTCTCGAACGAGGCATTCGAGCAGCAGCGCTACGACGAGAACCTGCGCCACCTCGAGAAGGCATCGATCAAGTCGCAGACGTCGCTCTCGATGCTCAACCTCGGCCAGAGCCTGATCATCGCGACCGCGGTGACCCTCTTGGTCTGGCGCGCGACGGTCGGCGTCGTGGCCGGGACGATGACGCTCGGCGACCTGGTGCTCGTCAACGCGCTGATGATCCAGCTCTACATCCCGCTCAACTTCCTCGGTGTGATCTACCGCGAGATCAAGCAGTCGATGATCGACATGGAGAAGATGTTCGCCCTGCTCGGCCAGCACCGCGAGATCGCCGACGCGCCGAACGCGCTGCCGCTGGTCGCGCGCGGCGGCGCAGTCCGTTTCGACGAGGTGCGCTTCGGCTACGAAGCCGACCGCGAGATCCTGCACGGCGTGAGCTTCGAGATCCCGGCCGGAAAGACCGTCGCCGTGGTCGGCCCTTCGGGGTCGGGCAAGAGCACGCTGGCGCGGCTCATGTTCCGCTTCTACGACGTCGGCGCCGGACGCGTCGCGATCGATGGCCAGGATATCCGCAGCGTCACCCAGAAGAGCCTGCGCGAGGCGATCGGCATCGTGCCGCAGGACACGGTGCTCTTCAACGACACGGTCGAATACAACATCGCCTACGGCCGTACCGGGGCGAGCCGGGCCGACGTCGAGGGCGCGGCGCGCTCGGCCCACATCCATTCGTTCATCGCCTCGACGCCGAAGGGCTACGACACGATGGTCGGCGAACGCGGCTTGAAGCTCTCGGGCGGCGAGAAGCAGCGCGTCGCGATCGCGCGCACGCTGCTCAAGAACCCGCCGATCATGATCTTCGACGAGGCCACTTCGGCGCTCGATTCGGCCAACGAGCGCGCGATCCAGGCCGAGCTGCAGAGCGCGGCGCGCAACCGCACGGCGCTGGTCATCGCGCACCGGCTCTCGACGGTGGTCGACGCGCATCAGATCCTGGTGATGGAAGCCGGGCGCATCGTCGAGCGCGGCAGTCATGCCGAGCTGCTTGCCAAGGGGGGCGGCTACGCCCGGATGTGGGCATTGCAGCAGGCCGACGCGCACCGGGGAACGCCCGAACCGGTCGCGGTCTGACCGGGCGCAGGGCGGGTCTTGCGGGGAAGTACGTGCTTCCCCGTAGGCTCGCGTCTCTAGAATCCGCGTTTCGTCGTTTCCGACCCTCAACCTCCCCTCAGGAGCGCCCATGAAGATTCCCACCACGGCCGGTGCGCTGGCCGTTTGCCTCGCGTTCGGCCTCGCCGCCGCCGCGCACGCCGAAGACACGCTGAAGAAGATCAAGGACACCGGCACCATCACGATGGGCGTCCGCGAATCGTCGGGTGCGCTCGCCTTCACGCTCGGCGACGGCAAGTACACGGGCTTTCACTACGACGTCTGCCAGCACATCATCGGCGACATCCAGAAGCATCTCGGGATGGCGAAGATCGACGTCAAGTACCAGCCGGTGACGTCGCAGAACCGCATCCCGCTGGTGCAGAACGGCACCGTCGACCTCGAATGCGGCTCGACGACCAACAACGCCGCTCGCCAGAAGGACGTCGCCTTCGCGCCCGCGCTCTACATCGAGGAAGTGCGGATCGCGGTCAAGGCGAACTCGGGCATCAAGGGCATCGCCGACCTCAACGGCAAGACCGTCGCGACGACGACCGGCACCACCTCGGTCCAGCTGCTGCGCAAGAACAAGCGTGCCCAGGGCATGGACTTCAAGGAGCTGAACGGCAAGGACCACTCCGACAGCTTCCTGCTGCTCGAGTCGGGCCGCGCCGACGCGTTCGTCATGGACGGCCAGATCCTCGCCGGCCTGATCTCGAAGGCCAAGAATCCGGCCGACTTCCGGATCGTCGGCGAGCCGCTCAGCGTCGAGCCGATCGCCATCATGTACCGCAAGGACGATCCCGCGTTCAAGAAGGCGGTCGACGACAGCGTGCGTGCGATGGCCAAGAGCGGCGAGGTCGCCAAGCTCTACGACAAATGGTTCATGCAGCCGATTCCGCCCGGCAACACGAAGGTCAACCTGCCGCCGAGCGACGCCACCAAGGCGGCGTGGGCGAACCCGAGCGACAAGCCGCTCGAGGAGTACACCCAGCCCTGAATCCCGCTTCGGCCCGGCCGAAGCGACCGACTGAGGTAAGCCCTAGCGCGGGTGGCGCGGGCTTTGCATACAGTGCGTCCAGCGCGGCGCGGAGCCCTCCGCGTCGCGCTTTTTTCATATCGGGTCTCGTCGAGAACAAATCGACGCCGCGCGGCGGCGCAGGAGGGGATTGCGCTTGGGCAAATGGGATTGGCAGGTCTTCCTGCAGGACACCGGAGGCGGCGAGACCTACCTGCACTGGATGATGTCGGCGTGGGGCTGGACGATGTCGGTCGCCACCTTGTCGCTGATCGTCGCCCTCGTCGTCGGCTCGCTGATGGGGATCCTGCGCACGACGCCGAGCAAGCCGCTGGTCTGGATCGGCAATGCCTGGACCGAACTGTTCCGCAACATCCCGCTCCTGGTCCAGATCTTCCTCTGGTACCACGTCATCCCGTCGATCTTCCTCTCGCTGAGGAGCGTGCCGAGCTTCGTCCTGGTCGTCTTGGCGCTCGGCTTCTTCACCTCGGCACGGATCGCCGAGCAGGTGCGCGCCGGGATCCAGTCACTGCCGCAGGGGCAGCGCTACGCCGGCCTCGCCACCGGCCTCACGCTGGCGCAGACGTACCGCTACGTCCTCCTGCCGATGGCGTTTCGCATCGTCATTCCCCCGCTCACGAGCGAGTCGATGAACATCATCAAGAACACCTCGGTGGCGTTCGCCGTGTCGATCGCAGAGCTGACGATGTTCGCGATGCAGGCCCAGGAGGAGACCTCGCGCGGAATCGAGATCTACCTCGCCGTGACGGGCCTGTATTTCGTCTCGGCGTTCGCCGTCAACCGCCTCGCCGCGCTGATCGAGCGGCGGGTGCAGGTGCCGGGCCTGCTCGGCGCGAAGTGAGAGCTGCGTCGTGAACCTCGACTTCGGCTTCCTCAGCTGGTCAGTCCTGCAGAGCTTCGTCCTCAAGGGACTGATCTTCTCGGTCGAGCTCACCATCGTCGCGATGCTCGGCGGCATCGCGCTCGGCACCATCGTCGCGCTGCTGCGGCTGTCCGAGAAGCCGTGGCTGGCGCTGCCCGCCGCGGCCTACGTCAACGTGCTGCGCTCGATCCCACTGGTGATGGTGATCCTGTGGTTCTTCCTGCTGATCCCGCTCCTGCTCGGCCGGCCGCTCGGCGCCGAGACGTCGGCGATCGTCACCTTCACCGTGTTCGAGGCGGCGTACTACTCGGAGATCATGCGCGCCGGCATCCAGTCGGTGCCCAGAGGCCAGGTCGCGGCCGGCTACGCCGTCGGCATGACCTACGCGCAGTGCATGAAGCTGATCGTGCTGCCGCAGGCCTTTCGCAACATGCTGCCGGTGCTGTTGACGCAGACGATCATCCTGTTCCAGGACACCTCGCTCGTCTACGCGATCGGCGCCTACGACCTGCTGAAGGGCTTCGAGGTCGCGGGCAAGAACTTCAACCGCCCGGTCGAGACCTACTTGGTCGCCGCGATCGTCTACTTCGTCATCTGCTTCAGCCTGTCGATGTCTGTCCGGCGGTTGCAGAGGAAGATCGCCATCATCCGTTGAGAGGCGCAACGCCGCGAGAGCCTTCATGATCGACATCAAAGACGTTTCCAAGTGGTACGGCACCTTTCAGGTGCTGACCGATTGCACGACGACGATCAACAAGGGCGAGGTCGTCGTCGTCTGCGGCCCGTCGGGGTCGGGCAAGTCGACCCTGATCAAGACCGTCAACGCGCTCGAGCCGTTCCAGAAGGGCGACATCGTCGTCGACGGCATTTCGATCTCCGATCCGAAGACCAACCTGCCGAAGCTGCGCTCTCGCGTCGGCATGGTGTTCCAGCACTTCGAGTTGTTCCCGCACCTGACCGTGACCGAGAACCTGACGCTGGCGCAGAT
Organism: Caldimonas sp.; assembly: GCA_036496385.1. Lineage (GTDB taxonomy): Bacteria > Pseudomonadota > Gammaproteobacteria > Burkholderiales > Burkholderiaceae_C > Schlegelella_A. The sequence continues at coordinate 40,633 of DASXLD010000064.1, read as the reverse complement.
CAAGGTCCTCGGCCGCTCGCAGGGCGACGCCCTCGCGCGCGGCATGAAGATGCTCGACCGCGTCGGCCTGAGCGCGCACAAGGACAAGTTCCCCGGCCAGCTCTCCGGCGGTCAGCAGCAGCGCGTCGCGATCGCGCGCGCGCTCAGCATGGATCCGATCGTCATGCTGTTCGACGAGCCGACTTCGGCGCTCGACCCCGAGATGGTCGGTGAAGTGCTCGACGTGATGGTCGCACTCGCCCACGAGGGCATGACGATGATGGTCGTGACGCACGAGATGGGCTTCGCGCGCAAGGTCAGCCATCGCGTCATCTTCATGGATGCCGGCAAGATCGTCGAGGACTGCACGCGTGACGAGTTCTTCGGCAACCCCGACGCGCGCTCGCCGCGCGCCAAGGACTTCCTCTCGAAGATCCTGCAGCACTGAGGCGCGGCGCTCGCCTGACTGCTGCCCCCACGGGGACGGCGAACGCAGAGCGCGCCGGGATCTACGAGAAGCTCGGCGTCGCGAGGCGCACCGCCGCCATCCTGCATTGGCTCGGCACGCGGTCGCACTGACGCCCCGCTCGGCCGATGTGACAATCGGCGCGTGCCCCAAGAGCTGACGATCGTTCGCCCCGACGACTGGCATCTGCACGTCCGCGACGGCGCCGCGATGCGCGCGGTCATCCCGCACAGCGCGCGCCAGTTCGGCCGCGCCATCGTGATGCCGAACCTGCGGCCGCCGGTGACGACGGTCGCCCAAGCGCTCGCCTATCGCGAACGGATCGTCGCCGCGGTGCCGCCGGGCGTTCCGTTCGAGCCGTTGATGACGCTCTACCTCACCGACACGATGTCACCCGCAGAGATGGCGCGGGCGAAGGAGGCGGGGATCGTGGCGATCAAGCTCTACCCCGCGGGCGCGACGACGCACAGCGACGCCGGCGTCACCGACCTGCGCAAGGTGACGGCGACGCTCGCCGCTGCCGAGCGCGAAGGCGTCGCGCTGCTCGTCCACGGCGAAGTCACCGATCCGGCCGTCGACGTGTTCGATCGCGAAGCGGTCTTCATCGATCGCCATCTGGCGCAGCTGCGGCGCGACTTCCCGGGCCTCGCGATCGTCCTCGAGCACGTCACGACGAAGCAGGGGGCGCAGTTCGTCGCCGAAGCGGGGCCGCGGACGGCGGGGACGATCACGGCGCACCACCTGCTCTACAACCGCAACGCGATCTTCAGCGGCGGAATCCGCCCGCACTACTACTGCCTGCCGGTGCTCAAGCGCGAGGAGCACCGAACGGCGCTCGTTGCCGCGGCGACCGCGGGCAGCGGGCGCTTCTTCCTCGGCACCGACAGCGCCCCGCACCCCGCCATCCTGAAGGAGCACGCGAGCGGCTGCGCCGGCTGCTACACCGCGTTCAGCGCGCTCGAGATGTACGCCGAGGCGTTCGAGGCGGCGGGCGCGCTCGACCGTCTCGAGCAGTTCGCGAGCCGTGCCGGGCCGGCGTTCTACGGCCTGGCGCCGAACGCGTCGACGGTGACCTTGCGCAAGCTCGCCTGGACGCTTCCCGAAGCGCTGCCGTTCGGCGATGCCGAGCTGAAGCCCCTGCGTGCCGGCGAGACGCTCGCCTGGAAGCTCGTCGCGTGAAGCCATCGAGTGGACGCCCGATGAACGACCGGACGCCGCGCATCGCGCTCCTCATCGACGCCGACAACTCGCCGGCCGCCAAGATCGACCTCATCCTCAACGAGCTCTCGACCTTCGGCGAGACGAGCATCCGCCGCGCCTACGGCAACTGGAAAAAGCAGGGACTGCGCGGCTGGGAAGAGGTGCTGCACGAGCACGCGATCCGGCCGATGCAGCAGTTCGACTACTCGAAAGGCAAGAACGCGAGCGACATGGCGATGGTCATCGACGCCCTCGACATCCTCTACTCCGATCGGCCGGAGGCGTTCGGCATCGTCTCCTCCGACGCCGACTTCACGCCGCTCGTGATGTACCTGCGCGCCAAGGGCGCCGCCGTCTACGGCTTCGGCGAGCAGAAGACGCCCGAGCCGTTCGTCAATGCCTGCTCGCGCTTTCTCTTTCTCGACAAGCTCGGCGCCGCCGCGGCCGTTGGCGCCGCGGATGCCGAGGCCGACGGCGCCGGGCGCGACGATTCCGCTGCGGCACCGCTGCGCATGCCGACTGCGAAGCTGAAGCAGGATGCGAAGCTCGTCGGCCTGCTGCGCAACGCCGTCGAGGCGGCCAAGGGCGAGGATGGCTGGGCGCGGGTCGGCGCGGTCGGCCAGCAGATCGGCAACCAGGCGTCGTTCGACCCGCGCAACTACGGCTACGCGACGCTCACCAAGCTGCTGAAGGCGACCGAGCTGTTCCAGCTCGACAAGGAAGGCACTTCCGAGGTCGCAGTGCGCGACGGCCGCCAGGCGCGAGCGCCCAGGCTCTGAGCCGGCGCCACGAGAGCTGGCAAAAGAAAAGGCGACTCCGAGGAGTCGCCTTCGTGGCTGGTGTGCGCCGCGGACAGCGCTGCAGCGTTCTTACTTCTTCGGCGTTTCGCCGGACGGCGTCGCTGCCTCGCCTGCCGGCTGGGTCTTGCCGGCCTTGACGGCGGCCTTGGTGTCGGCCTTGCGCGCGGCGCGGTCGACTTCAGAGCCCTTGCCCGGCGCCGTTGATCCCGTGGCTTCGCCCGCGGGCGCGAGCTTGCCGGCCGAGCGATCGGCCTTGGTCGCGGCCTTGCGCTCTTCGCGTGTCTTGTCGGAGGCCTTGCCCGGCGTCATCGAGCCGGTAGCCTCGCCGGCCGGCGTCTTCGCGCCCGACTTGGCTTCGGCCTTGACTTCGGCGCGGGTCGGCGAGGAAGCCTGCGCGAACGCGCCTTGCGAGAACACGGCGACCGCCGCGGCGACTGCGCCCAAAACGAGTTTGGTCTTCATCGGGTTACTCCTGATCGTTGCATTGAGGGGAAAGGGCATTTCATGAGTCGCCGCCCTGGCGTGCCGTGCATTCAAGAGCGAGACCAGACATGAAAACGCGACACCGGCCAATCGGTTGACGCGAGCGAGAGCGGGCTCGTGCCCCGCGGCCAGCATTCTAGCCACCCCGGCGCGGACATCCCAGAGGTCGACAGGTCGCGCAGACGCTGGATCTGCGCGCGGCCGCGCTGCCACTGATAATTGCGACGTGAAGCGGGCCAGGCCGCCGCGCGCACCGCTTCGACGGCGCGTGAGGAAGGTCCGGACTGCGCAGGGCGGCGTAGCAGCTAACGGCTGTCCACCGTGAGGTGAGGATCAGAGCAACAGAGACGAGTCGTCGTCGCGCCGCAAGGCGCGGCGGCGGGTGAAACGGGCAATCTCTACGCGCAGCAATACCAAATAGGCCGGCGTGGGCGAGCGCTTCGGCGCTCGTCTGGAAGTGTGGCTCCGCACGAGCCGGCGGGTAGGTAGCACCGAGCCGGGCAGCGATGCCCGGCCCAGAGGAATGGCGGTCACGGGTGCGCGATCGCAAGACCGCGGACCCGCACAGAATCCGGCCTATCGGCTCGCTTCACAACTTTCAAGGTCCGTCGATCGGCCGAGCCCGGTCTGCACAGGGCGGAGCATTCGATACCCACCGCCCGTCGCCATGAATCCCGACGCTCGAACAATCTGGCAAGCCCCGAGCTGGGCGCTGGCCGTCCTCCTCGCCTGCCTCGGCATGCTCGGGCCGTTCTCGATCGACACCTACCTGCCGGCGTTCACCGGCATCGCCCATGCGATCGGCGCCTCGCCGGTCGAGATGCAGCAGACGCTGTCGGCGTACCTGTTCGGATTCGCGATCATGAATCTCTTCCACGGTGCGCTCTCGGACAGTCTCGGCAGGCGCCCCGTCGTCCTCGCCGGCATCGCCGTCTTCACGCTCGCATCGGTCGGCTGCGCGACCTCGCAGCACATCGGCCAGCTCGTCTTCTTCCGTGCGTTGCAAGGCATGTCGGCCGGCGCCGGCATCGTCGTCTCGCGCGCCGTTATCCGCGACATGTTTCCCCCCGCCGACGCTCAGCGCGTGATGTCGCAGGTGACGATCTATTTCGGCGTCGCTCCCGCGGTCGCGCCGATGGTGGGGGGGTTTCTCTTCGTGCATATCGGCTGGCAGTCGATCTTCTGGCTGTTGACCGGCGTCGGCGTGGTGCTGTTCGCGCTCAACTGGAAGCTCCTGCCCGAAACACTGCACGAGACGCACAAGCAGCCGTTCAACGTCAGCAATCTGATGCGCGGGTACTGGGAGCTGGCGAGCAACCCGCGCTTCCTCATGCTGGCGTTCGCGAGCGGCATCCCGTTCAACGGCATGTTCCTCTACGTGCTCTCGGCGCCGGTGTTCCTGGCCGATATCCTCGGCCTCCGGCCGGCGCAGTTCTTCTGGTTCTTCGTTCTCACGATTGCCGGCATCATGAGCGGCGCATTCGCCTCGGGGCGGATGGCCGGGCGCGTCAAGGCGAGTCGGCAGATCCGCTACGGCTTCGTCGTCATGGCCGGAGTCGGCGCGCTCAACCTCGTGCTCAACCTTGCCTTTGCTCCGGCGGCGTGGTGGGCACTCGTCCCGCTCGCGCTCTACGCGTTCGGCTGGGCGATGATGGTTCCGGTGGTGACGCTGATGGTGCTCGACCTCGTGCCCGAGCGGCGCGGCATGGCTTCGTCGCTGCAGGCGTGTGTCGGCAGCACGGCGAACGGCTTCGTCGCCGGCGTGATCGCGCCGCTCGTCATGCATTCGGCGATTGCGCTCGCCGCGACCTCGCTCGGGATGATGACGATCGGCGTCGTCTCGTGGCTGTGGGTCAAGCCGCACCTGCGGCCGAAGTCGCCGCTGCCGGTGGTGCCCGGCTGAGCGCGCTCAGGTTGCCGCGACGGCGTTCGGCGCCACAATCGGCCATGCTCGTCCTCGTCCTCGTCGTCGGCCTCGTCCTCTTCCTCGGCATCCACAGCGTCTCGATCGTCGCCCCCGGGTGGCGCGCCGGCGTCGTGGCGCGCATGGGCGAGGGGCCCTGGAAAGGCGTCTATTCGCTGGCTTCGGCGATCGGCCTCGCCCTCCTGCTCGTCGGCTACGGCATCGCGCGCCATTCTCCGGTCGTCCTCTACACGCCGCCGGCGGCGCTGCGCCACCTCGCTCTCGTCGTCATGCTGCCGGTGTTTCCGCTGCTCTTCGCTGCCTACCTGCCGGGGCGGATCAAGACGGCGGCGAGGCACCCGATGCTGCTCGCGGTCAAGGTCTGGGCGACGGCGCACCTGCTCGCCAACGGCACCCTCGCCGACGTGCTCCTCTTCGGCGGCTTTCTCGTCTGGGCGGTCGCCGACCGGATCTCCGTCAAGCGGCGTTCGGCTGCCGAAGCGCACGACGTGCCGGCGGCGCCGCCGGGCGTGGCCAACGATGCGATCGTCGTCGTCGGGGGCCTGATCGTCTACGCGGTGTTCCTGCTCTGGGGCCATCGCTGGCTGATCGGCGTCTCGCCGCTCGCCTGAGCGACGCACCAGCGCCATGCCGTCGTCGTCCGCGCCGAGGCTCGCGCCACGCTTCGACATCGCGCCCTACCGCCTGAGCGGAGCGGTCTACGTGACGCTGCTCAACCACCGCCGCTCGTTCGAGGCGCTCGGCGATGCCATCTCCGCGCCGCCGTACCGCGGCGCACCGAAGGCAGTCGTGCTTGCGATCAAGCCGCGCCACGCCCTCGTCGGCGAAGGCGAAACGCTGCTCGTCGACGAAGGCACGCCCGAGCTCGCGATCGCCGCCTCGCTCGGCATCGTCATCGGTCGCGCGGCGTGCGCGGTCGCCGAACGCGATGCCCTCGCGCACGTCGCCGGCTACCTCGTCGTCGCCGACGCGACGGTGCCGCATGCGTCGCACTATCGGCCGCAGATCCGCGCCATGGCTCGCGATGCGTCGTGCGCGCTCGGCGCCGCGGTCGTCGCCCGCGACCGGGTCGGCGATGCCGACGCGCTCGAGGTCCGGACCTATGTCGACGGCGCGCTCGCGACGACGACGAGCACCGCCGCCCACGTCCGCACGGTGGCGCGGCTGATCGCCGAGATCAGCGACTTCATGACCCTGGCGCCGGGCGACGTGCTGCTCGCCGGCAGCGCACCCGACGCACCGCGGGTGCGTGCCGGCGCGCGAATCGCGGTCGAGATCGAGCGCGTCGGCAGGCTCGAGACGCGCGTCGTCGCCGCCGAGCGGAGCGCCGCGTGAGACGGGCACGGGTCGCCTACGCGGGCGCAATCCACGACGCGACGCCGGCCGCCGGCGATGCGATCCGCCTCGGCGACGGTCGCATCGTCGGCGAAGGCGAGGTCGTCTGGCTGCCGCCGTTCGAGGTCGGCACCGTCATCGCGCTCGGCCTCAACTACGCCGACCATGCGAAGGAGCTCTCGTTGCAGGCGCAGGAGGAGCCGCTCGTCTTCCTCAAGGGCGCGGCGTCGCTGCTCGGCCATCGCGGCGAGACGCGGCGGCCGGCGGATGCGGCGTTCATGCACTACGAGTGCGAGCTCGCCGTCGTCGTCGGCAAGCCCGCGCGCCGGGTCGGGCGTGCGCATGCGATGGAGCACGTCGCCGGCTACACGATCGCGAACGACTACGCGGTCCGCGACTACCTCGAGAACTGGTACCGGCCGAACCTGCGCGTGAAGAGCCGCGACGGCGCGACGGTGCTCGGCCCCTGGCTCGTCGACGCGGCCGAGGTCGAGGCGCCGCCGCAGCGTGCGCTGCGCACCTTCGTCAACGGCAAGCAGACCCAGAGCGGCCATACCCGCGACCTCGTCTTCGACGTTGCCTTCCTGATCGAATACCTGAGTGCGTTCATGACGCTCGACACCGGCGACGTGATCCTGACCGGAACGCCCGAGGGCGTCGTCAACGTCGACGTCGGCGACGAGATCACGTGCGAGATCGACGGCCTCGGCCGGCTCGTCAACCGCATCGTCGGCGATGCGGTCTTCGCCAGGCCGATCGAAGTCGAGCGCGACGGGCAGCGAAGGAAGGGCGCATGAGAGTCGAGCATCTGATCGGCGGCAAGGCGGTTGCGAGCAAGAGCTATTTCGAGACCGTCGACCCGGCGACGCAGGATGTCCTGGCCGAGGTCGCGCGCGGCGGCGCGGCCGAGATCGGCGCTGCGGTCGCCGCGGCGAAGGCGGCGTTTCCGACCTGGGCGCGCACCCCGGCGGCCGAGCGCGCGCGCTTGCTGCGAAAGCTCGGCGACCTCATCGCCGCCAACGTGCCGCAGCTCTCCGAGACCGAGACGCGCGACACCGGCCAGCCGATCGCGCAGACGGGGAAGCAGCTCGTGCCGCGCGCCGCCGACAACTTCCACTATTTCGCCGAGATCTGCACCCGCGTCGACGGCCACACCTATCCGACGCCGACCCACCTCAACTACACGCTGTTCCAGCCGGTCGGCGTCTGCGCCCTGATCTCGCCCTGGAACGTGCCGTTCATGACGGCGACGTGGAAGGTCGCGCCCTGCCTCGCGCTCGGCAACACGGCGGTGCTGAAGATGAGCGAGCTGTCGCCCCTGACCGCGGCGCGCCTCGGCGAGCTCGCGCTCGAGGCCGGGATCCCCGATGGCGTCCTCAACGTCGTCCACGGTTTCGGCGGCGAGGCCGGCGAGGCGCTGGTCGCGCACCCCGACGTGCGCGCGATCTCGTTCACGGGCTCGACCCGCACCGGCAACCGCATCGTCCAGACCGCGGGGCTGAAGAAGTTCTCGATGGAGCTCGGCGGCAAGAGCCCGTTCGTCGTCTTCGCCGACGCCGACCTCGAGCGCGCGCTCGACGCGGCGGTCTTCATGATCTTCTCCAACAACGGCGAGCGCTGCACCGCGGGATCGCGCATCCTCGTCGAGCGATCGATCCTGCCCGAGTTCTCGGCCCGCTTCGTCGAGCGTGCGCGGCGCATCCCTGTCGGCGACCCGCTCGACGAGAAGACGATCGTCGGGCCGATGATCAGCCGCGGCCACCTCGAGAAGGTGCGAAGCTACATCGCGCTCGGCGGCGAAGAGGGTGCGACGCTGCTCTGCGGCGGGCTCGACGCGCCCGAGGTGGCAGCCGCGCAGCGAGCCGGCAACTACGTGCTGCCGACGGTGTTCGGCGACGTCGACAACCGGATGCGAATCGCGCAGGAGGAGATCTTCGGGCCGGTCGCTTGCCTGATCGCTTTCGACGGCGAGGCCGACGCGGTCGCGCAGGCGAACGACATCGCCTATGGCCTTTCGAGCTACGTCTGGACCCGGGACCTCGGCCGCGCGCACCGCGTCGCCGCGGCGGTCGAGGCCGGCATGTGCTTCGTCAACAGCCAGAACGTGCGCGACCTGCGCCAGCCGTTCGGCGGCACGAAGGCGTCGGGCACCGGCCGCGAGGGCGGGACGTGGAGCTTCGAGGTGTTCTGCGAGGCGAAGAACATCTGCGTCTCGATCACCGATCACCATATTCCGAAGTGGGGGGCGACTTGAACGTCGTCCCCCACTCCGGAATGCGGACAGGATGGTGCCCCTCCCAACCCTCTCTCGGGGAGAGGGCGCAAGAAGGGCGAGGTCGATGAGTCTCTACGGGACGCAGAAGCTTCTGTTCCATCTGAACCGCGATCCGGCGGTGCAGAAGCGCTACCGCGAGGAGCTGCCGGCGCTGCTCGTCGACTACGAGCTCGACGCCGAGGAGCGCGAGGCGATCCTGGCGGGCGACGTCGGCAAGCTCTACGTGCTCGGCTCGAACGGCCAGCTGCTGATGCACTTCGCCGCTCTGCTCGGCATGCCGTGGGCCGACTACATCGAGGCGATGCGCGCAGGCGTCCGCCGCCATGGCCCGGTGCGCGCCGGCATCTACGCCATGACGACCGCGACCGACCAGAAGGTCGCCGGAGTCTGAGGGTGGGCGCGTCGTGAGCCTCGTCTTCGCTGCGGTCTGCAGCCACGCGCCGGGAATCACCGGGCGCGCCCATCTCGCCGATCCGGCGCTGAAAGACGCACTGCATTTCGAACTGCACCGTCTCGGCGACTCGTTGCGCGAAGCGCGGCCCGACGCGCTGATCGTCGTCGCCGCCGAGCACTTCGCGAACTTCTTCATGGACAACATGCCGGCCTACGCGATCGGCATGGCCGATCACTACGAAGGCCCGATCGAGGATCCGGGCTGGCTCGGCATCGCGAAGACGCGCATCCCCGGCAACGCTGCGCTCTCGCGCCGGCTGATCGGCGACGTCATGCGCGATGTCGACGTCGCGTTCGCCGAGGAGTGGAAATTCGACCACGGCATCATGGTGCCGCTCCATTTCCTGACCCCGAAGTTCGACCTGCCCGTGATCCCGGCCAACATCAACTGCCAGGGGCCGCCGCTGACGCCGCTGCCGCGCGCGTGGGCGTTCGGCGAAGCGCTGCGTCGCGCCTGCGACGCGGCGCCGGAGCGGATCGCGCTCGTCGGCACCGGCGGCATCTCGCACTGGCCGGCGACGCCCGACTCGGGAAAGATCAGCGAGGCATGGGATCGTGAGTTTCTTGCTCGCTGGGTGCGCAACGACCGCGCCGCGTTGCTCGACTACAGCGACGAGCAGACCTACCGCGACGCCGGCCAGGGCGGCTTCGAGATCCGCACCTTCGTCGCCGTCGCCGCCGCAGCACGCGGCCGCGGCGAGCTGCGCCACTACGCGCCGATCCCGATCTTCTCGGTCGGCTGCACGGTGGCGACGATGTCGATTCAATAGCCGACCGGGAGCTCTCGATGCCGCATGTCGTCGTCCAGTACACCGCCAACCTCGGGCCCGAGGCGCGGATCGGCGCGCTTTGCAAATCGCTTGCCGAGGTGATCGTCGCCCAGCGCGACGGCGCCGGCGCGCGCGTCTTTCCGATCGGCGGCACACGCGTCCTCGCCTATCCGACGCCGGACTTCGCGGTCGCCGACGGGGTGCCCGACCGCGCCTTCGTGTACCTCAACGTCCGCATCGCGCCCGGTCGCGACCCTGCCGTCGTCACCGCGACCGGCGACGCCATGATCGCCGCCGTGCGCAGCCACTTCGCGGAGCTGTTCGCGCGCCGGCCGGTCGGCATCACGCTGCAGATCGACGAGGGCGCACCCGTCTACGACGCCAAGCACAGCAACCTGCATCCGCTCTTCAAGGGCCGCTGATGCTCGACGAGAAGACGATCGCCGCGCTCGCCGCCGAGCTGCACGACGCCCAGAAGCGGCGCGTCCAGGTGCGCCATTTCTCGCTTCGCCATCCGACGATGACGATCGACGACGGCTACGCGATCCAGCGGGCGTGGCTGCGGCTGCGGCTTGCCGAGGGGCGCGTCGTCAAGGGCCGCAAGATCGGCCTGACGTCGCGCGCCATGCAGCAGGCTTCGCAGATCGACGAGCCCGACTTCGCGCCGTTGCTCGACGACATGTTCTTCGCCGCCGGGCCGATCCCGAGCGACCGATTCATCGCGCCGCGGGTCGAGGTCGAGCTCGCGTTCGTCCTCGCGAAGCCGCTGCGCGGGCCTGGCGTGACGCTCGCCGACGCTCTCGCCGCGACCGACGTCGTCATGCCCGCGGTCGAGATCATCGACGCGCGCATCGAGCAGTTCGACCGCGAGACGAAGGCGCCGCGCAAGGTGTTCGACACCATCGCCGACTTCGCCGCCAACGCCGGGATCGTCACCGGCGGCATCGCCGTCCGCCCCGACGAGGTCGACCTGCGCTGGGTCGGCGCGATCCTGACGAAGAACGGCGTCGTCGAGGAGACGGGTCTCGCCGCCGGCGTGCTCGATCATCCGGGCAACGGCGTCGCCTGGCTCGCCAACAAGATCGCTGCCTACGACGAGCAGCTCGATGCCGGCGACGTCGTCCTCGGCGGCTCGTTCACGCGGCCGACCGCCGCGATGCGCGGCGACATCTTCCACGTCGACTACGGCCGGCTCGGCGCGATCGACTTCCACTTTGCATGAGCGCGCGATGAAGCTTCCCGTCAACGAGCTGAAAGCGGCGCTTCGCCGGCGCGAGCCGCAGATCGGTCTCTGGCTCGCCCTCGCCGACGCCTACGCAGCCGAAGTCGTCGCCACCGCCGGCTTCGACTGGCTGCTGGTCGACGGCGAGCACGTTCCCAACAACGTGCAGACCATGCTCGCCCAGCTGCAGGCGCTTGCGCCGTATCCGGTGAGCGCCGTCGTCCGACCCATCGAGGGCAGCACGGCGCTCATCAAGCAAATCCTCGACATCGGCGTGCTGACGCTGCTCGTGCCGATGGTGCACACCGCGGCGCAGGCGAGGGACGTCGTCGCCGCGACTCGCTATGCGCCGCGCGGCACGCGCGGCCTCGGCAGCGCGATCGCGCGCGCCTCGCGCTGGAACAACGTCGAGGGCTACGTCGAGCGCGCCGACGAAGAGATCTGCCTGCTGGTACAGGTCGAGTCGGTCGAAGGGATCGCCAACGTCGCGGCGATCGCGGCGACCGAAGGCGTCGACGGCGTCTTCTTCGGGCCGGCCGACTTATCGGCATCGATGGGCCATCTCGGCGACGCGAGTCATCCCGATGTGCTGCGCGCGATCGACGATGGCATCGCCGCCGTCATCGCCGCCGGCAAGGCGCCGGGGATCCTCGCCACCAACCCGGAGCGCGCGCGCAGCTATCTCGCTGCCGGCGCGCTGTTCGTCGCTGTCGGCTTCGACACCACGATCCTGGCCCGCGGCGCCCGGGCGCTGGCAGCTGATTTCGGGCGAAAGCCTGCGCCGTAGCGATTTCACGAGCGTGAGGTAGTACCGGGATTCGACGCCTCCGGTTGCCGGCCGGAGAGGGGACCGCACTCGGACTCCTCAGCGCCGTCTTTCAGTATTGCGCGCAAGTCCTTATTTTTGAAGATCTTTTCCTGGACTTGGTGATCGCCTCCGGAGCTCGGACTAAGTCATTGATTCCATTGATTTTTGTGGCTGCCATGAATTGACCCGCCCCGGGCCTCTCGGCTACAGTGGCACGAAGTGCACTTTCGTGGGGTTTTGTGGCGAACATCGTATTTCAAGGCCCTGCAGCACTGACGCTGGACGCCAAGGGCAGGATTGCGATGCCGGCGCGTCACCGTGAGTTGCTCGCCGCGATGGGCGTGCACCAGCTGACTCTCACCAAGCATCCCGAAGGTTCGCTGCTGATCTTTCCGCGTCCCGCCTGGGAGCATTTCCGCGATCGCGTCGCCGCGCTGCCAATGGACTCGAGCGGCTGGAAGCGGGTCTTTCTCGGCAACGCGATGGACGTCGACATCGATGCCTCTTCGCGCCTCCTCATCGCGCCCGAGCTGCGCGCCTCGGCGGGCCTCGTTCGCGACGTCATGTTGCTCGGCATGGGCAGCCACTTCGAGCTCTGGGACGCGCAGCGCCACGCCGCGCACGAGGCCGAGGTGATGCAGTCGCCGATGCCGGAATCGCTGAAGAATTTCAGCTTCTGACGCACCCCTTGTCGCCGTGCAGCACCTGAGCGTTCTCCTGCGCGACGCGGTCGATGCGCTCGTGACCGATGGCGACGGGATCTACGTCGACGGCACGTTCGGGCGCGGCGGCCATTCGCGTGCGGTTCTCGGCAGGCTCTCGCCGCGCGGCCGCGTGGTCGCGATCGACCGCGATCCCGAAGCGGTCGCGAGCGCGGCTCGCGATCCGGCGCTCGCCGACGACCCGCGCTTCACGATCCGGCACGCCCCGTTCTCGCAGATGGCGGCGACGCTCGCGGCGCTCGGCATCGACAAGGTGAGCGGCGTGCTGCTCGACCTCGGCGTCTCCTCGCCCCAGATCGACGACCCGGCGCGCGGTTTCTCGTTCCGCTTCGACGGCCCGCTCGACATGCGGATGGACACGACACGCGGCGAAAGCGCGGCCGAGTTCCTGGCCCGCGCCGACGAGCGCCACATTGCGGAAGTGATACGCGACTATGGGGAAGAACGGTTTGCTCTACAGGTTGCAAAGGCGCTTGTTGCTCGGCGCGAAGCTGGGCGCCCTGTTCGAACCACGGCCGAGCTTGCCGACGTCGTGGCTCGTGCGGTCAAGACCCGAGAGGCGGGCCAGAACCCTGCGACGCGCACGTTTCAGGCTCTTCGGATTTTCGTCAACGCCGAGCTCGAGGAGCTCGAGCAGGCCCTGACCGCGGCACTGCTGCTGCTCGCGCCGGGCGGCCGGCTCGTCGTCATCAGCTTTCATTCGCTCGAGGACCGAATCGTCAAGACCTTCATCGCGCGCGAGAGCAGGAGCGAGGTCGACCGCCGCGCGCCGTTCGCTCCCGAGCGGCCGCATCGCCTGCGCGCGATCGGTCGGGTCCGGCCCGGCGCCGCCGAGGCGGCCGCCAACCCGCGCGCGCGCTCGGCAGTGATGCGCATCGCCGAGCGCACCGACGCGGCAGTCGCGGCCGGAGCGCCGGCATGACACGGCTGAACGTCCTCCTCCTCCTGATGCTGATCGCGAGCAGCCTCTATCTCGTCCGCGTCTCGTACGAGTCGCGGCGCCTGTTCGCCGCGCTCGACAAGGCACAAGGTGAGGAGCGTGCCCTCGACAACGACAGCGAGCGCCTGAAGACCGAGCTGCGTTCGCAGGCGACGCCGCTGCGCGTCGAGCGCACCGCGCGCGAGCGGCTGGCGATGCGGGCGGCAACGCCGGCGGTGACGCAGTACGTCACCTTGCCGTCGACATCGGCATCGGCATCGGCGACCGGAGCGACGCCATGAGCTTCCATCAGCCGCCGAAGAACGCCGCCAAAGGGCGCTCGGTCGGCAGCGTTCGCAGCGTCAACTACTCGACCAGCCCGCTGCTTGCGGCGCCGACACCGCCGTGGCGATCGAAGCTGCTCGTCGCACTCGTCGGCCTCGGCTTTGCGGTCCTCCTCGGGCGCGCCGTCTTCGTCCAGATCCTCGACGCGCCGTTCTTCCTAAAGCAGGGCGAGATCCGCTATGGCCACACGATCGAGCTGCCGGCGAGCCGTGGCCGGATCGTCGACCGCAACGGCCTGATCCTCGCCGCCAGCGTGCCGGCGCCCTCGATCTGGGCGATCCCGAAGGACCTCGAGGGCGGTGCCGCGAGTCGCGCGCGGCTGGCGACGCTGCTCGGCATGACGAGCGCCGCGCTCGAGAGCCGGCTGGCCGAGAACCAGAACTTCGTCTGGCTGCGGCGACAGGTCGACGACCCGGTCGCCAAGGCGGTGCGCGACCTCGGCCTCAAGGGCATCCACGAAGTGCGCGAGTACAAGCGCAAGTACCCCGAGGGGGAGGCGGCGGCGCACGTGGTCGGCTTCACCAACGTCGAGGAGCGCGGCCAGGAAGGCATCGAGCTTGCCTTCGAGGAGGAGCTCGCGGGTCGCGACGGCACGCGGCGCGTCATCAAGGACCGGCTCGGTCGCGTCGTCGAGGACGTCGGCGACAGCGTCGCCGCCGTCGCCGGCGAGGACATCGGCCTCGCGATCGACTCGAAGGTGCAGTTCTTCGCCTACCAGCGGATCCGCGATGCGGTCGCCGCGAACAAGGCGAAGGCCGGCAGCGTCGTCGTCCTCGACGCGCAGAGCGGCGAGGTGCTCGCGCTCGCCAACTACCCGAGCTATTCGCCCGCCGACCGCAAGAACCTGAGCGGTGCACAGCTGCGCAACCGCGCTCTCACCGACACCTTCGAGCCGGGCTCGACGATGAAGCCGTTCGTCGCTGCCTGGGCGCTCGAGACCGGCCGTGTCACGCCGACGACGGTGATCCAGACCGCGCCCGGCAAGATGACGCTGACCGGATCGACGATCAGCGACTCGCATCCGCACGGCAACCTGACTGTCACCGAGGTGATCCAGAAATCGAGCAACGTCGGCGCGGTCAGGATGGCGATGACGTTCACGCCGCGCGAGATGTGGGAGCTCTACAGCGCGGTCGGCTTCGGCCAGAAGCCGCAGCTCGGCTTTCCCGGCGTCGTCGGCGGGCGGCTCAGGCCCTACAAGAGCTGGCGGCCGATCGAGCAGGCGACGATGAGCTACGGCTATGGCCTGTCGGCGTCGCTGTTCCAGATCGCCCACGCGTACACCGTCTTTGCGCACGACGGCGAGCTGATCCCGGTGACGCTGACGCGACCGCTCGGCAGCGGTGCGGCGCCGTCGGTTGCGGGGATCCGGGTCATCTCGGCGAAGACGGCGGCGACCGTGCGCGACATGCTGCACCTGGTGACGCTGCCGGGCGGCACGGCGCCGAAGGCGCAGGTGATCGGCTATTCGGTCGGCGGCAAGAGCGGCACGGCGTACAAGCAGGAAGGTGCCGGCTACGCGACCAAGAAGTACCGAGCCTGGTTCGTCGGCATGGCGCCGATCGCGCAGCCGCGGATCATCGTCGCGGTCATGGTCGACGAGCCGAGCGCAGGCAAGTACTTCGGCGGCGACGTCGCTGCGCCGGTGTTCAGCGAAGTGGTGCAGCAGACGCTGCGCATGATGGGCGTGCAGCCCGATCTCGACGTCAAGCCGCAGATCGTCTCGCGTGACATGCCGGCCGAAGAGGAGAGCTTCTAAGTGGCAGGCAAGGGCGGCGCGGCGATGGCGCGCCTCGAGTCGCGCGAGGCGGCAAATGCCTGGCTGTTGTTGCGCGGCGCGCGTTCGCTCGCCTCCGACAGCCGCAGCGTCGCCCCCGGCGACGCGTTCGTCGCCTGGCCCGGCCGCGCCTCGGACGGCCGGCGCTTCGTCGCCGCGGCGCTCGCCGCGGGCGCCAACGCGTGTCTCGTCGAAGCCGAGGGCGTCGAAGGCTTCTCGTTCGAAGCCGAGCCGCGCGTCGGCGCGCTGCGCGGGCTGAAGGCAGCGGCGGGCGAGATCGCGAGCCTCGTCCTCGGTGCGCCGAGCACGCGCCTCGAAGTCGTCGCCGTCACCGGCACCAATGGCAAGACCTCGACCGCGTGGTGGATCGCGCAGGCGCTCGCTGCGCTCGGCCGGCGCTGCGGCGTCGTCGGCACGCTCGGCATCGGCGAGCCGCCGCGAGCGGAGCCTGCAGAGGCGGCGCCGGCGGCAGCCGGCGAGGATATCGCCATCCAATCGACCGGGCTGACGACACCCGACCCGATCACGCTGCAGAACGCGCTGCACACGTTCGCCGTGCGGGGTTTTCGGGCCTGCGCAGTCGAAGCGTCGTCGATCGGCATCGTCGAGCACCGCCTCGCCGGCACGCGGGTCGCGGTCGCGGTCTTCACGAATTTCAGCCAGGACCACCTCGACTACCACGGCGACATGCGTGCCTACTGGGAGGCGAAGGCGCAGCTGTTCGCCTGGCCCGGACTGCGCGCCGCGGTCGTCAACCTCGACGACGCCCAGGGCCTCGAGCTCGCCAACTCGCTCGCCGCCGGCACGGTCGACTGCTGGACGATCTCGACCCGCGGCGAGAACGCGCGGCTGCGTGTCGCCGAGCTGCGCCACGACCGCGACGGCCTCGCGTTCGACGTCATCGAAGGCGAAGAGCGCGTCGCCATCGCGACGCCGATGATCGGCGACTACAACGCGAGCAACCTGCTCTGCGTCATCGGCGCGCTGCGTGCGCTCGGCGTTCCGCTCGCCGACGCGGCGCGCGGCTGCGCCGCGCTGACGCCGGTGCCGGGCCGGATGCAGCGGATCGGTGGCGACGGCGCCGCGGCCGCCGCGCTGCCCGAGGTCGTCGTCGACTATGCGCATACGCCCGACGCGCTCGAGAAGGCGCTCGCCGCACTGGCGCCGCTCGCCCGCGCGCGCGGTGGCCGGCTCTGGTGCGTGTTCGGCTGCGGCGGCAACCGCGATGCCGCCAAGCGGCCGCTGATGGGAGCGATCGCCTGCCGGCTCGCCGGCCGCGTCGTCCTGACGAGCGACAACCCGCGCCTCGAGTCGGCCGACCTCATCCTCGCCCAGATCCTGGCCGGCGCGATCGGCCATGACGAGATCGACGTGATCGAGAACCGTGCCGAGGCGATCCGCCACGCGGTCGAGAGCGCGGCGCCGGCCGACGTGATCCTCCTAGCCGGCAAGGGCCACGAGGACTATCAGGACATCGCCGGCGCCAGGTTGCCGTTCTCCGATCCACGCCAGGCCCAGGCAGCGCTCGCGGCGCGTGCCAGCGGTGCGGCTGCGGTGCGAACGACGGCGATGGCGACGCTCGGCGACGCCGCCCGGATGCTGACCGAAGCGCGCCTCGTCGGCAGCGCGACGACGACGTTCGCCCGCGTCCACAGCGACACCCGCAGCATCGCGCCGGGCGATCTGTTCGTCGCCTTGCGCGGCGAGCGCTTCGATGCCCACGCCTTCCTCGCCGATGCCAAGGCGCGCGGCGCCGTCGCCGCGCTCGCCGAGCGCGGGCTCGACGAAGCGGGGCTGCCGGGGCTCGTCGTCGCCGACAGCAGGCGCGCGCTCGGCGACCTCGCGGCCGCCTGGCGGCGGCGCTTCGCGATGCCGCTCGTCGCCGTCGTCGGCAGCAACGGCAAGACGACGGTGACGCAGATGATCGCCGCGATCCTGCGCGCCTGGGTGGGCGACACGGCGCTGGCGACCGAAGGCAATTTCAACAACGAGATCGGCCTGCCGTTGACGCTCCTGCGGCTGCGCGACGGCTGCCGCGCAGCGGTCGTCGAGCTCGGCATGAACCACGTCGGCGAGATCGCGCGGCTGGCGCAGATCGCGGCGCCGACGATCGCGGTCGTCAACAACGCCCAGCGCGAGCACCTCGAGTTCATGGCCAGCGTCGATGCGGTCGCGCGCGAGAACGGCGCGGCGATCGCCGCTCTCGCCGGCGACGGCATCGCCGTCTTTCCCGCCGACGACGCGCACGCCGCAACATGGCGCGCGATCGCCGGCGATCGCCGCATCGTCGCCTTCGCGCTCGACGCGCCGGCCGACGTCTGCGGCAGCGCGACCTGGCACGGCGACCGCTCGCTGGTCGAGATGCGGACGCCGGCCGGCGCCGCGGCCATTTCGCGCCACGTCGCCGGCACCCACAACGTCCGCAACGCGCTCGCCGCGAGCGCGGCGGCGATCGCCGCCGGCTGTCCGCTCGATGCGATCGTGCGCGGTCTCGAAGCCTTCAGCGCCGTGCGCGGCCGCTCGCAGACGAGGCGGATCGCGCGTGCCGGCGCCGCGGTCACGCTGATCGACGACAGCTACAACGCGAATCCCGACTCGGTGCGCGCAGCGATCGACGTCCTCGCCGCGCTGCCGGCGCCGCGCTGGCTCGTCCTCGGCGACATGGGCGAAGTCGGCGACCAGGGCCCGGCGTTTCACCGCGAGGTCGGTGCCTACGCGCGCGAGCGCGGCATCGAGTCGCTCTGGGCGGCCGGCGCCGAGAGCGCGAACACGGCGACCGAGTTTGCGGGCGCGCGCGCGTTCGCGACCGTCGAGGCGTTGCTCGCCGCCGTCGCCACCGCACCGGCCGCGGCCTCGATCCTCGTCAAGGGATCGCGCTTCATGCGCATGGAGCGCGTCGTTGCCGCGCTCGCCGGTGAGCCTCCTGGAGACGGTCATGCCTGAGCGGGCATGCGATCGGAGCGGCGATGCTCTTTAGCCTGTCGCAATGGCTGCGCACGGTCTCGCCCGAGTTCGGCTTCATGCGCGTCTTCGAGTACATCACCTTCCGCGCGGTGATGGCAGCGATGACGTCGCTCGTGATCGGCCTCGTCCTCGGTCCGTGGGTGATCCGCCGCCTCGCGTCGCTGAAGATCGGCCAGCCGATCCGCTCGTACGGGATCGAGGCGCACCACCTCAAGAGCGGCACGCCGACGATGGGCGGCGTCCTCATCCTGCTTGGCATCGGCGTCTCGACGCTGCTCTGGTTCGACTGGTCGAACCGGTTCGTCTGGATCGTCATGGTCGTGACGGTCGGCTTCGGCGCGATCGGCTGGGTCGACGACTGGCGAAAGGTCGTCCAGAAGAACCCCGAGGGCATGCGCTCGGGCGAGAAGTACTTCTGGCAGTCGCTGATCGGCATCGTCGCCGCGCTCTATCTGGCGTTCTCGGTCAGCGAAACGTCGAACCTGCGCGTCCTCGAGCTCTTCCTGCGCTGGGTGCAGAGCGGCTTTTCCAACGAGTTGCCGCCCAAGGCCGACCTGATCGTGCCGTTCTTCAAGACGATCAGCTATCCGCTCGGCGTGTTCGGCTTCATCGCGCTGACCTACTTCGTGATCGTCGGCGCGAGCAACGCCGTCAACCTCACCGACGGCCTCGACGGGCTCGCGATCATGCCGGTCGTGATGGTCGGCTCGGCGCTCGGCGTGTTCGCCTATATCACGGGCAGCTCGGTCTATTCGCGCTATCTGCTCTTCCCCTACATCCCGGGCGCCGGCGAGCTGCTCATCTTCTGCGCCGCGATGGCCGGCGCGGGCCTGGCCTTCCTCTGGTTCAACACCCACCCGGCGCAGGTTTTCATGGGCGACGTCGGCGCGCTCGCGCTCGGCGGCGCGCTCGGCACGATCGCCGTCATCACGCGTCAGGAAATCGTTCTCGGCATCATGGGCGGAGTCTTCGTCGCCGAGGCGCTTTCGGTGATGGCGCAGGTGGCCTGGTTCAAGTACACGAAGAAGAAATACGGCGAGGGCAGAAGGTTCTTCAGGATGGCGCCGCTGCACCATCACTTCGAGAAGTCGGGCTGGAAGGAGACGCAGGTCGTCGTTCGCTTCTGGATCATCACGATGCTGCTCTGCCTGATCGGGCTGGCAAGCCTGAAGCTGCGCTGACGATGACGACCTCGACCTCGACCGCGCTCGTCCTCGGCCTCGGCGACTCGGGCCTCGCCATGGCGCGCTGGCTCGCCCGCGATGGCGCCGCCGTCCGCGTCTGGGATTCGCGCCCCGAGCCGCCGCGCGCGGCGGAGCTGCGCCGGCACGTTGCCAACGCCGAGATCGTCGGCGGCGCGCTCGCCGCGACGGCGCTCGCCGGCGTCGATCGGGTGCTGAAGAGCCCCGGCCTCGCTCCGGCCGACGCCCGCATCGCCCCGCTCCTCGCCGCTGCACGCGGCGCCGGCATTCCCGTGCAGGGCGAGCTCGACCTCTTCACCGCGGCGCTGGCGGCGCTGCGCCACGACCACGATCACGCACCGAAGGTCGTCGCCGTCACCGGGACCAACGGCAAGACGACGACGACCGCGCTGGCCGCGCTCCTCATCGAGCGCAGCGGCAAACGCGTCGCCGCCGCCGGCAACATCGGGCCCACGATGCTGCAGACGCTTGCCGACGCCATCGACGGCGGCCCGGCGGCGACGCTGCTCGAGCGCTTGCCCGAGGTCTGGGTGCTCGAGCTGTCGAGCTTCCAGCTCGACGGCAGCACGACCTTCGACGCCGATGCCGCAGCGCTCCTCAATCTCAGCGACGACCACCTCGACTGGCACGGCACGTTCGCCGCCTACGGCGCCGCCAAGGCGAGGATCTTCGGCGAGCGCGCGACGATCGTCGTCAATCGCGACGACACCGCGGCGCTCGCCCTCGTGCCCGGCCCGAAGACGCTGCCGCCGACCCGCAAAGGTCGCGCGCCGCGCGTCGTCGCGCGCCGCGTCGTGACGTTCGGCGCCGGCTTGCCCGAGCGGCCGGGCGACTGGGGCCTTGCGATCGAGAACGACATGGCGTGGCTCGCGCGCGCGCTCGACGACGACGCCGGTACCGGCGCGCACGAAGTCGTCCTCCAGCACCTGATGCCTGCCGATGCGCTCCGCATCCGCGGCCGCCACAACGCGCTCAACGCGCTCGCCGCGCTGGCGCTCGCGACCGCGATCGGCTGCCCGCTCGCACCGATGCTGCACGCGCTGCGCGAATACCGGGGCGAGCCGCATCGCGTCTCGCACGTCGCGCGCGTCGGCGACGTCGATGCGTTCGACGACAGCAAGGGCACCAACGTCGGCGCCACCGTCGCCGCGCTGGTCGGCCTCGGCAGCGAGCGTGCGCCGGGCAAGCTCGTCGTCATCCTCGGCGGCGACGGCAAGGGGCAGGACTTCGCGCCGCTCGCCGGGCCGCTCGCCCGGTACGCGCGTGCCGTGCTGACGATCGGCCGCGACGCCGGCTCGATCGAGCGGGCGATCGCCGGCACCGGGGTTCCGTTCGAGCGCTGCGCGACGCTCGAGGCCGCGGTCGACGCTGCGTTCGCCCGCGCCTTGCCGGGCGACGCCGTGCTCCTCAGCCCTGCCTGCGCCAGCCTCGACATGTTCCGCAACTACGCGCATCGCGCCGAAGTCTTCATCGCCGCGGTGCAGGCACGCGTCGATTCGCCGCTCGAAGGAGACGCCGCGTGACGGCCGCGATGGCGAGCATGCTGCAGTCGTGGCGCGAACGCCTCGCGCCGGCGAGCGCCAAGGCGCGGCCGAAGGCGGACGCGCCGCGCGGCGGCCGCGGCGCCGCCGAGCCGATCCCGGTGCGCGAATGGATCAGCGTCGACGCCGGCCAGCCGGCGCGGCTGTCGAGCTTCGATCGCACGCTCGTCTGCGTCGTCGTCGCCTTGGTCGCCCTCGGCCTCGTCATGGTCTACAGCGCCTCGGTCGCAATGCCCGACAACCCGAAGTTCGCGCGCTACACGCCGACCTATTTCCTGTTGCGTCACGTCCTCTTTCTCGCGATCGCGACGGCGGCAGCGCTCGTCGCGATGCAGGTGCCGGTCGCGGTGTGGGAGAAGCTCTCGCCGTGGATCTTCGTCGCTGCGCTGCTGCTGCTCGTCGTCGTCCTCGTTCCCTTCGTCGGCAAGGGCGTCAACGGTGCGCGGCGCTGGATCCCGATGGGCTTCATGAGCTTCCAGCCGTCGGAGCTCGCCAAGCTGGCGATCGCGATGTATGCCGCCGGCTACATGGTGCGGCGGATGGACGTGAAGGAGAACTTCGTCCGCGCGGTGGTGCCGATGGCGATCTCGATCGCCGTCGTCGGCCTGCTCCTGCTCGCCGAGCCCGACATGGGCGCCTTCCTCGTCATCGCGACGATCGCGATGGGCATCCTCTTTCTCGGCGGCGTCAACGGCCGGATGTTCCTCCTCATCTCGGCGATCCTGATCGGCGCGTTCGTGCTGATGATCACCTTCAGCGACTGGCGGCGCGAGCGGATCTTCGCCTACCTCAATCCGTGGGACGAGAAATACACCCTCGGCAAGGCCTACCAGCTTTCGCACTCGCTGATCGCCTTCGGCCGCGGCGAGATCTTCGGCCAGGGTCTCGGCTCGAGCGTCGAGAAGCTCCACTACCTGCCCGAGGCGCACACCGACTTCCTGCTCGCGGTGATCGGCGAGGAGCTCGGCTTCGTCGGTGTGGCTTGCGTCATCGTCGCCTTCTTCTGGCTGGCAAGGCGCCTGTTCCACATCGGCCGCCAGGCGATCGCGCTCGACCGCGTCTTCGCCGGCCTGTTCGCGCAGGGCATCGGCATCTGGATGGGTGGCCAGGCGTTCATCAACATGGGCGTCAACCTCGGCGTGCTGCCGACCAAGGGGCTGACCCTGCCGCTGATGAGCTACGGCGGCTCGGCGATCGTCATGAATCTGGTCGCCCTCGCGATCGTCATCCGCGTCGACATCGAAAACAGGCAGCTCATGCGCGGAGGCCGCGCATGAAGCACCTGCTGGTGATGGCCGCAGGAACGGGTGGGCATGTCATCCCCGGCCTCGCGGTCGCCGCCGAGATGAAGCGGCGCGGCTGGAGCGTGAGCTGGCTCGGCACCGACCGCGGCCTCGAGAACCGGCTCGTCCCGGCCGCCGGCATCGCCCTCGACCGGCTCGCCTTCAGCGGCATGCGCGGCAAGGGCCTGATCGGCAACGCGCTCGGCGCGCTGCGCCTCGCCGGCGCGTTCTTCGCCAGCGCCCGCATCGTCGGCCGGCAGCGCGCCGACGCGGTCGTCGGCATGGGCGGCTACGTCTGCCTGCCCGGCGGCTGGGTCGCGTGGCTGCTGAGGAAGCCACTTCTTCTCGTCAATTCCGACGCGACGCTCTTGCTCAGCAATCGTGCCCTGGCGCCGCTCGCGCGCCGGATCGCGTTCGGCTTCGCCGGCGACGCGGCACGCGACGCCGGCGCCAAGGCGGTCGTTACCGGCAATCCCGTGCGCGCCGCGATCGAGGCGCTGGCCGAGCCCGCGGTGCGCTTCGCCGGGCGCAGCGGCGTCCTGCGCCTGCTCGTCGTCGGCGGCAGCCTCGGCGCGCGGGTCCTCAACGAGTGCGTGCCGCAGGCGATCGCGCTGATGCCCGCAGCCGAGCGGCCGCGCGTCGCCCACCAGACCGGCGAGGCCGGCCGGGACGCGGTGCGCGCCGCCTACGCTGCCTGCGGCGCCGACGCCGAGGTGCTGCCCTTCATCGACGACATGGCGGCGCGCCTCGGCGAGTGCGACGTGATCGTTTGCCGCGCCGGCGCGATGACGGTGAGCGAGCTGTGCGCCGCCGGCGTCGCCGCCGTCCTCGTCCCGTTCGTCGCCAGCACGACGGTGCACCAGCGCGACAACGCCGAGTGGATGGCGTCGCGCGATGCAGCGATTCACCTGCCGCAAGGCGAGCTCTCGCCGCGCCGCCTGGCCGAGCTGCTGAGCGGCCTGAAGCGCGAGTCGCTGCTGGCGATGGCGAGCAAGGCGCGCGCACTGGCGCGGCCGCACGCGGCGGCGCGCGTTGCCGACGAGATCGAGGCCATGGTGGCGCCGGCATGAACGGCACCAAGCCGCTCCCAAGCCGTTCCCGCCCCCTCGGCGGGCCGGCGCGCAGCGCCTCGGGGGCGCCGTGAAGCACGCCGTCAAGCACATCCACTTCGTCGGCATCGGTGGCGCCGGCATGAGCGGCATCGCCGAGATCCTGCACAACCTCGGCTATCGCATCTCCGGCTCCGACCAGAGCGAGAGCGCGACGACGATGGCGCTCGCGGAGCACGGCATCCGGGTCGCGATCGGTCACGACGCGGCCAACATCGCGGGCGCCGAAGCGGTCGTCACGTCGAGCGCGGTGCGCTCCGACAACCCCGAGGTGACGGCGGCACGCGCGCGCCGCGTCCCGGTCGTGCCGCGGGCGGTGATGCTGGCCGAGCTGATGCGCCTGAAGCAGGGCATCGCGATCGCCGGCACGCACGGCAAGACGACGACGACCTCGCTCGTCACGAGCGTGCTTGCCGAAGCCGGGCTCGACCCGACCTTCGTCATCGGCGGCCGGCTCAACGCCGCGGGCGCGAACTCCCGCCTCGGCGCCGGCGACTACATCGTCGTCGAGGCCGACGAGTCGGACGCCTCGTTTCTCAATCTGATGCCGATCATGGCCGTCGTCACCAACATCGACGCCGACCACATGGACACCTACGGCCACGATGTCGCGAGGCTGCGCCAGGCGTTCGTCGAGTTCATCCACAAGATGCCGTTCTACGGCGCCGCGATCCTGTGCGTCGACGACCCCGGCGTACGCTCGATCATGGCGATGGTCTCGCGGCCGATCGTCAGCTATGGGCTGGGCACCGATGCGATGGTGCGCGCGGTCGACGTCGAGGCGCACGGCCCGACGATGCGCTTCACCGTGCAGCGCAGGAACGGTGTCCGCATGGCCGACCTGCAGGTGACGCTCAACCTGCCCGGCCACCACAACGTGCTGAATGCGCTCGCCGCGATCGCCGTCGCCGCCGAGCTCGAGCTCGCCGACGCTGCGGTCGTCAAGGGGCTCGCCGAGTTCCACGGTGTCGGCCGCCGCTTCCAGCACTACGGCGAGCATCCGACCGCGTTCGGCGCCGGCAGCTTCGCGCTGATCGACGACTACGGCCACCATCCGGCCGAGATGGCGGCAACGCTCGAGGCCGCGCGCGGCGCGTTCCCGGGGCGGCGCATCGTGCTCGCATTCCAGCCGCACCGCTACACGCGCACGCGCGACTGCTTCGAGGACTTCGTCAAGGTGATCGGCAGCGCCGACGCGGTGCTGCTCGCCGACGTCTACGCTGCCGGCGAGCCGCCGATCGTCGCCGCCGACGGCCGCGCGCTGGCGCGGGCGCTTCGCGTCGCCGGCAGCGTCGATCCGATCTTCGTCGACGAGATCGGCGCGATGGCGCAGACGATCGTCGCCCAGGCGCAGCCGGGCGATGTCGTCATCGCGATGGGCGCCGGCTCGATCGGCAACGTGCCGGCGCAAGTGATCGAGCTGCTCGGGAGAACCGCATGACGACGAACGGGTCGGCCGGGCGCCGGACCGCTCCCAAGCCCGGCCGCGCCCCCTCGGGGGGCAGCGCCGCGGCGCAAGCCGCAAGCATGGGGGCAAACAGCTTCGGCAAGGTCGCGGTGCTGATGGGTGGCACCTCGGCCGAGCGCGAGATCTCGATCCTGTCGGGCACCGGCGTGCTCGCGGCGTTGCGCTCGCAAGGCGTCGACGCGCACCCGTTCGATCCCGCCGAGCGCGGGCTCGGCGAGCTGCAGACGGAAGGCTTCGTGCGCTGCTTCGTCGCCCTGCACGGGCGCCACGGCGAAGACGGCACCGTGCAGGGCGCGCTCGAGCTGCTCGGCATTCCCTATACCGGCTCGGGCGTGATGGCGTCGGCGATCGCGATCGACAAGGTGATGACCAAGCGGATCTGGCTCGCCGAGGGGCTGCCGACGCCGAAGTTCGTCCGCCTCGCCGCCGATCAGCAGCAGCGCGCGCAGCTGCGCGCCGTGCCCGACGTGCTCGGCCTGCCGCTCGTCGTCAAGCCGCCGCGCGAGGGCTCGTCGATCGGCATCACCAAGGTCGCCGGCTATTCGCAGATGCAGGACGCGGTCGCGCTCGCGGCGCGGTTCGACAGCGACGTCCTCTGCGAGCAGTTCATCGACGGCGACGAGGTGACGTGCCCCGTGCTCGGCGACGGCGAAGGCGCGCATGCGTTGCCGGTCGTCCGCATCGTCGCTCCCGACGGCGCGTACGACTACCAGAACAAGTACTTCACCGACGTCGTCCGCTACGAATGCCCGAGCGGCCTCACGGCCGAAGAGGAGCGCGAGATCCAGCGCATCGTCCTTGCCGCCTACCGCATCCTCGATTGCCGCGGCTGGGGGCGCGCCGACCTGATGGTCCGGCGCAGCGACCGCAAGCCCTTCCTGCTCGAGATGAACACGTCGCCGGGGATGACCTCGCACTCGCTGGTGCCGATGTCGGCGCGCGCGGCGGGGATCAGCTACGAGGCGCTCTGCGTGCGCCTGCTCGCGGGTGCGAGCCTCGATTCGGCGCGCGCGGCGCCGGCGGCGGAGCACTGACGCGATGGCAAGGCGGATTTCGATCCCCGCCGTCGCCGAGGCGCTGCCGCCCGACGTCCGGCTGATGAATGCGACCGCGCTCGGTCTCGGTGTCGTCGCCGCCGCGCTCGTCGTCGCGACGGCGACGTTGTGGCTCGCGCGGCAGCCGTTCTTCGCGATCCGCGCCATCGCGGTCGAAGGCGACGTCTCGCGCAACAGCGTCTCCACCATCCGTGCCAATGCGGTGTCGAAGCTCGCCGGCAACTTCCTGACGATCGACCTCGCCGCCGCCCGCCGGGCGTTCGAGTCGGTGCCGTGGGTCCGCCTCGCGGTGGTCCGCCGGGTCTTTCCGAACCGCTTGCGGGTCGAGCTCGAGGAGCACAGGCCGGTCGCGATCTGGGGCAGCGACAGCGGCGGCGAGAAGCTCGTCAACAGCTTCGGCGAGGTGTTCGAGGCCAACGTCGGCGACGTCGAGGACGACGACTTGCCGACGCTTGCCGGGCCGAGCGGCAGCTCGGCGCACGTGCTGGCGATGCTCGGCCGCGTCGATGCCGGCCTGGCGCCGCTCGGCGCTCGCGTCGAGGAGCTGGCGTACTCGGGGCGCGGCTCGTGGCAGGCGACGCTCGCCGGTGGCGCCGTCGTCGAGCTCGGCCGTGGCAGCGACGACGATGTGCTCGCGCGGACGGCGACCTTCGTCGCGACGATCGACCAGGTGACGTCGCGCTACCAGCGGCCGCTGCAGTACGCCGACCTGCGCCACCACGACGGCTACGCAGTGCGGCTGAAAGGCGTTTCGACGACCGCGAACGCCGACGCCGACAAGTCGGCCAAGAAGAAGAAGGGGGACTAGATGGCCCGTGAAATCAAGGATCTCGTCGTCGGCCTCGACATCGGCACCGCCAAGGTGATGGCCGTCGTCGCCGAGGTCATGCCCGACGGCGAGCTGCGCATCGCCGGCCTCGGCAGCGCGCCGGCGCATGGCTTGAAGCGCGGCGTCGTCGTCAACATCGACGCGACGGTGCAGTCGATCCAGCAGGCGCTGAAAGAGGCCGAGATGATGGCCGACTGCAAGATCACGCGCGTCTACACCGGGATTACCGGCAGCCACATCCGCGGCCAGAACTCGACCGGGATGGTGATCGTGCGCGACAAGGAGGTGACGCCGGTCGACGTGACGCGCGTCGTCGAGACCGCCAAGGCGATCAACATCCCGAACGACCAGCGGCTGCTCCTGGTCGAGCCGCAGGAGTTCGTGATCGACGGCCACGAGGTCAAGGAGCCGATCGGCATGAGCGGTGGCCGGCTCGAGGTGCGGGTGCACATCGTCACCGGCGCGCAGAGCGCGGCCGAGAACATCGTCAAGTGCGTGCGCCGCTGCGGCCTCGAGGTCGAGCAGCTGGTGCTGAACCCGAGCGCGTCGAGCCACGCGGTGCTGACCGACGACGAGAAGGACCTCGGCGTCGCGCTGGTCGACATCGGCGCCGGCACGACCGACGTCGCCATCTTCACCGACGGCTCGATCCGCCACACCGCGGTGATCCCGATCGCCGGCGACCTGATCACGAGCGACATCGCGATGGCGCTGCGCACGCCGACCAAGGACGCCGAGGAGATCAAGGTCGAGTACGGCGTCGCCAAGCAGCTGCTCGCCGACCCGAACGAGCAGCTCGAGGTGCCCGGGCTCGGCGACCGGCCGCCGCGGATGCTGAGCCGCCAGGCGCTCGCCGGCGTGATCGAGCCGCGGATCGAGGAGATCTATTCCCTCGTCCACCAGGTGATCCGCGACAGCGGCTACGAGGAGCTGCTCTCGAGCGGGATCGTCATCACCGGCGGCGCCGCAGTGATGCCGGGAATGATCGAGCTCGGCGAAGACATCTTTCTGAAGCCCGTGCGCAAGGGCACGCCGACCTACCGCGGCGCGCTGCACGACATGGTCGCCAACCCGCGCTCGGGGACGGTCATGGGTCTGCTCGAGGAAGCGCGCCTGGCGCGCACGCGCGGCCAGCGCGCGGCGCAGCAGGCGGGCTCGGTCAAGACGCTGGTCGGCCGCGCCAAGGACTGGTTTCTGGGCAACTTCTGAGGACTCGCCATGAATCACCGACCCCGCCCGAGCATCGACCTCCTGCCCCACGCGCACGACCCGCCGCCGACCGGCTGACTTGCGAGGGACGCAAGACATACATCAAGAACGTATTCCGGGAATCGAAAAACGCAAGGCAACTGCAAGGATTGGAGCAACAAATGGCTATCGAATTGATCGAAGAGTTCAGCCTCGGCACGCAGATCAAGGTGATCGGCGTCGGCGGCGGCGGCGGCAATGCCGTCGAGCACATGATCGAGGAGAGCGTGCAGGGGGTCGACTTCATCGTCGCCAACACTGACGCGCAGGCGCTCAACCGCTCGGCGGCGAACCAGCTGATCCAGCTCGGCACGACCGGCCTCGGCGCCGGCGCCAAACCCGAGGCCGGCAAGGCGGCAGCCGAGGAAGCGGTCGACCGCATCCGCCAGTCGATCGACGGCGCGCACATGCTGTTCATCACCGCCGGCATGGGCGGCGGCACCGGCACCGGCGCCGCGCCCGTGATCGCGCGCTGCGCGCGCGAGATGGGGATCCTCACGGTCGGCGTCGTCACCAAGCCGTTCGACTTCGAGGGCCAGCGGCGGATGAAGGCGGCCGACCTCGGCGTCTCCGAGCTGGAGGCGAACGTCGATTCGCTGATCGTCATCCTCAACGACAAGCTGCTCGACGTGCTCGGCGACGACGTGACGCAAGACCAGGCGTTCGCGCACGCCAACGACGTGCTGAAGAATGCCGTCGGCGGCATCAGCGACATCATCCACATGCCGGGTCTCGTCAACGTCGACTTCGAGGACGTCAAGACGGTGATGAGCGAGCCGGGCAAGGCGATGATGGGGACGGCGATCGCGAGTGGTCCCGACCGCGCCAACAAGGCGGCCGAGGCAGCGGTGGCGTGCCCGCTGCTCGAGGGCATCGACCTCTCGGGCGCGCGCGGCGTGCTGGTGCTGATCGCGGCCAATCGCAACACCTTCAAGCTCGCCGAGAGCAGGAACGCGATGAACTGCATCCGCCGCTACGCCGCCGACGACGCCCACGTCATCTATGGCACGGCGTACGACGAGTCGCTCGGCGACCAGCTGCGCGTGACCGTGATCGCGACCGGCCTCAGCCCGGCGCGGCGCGTGCAGCAGACGCCGATGCAGGTCGTCCATAACGTTGTCGCGCAGCGCACCGGCACCGACGATCTGCCGGTGCTGAACCAGCAGGTGCAGATGCCGTCCCAGACGCACGACTACAGCGGCTTGACGACGCCGAGCGTCTGGCGCAACGGTCGGACGGCGGCGGCGAAGGTCGACGCCCTGGCCAGCAACGGCATGGACGAGATCGAGATCCCGGCCTTCCTGCGCAAGCAGGCGGACTGAAGGCGAGGAGGCGGCGATGTCGCGGACCCAGCGCCGGCACGCGGGGGATGGGCCATCGCCGACAATCGGCGCCATGCTCGCTCAACGCACGATCAAGTCGATGACGCGCGCCGTCGGCGTCGGCGTCCACGGCGGCCAGAGAGTCGAACTGACGCTGCGGCCGGCGCCGGCCGACGCCGGCATCGTCTTTCGGCGGATCGACCTGCCCAAGCCGGTCACGATCGCTGCCAACGCGTTCAACGTCTGCGACACGCGGATGGCGACGACGTTGTCGGCCGACGGCACGCCGGCGGGCCCGAAGGTGAAGACGGTCGAGCACCTGCTGTCGGCGTGCTCGGGCCTCGGCCTCGACAACCTCGTCGTCGACATCACGGCCGAGGAGGTGCCGATCCTCGACGGCTCGGCAGCGTCGTTCGTCTTCCTGCTGCAGAGCGCCGGCATCGCGCTGCAGGCGGCGCCGAAGCGATTCCTTCGCGTCCTGCGGGCGGTCGAGGCGCACGAGGGCGAGGGGTCCGAGCGCAAGTGGGCGCGCCTCGAGCCGCACGAGGGCTACACGCTCGGCTTCGAGATCGAGTTCGACCATCCGGTCGTGAGCGAGACCGGCCAGCGCTTCGTCTTCGACATGGGCTCGGGCAGGTACAAGAACGAGATCGCGCGCGCGCGAACCTTCGGCTTCACCAAGGACGTCGAGATGATGCGTTCGCGCGGGCTCGCGCTCGGCGGCAGCCTCGACAACGCGGTCGTCGTCGACGAGTTCAAGGTGCTCAACAGCGAGGGCCTTCGCTACGACGACGAATTCGTCAAGCACAAGATCCTCGATGCGATCGGCGATCTCGTGCTCGCCGGTCATCCGCTGCTCGCCGCCTATCGCGCGTTCAAGTCCGGTCACGCGCTCAACAATCGCCTCGTGCGCGCCTTGTTGAATGACCGATCGTCCTGGCAGATCGTCACCTTCGAAGACGAAGCCGAGGCGCCCCCGGGTCTCGCCGAGCTCGCCCCCGCGTGGTGAGCCGCCGTCGTGGCGCGGTCGCTCGTCCGCTCGCGAGCTGGAGGGCCGCGCGATGGTGGTGACGGTGCTGCGCTGGATCGTAGGCGTCATCGCCGCCCTGGTGGCGTCGGGCGCGCTGGCGGGCCTCGCGATCTCGGTCGCGTTCGAAAACGAGGTCTGGCGCGAGCGCACGCGGCGACTGCGCGCCTGGCTCTGGGTGATTGCGCTCGCCTGGTTCAACGCCGAGGTCTGGGCGCGCGTCGTCTACACCATCGTCACCTGGCGCTGAGCGGAGCGACATCGAGCCCGAGAAAGGCGAGCACCGCCGGCAGGTGGGCATCGAAATCGCTCAGGGCGTGATCGCTCCCCGCGACGATGCGCAGCTGGCCGTCGCGGTAGCGCGCTCGCATCTCCTGCCAGGACAGGACCTCGTCGCCGGTGGCGATCACGGCCAGGATGCGGTCGGGGTCGGCGAGCACCGGCGGCGGCGCCAGCGTGCGCAGCTCGTCGACATACTCGGCGCGAAAGTCGAACGGCTCGTCGCTGTGCCAGGTGGTGGTCGTGCCGATCGCGCTCGCGAGGTCGCGGGCGGGGTCGACGGCCGGGTTGAGGAGAACCGCGCGGCAGCGCCGCCGCTCGGCGACAACGGTCGCGTAGAAGCCGCCGAGCGAGCTGCCGATGACGCCCATCCGCTCGCTCGGCCAGGCGGCGGTGCCCGCGAAGACGTCGCGCATCGCCGCCGCCGGCGACGCCGCGAGCTGCGGGCACCACCAGACGACATCGGGCCGGTGTGCCGCGATCCAGGCGCCGACCTTGTTCGCCTTCGTCGACTGCGGCGACGAGCGGAAGCCGTGCAGGTAGAGGAGATGCGTGATCGGCGCCGCGTCGGCGGCGCCGTCGGCGCTGCTCATGCCGCGGCGCGGCCGGGCAGCGCGAGCGCATCGAGCAGCTTGGCGTGGACGTCGCCGAAGCCGCCGTTGCTCATGCACAGAATATGGTCGCCCGAGCGCGCCGCCGCGACGATGCGGCTGACGAGCTCGGGGATCGTCGGCACGACGACGGCGCTCGCGCCCATCGGCACAAGCGCCTGCGCCGCGTCCCAGGAGAGCCCGCCTGAGTAGCAGAACGCCAGGTCGGCCTCCTCGAGTGCCCACGGCAGCTGCGCCTTCATCGAGCCGAGCTTCATCGTGTTCGAGCGCGGCTCGAAGACGGCCAGGATGCGCGCCTCGCCGACCTTGCGGCGGAGTCCCTCGATCGTCGTCCGCATGGCGGTCGGGTGGTGGGCGAAATCGTCGTACACCGCGATGCCGCCGACCGTGCCGCGCAGCTCGAGCCGGCGCCGCACGTTGCGGAACTCGCCGAGCGCGCGCGCCGACGCCGCGGGCGCGACGCCGACGTGCTCGGCGGCGGCGATCGCGGCGAGGGCATTGAGCTGGTTGTGCTCGCCGAGGAGCGGCCACTCGACGCGGGCGATCTTGAGGCCGCCGCGCAGGACGTCGAAGGCGTGCGGCTCGCCGCGCGCGCGCAGCATGCCCGGCGCTTCCTTGCGTGCGCCGAAGCGCTGCACCTCGCTCCAGCAGCCCATCGCGAGGACCCGCTGCAGGGCTTCGTCGCGCGCGTTGACGACGAGCCTCCCGTGCATCGGCACGGTGCGTACGAGATGATGAAACTGGCGCTCGATCGCGGCGAGGTCGTCGAAGATGTCGGCGTGGTCGAACTCGAGGTTGTTGAGGATCGCGGTGCGCGGCCGGTAGTGGACGAACTTGCTGCGCTTGTCGAAGAACGCGGTGTCGTACTCGTCGGCTTCGATCACGAACGGCGCGCTCGCCCCGCCGAGCCGCGCCGAGACGCCGAAGTTGAGCGGCACGCCGCCGACCAGGAAACCCGGCGCGACGCCGGCGGCTTCGAGGATCCAGGCGAGCATGGCCGTGGTGCCGGTCTTGCCGTGAGTGCCGGCAACGGCGAGGACGTGGCGGCCGGCGAGGACGTGCTCGGCGAGCCACTGCGGCCCGCTCGTGTAGGCGACGTTGGCGTCGAGGATCGCTTCGAGCAGGGGGTTGCCGCGCGTGAGCGCGTTGCCGATCACGAACAGGTCGGGCGCGAGCAGAAGCTGCCCGGAGTCGTAGCCTTCGATCAGCTCGATGTCGAGCTCGCGCAGCTGATCGCTCATCGGCGGATAGACGTTGGCGTCGCAGCCGGTGACGCGATGCCCCGCTTCGCGCGCGAGCGCGGCGAGCCCGCCCATGAACGTGCCGCAGATGCCGAGAACGTGCAGGTGCATCGGACGATTCTAGGGAGGGCGAATGGCCTTGCACGCGGCTCGACGTCGGCCGCGCGTGCGGCAGCGCACGCTCAGGCGGACAAGCTCGCGCGGGCGGCGGCGATCGTGGCGGCGATGTCGTCGTCGGTGTGCGCCGCGCTGACGAAGCCGGCTTCGTAGAGCGCCGGCGCGAGGTAGACGCCGCGCTCGAGCATGGCGTGGAAGAAGCGGTTGAAGCGGTCCTTGTCGGTCGCCATCACCTCGCCGTAGTTCTGCGGCAGCTCGCCAGAGAAGAAGAAGCCGAACATGCCGCCTTCGCAATCGGCGCTCATCGCCACGCCGGCGCCTCGCGCCGCCGCGACGAGGCCGACGACGAGGCCGCGGGTGCGCTCGGCGAGGGCGTCGAAGAAGCCGGGCTTGGCGATCTCGCGCAAGGTGGCGAGGCCGCACGCGGTCGCGACCGGATTGCCCGACAGCGTTCCCGCCTGGTAGACCGGGCCGAGCGGTGCGAGCTGCTCCATGACCGCGCGCTTGCCGCCGAACGCTGCCAGCGGCATGCCGCCGCCGATCACCTTGCCGAAGACGCTGAGGTCAGGGGCGAAGCCGGGGATCGCCCGCGCATAGAGGCTCTGGGCGCCGCCGAGAGCGACCCGAAATCCGGTCATCACCTCGTCGAAGACGAGCAGTGCGCCGTGCGCGCTGCACAGCTCGCGCAGCCGCCGCATGAACGGCAGCGACGCGCGGACGAAGTTCATGTTGCCGGCGATCGGCTCGACCACCACGCAGGCGATCGCATCGCCGTGGCCCGCGAATGCCGCCTCGAGCGCGGCGACGTCGTTGTATTCGAGGACGAGCGTGTGTCGGACGACCGTCTCCGGAACGCCGGCGCTGGTCGGATGGCCGAAGGTGGCGAGGCCGGAGCCGGCCTTGACGAGAAGCGCGTCGGCATGGCCGTGGTAGCAGCCCTCGAACTTGACGATGACGTCGCGGCCGGTGACGCCGCGCGCCAGCCTGAGTGCGCTCATCGCCGCCTCGGTCCCTGAGCTCACCAGTCGCAGCTGCTCGACGCTCGGCACGTGGCGGAGGATTTCCTCGACGAGCTCGGTCTCGCGCGCGGTCGGCGCACCGAAGGAGAGGCCCTCGTCGACGGCAGCGTGGACGGCGGCCTGGACCGCGGGATGGCGATGACCGAGGATCATCGGCCCCCACGACCCGATGTAGTCGAGATAGCTCTTGCCCTCGGCATCGATCAGGCGGGCGCCGTCGCCGCGGACGATGAAGCGCGGCGTTCCACCGACGGCGCGAAACGCCCGCACCGGCGAATTGACGCCGCCCGGGATCACGCCCCGGGCGCGGGCGAACAGCTCGGCGTTGGTCGACATCGTGGCGCGCGGCCGGCCGGACCGCGTCAGTGGACGTGGCGCGGGTTCTTCGGCGCGGTCGCCTCGGCTTCGCCGCCGGCAGCGACGTCGTCGCCGGCATCGGCTTCGTCCTCGCCCTCGGCGGGCAGGGCCCAGAAGAAGCGGTCGGGAACGACGTTGCCCATGCCGGGCCGAAACCCGGCGTCGAGCGCCTGGTCGAGGAACGCGAGCGCCTCGCCGACTGCGGCGTGCAGCTCGACGCCGGTCGCGAGCAGCGCGGCCAGAGCGGCCGAAAGCGTCTCGCCGGCGCCGACGAAGGTCGTCTCGAAGCGCTCGAACTTCTCGCCCGTGATCGCGCCTTGCGGCGACGCCAGGACGTTGTCGAGGAACTGGTCGGGCAGCGGCACGCTGGTGACGAGGACGTAGCGTGCGCCGTGCTTGTTGGCGGCGACCGCGAGCTCGCGCGACGATGGCGGCCGCTCGCCTTCCCAGTCGGGCAGCAGGAAATCGGCGAGCGTCTGGTGGCTGCCGACCAGGACCTCGGTCTGCGGCAGCACGAGGTCGCGAAACGCCTCGAGGTAGGCCTGCTGCTCGTCCTCCTCGACCCAGGCGAGGTTCGGCAGGTAGGCGACCAGCGGCACGTCGGGATAGTCGGAGAGGATCTCGGCGACCGCGCTCACGCCTTCGGTCGAGCCGAGGAAGCCCACCTTCCACGCCGCGATCGTCACGTCCTCGAGCACGCTTCTCGCCTGCTCGACGACGACATCGGCGTCGATCGCATGGTGGTCGAAGACCTCGGCGGTGTCGCGCATGACGATGCTGGTGATGATCGGCAGCGCGTGCGCGCCCATCGCCGCGATCGTCGAGACATCGCCCGCCGTGCCGCCGGCACCGCTCGGATCGTTGGCGTTGAAGCTCATCACGCACGCGGGCGCGGCCTGCTCTTCGAGATCACTGGGATCGGCCTCGACAGCCTGAGAAACGTCGGTCATGGAATGCTTGGAAGGCGCGAGGGAGAGCCGTTCAAGAGGCTTCGGGGGACCTCTAGGCGAACGTGAACAATGTTGCGTATGTCCCTACACAGCCTTGCTTTTCCGAGGGGGGCCGTGTCTACAATCTGTCCGCATTGTAGTGAAGGCACCAGCCCGGACGTGAGCGACCCCAAGACCTGGATGTGCCTGATCTGCGGTTGGATCTACGACGAGGCGGCTGGAGACCCGGAACACGGTCTGGCACCGGGGACAGCCTGGGCCGACATCCCGATGAACTGGACCTGCCCGGAGTGCGGCGCTCGCAAGGAAGACTTCGAGATGGTGCAGATCTGATCGGGCAAGAGCATGCGCGCCGGCAACGGCTCCGCGTCGCCCGACCCCAGGTCGTTGAGGAGAATGTCAGGTGACGAACGCGGCCGAAGCCGAAACATCCGGATTGAAGGTGCTCGTCATCGACGACAGCAACACCATCCGGCGCAGCGCAGAGATCTTCCTGAAGCAGGGCGGCTACGAGGTGCTCCTCGCCGAGGACGGCTTCGACGCGCTCTCGAAGGTCAACGACCACGATCCGGACCTGATCTTCTGCGACATCCTGATGCCGCGTCTCGACGGCTACCAGACCTGCGCGATCATCAAGCGCAACGTCAAGTTCCAGACGGTGCCGATCATCATGCTGTCGTCCAAGGACGGCCTGTTCGACAAGGCGCGCGGCCGGATGGTCGGCTCCGAGGACTACCTGACCAAGCCGTTCACCAAGGATCAGTTGCTGACGGCGGTGCAACAGCACCGCCGTGCCGCTTGAGGACATCGCCCACCCTGGTCACGTGCGCCAGCCGTGGCACGCGTGCGGCGCGGGCGACGACGCCTGGCGCCTGAGGACCTGAACATGCCGATCCAGAAGATCCTGCTCGTCGACGATTCGAAGACCGAGCTCCACCATCTTTCCGACCTCCTCGGCAAGAGCGGCTTTTCGGTTCGCACGGCCGAGAACGGCGAGGAGGCGATGAAGCGGCTCGGCGAAGACAAGCCCGACCTGATCCTGATGGACGTCGTCATGCCGGGCCAGAACGGCTTCCAGCTGACGCGCGCCATCACCCGCGATCCGCGCTTCTCGACCGTGCCGGTGATCATGTGCACGAGCAAGAACCAGGAAACCGACAAGGTCTGGGGAATGCGCCAGGGTGCGCGCGACTACATCGTCAAGCCGGTCGACCCGACCGAGCTGATGGCGAAGATCCGCGCCTTCGATTGAGGCCATGACATCCCCACGCTCACTGCGTTCGCTGCCTTCCCCGGGGGCGGCCGCCGCCCATGGGACGGCCCGGCGGGCGCCGACGTGAATGGCGAACAAGCAGGCCCTTCGCGAACTCCAGAGTCGGCTCGCCGAACGGCTGCAGGCCGCACGCACCGAGCCGCTCGCGAAATCCTGGCTTGCCGTCGAGTGCGCCTCGCGTGGCTTTCTCTTTCCGCTGCGCGAAGCCGGTGAGATCTTTCCGCTCGCGCCGATGGTGCCGGTGCCGCACAGCCATCGCTGGTTTCTCGGCGTCTCCAACCTGCGCGGGCATTTGCACGGCGTCGTCGACCTGGCGGCGTTCCTCGGCCTGAAGACGAGCGATGCGTCGCGCGACCAGGCGCGGCTGGTCGGCTTCAACCAGTCGCTCGACCTCAATTGCGTCCTCCTCGTCGACCGGCTGTCGGGGCTGCGCAGCGAGGACGAGCTGACGGCGGACGGCGACGACGCCGGAGAGCGCCCCACCTTCGCCGGGGCGCGCTTCCGCGACGCCTCGGCGCGGGTCTGGCAGGAACTGCACCTCGCCGAGCTTGCCGGCGACGAGTCGTTCCTGCGCATCGTCGGCTAGCGCGGCAGCGCCAATCGACGGCAATGAAGGGAAGAAGGTCCATATGAGCTTCGTGAACAAGATCAAGGGCTGGGGCCAACGCGGCAACGATGCCGACCAGTCGACGATCGACAGCGACGTCGCCGTCGCCGACGACTATCGCCCCGGGCGAGGCGCTGCCGGCCGCGCCGCCACCGACCTGCCGCTCACCGACGCCGAGGCCGCTGCCGCGTTCGATGCGATGCCGCAAGCGGGCGACGGCGCGCCGCAACCGCCGTCGTCGATCATTTCCGAAGCGGTGCCGTCGGGGATCGCCGACTTCACCGAGACGCGCCTGCAGGATTCCGACAGCGGCGCCGCGACGAGCGGCACGGCGCTGCCGCTGATCGGCAATCGCCCCGCGGCCGAGCAACAGCGCATCCTGCTCGCGATGCTCGCGATCGGCCTGTTCGGGCTCATCGCGCTGACCATCCTGTCGTTCGTCTCCGCCGGGCGCGGCTCGGCCCAGGTCGCCGCGAGCGGCCAGGCGCTGATGCAGTCGCAGCGGCTGGCGAAGTCGGTCTCGCAGGCGCTTACTGGCAACCCGGTCGCCTTCCCCGAGGTCAAGGACAGCGCCGAGGTTCTCTCCATCAACGTGCGCAGCCTGAAGACCGGCGACGGCCCGGTCGCGGCCGCGCCCTCGGGCGTGCAGGACGCGATCGATGCCGCGCTGCCGCTCGTCGAGCGGGCCGAGAAGAGCGCCGGCATCGTCGTTGCCCAGCAGAAGGCGCTGACCGAAGTCGGCCAGTCGCTGCGGGCGATCAACCGCCAGTCGGTCGACCTTCTCGAGGCGTCCGAGGCGGCGCTCTCGCTCAAGATGCAGCGCGATTCGAACCCGAGCGAGATCTCCGCGCTCGGTCAGCTCGTCATGCTGACGCAGCGGATCGGCAAGTCGGCCAACGAGTTCCTGACCGCCGACGGCGTCAACCCCGAGGCGGTCGTTCAGCTCAGCAAGGACCTCAACTCGTTCAACGAGATCACGAAGGGCCTGATCGACGGCAATCCGCAGATGGGCCTGCCCGGCGCACGCGATCCGCAGGTGCGCGAGCGCCTGATCTCGCTCAACAAGCTGTACCAGGAGACGCGTACGCGCGGCGGCGTGATCCTCGACAACCTCGGCGGCCTGAACGCCGCGCGCGATGCGCAGAACACGATCGTCTCGGACAGCGAGCAGCTGCGCAAGGACCTGGAGGCGGTCCAGGACAAGCTCGGCGTCGAAACGGGCTTCAGCGGCTTCACGCTGGTCCTGCTGCTGCTCTGCGCGATTCTCGTCATCCTCGGCGGCGCCGGGTTCCTGCGCCTGTACGTGACCGAGCAGGGCCAGCGTGCTGCGCTCGCGCAGTCGCGGCGGCTCGAGGCCGAGGGCCAGGAGAAGGAAGCCAAGCGCGTCAACGACGCCAATCAGGCGGCGATTCTGCGGCTGATGAACGAGCTGCAGGGAGTCGCCGAGGGCGACCTGACGCAGCAGGCGACCGTCACCGAGGACATCACGGGAGCGATCGCCGACTCGGTGAACTACACCGTCGAGGAGCTGCGGACGCTGGTCTCGCAGGTGCAGGGAACGGTCGGCCGGGTGACGTCGACGACCGAGCAGGTCGAGGCCAACTCGACCGAGCTGCTCGCGACCGCGTCCGAGCAGCTGCGCGAGATCCGCGACACCGGCGAGTCGGTGCTGCAGATGGCAAGCCGCATCAACAACGTGTCGTCGCAAGCGCAGGAGACGGCCGGCGTCGCCCGCCAGTCGCTGCAGGCGGCCGAGTCGGGCCTGAAGGCGGTGCAGAACACGATCGGCGGCATGAACTCGATCCGCGACCAGATCCAGGAGACGTCGAAGCGGATCAAGCGCCTCGGCGAATCGTCGCAGGAGATCGGCGAGATCACCGAGCTGATTTCGGACATCACGGAGCAGACGAACGTGCTGGCGCTGAACGCGGCGATCCAGGCGGCCTCCGCCGGCGACGCCGGGCGCGGCTTCTCGGTCGTTGCCGAGGAAGTGCAGCGGCTGGCCGAGCGCTCGGCCGACGCGACGCGCCAGATCGCGGCGCTCGTCAAGACGATTCAGACCGACACCCAGGACGCGGTCGGCGCCATGGAGCGATCGACCCAGGGCGTGGTCGAGGGAACGCGGCTGTCGGACGCGGCGGGTACCGCGCTCGGCGAGATCGACCGCGTCACGCGCCAGCTGACCGACCTCGTCGCGCAGATCTCGCAGCAGTCGCTCTCCGAAGCGCAGTCCGCCAACGTCGTCGCCGCCAACATCCAGCACATCTTCGCCGTCACCGAGCAGACCGGCGAAGGTACCCGCTCGACGGCGCAGATGGTGCGTGAGCTGTCGCGCACCGCCGAGGAGCTGAAGCAGTCGGTGTCGCGCTTCAAGATCGCCTGAGCGCATCGTCGCGCGCTTGTCGCCGGATCGACCTTTCCTGACTTTCGCCGAGACCCCCGATGGACAGCAACCTGATGGGTTTGGATGAACTGCCGACCACGGGGCCGACCGACGATCTCAGCTCGATCGCCTGGGTCCACGAGGAACTGAGGCGCTCGCTCGAGGCCGCGCACAAGTCGCTGCGCCGCTTCCTGAAGGATGCCGAGGCGGTCACCGGCTCCGACATCGACTCGGTCGACCCCGGCGTGCTGCGCGCCGCCCGCTCGCAGATCCACCAGGGCGTCGGTGCGCTCGAGCTGGTCGGCCTGCCGGCGGCGGCGATCCTCCTGCGCGCCTGCGAGACCGCGGTGCAGCGAGCCATCGGCAAGCCGCAGGCGCTGACGCCGGAGCTCGTCGCCGACCTCGAGCACGCGTCGTTCGGGCTGCTCGACTACCTGGCGCGACTGCTCGCCGGCAAGCAGGTGTCGTCGCTGTCGCTGTTCCCCGCTTACCGCGCGGTGCAGGAGGCGGTCGAGGCCGAGCGGCTGCATCCGGCCGACCTCTGGCCGGTCGACTGGCGCTGGCGCGAGGTCGCGACCGATCCCGACATCGTCCCGCGCCAGGCCGATCCGACGGTGCGCGCCGAGTTCGAGAACCACCTGCTCGCCTTGATGCGAGGCACGCACGCGCTCACTGCCGCCGCCAGGATCAGCGAGATCTGCGCCGGCCTCGGCGCCGGCTCGGCCCATCCCCAGGTGCGCACGTTCTGGAACCTGGCCGCCGGCATGCTCGAGGCGCAGCACCATGGCCTGCTCGGTTTCGACGTCTTCACCAAGCGCGTCGCGTCGCGTCTGCTCGCCCAGTTCCGTCTCCTTCAGCGCGGCGACTCCGACGTCTCCGAGCGCCTCGCGCGCGACGTCCTCTTCTTTTGTGCGCAGGCCGCGCCCGTGGGGCGCGGCGTCAGCGTGCCTCGCCTTGCCGCCGTGCGCGCCGCCTACGGCTTCGTCGAGCAGCAGCCGGTCGACTACTCGCACAGCGTCCTCGGCCGCTTCGATCCGGCAATCGTCACCCACGCGAAGAAGCGCGTCACCGCGGCCAAGGAGGCCTGGTCGTCGATCGCGGGCGGCGAGCTGCATCGACTGCCGGGGCTTTCCGAGCAGTTCGCCCTGGTCGGCGATTCGCTGCGCCGTCTGTTCCCGTTCGGCGAAACGTTCGCCGCCGAGTTGCACGGCGCGGTGCAGCAGACGCAGCAAGCGCAGGCCGCTCCGCCGGCGCCGCTGGCGATGGAGGT
>DASXLD010000063.1:0-45214 GCA_036496385.1 Caldimonas sp. | reverse complement strand
CAGCGCGCCAGGGCAGCAGCAGTGTCGCGCGCGCGACTTCAAAGCTTCCCCCGTTCCGACGCAAGCTGCTGTTCGAGGCGCTCGAGCCTCGGGTCCTCCTCTCCGCCGACCTGAACCCCGCCGCCGGCGACGCGCTCGCCGCGGCCGACGCCGCCGCGCTGGTGCGCGAGGTGCCGCAGGCCCAGCCGCGCGTCGATCTCGGCGCCGAGCTCGCGCAGCCGAACGCCATCGTCCGCCTCGACCCGACGCTCGCGAGCTACGCGCAGCAGCAGACGGTCTTCCTCGACCTCGACGGCGCGAACGACGTCGACTACAAGGGACCGGTCGAGGTCGACGACATCGACGTGCGGCCCTTCGCCGCGCAGGGCGCGCTCGCCGGCCAGGAAGACGCCATCGCCGGCGAGCTGGTGGCGAAGCTGAACGCCGAGTTCGCGCAGCTCGGCGTCTCCTTCACCACCGCCACGCCGACGGGCGAGCACTCGACGATCTACGTCGGCGGCGACGGCTCGCAGTTCGCGCAGTGGGGCACGTTCTACGGCCTCGCCGAGAAAACCGACGCCGGCAACCAGGACCATTCCGACAACGCCTTCGTGTTCAGCGAGGCCCTCGCCGCCCAGGCGCAGGGGATGAGCGCGCAGCAGTACGCCGACACGCTCGCCATGTATGTCGGCCACGAGATGGGCCACCTGCTCGGCTTCGTGCCGGTGCATACCGTCGACGCTGACACCGATCCGCTCGCCGAGGTCGCCTTCAAGCCCTATACGCACGTCGAGATCGCGCAGGACGTGCTCGCCGACCTGCTCGACGACGGCAAGGTGACGATCGCCGGCGAGGAATACGCCGTCCACCCGAAGATCCTCGCCGCGCTGCAGAACTACCCCGAGTTCTACTTCGCCGGCACGGTCGGCCCCGACGGCTTTCCCGACCTGCTGATGGGGCAGGGCATCATCCACCCCGACGACACCGGCGTCTGGCTGCAGCGGGTGATGGACATGGCCTGGTCGGCGCAGAACGACTCGTCGTTCACCGACGTCGAGAAGTCGCAGATCCTCGCCTGGTCCTACGGCTTCATGACGCACGCCGCGGGCGACCAGTGGGCGCACACGCTGGTGAACGAGTTCGCCGAGGGCGTGTTCCCCGACTCGAGCGACATCGTCTCCGACCACCAGGACCTCGCCAACGCCCTGCGCCACTTCCTGGTCGAGGGCTACGTCGGCGACGCCACCGCGGGCTTCGACGC
Source organism: Caldimonas sp. (assembly GCA_036496385.1). Taxonomy (GTDB): domain Bacteria; phylum Pseudomonadota; class Gammaproteobacteria; order Burkholderiales; family Burkholderiaceae_C; genus Schlegelella_A. The sequence goes on along the minus strand of DASXLD010000063.1, from coordinate 43,974 downwards.
CAATCCCGACCGCACCGTGCTGGCCGGCGGCGACGTCAGCGACGACAGCACCCCCGGCATCCCCTTCGACGCGCCGATCCGCTTCATCTATGAGACGCTGATCCGGCCCTTCGCCGCCGACCCGACGCCGATCGTCACCGCCGACATCGCGTCCAGCGACACGCTGTCGGCCGACGCGGCGTCGAGCTCGTTCGTCCGCTCGGGTGGCAGCTTCCTCGACGACGGCTTCGTCGTCGGCCACAAGATCACCGTCAGCGGCTTCGCCGATGCCGCCGACAACGGCACCTTCCTGGTCACCGGGGTGAGCGCCACCTCGCTCACGGTGGATCGCGCCATCGTCAGCGAGGCGGCCACCGGCGACGAGCAGATCAACGTCTACGTCCCGCACACCAGCGTCACCACGCTCGGCGTCGAGGGCAACGACTTCGTGCGCGCGAGCGGCAGCTTCAAGGACGACGGCTTCGTCGCCGGCCAGAGCTTCGCCGCCTATGGTTTCGGCACCAACCAGGCCGACTACATCGTCAAGGCGGTGTCCGACGACGGCCTGCGCCTGACGGTCTACGAGACGCTCGCCGGCAGCGAGGCGGGCGACGGCAACGAGCAGCTGGTGGTGCAGGGCAAGCGCGGCCCGGCGCTCGACTTCGTCTTCAAGCAGCGCGATGCGCTCGAGCTCAAGGCGATCAGCCTGGGCGACAAGGTCGACCTCGGCCCGGTGGTCACCGGGCTGATCGACACCTTCCTGCAGGGCAATACGCCGACGCAGGCCGACCTCGACGAGCTGTTCCGCGCCTACCTCTACAACTGGGTGGACGAGATCGACGACGGCCTGCGCGACTGGGGCCAGCTCGGCCTCGCCGTGACGCGCGCGCTGTTCGACCCGCAGGCGCGGCGCGACGTGCAGAACGAGGTCGGCGCCTCGCTCGGCGCCGACACGCTCGACAACACCCTGCGCGCCAAGGCCGAGGACGACGTCGGGCTGATGGACGTGCTGCTGCACGAGCTCGACAACCCCGACGGCGATGCCTCGACCAACGACTCGTTCATCAACAACCACCTGCTGCCGATGGCCGGCCTGCCAGCTGAGATCGGCGCGCTGCGCGGCGCGCTGCAGTCGGTCGGCAGCTCGATCGAGTCGGTGCTCGCGCCGCTCGGCGCGCTGTTCAACCCGATCCAGTCGGCGGCGAACGACGTGCAGGACTACGCCAAGGACTACATCAAGCAGGTAGTCGAGGAGCGCTTCGGCTTCAGCTTCGACACGCTCGAGTTCCTCACCCAGACCAACAACAAGATGGACCTGGCGAGCGTCTCGCTCGGCAGCACGGTGATCCCGGTCTTCGCGCCGGGCGACCACGAGAAGCTCGACGCCGACCTCGGCCTGCCTGACGACCATCACGCGCCGCTGCCGAGCGGCTTCACGCACACCATCTCGGTCGGGCCGCTCACCTTCACCTTCTACGACGACGCCCAGGGCTCGCTCGCCGACGGCGCCGAGTTCAGCAAGACCGCGTTCGCCGCCTACGCCAACGCGGTGACGCTCTCGAAAATGCTGCTCCTTATGGAGACGCCGGTCGACGGCGCCAGCATCGGCGCGGGCCAGTTGAGCGCGCTGTTCTCCGCGCTCACCGGCACCGACTACGACTTCAGCAAGCTCAACCTGAACGGCGCGCACGGCGGCAACGTGATGACGGCGACGCTGCCCGGCGTGCCGGGCACCGACGGCCGGCCGTGGCTCAACTCGATCGACGTCGACCACATCTGGCGCGTCGACAGCCGCACCGAGACGACCGAGCTGTTCCGCGTCAACACCGCGAACGACGGCGCCGCCAAGGCGGTGTGGACCGTCGACATCACGCCGGGGCAGAGCTACAGCGTGGGCGCGACCTGGCTCTCCAATACCACGCAGAAGGTCGACAACCTCGCCGACTCGAGCCAGCGCGACCAGCCGATCGCGCCGGCATCGAACGCCGTGTACCTGATCTACGACGGCGACAGCACCACCCCGCTCGCGTCGGTGGCGGTCGACCAGCGCCTGCTACCGCGCGACGTCGAAGACGGCGGGCTCGCCTTCAAGAACCTCGGCACCTTCGCCTTCACCGCGGCGTTCATCCGCGTCGAGCTCGCCAACGGCTCGGCCGCGGGCGGCAACGTCATCGCCGGCCCGCTGCGCGTCTCGCGCACCGGCGACACGAAGCGCGCGCAGCCGACGGAGGAGGGCGACGGCTGGGTCGACCTCGAGTACCCGACCGGCACCGGCAACGACCCGCTGTGGGAGAGCGAGCTGCTGCGGCCGGCGTTCCGCACGCTGTTCAAGGACTGGCAGAACGGCGCCGACCAGTTCCCCGACCTCGGCGACGCGACCTCGCCCGACCCGAACACGGTCACTATCGCGAAGAGCGAGATTCCCTCGGCGGCCAATCCGTTCGGCCCGGTCGTCGCCGACCACCAACTCGAGATCCTGATCCCGCAGTCGCTGAAGGACGCCATCAACGGCTTCGTCGGCCAGGGCCTGGCGGCGTTCCAGAGCCTCGGCGATTTCCTCGACGGCCTCGCCGTCCTCAACCAGAAGATCCCGGTCATCGACAAAAGCGTCAACGACCTGGTCGACGCCGGCGCTATCACCCACCTCGGCACGGCGATCAGCAATTACGTCGCCAACGACGACGCCACCATCGGCGGCCTCGCCGACGTCATCAAGACGCAGATCAAGCAGGCGTTCTCCGGCACCGCGACCAGTCACCTCGGCCACGGGCCGGTCACGGTCGACATAGAGCTGGGCACCGGCGGCATCACCTTCGACATCGGCATCGACGCGGTCTATTCGACGGCGGTGACGGTCGACGCCGACTCGCTCGGCCTCGACGGCAACCCGCTCGGCCTCGATTTCAGCGTGCCGCTCGCGCTGCGGACCTCGCTCGACACCGACTTCAGCTTCGGCGTCGACCTGGGCGCCGCCGACAAGTTCTTCCTCAAGGTGAACGACCCGCTCACCGTCAGCGCCTCGGTCGACGCGACGAACGTCGACATCACCGCGCTCGACATCAGCGGCTTCTCGGCCGGCGTGCAGGACGGCTCGGCGCACCTCGACTTCACCGCGCAGGTCGACCTGACGGGCGCCGGCGCCGACGGCCAGTTCACGCTCGCCGAGCTCGGCGACGCCGGCCTCGCGGTCACCGTCGACAGCAACCTCGACGCCAAGCTGCCGCTGACCCTCACCATCCCGGCCATCGGGACCATTACCAACTTCGGCACGCCGACGGTCCTCATCAGCGCGCCGCACCTGATCAGCGGCACCAACGGCGACTTCACCGTCAACGCGCCCGAGGTCTCGGTCGACATCCTGCTCGACAACCCGGACGTGCAGGCGAATATCCTCGCGCTGCTGCTCGACCTGAAGAACAACGGCCTCGGCTCGGCCGGCTTCCTCAGCGACGAGCTGCCGGTGATCCACAAGTCGATCAACGACCTGGTCGGCGTCGCAGTCGGCGACATCTTCGACCTCTACAGCGCGGCGAAGGGCTACTTCGACTCCTTCCAGCCCGGCGGCGCCAATGAAGGCGGCACCGCCGACCTCGCCGGCCTGATCGACTGGACCGTGGACGCGGTGATCGCGCACCTGAACGCCCTCGCGGGCGGCGCCGGCTCGCCGTTCGCGCTGAGCGGCGGCTTCGACCTCGCCACCCACGAGCTCACCTTCAAGGCCGACTTCGACATCGAGAAGACGCAGGCGCTCGACTTCAGCCTCGACGATCTGCTGCCGGGCGGCAGCTTCATCGACTTCAACGCCTCCGCCGACGCCACGCTCACCGGCAAGCTGACCGCGGGCCTGGGCATCGTGCTCGACCTCGACGGCCTGTTCGGCCACGGTATCGCGCTGCAGGACGCGGTGGCGTTCCTCTTCGACCCGATCGACGTCAGCGCCGAGCTGCACGCGGACAACGTCGACGTCTCCGTTTCGCTCGGCCCCATCTCGGGCGGTGTGCACGGCGGCGAGGTTGACCTCGCGCTCGGCGCCGAGCTGAAGATCGACGACCCGAACGGCGACGGGCGCATCACGCTGCGCGAGATGCGGGACGCGGGCCTCGGCAGCCTGGTCGAGCTGACCGCCTCGGCGTCGATCGACGCCACGCTGCCGCTGCAGGTGACGATCGCCGGCTTCGACCCCACTGCGTACGGCCAGCCGGTGGTGATCATCAGCGGCGAGAACTTCCTCACCTTCGACCTGCACCGCACGCCGCACTTCCTGCTCGAGCGGCCGGACATCGCCTTCGACATCCGCATCACCGCGCAGGCGCGCGACGCGCTGCTCGGCATCCTCGATTCGCTGCAGGAGAAGGTCGAGGGCCTGGCGAGCGACCTCGACGGCCTGCTCGGCTTCGAGATCCCGGGCCTCGGCGTCAAGGTCGGCGACCTCCTCAAGCTGAACGACATCCTCGGCGCGTTCGAGCTGAAGAGCGTGGTCGAGCCGTATTTCGCGCAGTACGACTTCATCAACAGCTTCCCGTCGCTGCTCGGCCTGATCCAGTCGCTGAACAGCGGCGTGTCGAAGGCCGCGGCGACGACGATCGACGTGCTGAACGCGGTCAACGACAAGATGAATTTCGCCGGCTTCGACGCGGCGGCGTACTTCGACGCGCAGCACCTGCTGAAAGACCTGCGCGGCTTCAGCTTCCGCGGCGCCGACCTGCAGGGCGTCGACTTCACCGGCTTCGACCTCTCGGGCGTCGACTTCAGCGGCGCCGACCTGCGCGGCGCGATCCTGAGCGGCGCCAACCTGCGCGGGGTCAACCTGACCGGCGCGCTGCTGCAGGGCGCGGTGCTCGACGGCGCGTTCGCCGTCGGCGCCGTCTTCAAGAGCGCGAAGATCGGCTCCTTCGGCGGCCTCGCCACCAGCATCGCCGGACTGATCTTCGACCGCAACACGGTCTGGCTCGACGGCAGCTCGAACCGCACGGTGGTGCCCGAGCTCGACTGGATCGGCGAAGCGGCGGCGAAGGCGCTGAAGGCGGGCTTGAGCCTCGCCGGCCGCAATCTCTCGGGCTGGGATCTCTCCGGCCTCGATCTCTCGGGCATCGACTTCACCGGCGCGAATCTCTCGTCGGCCAACCTGCGCGACGCGATCCTCAAGGGCGCCAACCTCTCCGGCGCCGACCTGAAGGGCCTGTTCGCCGTCGGCGCCGACATGAGCGGCGCGATCACTACTGGCGCGCTGAATCTCACGCGCCTCATCACCAGCCTTACGTCATCTACGAATCTCTCGGGCCTCAGCCTGCGCGGCTGGGACCTCTCCGGCCTCAACCTGAGCGGGGTCTCGTTCAGCGGCCTCGACCTGTCGTGGGCCAAGTTCGCCGGCGCCACCAACTTCAACGCCCACGGCGTCGGCGAGCTGTTCGGCGCCGACTTGCGCGGGGTGAGCTTCGCCGCCGGCTTCGACAAGGTGCTCTCGGGCATCGAGCTGCGCTTCGCCAACCTGTCAAACCTCAACCTTTCGGGCTTCGATCTCAGCGGCCTCAACCTGAAGGGCCTCAAGCTCGCTGGCGCGAACCTGACCAACGTCGATTTCGCCAGCTCGCTCCTGCAAGGCCTCGACCTCTCCAAGGCGACCGGGCTCGCCGCCGCCAAGCTGACGGGCGCCTTCTTCGACGGCCTGACGCGCGTCGGCAGCCTCGTCGGAGGCCTCGCCGCCTCCGGCGGCGTGCTGGCGGAGATCCCCGAGGACACGTTCTTCACGCCGTTCGACGGGCCGGCGTTCTCGTTCACCGGCGGCTTCGACGCCGCCGAGCTGAAGGCGTCGATCGGGCTCGAGCTGCACCTGCGCTCGATCCTCGACTTCAAGTTCGCCTTCGACGCCACCGACTTCGGCCTGCACGACTTCGACCTGGGCCCGATCCACATCGACGCCCAGACGCTGCTGCAGGGCGATCTCAATCTGAAGGCCGGCATCGGCATGGACTTCGGCGCCGAGTTCGGCGTCTACCTCGGCGACCTGCTGAGCGAAGGCACCGGCGCGGCGTTCATCAAGCTGGAGGAGTTCAAGGCCGGCGCCGGCGTCAAGGCCGCCTTCGACCTCACCGCCGACCTCGGCATCCTCTCCGGCGGCGTAGTCGGCGGCACTGCCAGCCTGACCGCCGGTGTGGTCGCGAGCGGCTCGGCGGTCGGCACCGAACTGCGCCTGAATGCGCTGAGCGGCGCCACGCTCAGCCTCGACAAGGGCGCCGAGCTGCACGTCGCGCTGCCGATCGACATCGCGGTGGGCTCGTTCCACCTGAGCGACCTCGGCCTCACGCCGACCCTCAAGCTCGACGACGACAATCTCTTCGCCGCGCCGGGGCCGCAGCTCAACACCGACGAGTTCCTCGACGACCTCAAGCGCGCCGGCCTCGGCCTGCTCACCACCGACCTCGATTTCCTGGTCGGCCCGCACGGCGTGTTGCGCGAGCTGGTCACCGGCGTCAGAGACTTCGCCACCAACGACATCTTCGGCGCGCTGCCGTTGCCGTTCCTGCCGCAGAGCGATATCGACAGCGCGGCGAACGCGCTGTTCTCGCCGATCTTCAGCTTCATGGATTTCCTCCACGTCGCGGCGGGGGACCAGAGCCCGGTCGAGCTGCTGCAGGACGCGCTGTTCGCGGTGTTCGGGCCGGGCCTGCTCGACATCCTCGCCGACTCCGACGGCGTCGACGGCATCACGCCGGCCGACGTGCTGTTCACCTACCGCGACGCCGACGGCAACATCGTCGCAGACCTCGCGCACGCCGACTCGATCCAGATCAACCTGCACCTGGCCAAGGCGGTGCAGTTCGACGTACCGGTCGATTTCGACGGCGCGCTGCCGGGCCTGGGCCTCGACGTCGACGCGAACCTGCACGTGCGCCTGGGCTTCGACTTCCAGTTCGGCTTCGGCCTGTCGATCAGCGACCTGTTCTACTTCGACACCTCGCGCGAGCACGAGCTGATCGCGGGCTTGAGCGCCACCTTCTCGGCCGGCGACGAGATCAATCTCTCGCTCGGCTTCCTGGCGTTCAACGTCACCGACATCGGCACCAGCGGCGACAAGATCGACTGGAGCGACTTCGGCCCGCTCGCGACCGGCCTTACCGGCAGCGGCATCGTCGGCGCGTTCGAGGTCAACCTGCGCGACAAGAAGGCCGACGACGCCCCGGGCGCCGGCACCACCGAGGCGAGCTTCACCGCCGACCAGAAGCGCCTGGCGCTCTCCGAGATCGGCTCCGGTCCGGGCAAGAACCCGCTCACCGGCGCCAACGGCATCATCGAGGCCGACATCCATGTGCGCGCCGAAGCCGACCTCGACATGGAGCTCGAGCTCGGCTCGGGCGGCAAGTTCCCGAAGATCTTCACCGAGTTCCACTTCGAGTGGGAGTACAGCAACACGCTGATCGGCGGGCCGGTGTCGAAGACCTCGCTCGGCGCGGCGCCGACCATCGAGTTCCTGCACGTCTCGCTCGACCTCGGCAGCTTCATCAGCGACGTCATCGCGCCGATCCTGCGCGAGATCCAGGTCGTCACCGGGCCGCTGCAGCCGATCATCGACATCCTCGAGACGCCGATCCCCGGGGTGTCGCAGCTCGCCGGCCACGACATCACCATGCTCGACCTGGCGTCGATGTTCGGCGGCGGCAAGTTCAACCCCGCGTTCATCACCACCCTGGTCGACATCATCGAGGTGATCAACTCGATCCCAACCGACGGCTCGACGATCGTCATCGGCTTCGGCGACTTCTTCATCAGCGGGCCGAATGCCGCGGCCGGCGGCGTCGACCTGCGCGCCTCGGGCGCCAAGCTTTCCGACTCGCAGGCGCCGTCGTCCAGCTTCAGCCTCGACGACCAGCTGTCGAACCCGACCGGCAAGCGGCGCGGCCAGACCACGCCGTCGGCGCCGGCCTCGGCGCAGACGCAGGGCTTCATGTCGAAGCTCGCCGGCCTGCGCGCGAGCGGCCTCGACCTGCCGATCATCACCAGCCCGTCGAACATCTTCGGCCTGCTCACCGGCAAGACCGTCGACCTGATCACCTGGGACGTGCCCAAGCTGCACGTCGAATTCGACTACCACCAGTCGTTCATGATCTTCCCGGGGCTGAACGCGCGCTTCGGCGGCTCGGTCATTGTCGACCTCGACATTCGCGTCGGCTTCGACACGCGCGGCATCAACCTGTTTACCGAGGCGATCTCGCACGACCACAGCGCCGAGCACATCGCCGAGTCGATCCCGCTCATCTTCGAAGGCCTGTACTTCGGCGACCACATCGTCAACGGCGTCGACATGCCGGAGCTGACCTTCAGCGCTTCGATCACCGCCGGCGCCTCGCTCGGCATCGGCGGGCTGATCGAGGCGGGGGTCGAGGGCGGCGTGTTCGCCGAGATCGACTTCGACTGGCACGACCCCAACCACGACGGCAAGGTCTACGTCGACGAGGTGATCAACCGGCTGCTGCTGTCGCCGTTCGCCATTTTCGACACCCACGGCGAGATCTACGCCAAGCTCTACGCCTTCCTCTGGATCGGCCTCGACCTCGGCTTCTTCGGCACCATCACGCTGTTCGACCAGCAGTTCGACATCGTGCCGAAGATCGTCATCGCCGACTTCAACTTCGTCTTCAATCCCGACGCGCAGCCGGTGTACGCCTCGCTGCTCGGCGACGGCACGCTGCGCCTCAACATGGGCGACGACGCCCACTTCCAGAACGGCGACGGCGCGAGCGCGCCCGACGGCAACGCGGCCGAGGACATGGGGCTCGGCAAGGTCACGCTCAACGCCGACGACGACCTGGTGAAGCTCGGCTACTACACCGCCGGCACTTACTACCAGGCCTCGTACAACGGCAACCCGGACAAGAAGCTGGTCGACGACCGCGATCCGCTGGCGCACGCCGGCGAGAAGACCCTCATCCCGCGCCTCTACAAGGCGAGCGACGTGCAGCGCGTGGTCGCCAACGGCGCCGGCGGCGGCGACGACACCATCACCATCGCCTCGAGCGTCGACGTGCCGGTCGAGCTGCACGGCGGCGCCGGCGACGACCAGATCGTGCAGAACGGCAGCGGCCAGGCGACGATCTACGGCGACGCCGGCAACGACGAGCTGCGCGGCGGCAAGGCCGGCGACCTCATCGACGGCGGCGCGGGCAACGACTTCATCTCGGGCGGTGCCGGCAACGACATCATCTTCGGCGGCGCCGACAACGACACCATCTTCGGCGACCAGGGCAGCGACTACATCGAGGCCGGCGACGGCAACGACACGGTGTTCGGCGACACCGCCAATCCGGTCGGCGGAACGCGCGATGCCTCGGGCGATGGTAACGACGTCATTCACGGCGGCTCCGGCAACGACGCGCTGACCGGGCAGGGTGGCGACGACTGGCTGTACGGCGAGGGCGGCGACGACCGCCTCGCGGGCAGCGAAGGCAACGATGTCCTCTTCGGCGGCGAAGGCAGCGACAAGCTGTCGGGCAACACCGGCATCGACGCGATCGACGCCGGCGCCGGCGACGACACGATCTACTGGACCTTCGGCGACGGCGTCGACTCGTTCGTCGCCGGCGGCAGCGGCACCGACTCGTTCATCGCCACCGCGAGCGGCGCGTCGGAGATGATCTCGCTCAACGCGGTGAACGATGCGCCGACCACGCTGACGCTGACCGACCCGGCGCCGGCGAGCGGGGTCGGCTTCCCGGGCGGCGCGGTCACGCTGTCGCAGACCAACTTCGGCCTCGGCCTGGGCATCGACGACGGCGCCGCGCCGGTGATGCTCAAGCTGACCGGTATCGACTCCATGTCGATCGACGCCGGCGAGGGCGCCGACACGATCGAGGTCGGCGACCTGACCGGCGCCGGCCTGACCACGCTGAGCCTGGACCTCGGCGCCTCGAACACGATGCACACCGTGACGCAGCCGGTGTTCGCGGCCGACGGCGTCACGCCGGTGCTGGTGCCGATGACCACGCTGGTGCAGAAGCGCGACGCGGTGAACGGCTTCCTGATCTGGCAGCAGAACGCCGACGGCTCGTTCAAGCTCGACGGCAGCGGCCAGCGCATCCCGGTGCTGATCGACGCGCTGGTCTCGGCGGTCGACGCCGACGGCCACCCCGTGATGACCACCATCATGGTGCAGGACTCCGACGTCGCCGACACCGATCACAAGCCGGAAACGCCGCTGAAGCTCGTCGGCAAGACCGACGCCGCGGGCCACCCGGTGCTGGTCGCCCTGCAGGTGCCGCAGGTGATCACCGGCGTCGGCCAGACCGAGCAGCGCGACGGCGACGCGGTGCCGGTGGTGACCACGCTGCCGCAGCTCGACGCCAACGGCAACCATATCTATCGGCAGACCTCCACCACCGGCGACGCCACCGATCCGCAGCTGCCGCTCTACGTGCAGCAGACCGTCACGGTCTCCGTGCCGGCCGGCGGCAAGGACGGCGCCGACGACAAGGTGATCCTGCACGGCGGGCAGAACACCGTGCACGGCGATCAGAGCAACGCCGCGGACACCTTCATCGTCAACGCCGGCGGCGGCGAGGTGAGCATCACCCGCGACATGGGCGTCGCCGGGGTGATGAACTTCACCCTGCAGGACGCCGAGCGCGCGCCGAGCACCGGCGCCGGCACCGACGAGCTCGAAATCTACGGCCACGGCGGCAACGACCTGATCGACGCCGGCGCGGTCGGCCCCGACGCGCAGGCGCCCGACGACGAGCGCGACCTGATCGCGCTGCGCTTCTTCGGCGGCGACGGCGACGACCGCGTGATCGGCTCGGCGTTCAACGACTACCTCGACTCCGGCGACGGCAACGACACCGTCTCCGGCTTGCGCGGCACCGACACCTTCCGCGACAGCGGCGGCGTGAACACGCTGCTCGAGAACAACGACGCCGACATGGGCCTGTTCGGCGACACGTTCCTGGTCGGCCGGATCACCGACCTCACCAAGGGCAGCGCCGCGTTCGACGCCGACCAGCCGGTGGCCGATCCGAACTTCCCGGTGCCGTTCGTCACCGAGCTGCAGGGCACCGGCGACCACTGGGCGGCGAGCACCGAGGTCGAGAGCCTGCGCGACCCGGGTACCGGCGAGCTGATTTTCAGCAAGGCGGTGCTGCAGGGCGGCGACAGCAACAACACGCTGGTCCTCAACGACCGCGACGGCGTAGTGCACGTCGACGGCCGCTCCGACCTGCTGGTCACCGACTGGGCGGGCGACGTGCGCCTCGACAACGGCGCCAACCTCACCACGCCGGAGAACACCGGCGCCGGCAGCAACGAGTACTACATCCTCAACCTGAAGGGCACCACCGGCTCGCGCGTCGAGATCGCCGACACCGGCGGCACCGCGGGCTTCAACGAGATCGATCTGTTCACCACCGACGGCGCCGACTTCGTCCACCTCGACCGCGCCTCGGGCGACGTCACCGCGATGATGATCCAGGTCGGCGCGGCAGAGAGCAGCGCCCGCGAGACGCTGATCCAGCGCAAGGTCAACCGCACCATCATCAACACCCTGGGCGGCGACGACACCGTCTACTCCGACGACACCGCGGTGCCGGTCATCGTGCACATGGGCGAGGGCAAGGACACGCTGACCGTCGGCACGGTGCCGCAGATCCCCGACCCGGACAACCGCACCATCGAGTTCCCCGAGGGCGTGCCGATCGCCGATACCAGCCGCATGACCAACGGCGCCTCGGCGACGCTGGCGGTGTACGGCGAGGACGGCGACGACAACTTCGAGGTCAACCACAACGCCGCCAAGCTGTTCCTGCACGGCGGCGACGGCGACGACACCTTCATCATCAACACCTTCATCACCCTGCGCCAGCAAACGCCGGAGGGGGAGGAGATCGCCAACCTCAACACACTGTTCGGCGGCGCCGGCAACAACCGCTACGAGTACGTGCAGAACGCGCCGGTGTTCATCGACGGCGGCGCCGGCACCGACACCATCGTGCTGAACGGCACGCCGATCGGCGACACCTTCGTCATCACGCGCAACTCCGTGGCGGGCGCCGGCCGCGTCACCTACTTCACCGGCGTCGAGCGGCTGGAGGTCAACGGCGGCGGCGGTGACGACCAGTTCTACGTGCTGTCGACCGACCCCAGCATGGAGCTCGACCTCAACGGCGGCTCCGGCGACGACACTATCCACCTCGGCGGCGACGCGCCGCCGATCATCTTCGACCTGCCGCCGTTCCACTACACGCCGCCGGCGTTCCAGGTGCAGGATCCCGCGGTGGTGGTGTACGACCAGCGCAACACCATCGACATCGGCCGCATCGTGCTGACGCGCGACTTCAGCTTCTTAAGCGGCGACTGGTTCAGCTTCTTCTCCAACCCGGAGCAGTACGCGCGCAACCTGGTGACGGCCTACCTGTTCGCATGGCTGGCGCCGTTCGAGCTCGCGCCGTTCACCGACATCCTGACCGGCAATCCCAACGACCCGCAGGTCCAGGGCGAGACCGACGACCAGCGCGCCAACCAGGGTTTCTTCGGACTGAACGGCCTGTTCGACCTGATCAACCGCACGGTCGACAGCGTCCAGTTCCTCAACATCTCGCCGTGGTGGTTCTTCGGCGAGGGCCGCATCACCTTCAGCTTCGATCCGGCGGCTTTCACCTACCGCATCGGCCACGAGGTCCTGCCGCCGGCGCGCATCGTGCAGCCCGCGGAGATCATCGTCGACCCGCCGGCCTTCGCCTACGACGCCGGCGGCGTGCACGACCTCTCCGGCATCCAGGGCAAGCTGGTGATCGACGGCGGCACCGCGTTCGAGACCGGCGGCGACTCGCTGGTCGTGCACGACCAGGACGGCACGGTGCACAGCGGCACGCTGACCAGCGACCACCTGCAGGGTTTCGGCCTCGGCGCGGGCACGGTCAACGGCGGCGCGTACAACGGCGTCGAGTACCACAACCTCGAGTCGGTCGACCTCCGCCTGACGAACAGCGCGACGCCCGACACGCTCACCATCGAGGGCACGCACGCCGGCGACACGCGCGTCGTGCTCGGCGACGGCAACGACGTCGTCAACATCAAGGGCATCGGCGGCACGCTCGAGGTGCTGGGCGGCGCCGGCGACGACACGGTCAACGTCCACAACGACGCGAGCACCCTCGCCGCGGTCGCCGCGCGGCTCTCGTTCCAGGGCGACGCCGACATCGTCGAGCACGTCTTCACGCTCGCCTACGACCCGGCGACGCAGGCCGACATCATCGCCGACGCGCCCTACGTCTACGTCAACACCGATCCCAACGGCCCGGGCCACCAGAGCTTCACCCCGGCGAACGGCACCGGCGCGAGCTTCAACTACCAGCAGGAGCAGAAGGGGCAGATCGTCTTCGTCAAGGACCTCGACGCCAACGGCGCCGACGCGGGCGACGAAGTCTGGGTGCGCGCCGCGGTGGTGAGCCCGGACGGCCAGCACCACGGCCGCCAGGAGCGCGGCGTCCAGCAGACCGGCGTCCTGCAGGGCGACGGCACCATCAACGTGACCAACCAGGCTGGCGACGCGCTGATCTGGCTCACCGCCGACGGCCTGAAGACGCTGACCAACACCGGCGTGCAGTCGATCCTCATCACCAACGCGGTCAATGCGGCCGGCGTGGCGGGCGACCACCCGATCTTCCTCGACGACAACAACAAGCGCACCACGACCGACACCGGCCGCCAGTCGCTGCAGATCACCGACGCCGCCACCGACGGCCTGCTGTGGCTGAACGCCAACAACAACCCGACCACCGTCAACACCGGCAAGGCCTACATCGCCGGCGGCATCCTGGTCGAGAACAAGATCCAGGAGCGCGGCGTCCAGCAGGTCGGCTTCCAGGAGACCGGCAAGCAGGAGCGCGGCATCCAGGAGCGCGGCCGCCAGGCGCTCGACGCCGACGGCAACCTGGTGTTCCTCGAAGCGAACGGCGACGAGACGCTGATCGACACCGGCATCCAGAAGATCGTCGTCACCAACGCGACGACCGACGCGCTGCTATGGCTCGACTTCCGCGGCCGCCGCACGCTCGACAACACCGGCACGCAGTCGGTGCAGGTGACCTCGAGCGGCGGCCTGCTGTACCTGGACGCGAACGGCAGCCGCACCACGACCAACACCGGCGTGCAGTCGATCGCGATCACCAACTCGCCCGCGGACGCGAAGCTGTGGATCGACGTCAACGGCCACCTGACCACGACCACGGGCAACACGGCTTCTGTGTCGGGGGGCGCGCAGCGCCGCGGCTTCCAGCAGGAAGACAGCGGCGGCCACGCGCTCTACCACGTTTCGGCTACCGACTCGACGCTGACCACCGCGATCACGCAGTTCCCGGCGATTACGGTGACCGGCGATTCGTTCGACAAGCTGCTGTACATCAACAGCGCCGGCCAGCTCACCACCGATCCGGGCAACAAGATGGCGATCGCGGCGGACTTTACCGCCGCCGACCTCGCCCTGGTCAACCACGGCCTCAGCGTGGTCTCGATCTGGGTCGAGGACGACAACGACCAGACCACGACCAACACCGGCTTCAAGTCGTTCGCCGATACGGATAGCGGCAAGGTCCCGGGCGGCACTACGCTCGCGCCGCTGCTGTGGGTCGACCAGGCGGGACGCCGGGTCGACAGCCCCATCACGCAGACCGACACTGTCAACGGCGTCTTCGTGGTGATCTTCAAGTCGCCGCCGTCGCGGATCAGCGTGCAGGCCTCGGCCGACCGGCCGATCCTGCATACCGAGGACCTCTACGAGACCAAAGCCGGCACCGACACGCTGAACCTCGTCGACCTGACCGGCGGCACGACCGCGACGCTCGATACCTACGTGCGCGCGGTCGACACCTTCGACTCCCAGGGCCATCCGGTCTTCCACGCGGCGGGCGACCCGGCGAAGTACCTCGGCGGCGAGCCGGTGGTGGATCCGCTCACCGGCCTGCCCGAGCTCTACCAGGCCGGCGACGACCTCACCGTCTACGATGTCATCACCCGCCAGCCGCTCACCACCTTCGACGCCGACGGCAACGTCGTCAACCAGGTGCACCAGATCGGCGACGCCAAGCTGCACTTCAAGGATGACGCGGTGGTGCACGTCAAGGGCGAGCGCGTCGAGTATCTCGGCGACGAGCCGGTGTTCGGGCAGAACGGCCAGCAGGTGCGCGACGCGCTGAACCACGTGATCCTGCACGCGGCGGGCGAGCCGGTGCTCGGCGGCCAGCCGGTGATCCTGCGCGACGCGACCAACCATCTGCGGCTGCTGCTCACCGACGGCAGCACCATCGCGCTCACGGCGAGCACCGTGCTGACGCCGAACGTGGTGCGCCACGCCGCGGACGACGCACAGGGCCAGCTCTTCTACCAGGGCGGCGAGGCGGCCTTCTTCGCCAACACCGATGCGGTCCAGGCGGCCCAGCAGTTCGCGCGCTTCCAGTCCGACGACATGGCCGGCCTCATCGAGTGGGCGGGCGTCGACCAGGTCAACGTCACGCTCGGCGGCGGCGCCGACGACGTCACCGTCGCCGCCACGCACTCAGGCGGCACGACCGTCAATCTCGGCGGCGGCGACGACCACGCGCGCGTGATGTCGGTGAGCGGCGCGACGACGATCAACGGCGGCGCCGGCGCCGACACGGTCGACGTCTACAACGCCGACGCGCGGCTCTACGACATCGACGCCACGCTGACCATCAACGGCGGCGACGGCGCCGGCATCGACGTCGCGAACCTGATCAACACCTTCGACTTCGCCGGCTCGCCGGGCACCCTGACCGGCACCACGCTGAGCGGCCTGGGCATGGGCGGCAGCATCTCCTACGGCACGCTCGAGACGCTGAACCTCTCGCTCGGCGTCGGCGACGACGACCTCACCATCCAGTCCACCGCCGCCAACGTGCAGACCAACGTCTTCGGTGACCTCGGCGACGACGTGGTGACGGTGCAGTCGACCGCCGCCGGCAGCACCACCAACCTGTTCCTCGCCCAGGGCGCGGACACGGTGAACCTCGTCGGCTCGGGCAGCAACGGCCTGCAGGCCCTGCGCGGCGACCTCATCGTCGCCGCCGACCTCGACGGCACGGCCGACGGCCAGACCAACACCCTCAACATCACCGACACCACCTCGGTCGACAAGAGCGGCGCCTTCGCCGGCACGCTGACCGCGAGCACCTTCGCCGGCCTCGCCATGGGCGGGATCATCCAGTACGGCGGCTTCGAGGTGCTGAACCTCACGCTCGGCAACGGCGCCGACGGCCTCGAGGTGCTGAGCACGATGGGCGGCACCACCAACATCAGCGGCGGCAGCGGCGCGAACGATCTGGGCGACACCATCAAGATCGAAACGCTGGCCGGCGAGGTCAGCATCTTCGGCGGCACCGGCAACGACGCGATCACGCTGTTCGACGGCGTGGGCGATTTCGCGGCGCCCGGCAGCCACCTCACGATCGACGGCGCGACCGGCGACGACACCATCACGCTCAACCTCGGCCGCCGCACCGGCCTCGCCATCGACGTCACCGACAGCAACCCGGTGGTCGGCCTCGACAACCTGATCGTCAACGGCACCGCCGACGGCGACGCCGTCTACCTCGGCGCCGGCGACAAGAGCGCCGACATCACCGCCGGCGTGCTGGCGATCGGCCAGAAGGTCGACGCGCTCGGCCGCCCGCTGTACTACCGCCAGGCGACGAGCACCGGCCTGCCCGACGGCGATCCGCTGTTCGACGCCGACGGCCTGCCGCTGTTCGCGCTCGACTCCTTCGGCAACCGCATCGAGACGAGCGACGTCTCCGAGTTCCCGATCCTGCTCGACAACCCGAGCCGCGACACCGTCAGCTACGCGCGCATCGATGTCCTGACGCTGAACACCCTCGGCGGCGACGACGTGGTGCAGATGGACGACAACGCGGTCGAGACCGCGATCTTCCTCGGCGCCGGCGACGACCGCATCACCATCGCCACGGTGGCGACCACGCTGGACGAGTTCCAGGTGCCGGTGGTGAACTTCGAGAAGACCACGAAAGGCACCTCCGCAAAGGCGTCGATCTTCGGCGGCGACGGCAACGACGAGTTCAACGTCAACCACAACGAGGCCGAGCTGTTCCTGTTCGGCGAGGACGGCGACGACGTGTTCGCGGTCTTCACCTTCCTGGTCCTTACCGACGGCACCAGCGGCAGCGACCCGGTCAACCTCACCACGCTCGACGGCGGCACCGGCCACAACTCCTACGAGTACCTGCAGAACGCGCCGGTGCACGTCAACGGCGGCGCCGGCAACGACACGCTGATCGTCACCGGCACGCCGCTCGCCGACACCTTCATCGTCACCGACAAGTTCATCGCCGGCGCCGGCCGCCAGGTGCTGATCGACAGCAACATCGAGAAGGTGATCATCCAGGGCGCCGGCGGCGACGACGAGATCTACGTCCTCAGCACCAAGGCCGGCTCCAACTTCGAGACGGTGGTGAACGGCGGCTCGGGCAACGACCGCATCCACGTCGGCGGCGAGCCGCCGGTGCTGGTGTTCGACCCGCCGCCCTCCGAGGTGCGCCCGGCGCCGATCCAGCAGGTGAAGTACGTGCTCGAGCAGACGCCGGTGCAGAACGACCCGGCCGCGTTCCTGCGCAGCGTGCCGCTCGCCGACCTCGCCAACCTGCAGGCCTATGCCTCGCAGTACCGCGACGCGGGCGGCAACGCCCAGGTCAGCGTGGTCGGCATCAACTTCGTGCCGGTGACGTTCAACTTCTTCTTCTTCAGCTACACCGTCTCGCTGCCGGTGAGCGCGACGATCCGCATCGACCCGCCGGCATACACCAGCTTCACCACGCGCCTGGTGCAGCAGGTCACCACCATCACGCCACCGCCGATCATCGTCGACCCGCCGCCGTTCGCCTTCCAGGCGCCGGCGGTGAGCGACCTCACCGGCATCCGCGGCAAGCTGACCATCGACGGCGGCGTCGGCCAGGACTCGGTGATCGTGCACGACGCGGGCGGCGCCGCCGGCACCGGCACCATGACCGACACCCAGCTCACCGGCCTCGGCATGGGCGCGGCCGGCGTGAACTACACCGGCGTCGAGAACATGGACGTGCGCCTGGGCGACGGCGCCGATACCTTCAACGTCGACCAGACCATCGCCGGCACCACGCGCGTCGATGCGGGCGGCGGCAACGACACCGTCAACGTCCACGCCATCAGCGGCGATACGATGATCTGGGGCGCCGCGGGCGACGACACGGTCAACGTCGGCGACGGCGCTAACACGCTGCACGGCATCGGCGCCACGCTCACCGTCGACGGCGACGCGCATATCAGCGAGCAGACGGTGAACTGGGTGAACGGCGTGCCGGCCACCGACGTGCCGGCGACCCCGCTGGTAGTCAACAGCCTCGGCCAGCAGTTCACCACCATCGACGCGCACGGCGTAAAGACCTTCCATCCCGGCCCCGACGGCCTTGCCTACGTCAACGTCGCCAGGCTCAACCCCGATGGCTCGCCTGTGCGGGACGTGCTGCTGAACGTAATAACCGACCGCGTGCTGTTGCCGTTCCCGAACAAGCTGGTGGCGATCCAGGCGATCGCCGGCCACGACACCCTCAACGTGATCGACACGGGCGAGGGCAGCTCGGTGTCGCTGGTCGTCACCGCCGACACGGTCACCGCGAGCAGCATGCCGGGCGAGATCGTCTACGCCGCCAGCCCGTCGACCGTCGAGAGCCTCAATGTCACGCTCGGCGACGGCGACGACACCGCCGACGTGCTGAGCACCAACTCCGCCACGCTGACCTTCGTCGGCACGGGCGGCGGCAACGACCTGCTGCGCGTCGGCCACGACGGCAGCCTGGACGAGATCCTTGGCGCGCTGACGCTCGACGCCGGCGCGGGAATGGACAACCGCCTGGCGATCGACGACTCGGCCGACCCGGATGCCGACACCAACGTAGTGGTCGGCGCCGCTTCGGTGACCGGCCTCGCGCCCGCGGCGATCAACTACACCGCGAGCGGCGGCTTCTTCCGCAGCGCGTGGGATTCGCTCACCGGCGCCTTCAGCGAGGGCGTCTCGATCCTGCTCGGCCGCGGCAGCGACAGCGCCACCGTCACCAGCTCGCGCGACAACGCCGGCGTGGTCGAAGTGACCGCCGTGCACGCGAACGACGGCAACGACCGGATCGTGGTCACCGACCCCGACGCCCGCTATCTAGCCGTCTACGGCGACGCCGGCAACGACAACCTCTCCGTGGGCTCGACGCAGACGATCCAGATCGTCCTCGTGCCGCCGTTCAACTTCCCCTTGCCGCAGGTCGTCACCGTCCCGGGCGCGCAGAATGGCCTGACCGCGTTCGGCGGCGAGGGCGACGACACGATCACCGGCGGCGTCGGCCCCGACGTGCTGGTCGGCGGCCTCGGCGCAGACTCGATCACCGGCGGCGACGGCAACGACGTAATCGTCGGCGACGACGCGATCATCGTGCGCGACGCCTTCTATGCGGTGACGAGCATCAGCGGGCTCGCCAGCGAGGAGGACGGCGACGACATCCTGGGCACCAGCGTCGGCCACGACGTGGTGATCGGCGGCGGCGGCAGCGACGACATCGACGCGCTGTCCGACGGCAGCATCATCGTCGGCGACGCCGGCACGGTGCTGTTCACCGGCGGCGACGCGGTCGCGGCGGACATCATCTCGCAGTCGGGCAATGGCGACGTCGACTACATCGACAGCGGCGCCGACGCCATCGTGCTCGGCGGCGACGGCGGCGACGTCATCCACCTCGGCGGCGGCTCGAACACCGTGGTGGGCGACGAGGGCGTGGTGACGCGCAACGCGGCGGGCGTGGTGACCCGCGTCGAGGCGGCGAGCGGCTTCAGCAGCGGCAACGACCTGATCACCAGCACCGGCGGGCACAACGTGATCCTCGGCGGCCAGGGCGACGATACGATCGACGTCGCGCGGGGCGTCAACATCGTGCTCGGCGACGACGGCCAGGCGCTGTTCGGCTTCAACGGCGTCTGGACCATCGAGACCGACGACGCGCTCGGCGGCGGCGCGGACAAGATCTTTGCAGGCGTGGGCTCGACCGATCCGCTGGACAGCAACATCATCCTCGGCGGCGTCGGCAAGGACGAGATCACCGCCGGCGGCGGCAGCAACATCATCCTCGGCGACGGCGGCCGGGTCGAGCGCGCCGACGCCGATACCGTGCTGCGCGTGCTGACCGTCGACTTCTTCGTCCGCGGCGACGACGACAAGATCACGCTCGGCGACGGCGTCAATACGGTGCTGGGCGGCATCGGCAGCGACACCATCGACGCGCCCGGCGGCACCAACATCATCCTCGGCGACAATGGTGAGGTGGTGATCGGCGGCGACGTGACCTCCACGCAGCCCGGGCTCGGCGCCACCGACTACATCACCGCCGGCAGCAACAGCATCATCCTCGGCGGCGCGGGCGCCGATCAGATCACCGCGGAGGGCGGCACCAACACCATCCTCGGCGACAACGGCATCGTGCGCCGCGACAGCTCGGGCCGCGTGACGCAGGTGGCGACGACCGACACCGACGCCACCAGCGGCGCCGCGGACACGATTACCAGCAACGGCGGCACCAACATCATCCTGGGCGGTGTCGGCGGCGACGAGATTCACGCCGACCACTCCACGGGCCCGACCGACAGCAACGTCATCCTCGGCGACAACGGCACGGCGAACTTCGGCTTCGGCGGCTCGTTCGATATTCAGTCCGATCTCGCGAGCGGCGGCGGTGGCGACACGATTACAGGCGGCGCCAACAACATCATCCTCGGTGGCTTCGGCACCGACAGCATCACGCTCGGCGGCGGCACCAACACCGTGCTGGGCGACAACGGCGTCGTGCGCCGCGACAGCCTGGGAAACGTGACGCAGGTGCAGTCGGAGGCCGGTGGCGGCGCGAAAGACACCATCATCAGCCTGGGCGGGACTAACATCATCCTCGGCGGCGATGGCGGCGACACCATCCACGCCGACCAGTCCTCCGGCCCGACGGACAGCAACGTGATCCTCGGCGACAACGGCGTCGCCAACTTCGGCTTCGCCGGCTCCTACGACATCCAGTCCGACGTGGCGGGCGGCGGCGACGGCGACACCATCACCGGCGGCGTCAACAACACCATCCTCGGCGGCTTCGGCGGCGACACGATCACGCTCGGCGGCGGAGTGAACACGGTGCTGGGCGACAACGGCATCGTGCGCCGGCTCAGTTCGGGCGCGGTGACGCAGGTCCAGTCGCAGGCCGGCGGCGGCGCGAAAGACACCATCGTCAGCCTGGGCGGGACCAACATCATCCTCGGCGGCGACGGCGGCGACATCATCCACGCCGACCAGTCCACCGGTCCGACGGACAGCAACGTGATCCTCGGCGACAACGGCACGGCGAGCTTCGGCTTCGCCGGCTCGTGGGACGTCGCGAGTGACCTCGCCAGCGGCGGCGACGGCGACACCATCACCGGCGGCGCGAACAACACCATCCTCGGCGGCTTCGGCGGCGACACCATCACGCTCGGCGGCGGAGTGAACACGGTGCTGGGCGACAACGGCATCGTGCGCCGCGACAGCTCGGGCAACGTGACGCAGGTCGCCACCACGGATGCCGGCCCGGCGACCGGCGGCGCGGACACGATCGTCAGTAACGGCGGCACCAACATCATCCTCGGCGGCGTCGGCGGCGACGAGATCCACGCCGACCAGGGCACCGGCAGCAACGTGATCGTGGGCGACAACGGCACGGCAAACTTCGGCTTCGCGGGCTCGTGGGACATCGAGAGCGACCTCGCGAGCGGCGGCGGCGACGACACCATCACCGGCGGGGCGAACAACACGATCATCGGCGGCTTCGGCCTCGACACGATCACGCTGGGCGGAGGCGTCAACACGGTGCTGGGCGACAACGGCGTCGTGCGTCGCGATTCGGCGGGCAACGTCACCCGGGTGCAGTCGACCGATACCACCGCGGCGACGGGCGCGAAGGACACGGTCACCAGCAACGGCGGCACCAACATCATCCTCGGCGGCGTCGGCGGCGACGAGATCCACGCCGACCGGGGCACCGGCAGCAACGTGATCCTCGGCGACAACGGTACGGCAAACTTCGGCTTCGCCGGCTCGTGGGACATCGAGAGCGACCTCGCGAGCGGCGGCGGCGACGACACGATCACCGGCGGCGCGAACAACACGATCATCGGCGGCTTCGGCGCCGACACCATCACGCTCGGCGGCGGGACCAACACCGTGCTGGGCGACAACGGCATCGTGCGCCGCGCGAGCGACGGCACGATCCTCTCGGCCGCCACCAGCGACACCGCGGCGGCGACCGGCGGCGTGGACACCATCCGCAGCCAGGGCGGCGTGAACATCATCCTCGGCGGCGTCGGCGGCGACCTGATCGACGCGCCGCTCGGCTCCAACATCGTGCTGGGCGACAACGGCGAGGTGATCGTCGGCGGCAACGTGCGCACCACGCAGGCGAACCTCGGCGGCGACGACGTCATCACCGGCGGCGCCGACAACACCATCCTCGGCGGCTTCGGCGCCGATACCATCACCCTCGGCGGCGGCACCAACACCGTGCTGGGCGACAACGGCGTGGTCGAGCGCAGCGGCGCGGCGGTGATCGATGCCTTTACCACCGACACCGACGCCTCGACCGGCGGCGTCGACACCATCCGCAGCCAGGGCGGCTCGAACATCATCCTCGGCGGCGTGGCGGGCGACCTGATCGACGCCGCGCTCGGCACCAACATCGTGCTCGGCGACAACGGCCGCGTGAACGCCGGCGGCGACGTGTTCACCACCGATCCGACGGTCGGCGGCAACGACACCATCACGGGCGGTGCGAACAACATCATTCTCGGCGGCGCGGGCGGCGACTCGATCACGCTGGGCGGCGGGACCAACACGGTGCTCGGCGACAACGGCACGGTGTTCCGCAGCGCCGGTGTGGTGACGCGCGTCGTCACCGGCGATGCCGACGGCACGACCGGCGGCGCCGACACCATCACCAGCCTCGGCGGCTCGAACATCATCCTCGGCGGCGCCTTCGCCGACACCATCAGGGCGCCGGGCGGCACCAACATCATCCTCGGCGACAACGGCGAGGTGAACATCGGCGGCAACGTGTTCACCACCGGTCCGGCGATCGGCGGCAACGACCAGATCTTCGGCGGCGCGCAGGACAACATCATCCTCGGCGGCGCCGGCAACGACCTCATCGCCGGCGGCGCGGGCCGCGACATCGTGCTCGGCGACAACGGCATCGTGCGTCGCGACGCCGCCCAGCGCGTGCTGCGCATCGAGTCGACCGACATCTGCATCGGCGGCGACGACGTCATCACCGGCGGCGCCGGCGACAACATCCTGATCGGCGGCGCCGGCAACGACACCATCGACGGCGGCGCGGGCAACGAGATCATGGTCGGCGGCGCCGGCACGGTGGACCTGACCGGCGCGCTGCCGCTGGTGACCAGCGGCGACGACGTCTGCGACGGCGCCGACATCATCCACGGCGGCGACGGCAACGACACCATCTGGGGCGGCGGCGGCAACGACCAGCTCTACGGCGGCCTCGGCAACGACACGATCTACGGCCAGGGCGGCAACGACATCATCCTCGGCGACGTCGGCCAGATCATCGGCGGCAAGGACGTGCTGCTCACCGACGTTGCGCACGTCACCGCGACGATGATGCTGAACGGCAGCGGCACGCCGGCGGCCAACGCCGCGAACGTCGCCGCGCTGCTCAACGCCGACGTGGTGCTGCTGGTGGGCGTCAACAACCCCGACGGCTCGCGCGCGCTGAACGCCGACGGCACCTGGGCGAGCCGCGCGCTGCTGCTCGACCTCGCCGCCGACGGCGACGACGTGCTTTCGGGCGGCACGGGCGACGACTCGATCTTCGGCCAGCGCGGCAACGACACGCTCAACGGCGACGCGGGCAACGATCTCCTCTCCGGCGGTGCCGGCAACGACCGCCTCGACGGCGGCGACGGCAACGACACCGTGGTCGGCGACGACGTGACGGTCGATTCGCCTTCGGCCGCCTTCCCGAACGTGATGCACGGCTACCTCGTCGACGGCGTGACGGTGGTGCCGGCGATGACGGTGGCGCCGGGTGCGACGCCGAACGCGGCGGCTGCCGCGCTGGCGCAGATCTTCGGCAACGTCGCGCTGCCGGCGTCGAACCTGCTGCCCGGCACGAACGGCGGCACGCTGACGCCGTACGCGGCGGTCCTGACCGACTTCGCGCACCACCTCGGCCAGCTGCACGGCAACGACACGCTGCTCGGCGGCGCCGGTGACGACCAGCTGATCGGCGACGACCAGGTCGTCGTCTCGCGCACCGTCACCTTCGACGCCGCGGCGATGGCGCGCACCGAAGCGCTGACCCGCGCGCTGCTCGACATCACCGACGACTTCTCCGACCTGGTGCACGACCAGTACCACCAGCTCGACTCGCGCTGGTGGGACCACGATTTCGACTGGTGGGACCACGACAACGACGACGTGGTGGTCGACAACGTCTTCACCGTCGGCGCCGACTCGCTCGACGGCGGCGCGGGCAACGACGTGCTGATCGGCGACGACAGCATCCTTGCCGAGACCACCTTCACGGCGCAGGTGGGCTACGCCGACGACCTCGAGCGCTTCACCGAGGGCATGGCCGACGCGCAGGACGAGGCCGCCGGCGCGGTGCTCGACCTGATGCAGCTCGACGTGCACCTGCGCGACCAGACGGTGCTGGTGAAGCACGGCAGCCACTGGGACACGGAGGTCGTCCACCACATCGACCTGGTGGCCGAGGGCAACGACACGCTGAACGGCGGTGACGGCAACGACCTGATCGTCGGCGACGCGTTCACCGTGCGCACCGCGCAAGTCAACCTGGTCGCCGGCGGCGTGGTGCCGAGCCCGTCCGACGACGACGCCTGGAAGAACGCCGACTGGTACGATGGCTACCACTGCCACGGCTCCGACCACGACTTCAGCGACTTCAGCTGGCAGTCGCACTGGCACTTCGACGCCGCCGCGTCGAGCTCCGATGTCATCAACACCGGCGCCGGCGCCGACCTCGCCTGGGGCGACAGCCTGGCGCTCGTCTCGACCACCCTCACGCGCGGCGCCGGCATCTCGAACAGCGACTACGGCCGCGCATCGCACGATGCCGGCGATGCGCTCTATGGCCTGGTGGCGCTCACCGACAGCGCCGACTACTGGCTCGCGCTGCAGGACGGCGGCCATTGCAACCGCGACTACGCCGACACCATCTCCGGGCTCGACGGCGACGACATCCTGTTCGGCCAGGCGGGCAACGACACGCTGAAGGGCGGCAACGGCAACGACTGGCTGGTCGGCGGCGACGGCAGCGACTCGCTCGACGGCGGCACCGGCAGCAACCACACCAGCTCGGGCGACGACAACTCGAGCGCCCTGCGCACCGCGGTCGCCGGGCGCTTCGTCAACTGGAAGGACAGCTTCAAGAACTTCGGCGTGCCCTTCACGCCGTTCGGCGGGCTCAAGCCGGTCAAATACGACGGCCACAGCCAGCCCGGCAGCTTCGACTTCCTCGAGATCGACAACTAAGCGGGGCGCGTTGGCGCGTGGGCGCCGATGCGTTACGCTGTCAGCTATCAACCACAGGGAGAAGCACGCATGGCCACGAAAGACGCCGACAACGGAGCCGCCACCGTCGAGGGCACCAAGATCAAGTGGGACGACTCGAACATGAAGAGCGCCTACGCCAACGTCTGCAACGTGAGCAGCACGCGCGAAGAGGTGGTGCTGCTGTTCGGCGTCAACCAGGCGTGGAACCGCGGCCAGAAGGAAGTCACCATCCAGCTGACCGATCGCATCATCGTCAGCCCGTTCGCCGCCAAGCGCCTGTCGATGCTGCTCGGCGCGGTGGTGAAGGAGTACGAGAGCCGTTTCGGCGCGCTCAACGTCGAGGGCGCGCCGGCGCAATCCGCGCCGCCCGCGCGCAGCAAGTAGGGAGCTGACTGAGCACCCCCGACACCGAGCTGCACGGCGAGCGCGCCGGCGCGCCCATCGCCGACCTTGCGGCCCGCCGCAGCGGCCGCGATCAGGCGTGGCGGCGCTTCTCGCAGGCGCAGAGCGTCGAGGACTACTGCGCCGGCTGGCTCGCGCTGCAGTGCCAGTCGATCGGCGGCGTGCAGCAGGCGGTGGTGGTCATGCAGAAGCCCGGCGAGACGGCGCTGGTGCCGGTCGCCTGGTTCCCCGAAGCGCCCGCCGACCGCGCGTCGCTCGCGCGCATCGTCGAGCGCACGCTCAAGGAAGGGCAGGGCGTGGTCCTGCCCTCGGGCGAGGCCCACCAGCTCGGCTTGCCGATCCGCCTGGACGGCGAGGCGCGCGGCGCGGTCGGCCTCGACGTCGAGTCGCGTCCCGAGCCGCAGCTGCGCGCCGCGATGCGCGAGCTGCAGTGGGGCTCGGCCTGGCTCGAAGTGCTGCTGCGCCGGCACGCCGACCCGCAGGAGGAGGCGCGCCAGCGGCTCAAGCTCGCGCTCGACCTGGTCGCCGCGCTGCTCGAGCGCGAGAAGCTCGACGAGGGCGGCGCCGCGTTCGCCACCGAGCTCGCCACGCGCCTGGGCTGCGACCGCGTCGCGCTCGGCGCGCTCGCCGGCGGCCGCGTGCGGCTGCGCGCGCTTTCGCATTCCGGCCAGTTCAACGCCCGCGCCAATCTCTCGCGCGCGCTCGAGCTGGCGATGGACGAGGCGCTCGACCAGCGCGAAGTGGTGATGCTGCCGGCGCCGGAGGGCGCCGCGCCGCAGGTCACGCTCGCGCACGGCCAGCTGCTGCGCGAGTCGGAGGCCGGCGCCGCGCTCACGCTGCCGCTCGCGCGCGGCGAGCACGTCGTCGGCGCGCTCACGCTCGAGCGCCCGGCCGGCTACGCCTTCGACGCCCCCTCGCTGCAGCTGTGCGAGGCGGTGGCGGCGGTGGCCGGGCCGATCGTCGAGCTCAAGCTCGCCGCCGAGCGCGGCCTTGCCGCGCACGCGACCGATGTCGCGCAGGATTTCTGGCGCAGGCTGAGCGGCCCGCGCCATGCGGGCCTCAAGCTTGCCGCCGCGGCGACCGCGCTCGCCGCGCTGTTCCTCGCCTTCGCCACCGGCGAATACCGCGTCTCGGCCGAGTCGACCGTCGAGGGCGAGATCCAGCGCGTGATCAGCGCGCCGATCAACGGCTTCGTCAAGGAGGCGAAGCGCCGCGCCGGCGACACCGTGCGCAAGGGCGACCTGATCGGCCGCTTCGACGACCGCGAGCTCAGGCTCGAGCGCGTGAAGCTCGCCAGCCAGGCGACGCAGTACGGCCAGCAGGTGCGCGAGGCAATGGCCGGGCACAACCGCGCGCAGGCCGGCATCGTGCTCGCCCAGCTCGAGCAGGCGCAGGCGCAGCTCGCGCTGGTGGAGGAGCAGCTCGCGCGCACCGAGATGGTGGCGCCGTTCGACGGCGTGATCGTGAGCGGCGACCTGTCGCAGAAGCTCGGCGCGCCGGTCGAGCGCGGCCAGACGCTGTTCGAGGTGGCGCCGCTCGACAGCTTCCGCCTCGCCCTGCGCGTCGACGAGCGCGACTTCGGCCACCTGGCGGTCGGGCAGAAGGGCGAGCTGGCGGTGACCGCGATCCCGCACCAGCGCTTCCCGTTCGTCGTCACGCGCATCACCGCGGTCAACACCGCGAAGGACGGTCGCAACACCTTCCGCGTCGAGGCGAAGCTCGACGGCGAGCCCGGCGGGCTGCGGCCGGGCATGGAGGGCGTCGCCAAGGTGAGCATCGAGGACCGGCACCTGGCCTGGATCTGGACCCACACCCTCACCGAGTGGGTGCAGCTCTGGCTGTGGCAGTGGACGCCCTAGGCCCGCGCCATGGCGGGGAGCGACAGCCTCTATAGCCCGTCGTGGTACCGCGTCGCCGAGCTGCGCCCGCGGCTGCGCGGCCACGTCCGCATCCACCGCCACCATTACCGCGGCGAAACCTGGTACGTGCTCGAGGACCGCATCTCGGGCCGCATGCACCGCTTCAACCCGGTGGCGCACTACCTGATCGGCCTGATGGACGGGCGGCGCAGCGTGCAGGCGCTGTGGGACGGCGCCGCCGAGCGCTTCGGCGACGACGCGCCGACGCAGCACGAGATGATCGGCCTGCTCGGCCAGCTGCACGCCGCCGACGTGCTGCAGACCGAGGTGGCGCCCGACGTCGCCGAGCTGCTGCACCGCGCGCAGCAGGCGCGGCGGCGCGACTGGATGCAGCGCTACCTGTCGCCGCTGTCGCTGCGCATCGCGCTGTTCGATCCCGACCGGCTGCTCGAGCGCTGGCTGCCCTGGTACCGGCCGCTGTTCGGCGCCTGGGGGCTCGTGCTCTGGCTGGCGGTGGTGGCGCCGGCCGCGGTGCTCGCCGCGATGCACTGGAGCGAGCTGAGCGCCGACCTGTCGGACCGCCTGCTCGCGCCCGGCAACCTGGTGATCATGGTGCTGGTGTTCCCGGTCATCAAGCTCGCGCACGAGCTCGGCCACGCCTGCGCGACGCGCGCCTGGGGCGGCGAGGTGCACGAGATGGGGGTGATGCTGCTCGTGCTGATGCCGGTCCCCTACGTCGACGCGAGCGCCGCGACGGCATTCCGCGAGGCGCGCCGGCGCGCGATGGTCGGCGCCGCCGGCATGGTCGTCGAAGTGTTCCTGGCCTCGATCGCGCTGTACCTGTGGCTGCAGGCCGAGCCGGGCACCGCGCGCGCGATCCTCTACAACGTGATGGTGATCGCCGGCGCCTCGACGGTGGTATTCAACGGCAACCCGCTGCTGCGCTTCGACGGCTACTACATCCTGTCGGACCTGCTGCGCATCCCCAACCTGCGCCAGCGCGGCCAGCGCTACCTCGCCTACCTCGCCGAGTCGAGGATCTTCGGTGTGCGCCACGGCGAGTTCGACGCCGCCGCCGGCGAGCGCGGCTGGCTCGCCCTGTTCACCGCGGCGTCGTTCGTCTACCGGCTGTTCGTGATGGTGGCGATCGCGCTGTTCATCGCCACGCAGTACTTCTTCATCGGCGTGGCGCTCGCGCTGTTCGTGGTGGCGAGCTCGATGGTGTGGCCGCTGGTGAAGGGCGTGAACTACATCGCCTCGCATCCGCGCCTGCGGCAGCGTCGCGGACGCGCGGCGGCGGCGGCGGGCGGCACGGTCGCCTTCCTCGCGGTGGCGCTGCTCCTCGTGCCGCTGCCGCTGTGGACCCTCGCGCAGGGCGTCACCTGGGCGCCGGCCGACGCCACTGTCCTCGCCGGCGCCGACGGCTTCGTGCGCCAGGTGGCGGCGGAGCCGGGCGAGACGGTGCGCCGCGGCGCGGCGCTGGTCGTCGCCGAGGATCCGCTGCTCGCGGCGCGCATCCGCGTGCTCGACGCCCAGCTGCGGCTGCTCGAGCTGCGCGCGCAGTCCGAGCTGCGCAGCGACCGCGTGAAGTGGGAGCTGACGCGGGAGGAGGCGGCCTCGGCCGCCGCCGAGCTCGCGCTCGCGAGGCAGCAGTCGCGCGAGCTGACGATGCGCGCGCCCGCCGACGGCGTGTTCCTGCTCGCCTCGGCCGAGGACCTGCCCGACCGCTTCGTGCACAAGGGCCAGCAGATCGGCTTCGTCGTGCGGCCGGACACGATCGTGGTCAAGGCGCTGGTGTCGCAGGACGACGCCGACCTGGTGCTCGCGCATACCCGGCGGGCGGAAGTGAAGCGCGCCGGCAGCCGCTTCGAGACGCTGGACGCGGTGCTGAAGCGCGCAGTGCCGCTCGCCACCACGCGGCTGCCCAACGCGGCGCTGGCGAACTCCGGCGGCGGGCCGGTGGCGCTCGACCCGCGCGAATCGCAGTCGCCGACGGCCCTGCAGGGCTGGTTCGAGGTCGAGCTCGAGCTGCCGGCGACGCGCACCTACGCGGTGGGCGAGCGCGTCTACGTGCGCTTCGAGCACGACTGGGAGCCGCTCGGCTTCCGGCTCTACCGCTCGGTGCGCCAGCTGTTCATGAAGCGCTTCACGGTGTGATCGCGGGGACCTACCCGGAGCGCGATCTGCCGCGCGAGGGGAAGCTCGACCGCGCCGCCGCGACGCTCGAGTACTACGCCGGCAAGCTGCCGGGGCTGCGCCGCCCGCTCGGGCGCATCGTCGGCGCGACGCCGGCGCAGCCGTCGCTGCCGCTCGCGGCGCTGCGCATCCGGCTGCGGCGCGAGGGGTTCACCGAGCTGCTCTGCGGCGAGGCCTTCTCGCACGTGCGCGCCGCCGCCGAGCGCACCGTCGGCATGCGCCACTTCGACGTGCAGCTGGTTGGCGGCTGGGCGCTGCTCAACGGCATGGTGGCGGAGATGGAGACCGGCGAGGGCAAGACGCTCACCGCCACCCTCGCCGCCGCCACCGCGGCGCTGGCCGGCCGCGCGGTGCACGTCATCACCGTCAACGACTACCTGGCGAGCCGCGACGCGGCGGCGATGCGCCCGGTCTACGAGGCGCTCGGCCTGAGCGTCGGCTGCGTCGTGCACGATCTGGAGCCGCAGGCGCGCCGTGCCGAGTACGGCCGCGACATCGCCTACTGCAGCAACAAGGAACTGACCTTCGACTACCTGCGCGACCGCATGGTGCTCGGCGGACGGCCGCGGCCGCTCGCCGACCGCATCGACGCGCTCGCCGGCGCCGCGCGCGGCGAGCGGCTGCTGCTGCGCGGGCTGCAGTTCGCGCTGGTGGACGAGGCCGACAGCGTGCTGATCGACGAAGGCCGCACGCCGCTGATCCTGTCGGCGCAGGCGCGCGCCGGTGGCGAGGAGGCGCTGTCGCGCCAGGCGCTCGATCTCGCGCGCCGCCTCGACGCCGCCGACTACCTCATCGAAGGCGGCCGCGTCGAGCTGACCACGCAGGGCGAGGACCGGCTCGAGGACCTGGCGCGGCCGCTCGGCGGGCTATGGAGCGGGCCGCGGCGCCGCGCGCGGCTCGCGCGCCAGGCGCTCACCGCGCTGCATGCGCTCGAGGCCGACAAGCACTATCTCGTGCGCGACGGCAAGGTGCAGATCATCGACGAGTACACCGGCCGCCTGATGCCCGATCGCTCGTGGGAGCAGGGCCTGCACCAGCTGGTCGAGCTGAAGGAAGGCGTCGACGTCACCGGCCAGCGCGAGACGCTGGCGCGCATCAGCTACCAGCGCTTCTTCCGCCGCTACCTGCACCTCGCCGGCATGACCGGCACCGCCGCCGAGGTGGCGGGCGAGCTGTGGTCGGTGTACCGGTTGCGCGTCGCGCGCATTCCGACCAACCGCGCCGTGCAACGCCGGCACGAGCCCGACCGCGCGCATCTGACCAGCGACGGCAAGTGGCAGGCGGTGCTCGAGGCGATCCGGCGCCGGCATGCCATCGGACAGCCGGTGCTGGTCGGCACGCGCTCGGTCGCCGCCTCGGATCACCTCGCCGGCCTGCTGGAGAAGGACGGCCTGCCGTTCCAGCTCCTCAACGCGCGGCAGGACGCGCAGGAGGCGGAGATCGTGGCGCGCGCGGGCGAGCCGGGCCGCGTCACCGTGGCCACCAACATGGCCGGCCGCGGCACCGACATCAAGCTCGCCCCCGGCGTCGCCGCGCTGGGCGGCCTGCACGTCATCTGCACCGAGCGCCACGACTCGGGCCGCATCGACCGCCAGCTGTTCGGCCGCTGCGGCCGGCAGGGCGACCCCGGCTCGTGCGAGGCCATCGTCTCGATCGAGGACGAGCTGGTGACCGCGCACCTCGGCGCGGCGGCGCGCCTGTCGCCGCCGGAATGGGCCGGCCGCGCGCTGATCGCGCTCGCGCAGTGGCGCGCCGAGCGCGCGCATTCGCAGGCGCGGCGCGAGCTGCTCGAGATGGAGGAGCAGGCCGGCGACCAGCTCGCCTTCTCCGGCCGCGGAGAATAGTTGGAATGAGCTCGCAGCGACGAGTGTCGGGAACCGCCGTGCAACGAGCCATTGCCGTCCTGGGCTCGGCGGTTTTCTTCGTGGTCGCCCCATGTACGCTGGCGGGGCTCGTTCCATGGTCGATCACGGGTTGGCAACTCCAGCCGCCGTTCCTTGGTCTGGAGCTGACGCGCGGCCTCGGCGCGATAATGATTCTCGCAGGCGTGCCTGGGCTCGTTGACGCATTTGCGCGTTTCGCGCTGCAGGGTCTCGGCACCCCCGCGCCCATCGCGCCGACCCGGAATCTCGTGGTGACCGGTCTCTACCGTTATGTGCGCAATCCAATATACGTCGCGGTCGTTGCCATCATCCTGGGTCAAGCGGTGCTGATGGGCGATTGGCGCCTCATCGTCTACGGCGCGCTGCTCTGGCTCTTCTTCCACGTCTTCGTCGTGGCGTACGAAGAACCCACGCTCGAGCAGACGTTTGGGAGAGAGTACGAGGTGTTCCGCGCCGCCGTCCCGCGCTGGATACCGCGGCTGACCCCATGGCGGTCGGAATGATTAACGGAACGTCCGCTGGCTAGGCCTAGTTGCTGGACTTCTAGAACTTGACCTTGCACTTCACCCCGGCGGGAATCTTGTTGCCGGGATTGGGGAGGCGCAGGCGCACGCCGAAGGTGCCGCTCGCCGCGTCGAGCATGCGGTCGACCACCTCGACGCGGGCCGCGTAGTCGCCGCCGACCGGCGCCTCGGGCATCACGCGGCCGACCTGGCCGAGCTTGAACTTGCCGTGCTCGCGCACCGGCAGGATCAGCTCGACGTTGAGCGGATCGACCTCGACCAGGCGCAGGATCGGGTCCTTCTGGTTGGAGCTGGTGAGCTCGCCCGGGCGCAGCACCACGTCGACCACCAGGCCGGCCACCGGGCTGCGGATGCCGCGCTGCGCCACCACTTCCTCGGCGCGCTTCACCTCGAGCTCGTTCAGGCGCCGGTTCTCCTGCGCCGCGCGCATCTGCTCGGCGGCAAGCTTGTACTCGGCGCGCGCGTCGTCGAGCGCGCTGGCCGAGACGAAGTTCTTCTTGTAGAGCTCCTCGGCGCGCTCCCACTTCTTGCGCGTCAGCTCGACTTTCGCTTCGGCCGCCTTGATGTCGCCCTCCATCGTGGCGCGCGAGCGCGCCAGCTCGAGCGCGGCACGCTCGGGGCCGGAGGCGAGGGTGGCGATGATCTGGCCCTTGCGCACCGGGTCGCCGCGGCGCACGCCGAGCGTCTCGATCACGCCCTCGACCGGCGAGCGGATCTCGAGCGCCTGGCGCGCCTCGATCAGGCAGTCGTATTCGTCGGCGAAGGCGGGCGCGGCAACGCAGCCCGCGAGCGCGCAGATTGTCGCCGCGAGCTTCAGTGGTCTTCGATGCGGGGGACCGAGTCCTCCGCGGGGCCGCCGGTGTCGGGATCAATCCACTCGGAGATACCGAGCTCGGACTCCGCCTCCTGCAGCGTCTCGCCGGGCTCCATGCCCTCATCGCCCGCCTGCATCGCCGTCTCGGCCTCGGCCCGCGTCGGGAACGGGCCGTACGCCTCGGCTTCGTCCTTGAAGTAGAACCCGTCGGGGCGCTCGTAGACGCGCTCGCTGGGCGGCTGTTCCTTCGAAGCGGGAGCGGGCTTCTTGCCTTTCACGAATCCATGTTACGCCAGAATGTGGCCGGTGAGTCAATGAAAGATACGCAAAGAAAACCTCTCGACGCGCTCGCGTACGCCACGATGCTGCTCCTCGCCGCGCTATGGGGATTCCAGCAGGCGGCGATCAAGCTCGTTGCCGCCGATGTCTCGCTCCTCATGCAGGCGGCGATCCGCTCGGCGGCCGCAACGCTGCTGGTGCTCGGCTGGGCGGCCTTGCGCGGCATCCCGCTCTTCGCGCGCGACGGCACGCTGCGCGCCGGCATCGGCGCGGGGCTTCTGTTCGGCGCGGAGTTCGCGCTCATCTACGCCGGGCTCGCCCATACGAACGTATCGCGCATGACGGTGTTCGTGTACCTCGCGCCGCCGCTGACGGCCCTCGGCGTGCATTTTTTCGTGCCGGGAGAGCGCCTTTCCTCGCTGCAATGGGGCGGAGTGCTGGTGGCCTTCGCCGGCCTGGTGCTGGCTTTCTCCGAAGGCTTCGGCGCCGGCCGCAACACCTGGGTCGGCGACCTCTGCGGCGTCGCCGCCGCGCTCCTGTGGGCGGCGACGACCGTGCTCATCCGGGTCACCAAGCTCGCCAGCGCGCCGCCGGCCAAGACGCTCTTCTACCAATTGGTGGTATCCGCGGTCTTGCTGTTTGCTTGTTCGAAAGTACTAAATGAACCGGGAATTCGTTCGATTACCCCGCTCGTCGTGGCGAGCCTTGTATATCAGGGGGTGATCGTCGCCTTCGCCAGCTACCTCGCCTGGTTCTGGCTGCTGTCGCGCTACCTCGCCGGGCGGCTGAGCGTGATGTCGTTCCTGACGCCGCTGTTCGGCGTGCTCTCGGGCGTGCTGGTGCTGAGCGAGCCGCTAACGGCGCGCTTCGCGGCCGCGGCGCTCCTCATTGGCGGCGGCATCGTTCTGGTCAACCGGCGCGGCTAGCTCGTTGGTGAGCAGCCGCTCGAGGTCGCGGCGGCCCTGCTGGCCGAGCGCGATCAGCTGCGTCTCCTCCTGCCGCACCGCCATCTGCTTGAGCAGCATCTCCTCGTCGTGCTTGCGGAAGCGCTGGATCACGCGGTGCGCGGACTGCGGCGCGAAGTCGAGCAGGCGCAGCGCCTCCTCGGCGGCGTCGAGCGCCGAGCCGAAGGTCTCGCGGATCGCCGGCACGCCCATCTCCAGGTAGTCGAAGGTGTCGGTGCGGCTGTGGGCGCGCACCAGCAGCCGCAGCTCCGGGAAGCGCTGGCGCGCGCGCTGCACCGTGCGCATCGCCGCTTCGGCATCGTCGATGGCGACGATCAGCAGGCGGGCGCGGTCGGCGCCGGCCTTCTCGAGCACGTCCATGCGCGTCGCGTCGCCGTAGTAGGCCTTCGAGCCGAAGCGGCGCACCAGCTCGACCTGGTTCGGGTCGTGGTCGATCAGCGTGGCGCGCACGCGCACGCCGTTCAACACGCGTGCGATCACCTGGCCGAAGCGGCCGAAGCCCGCCACAATCACCGGGTTCGCCTCGTCGACCACGTCGGTCTCGCGACCCGGCGCGCCGGCGAAGCGCGGCGCGAGCACGCGCTCGTAGAGCATGACCAGGAGCGGCGTGGTAAGCATCGTCACCGCCACCACGGCGTTGAGGATGGCGAGCGTCTGCTCGGGCAGGATCGAGGCGGCGCGGCCGAACAGCACGAAGGCGAACTCGCCCACCTGGGAGAGCGCGACCGCGAACAGCGTGGCGTCGGCGCGGCCGCAGTAGCCGAAGGTCAGCGCGACCGGATACTGGATCAGGATTTTTAGAAAAACCAGACCCAAAGAAAGCAGCACGATGATGTGCGGAATGGTGCGGAACAGGCCGAGGTCGATCGACATGCCGACGGCGATGAAGAACAGGCCCAGCAGCAGACCTTTGAACGGCTCGATGTCGAGCTCGAGCTCGTGGCGGTACTCGGAATCGGCGAGCAGCACCCCGGCCAGAAAGGCGCCGAGCGCCATCGACAGGCCGACCGCCTCCATCAGCGCGGCGATGCCGAGCACGAGCAGCAGGGCGAAGGCGACGAAGGTCTCGCGCAGGCGCGCGCCGGCGATCACGCGCAGCAGCGGGCGCAGCGCGAAGCGCCCGCCGGCGACGATGACCACGATCAGGCCGATGGCGATCGCCACCTTCATCCAGTCGAGCGAGGTCTTGCCCTGGCCGAGCAGGCCGACGACCAGCAGCAACGGGATGACCGAGAGGTCCTGGAACAGCAGCACCGCGAAGCTCGCCTGGCCGCCCGGCGTGGCGAGCAGGTTCTTCTCCTGCAGCGTGGCGAGGCCGATGGCGGTCGAGGACATGGCGAAGCCCATCCCGCAGACGACGGCCACGGCGACGCTTTGCCCGAGCGCGAGCGCGGCGAGCGCCACCGCGGCGCCGGTCGCAAGCACCTGCGTCGCGCCCATGCCGAAGATCGAGCGGCGCAGCGCCCACAGGCGCTCGGGCTCGAGCTCGAGGCCGATCAGGAACAGCAGCATCACCACGCCGAACTCGGCGAAGTCGAACACCGTCTCCGGACTGTGGATCAGGCCGAGGCCCCACGGCCCGATGGCGACGCCGGCGGCGAGATAGCCGAGCACCGAGCCGAGGCCGAGGCGTGCGAACAGCGGCACCGCGATCACGCCGGCGGCGAGATAGATCAGCGCCTGCTGGAGAAAGCCGTTCGCTTCCATGGTTAGAATGGTCGCATGGAACAGCCGGTCTCACTCGAGCAGTTCAGGCTCGGCATGCGGCTGCTCGCCGGCGCGGTGAACATCATCACCACTTTGCACAACGGCCGGCGCTACGGCATGACCGCCACCGCGGTGTGCTCGGTGAGCGCCGAGCCGCCGACGGTGCTGGTGTGCATCAACAAGCTCGCCACGACGCACGGTTTCATCGCGAAGAGCAAGGTGTACTGCGTCAACCTGCTGCGCGCCGAGGACTGGGAGCTCTCCACCACTTTCAGCGGCGCGCAGAGCGGCGAGGGCCGCTTCAAGACGCGCGACTGGACGCGGCTCGCCACCGGCGCGCCGGTGCTGATCGACGCGCTGGTGTCCTTCGACTGTCGCGTGGTGAAGAAAGTCATGCACGGCACGCACGGCATTTTCTTCGGCCAGGTCGAGCAGGTGCTGGTCGGCAAGCCCGGCAAGCCGCTGCTCTATTCGGAAGGCCAGTACGCCAAGCTCGCCTCGCGCGGCGAAGCCTTGCCCGAGGGGCTCGACTATTGGGGCTTTTGATTCAAGAATAAGAATCGTCCTGGCGGCCAACTTCGTCGCGGTGGCTGCCCGGATGAGCCTGGTGACGTTCCTCGGCATCTGGTTCGTGCGCGAGGCGCACATCGCGCTCGCCACCGTCGGCCTCGCCTTCCTCTGCGAGAACCTGCTGCGCGGCTTCCTCGCGCCGGTGTTCGGCGCGCTCTCGGACCGCGCCGGCCGCAAGCCGCTGCTCGTCGCCTCGGCGCTCGCCACCGCCGCGGTGCTGCCGTCATTCCTCCTGGTGCAGGGCCCGGCCTCCCTCTTTCTGTGGAGCGCCGCCATGGGCGTGACCGGCGCCGTCAACATGCCGGTGGCGAGCGCGCTGCTCCTCGACCTCGCGCCGCCGGAGCGCCGCCAGTCGGTGCTGGCGCTCAATTACACCTCGATGAGCGTGGCCTACACCATCGCCGTGATGCCCGCCGGCTACCTCGCGGAGCTCGGATATGGGTATCTGGCCGCGACCACCGGGGCCGGCTACGGGCTGGTGGCTCTCCTGTATGGGTTGTTTCTTGGACAAACCCCGCGCGAGAAGGCGCCCGGAGGGAAGCAGGGATCATTTGGCGCGATACGCGACCGATCTTTCCTCGAGTTCGCCGCGCTGGCGTTCATCTTTCCGTTCAGCATGGGGCTGGTCGTCTCCGCTTCACCGCTGTTCGGCATGGATGGTGGAGTGGGCGAGGGCTACATCGGCCTGGTGCTGGGCGGCAACAGCATCCTGGTCGCCGCGCTCGCGCTGCCGGTCGCCTCGCGCATCGAGGCGGCCGGGCCGACGCGCTTCCTCGCCGCGGCGGCGTTCCTCGTCGCGGCGGCGCTCGCCTGCTACGGCGCCATCCCCGGCGCCACGGCGGCGCTGCTCGCGGGCACGATCGTGTTCAGCTTCGGCGAGGCGGTGTTCAGCTCGGCGGTGCCGGCGGCGGTGGCGCGGCTCGCGCCGCCGGGACGGCGCGGCGCCTACCAGGGCGCCTGGGCCCTGGTGCAGTCGCTCAGCATGGGCAGCGCGCTCTTCGTGAGCGGGTTGCTGCGCGACGCGATCGGCTGGCGCGCGGCGTGGATCCTGTTCGCCGCGCTAGTGCTGGCGGCGGGCGTCGGACTGCTCGGAAAGCGATTCCAGGAACGCCACCAGGTCGGCGGCCTCTGACTCGCTCAGGCTGAGCCCGTCGGGGGCGTGGCGGACGGCCTCCCGCAGCGTCGCCAGGCTGCCGTCGTGCATATAAGGAGCGGTATCGGCCGCGTTGCGCAGGGACGGCACGCGGAACTCGCCGAAGTCGTTCTTCTGCGGCTCGGCGCGGCGCGTGCCTCCGGCCGTGCTGCGCGCAGGATCATCGTTGTACTTGCCGAGCAGGTTGAGCGGATCGCCGCGCAGCTTGCGGATGCCGTCGGCGCGGCCGCCGTCGTCCTTGGCCGTCGAGGCGGTGAAGGCGCTTACGCCGTTGGCGAACCCGCCGCTGGTGAAGGAGGGGCCGGAATGGCAGCTCGCACAGCGGCCCTTGCCGACGAAAACCTTCAGGCCTCGTTGTGCCGCGAGGGGGTAGCTGCTTTTTCCAGCGGCATCTGCCGCCAGCGCATCGCGGAATTTGTCGAACGGCGTGCGGCCGCTGATCAGCGTCTCCTGGTAGGCCGCGAGCGCCTTGCCGACGTTCACGAGCACCGCCTCCGCATCGCCTGGCTCCTCACGAAACACGCTTCGGTAGTCGGCCAGGAAAAGCTTGTTGACGATCTGCTTGATGTGCGCGGGCGTCGCGGCCATCTCCCTGGCCTCGAGCAGCGGACGCACGCTCTGCGACCAGAGGCTGTCGTGGCCGCCGTCCCAGCCGAACCAGCGCGAGAAGCGCGCGTTGAGGAGGGTGGGCGTGTTGCGGTCGACCTGCGCGAGGCCGAAGGCGCGCGGCTTGCCGTCCTGGAATGCCTTGGCCGGCGCGTGGCAGGTGGCGCAAAGCACCGAGCCCGGGCCGGAGAGGCGCGGCTCGAAGAACAGGCGCCGGCCGAAGGCGATCGCATCCGCCTTGCCAGACAGCCGGTTGCTTGGATCGGCCTTCAGCGGCGGCGGCCACGGCCCGTGGCGCAAGACCGCCTGTGTTTCGCTTTCGGTGAAGCTGCCTTGTGCTTGCACACAAGACACTCCGCCCATCAGCAAGAGGGCGATGAATCCCCGCATGGCGAAAGTGTAGACTAATAAGAAATGAATGAAATAACGCCGCCACGCAATCTGGCGGAATTGTTCACAGGCTTCCTCTCCATCGGCGCGCGCTCCTTCGGCGGCGTGATGCCCTGGGCCTACCGGGTGATGGTCGAGGAGCGCCGCTGGATCAGCAACCAGGACTTCACCGAGACCATCGGCCTGTGCCAGTTCCTGCCGGGGCCGAACATCGGCAACGCCTCGGTGGTGCTCGGCAAGCGCTGGTTCGGCTGGCGTGGCTCGATCGTCGGCTTCCTCGGCCTGGTGGCGGTTCCCTTCGTCTGGGTGCTCGCGCTGGCCGCCTTCTACGGCGACTACGCCTCCATCCCGCTCGTGCGCGCGATCGTGATCGGCGTCGGCGCGGCGGGCGCCGGCCTGTTCATCGGCACGGCGATCAAGCTCGGCCGGCCGCTCGCGAAAAAGCCCGCGGCGTGGGTGGTGGTCATGGGCTGCTTCCTCGCCGTCGCGGTGGGCCGCGTGTCGATGCTCCTCGTCGTGCCGGTCGCGTTCGCGCTCGCGCTCGCGCTGTCCCGCTGGGGCAAGCTCTAGATGCTGCTCGAGCTCGCGCTCTACTTCGGCCTGCTCTCGCTCATCTCGGTGGGCGGCATGCCGTCGGTGATCCCCGAGATGCAGCGCTACGTCGTCGAGGTGAAGCAGTGGATCAGCGCCGCCGACTTCATCCAGATGTTCGCGGTCGGGCAGGCGGCGCCGGGGCCGAACGTGCTCATCTCCGGCTTGATCGGCTGGAAGGTCGCCGGCCTCGCCGGTGCCTGCGTGGCGCTCGCCGCCATGTGCCTGCCAGCGGGCGTGGTCGCCTTCTGGGTCGCCGATCTCTGGGAGCGGATGAAGGATTCGCCGTGGCGCAAGGTCGCGCAGCGCGCGATGGCGCCGATGGTGGTCGGCCTGATCCTCTCCGGCGGCTTCGTGCTCGCCACGCCCAGCGGCACGCCCGACTGGCGGCTATGGCTGATCGCCGTCGCGAGCGCCGCCGCCATGCTGACGACGAAGCTCAATCCGCTCTGGCTCCTCGCCGGCGGCGGCGTGCTCGGCGGCCTGTTGCTCTGACCTCTACCGCGGCGGCGCGGGTGGCGGCGCGGCCGGCACCTGCTTCCAGCCTTCCGCGCAGCTGCTGACGTACGGGTAATAGGCCTTGGAGGATTCGCAGTAGTACCAGCTGCCGGTCTGCGGCGCGCTCGCGGCCGGCTGGGCAGGCGCGGAGGGAGGCGGCGGAGCGGCGGCCGCGGTGTTCTCGACCGCCGGCGCATCGACCACGGCGTAGCCGCCCGGCGCCTGCTCATAGTAGGTGTCGTTCGCGTAGTAGTACGGAATGCCGCCGGTCCAAACCGTCGCATACGAGGGCGGCAGCACCGGCACGATGATTCCCACCGGCGGGCGTACCACCACGAAGCGCGGGCCGACCGGCTGGTACCAGACGCCCGAGTGGAAGAAGAAACGCGCACCGCGGAAGCCGATCGCGACGTTGCCCGGCGGCAGCGCCGTCACCCCATATCCCAGCGCGGGGTAGTAGTGATTGTGATGGAACCGGTTGTCGTAGACCCAGTGCTCAGTGTGGTAACGCTCGACCTCACGGCGCTGGGCCTGCGCGAGCGGTGCGGCGAGCGCGGCGACAAGTGCGCACGCGAGAGCAAATCTTTTCTTCATCTCGAATCCCCCGACAGAGTGACGTTCAGGAGATTAGAGTCGTGAGCGCGCGCGTCGTCTCGGCGAATTTGTATCGATAAGTAACTGACGCGCGCGTCAGCTAGGCGAGACCCTGCGCCACACCGTCCGCGCGCGGTCGGCAAGCAGCGGCACGGCTTCGGCTATGTACTTCTTGAAGTGCGGCGTCTGCTGGTGCGCCTCGAACGCCGCCTCGTCCTTGTAGACCTCGTAGAGCATGATCTTCGTACGGTCGTTCGGATCGACGAGCACCTCGAACTGCTTGCAGCCGGGCTCCATGCGAGCGTTGCGCGCGTTCTCGTCGAGCTTCTTCATGAACGCGTCGACGTTCTCGGGCTTGATGCTGATGCTGACTTGCAGGACGAAGGCCATGCCTCAGCTTGGTGAAAATGGCGAGTTGTACGGACGGCCGAAGGCAATACCGGAGAGCACCGCCTGCACCGGCTTGATCAGG
Organism: Caldimonas sp.; assembly: GCA_036496385.1. GTDB lineage: Bacteria > Pseudomonadota > Gammaproteobacteria > Burkholderiales > Burkholderiaceae_C > Schlegelella_A. The sequence continues at coordinate 2,859 of DASXLD010000063.1, read as the reverse complement.
GCCTTGCCCGAGCGCTTGTTGTTGCGCGTGTCGAGGAACTCGAACGAGCCCTGCTGCACCTCGACCAGCGTGGCGTCGGCCGGCCCGCCGACCTGCAGCGTTCCCAGCATCGGCGCGCGGTTGATGATGCGCCCGGGCACCGCGCTCGCCATCTGCACCACCTGCTCGAGCGTGAAGCCGAGCGCCATGAACTTGCTCATCACGTTGGTGAGATACGGAATGGAGGGCGAGTTGCCGGAGAAGACGTGGATGTCCGAGGAGATCGTGTCGGGCATCGCGCCCTGCTGCATCGCGGCTTCCGCGACGGTGAAGTCGAAGCTGCCGCCGCCGTGGCCGACGTCGAAGATCACGCCGCGCTTCTTCGCCGCGAGCGCCGCCGGCAGGAGCTTGCCGTCCTGCACGATGTTGGTGAACTTGCCGGCGTTGTTCGGGAAGCCGGTGAAGCAGTGGGTGAGGATGTCGCCCGGCCGCAGCAGATTGAGGATCTCCGACATCAGCTCGGGCGTCGCCACGCCACCGATGTGGCACATCACCCGCGCGCCGCCGCCCGCGATCTCGCAGGCGCGGACCGCGCGCTTGAGCGGCTCGCTGCCGGCCTGGTTGATCACGTTCTCCGACATGCGCACCTTGGCGCCGATCGCGATGTCGGCGTTCTCCGCGATGGTGCGGCCGCATTCCTCGGGATGGGCGAAGCCGAGGTGGAACAGCTCGGGCTCGGGAAAGCCGGCGAGGCCGATGTTGGCGATGTGCACGAAGGCGTAGAGCCGCGTGCGCGTCGATCCGCGGGCGTAGCGGCGGAAGCCGGCGAAATTGTTCGCGCCGGCGTCGCCCGCCGACACCATGGTGGTGGTGCCCTGGAACGGAATCAGCTCGTCGGCCGGGATGCCGATCGCCGAGCCGTAGGGATACACGTGCGAATGGAGATCGACCAGGCCCGGCAGCACCGTCTTGCCGGCGGCGTCGAGCACGCGATTTCCACGCGCCGCGGGAATGTCCGCCTCGATCGCCTCGATCTTGCCGAAGCGCATGCCGATGTCGCGCTTGCCGCGCAGCTTCTGGCTCGGGTCGAGCAGCTCGCCGCCCTTGATCACCAAGTCGAACTTGTCGTTGGGCCCCATCGCCGCGCGCACCGCGGAGGCCATGGTGCCAGCGGCAAGCACACCGCCCATCCCAGCGACAAAACGCCGACGGCTACGCGAAGTCATGGTCTTCTCCTCCCAGAGAAAAGCGAGCAGCCAGCATGGTCGCGCCTCTGGCGCGCGTCAATACGCGGCGCGAAAGGCGAAGGGGCGCGCTGCTATAATCGCCCCTTCGCGCCCGTAGCTCAGTTGGATAGAGTACCTGGCTACGAACCAGGGGGTCGTGGGTTCAAATCCTGCCGGGCGCGCCACTCTTTCGAGTTCAACGGCTTGGGCGTTACAGCGCTCAGGCCGTTTTTATTTCAGCAGGGACTTCGCTAGGGACCCGGGCTGCGCGCCGCTTCAAGGACCCAGCTTTCCGCCGGTAGCACTAAGGTCCCATAGCGGCGCGCGCCCGACCGGGGCCTAATAGGCGGACCGTTCCTTTGGACAGGGAGATCGCCGATGGTCTGGAGCAAGTGGGACTTGGGGTGGCCGTGGATGGGCCTTGGGGCAGCCTTGGTGATCTTGGTGTTGATGTTCGCCACGGACGTAATGCGAAGCCGAACAGCCGTCTCGCGTTGGTGGGATCCTGTATGGCTCTCTTGGCTCGCTGTGCCGATGTACTTGCTGCACATATTTGAAGAGTACTCGCACGATGTTCTTGGGCGCGTGTACTTCATTGTTGGCGGCGTTTGCGCTGCTCAGGGATATCCGCCTTACCCGGATTGCCCGATTCCTACATTGCATTACCCGCTCGTCAACATCGCGCTTGTCTGGGTAGCGGCGCCGATCGCCGCGTACCTATCGAGGCGCAACATAGTCATCGGTCTGACCTTCTTTGGCTTCATCCTTTTCAATGGGGTGTTTCATATCGTGACCGTCCTGCTGCAAGGTTCCGACGCCTACCCGGGCGTTGTGACGGGAATACTGCTTTTCGTCCCGATCTCGCTCTGGGTTATCTACGTTTGCCTGAAGTCCGGCGTAATGAACGCAAAGGCGCTCGCAGTCTCGTATGCGGGAGGTATTGCGGGCCACCTCGGCCTTGTGTTGACGTACTCGATTTTCAACGCTACTGGGAGCCCGGCGGCCATGTTCGCGGCGGATATTGGATGCGTGTCTCTCCCTTTCTTGGTTGCTGGACTCGGAAGTAAGCTCTTGGGCGCACAAGCCACGACGAGGGCGCTCGGAGCCAGATAGGTCGGTCGGTCGTTCGCGACGCCGTGCATGCGCAAGGATATCCGGCGCACGCAGCGTGAAGAACCGCAGCGCCGCCGGATGGCGGGGTTTTTCATCTTAGGGCGCCGCCTAATCCCCGGTGCGCGCCCTACGCAAGCCGCAAGCCGGCGCGAGTCGCTTACTTCGATCGGGAATTCGATGATCGCATTGGCTTTCTCGCGTGGATTGGCCTTGGTGTATGCCCGCAGGGCAACAACGCCGGACAAATGGTATTCAACGATGCCCAGGCGAAGGTCGTGGACCGCGCTCGCTGTCGCCGTTCGCAAGGGACTTTGCCAGGGACTGAAGGGTGCAGCAAGGTGCAAGACCGAGCAGAAGGGCGGAACAGCCACTCGGCGAACTAGTGCTGCATCAATGAATTGCACTTGGCGGGTTACCTACGAACCAGGGGGTCGTGGGTTCAAATCCTGCCGGGCGCGCCAAATTCTCATAGGGAAACAGCGACCTTCAGGTTTCCCGGCCACCCCCAAAGATCAACCGGCTAGCACCGGGCTAGCAGAGC